>NZ_JBMKGW010000065.1:0-524 GCF_049237125.1 Enterobacter cloacae complex sp. GYL001 | reverse complement strand
GGCGTGGATGTCCGCCAAGGGAACGCCCGCCTGGGACGTCGCGCGGATCGACCGGACATTCGCGGAGACCTTCGTCCTGAGATCCGAGCTCCTAGTCGCGAGTTGCAGCGACGGCATCGTCGGCTGTTGCACCTTGTCGGCCGAGGATCCCGAGTTCTGGCCCGACGCCCTCAAGGGGGAGGCCGCATATCTGCACAAGCTCGCGGTGCGACGGACACATGCGGGCCGGGGTGTCAGCTCCGCGCTGATCGAGGCTTGCCGCCATGCCGCGCGAACGCAGGGGTGCGCCAAGCTGCGGCTCGACTGCCACCCGAACCTGCGTGGCCTATACGAGCGGCTCGGATTCACCCACGTCGACACTTTCAATCCCGGCTGGGATCCAACCTTCATCGCAGAACGCCTAGAACTCGAAATCTAACGTCCGTTCGGGGGCACTGTTGCAAATAGTCGGTGGTGATAAACTTATCATCCCCTTTTGCTGATGGAGCTGCACATGAACCCATTCAAAGGCCGGCATTTTCAGC
>NZ_JBMKGW010000064.1:0-531 GCF_049237125.1 Enterobacter cloacae complex sp. GYL001 | reverse complement strand
TGTGCTTTGGTTAGCGGCTCGAAATCATGCTGAAAGCGGCCCATGCTGGCAATGCAGGTGCGGCCGTTGCGGATGTAGTGGATGACTTCGTGGGTGGCGCGGAGTATTTTGCATGGCGCGCCGAAATCATCGGCGTACCAGGTGTTAGGCTGGATTATCCTGAACATTGGGAACCACCTTAAATTCGATTACCCAGACCCATGGGTTGGCCTTCCAACTTTCTTCGCCGTAGATGGATTCCCACAGGTACTTGAATGCGCCTATCGCCGTTGGTCTCCCGGTCATATTGTTGTCTGCAATGCAGTCGTAACAGTCCTGGGAGTCATAAAGTGCCTCCATGTCTATTCCTTCAGACTCCGCATCCGTTTCACTGATGCCATTCAATTGCTCAACACGAACGCCGGTAATCTCCAGCGTGATGCGACTGGCCCAGCGTGGCATGTGAATTGATGGGCACCATGTCCCATCGTACTGAAGATCGTCAGTATGTGGTTTCCAGTAGGCATCATCGGGAATCGACCACAGGCCATA
>NZ_JBMKGW010000063.1:0-830 GCF_049237125.1 Enterobacter cloacae complex sp. GYL001 | reverse complement strand
GATGCCCGAGGCATAGACTGTACAAAAAAACAGTCATAACAAGCCATGAAAACCGCCACTGCGCCGTTACCACCGCTGCGTTCGGTCAAGGTTCTGGACCAGTTGCGTGAGCGCATACGCTACTTGCATTACAGCTTACCAACCGAACAGGCTTATGTCCACTGGGTTCGTGCCTTCATCCGTTTCCACGGTGTGCGTCACCCGGCAACCTTGGGCAGCAGCGAAGTCGAGGCATTTCTGTCCTGGCTGGCGAACGAGCGCAAGGTTTCGGTCTCCACGCATCGTCAGGCATTGGCGGCCTTGCTGTTCTTCTACGGCAAGGTGCTGTGCACGGATCTGCCCTGGCTTCAGGAGATCGGAAGACCTCGGCCGTCGCGGCGCTTGCCGGTGGTGCTGACCCCGGATGAAGTGGTTCGCATCCTCGGTTTTCTGGAAGGCGAGCATCGTTTGTTCGCCCAGCTTCTGTATGGAACGGGCATGCGGATCAGTGAGGGTTTGCAACTGCGGGTCAAGGATCTGGATTTCGATCACGGCACGATCATCGTGCGGGAGGGCAAGGGCTCCAAGGATCGGGCCTTGATGTTACCCGAGAGCTTGGCACCCAGCCTGCGCGAGCAGCTGTCGCGTGCACGGGCATGGTGGCTGAAGGACCAGGCCGAGGGCCGCAGCGGCGTTGCGCTTCCCGACGCCCTTGAGCGGAAGTATCCGCGCGCCGGGCATTCCTGGCCGTGGTTCTGGGTTTTTGCGCAGCACACGCATTCGACCGATCCACGGAGCGGTGTCGTGCGTCGCCATCACATGTATGACCAGACCTTTCAGCGCGCCTTCAA
>NZ_JBMKGW010000062.1:0-888 GCF_049237125.1 Enterobacter cloacae complex sp. GYL001 | reverse complement strand
TCGGTTTAGGAACATCAGCCATACTTAATGCGCGGTCCAACGAGACTTACCCTGCTGATGGTGTGCTAACTGTAGGGCAGTTTGGGATAGGCGCGGATTGGTTGCCCCTGACTACTGATTTTAAGACCATTGAAAAAGGTGGCATTTACGCTGGCGGTGGCGCTACGGGAGTTAATTTCTTTAACCCGTACGCGCCTGTTCTCGTCATGTGTAGATATGCCACCTCCGCAATGCAAGCTCTTCAGGCTGATAACACTACCCTTGCATTCAACGTGAAGGATGCAAATGGCTGGAGGGGTTGGGTTAAGCTTTATAGCGAATACAACACGACCCGCGCCAGCGACGGTACATTGAAAGCTGCATCGCCAGTGGTGGCAATATTTTCCGATGGTTCATACCGGACGAATGACGAATCGGAGGGCTGCACTGTAACCCGTCTGGTCACAGGCCAATATCTGGTGGAAGGGTGTCAGGGGCTGAACTCAGACGCAGCATGGGGCGGCATCGATGGAGGTTTTGACATCCCTACCGATCGCAACAAGCAACCGCTTATCTGGCTGGATTATGAGGTTAACGCCGATGGTTCGGTACTGGTAAAAACCTATCATCGTACTCACCCTGATGCGCCTGCATTCGCCAGAAACGAACTGGAAGGCGTGGGTGACGGTGATCCTGTCGACATTCCTAGCGACCAGTTCGTGTCCGTGCGCGTCGAAATGCCTGCCGATTCTTTATACAACCAAAAAATCAGAGCAGCAGAGCTGGCCATGACTGCTGATGCGGGTGAATAAAGGTCGGTTTGGTAGACAGCAATGGTTACGTGCCTGTGTCACTGGGAGGTACGGGTAGCAACAGGGGGGCCGCAATTGGTGTCAACATCGATGGAAC
>NZ_JBMKGW010000061.1:0-893 GCF_049237125.1 Enterobacter cloacae complex sp. GYL001 | reverse complement strand
CTGTCAATCCGGTGTGTGGATTTCCGGCTCCATTTATAACGGTAGTTACTCTTCGCTAGGGGCATTTGTTTCCACTTACACATCGGTTAACGATACTGGCCGCCCGATGACGGTTTACGCTTCCGGCGGCGTTTCCACTATAGATAGAGGAATTAAAGACGGTGACAATTGCCGTAATACATGGGATCTTAAAGGTATGGTTGACGGACGTATCATTACATCGGCTGGTACCGCTAACTCAGATTGGAGTAAATCCGGAACTATAAACTTCATTATCCCAGCGGGATCGACGTTTAGTGTAACGTCAAACCCCTTACCCTCTTACGGATGCTCACCTGGGAGTTTCAATCTCGTCACCTACCACTGATCAAAAGGCTGCTTAACTGCCGTTATTTATCGCTAAATCCCACTAACATTCAGAGTTGTGGAGTTTGACTGTTGGTAAGCTAAGACGACAGAGTACAGGTAAATAATCTGCAACACGTTACACAACCAGCACATTTCTCATATCAGACTGTCAAGGTTATTGGAAACGAAAGACAGTGAACGATCCGTAGTCACAGCCGTAAGACATCATTCCATTTGAGACAATAGAAAATGAAGACCCATCCGGGACTTCAAAGTTCACTGTCCCTGATTTTTGCCACTGAGAGTTGCCATTTAAATCTCTTGCAACGTACAGCCCCCCAACTTCAGCGACGAGCGAGTATGTATTAACGCAGTTATCAGCATCTCCATAGTTGATTTTTTTGCTAGGTGGATTGCCGCCTGTTACGTACAGGCGATATTGCTTTCCTGTATTATTCGTACCGGAGTAAGAACCTTTAAATGTCCCGAGAACAGTGTAATTACCCTCGGTTATGCCTGTACCCTTCCACACACCGGATTGACAG
>NZ_JBMKGW010000060.1:0-908 GCF_049237125.1 Enterobacter cloacae complex sp. GYL001 | reverse complement strand
ACGACTTATGGTATTGCGAGCTTCAGTCGCACTACACGGTCGTTCTGTTACTCTTTATGAGAAAGCGTTCCCGCTTTCAGAGCAATGTTCAAAGAAAGCTCATGACCAATTTCTAGCCGACCTTGCGAGCATTCTACCGAGTAACACCACACCGCTCATTGTCAGTGATGCTGGCTTTAAAGTGCCATGGTATAAATCCGTTGAGAAGCTGGGTTGGTACTGGTTAAGTCGAGTAAGAGGAAAAGTACAATATGCAGACCTAGGAGCGGAAAACTGGAAACCTATCAGCAACTTACATGATATGTCATCTAGTCACTCAAAGACTTTAGGCTATAAGAGGCTGACTAAAAGCAATCCAATCTCATGCCAAATTCTATTGTATAAATCTCGCTCTAAAGGCCGAAAAAATCAGCGCTCGACACGGACTCATTGTCACCACCCGTCACCTAAAATCTACTCAGCGTCGGCAAAGGAGCCATGGGTTCTAGCAACTAACTTACCTGTTGAAATTCGAACACCCAAACAACTTGTTAATATCTATTCGAAGCGAATGCAGATTGAAGAAACCTTCCGAGACTTGAAAAGTCCTGCCTACGGACTAGGCCTACGCCATAGCCGAACGAGCAGCTCAGAGCGTTTTGATATCATGCTGCTAATCGCCCTGATGCTTCAACTAACATGTTGGCTTGCGGGCGTTCATGCTCAGAAACAAGGTTGGGACAAGCACTTCCAGGCTAACACAGTCAGAAATCGAAACGTACTCTCAACAGTTCGCTTAGGCATGGAAGTTTTGCGGCATTCTGGCTACACAATAACAAGGGAAGACTTACTCGTGGCTGCAACCCTACTAGCTCAAAATTTATTCACACATGGTTACGCTTTGGGGAAATTATGAGGGGATCTCTCAG
>NZ_JBMKGW010000059.1:0-1222 GCF_049237125.1 Enterobacter cloacae complex sp. GYL001 | reverse complement strand
TGACCTGCTCCCCGTTGATTAACACACCGCGATGTTAGTAATGTCTTCATAAGCCACATGAGGACACCCCCATGAAGAAGCGTTTTTCCGACCAACAGATCATCAGTATTCTCCGCGAGGCTGAAGCCGGGGTATCCGCCCGGGAACTCTGCCGCAAGCACGCTATTTCCGATGCCACGTTTTACACCTGGCGTAAAAAGTATGGCGGCATGGAGGTGCCCGAGGTTAAGCGCCTGAAGTCGCTTGAGGAAGAGAACGCACGACTCAAGAAGCTGCTGGCCGAAGCCATGCTGGATAAGGAGGCGCTTCAGGTGGCCCTGGGCCGAAAGTACTGACGACAGACCAGAAGCGCGAAGCCGTGGTGTTGATGTGTGATGCGACCGGTCTGTCGCAACGTCGTGCCTGCAGGCTGACAGGTTTGTCCCTGTCGACCTGCCGTTACGAAGCGCAGCGTCCGGCATCGGATGCGCATTTATCCGGGCGCATCACCGAACTGGCGCTGGAGCGCAGGCGTTTTGGTTACCGCCGCATCTGGCAGCTGCTGCGCCGCGAAGGGCTTCATGTTAATCACAAGCGAGTATACCGGCTCTACCATCTGAGTGGACTCGGCGTAAAACGCAGACGTCGTCGTAAAGGGCTGGCAACAGAACGTCTGCCGCTGCTCCGCCCGGCAGCGCCGAATCTGACCTGGTCGATGGATTTTGTCATGGATGCGCTGGCCACCGGTCGCAGGATCAAGTGCCTGACCTGCGTGGATGACTTCACGAAGGAGTGCCTGACGGTCACCGTTGCCTTCGGGATTTCAGGCGTGCAGGTCACGCGTATTCTGGACAGCATTGCGCTGTTTCGTGGCTATCCGGCGACGATAAGAACCGATCAGGGCCCGGAGTTTACCTGCCGCGCGCTCGATCAATGGGCCTTTGAGCATGGCGTGGAGCTACGGCTCATTCAGCCCGGCAAGCCGACACAGAACGGATTTATTGAGAGTTTTAACGGACGCTTTCGCGATGAATGCCTGAATGAACACTGGTTCAGCGACGTCAGCCATGCCAGGAAAACCATCAGTGAATGGCGTCAGGATTATAACGAGTGCCGCCCGCACTCCACGCTGAATTATCAGACGCCGTCTGAGTTTGCGGCGGGCTGGAGAAAGGGTAATTCTGATAGTGAAGGATCCGACATTACTAAGTGAGCGTTGTATCTAATCCTGGGGGCAGGTCAA
>NZ_JBMKGW010000058.1:0-1455 GCF_049237125.1 Enterobacter cloacae complex sp. GYL001 | reverse complement strand
ACCTGTACTGCACCCATTTTGTTGGACGATGAAATGGAATAGTCCCTGATATGTCAAAGCCAAAATACCCCTTCGAAAAGCGCCTTGAAGTCGTGAATCACTACTTCACAACTGATGATGGTTACAGGATCATCTCTGCACGTTTTGGTGTGCCTCGAACCCAGGTCAGGACGTGGGTTGCCCTCTATGAAAAACATGGAGAAAAAGGTTTAATTCCCAAACCTAAAGGCGTTAGTGCTGATCCAGAGTTGCGCATTAAGGTCGTGAAAGCCGTGACCGAGCAGCAGATGTCCCTCAATCAGGCTGCTGCTCACTTTATGCTTGCTGGTAGTGGTTCTGTAGCCAAGTGGCTGAAAGTCTATGAGGAGCACGGAGAAGCTGGTTTACGCGCACTCAAGATCGGCACCAAAAGAAACATTACAATGTCAGTTGATCCAGAAAAAGCGGCGTTAGCATTGGAGCTGTCGAAAGACCGACGTATTGAGGATCTTGAAAGACAAGTTCGATTCCTTGAAATGCGGCTTACGTATCTAAAAAAGCTGAAAGCCTTAGCTCATCCCGCGAAAAAGTGAAAGTACTCAACGAGCTAAGGCAGTTTTACCCTCTTGATGAGCTTCTCAAGGCAGCGGAGATACCGCGCAGTACGTTTTATTACCATCTAAAGGCTCTCAGCAAGCCTGATAAGTATGCGGATGTTAAAAAGCGTATTGGTGAGATTTATCACGAGAATAAAGGTCGTTACGGATACCGTAGGGTAACGTTGTCTCTCCATCGAGACGGGGAACGGATTAACCATAAAGCCGTTCAGCGCCTGATGGGAACCCTCTCGCTTAAGGCAGCGATTAAGGTCAAGCGATACAGCTCCTACAGAGGAGAGGTAGGGCAAACCGCCCCCAATGTTCTCCAAAGGGATTTCAAGGCTACACGGCCAAACGAGAAGTGGGTTACCGACGTTACTGAATTTGCAGTCAATGGGCGAAAGCTGTATTTGTCTCCAGTAATAGATCTCTTCAACAACGAAGTTATTTCTTACAGCCTGTCGGAAAGACCTGTGATGAACATGGTCGAGAATATGCTCGATCAGGCATTCAAAAAGCTTAAGCCTCACGAGCATCCTATTCTGCACTCTGACCAGGGATGGCAGTATCGTATGAGAAGGTATCAAAACATCCTTAAAGAACAAGGCATTACACAGAGCATGTCCAGAAAAGGCAATTGTCTGGATAATGCAGTCGTGGAATGTTTCTTTGGAACCTTAAAGTCGGAGTGTTTTTATCTTGACGAGTTCAGTAATATAAGCGAACTGAAGGATGCTGTTACGGAATATATTGACTACTACAACAGCAGAAGAATTAGCCTGAAATTAAAAGGTCTGAGTCCAATTGAATATCGAACCCAGACCTATGTGCCTCGTGTTTAACTGTCCAACTTTTTGGGGTCAGTACAACCCGAGGC
>NZ_JBMKGW010000057.1:0-1586 GCF_049237125.1 Enterobacter cloacae complex sp. GYL001 | reverse complement strand
CTGGGCGAAATGCGCCTGGTAAGCAGAGTTTTTGAAATGTAAGGCCTTTGAATAAGACAAAAGGCTGCCTCATCGCTAACTTTGCAACAGTGCCTTCTGAAACGAAATTACAGATTACGGTTAAAATATAAAAAAAAGCCACCAATCCTGCCGGATACGGTGGCTTAAATACAGAATTAATTAATTTATTTCAGTATGTTATCACACATCAGCTGAAGTGTATTGATAAACCTTGCTGCATGAAAACCATCACAGACTGCATGATGAACCTGTACAGAAACAGGTAATAGTACGCGGTCACCTTCCTGCTGAAACTTTGCCATTGTAAAAACCGGGGAAAAATAATCATCATTTCCGGTGATATTCAGATTAAATCCGTCAAAACTCACCCAGGGTAACGATGATATATTCAGGTGATTCTCCGGTAAATTTCCCTGCGGAAACAACCTGGTATCATGCTGATATTCTGCTGTTACCGCGTTATAACCCGCCATAAACTCACTGAGATCCGGAAAATAACGGCAGGACAGTGCGGAGAATGTTTCGGTTTCTTTATGAAAGACAGTAAAGACCGGGTCTGACTGTTCCCAGTAAATCAGTTCATTATCTTTCATTGCCATCCGGAACTCCGGAAACTGATTAACAGCCCGGGAGATCAGGTAAATCATCAGCGGATAAAACTTATAACCGGTTTTCGCCAGTGCAGTACGCAAAGCGGTAATATCGAGTTTGGTGGTCAGGCTGAATCCGCATTTAATCTGCTGACGATAAAGGGCAAAATGTTCCCTGCGATTCCAGGTATTCAGGTCAATCCGGGTAAAATTCATGGTTATTCCTTCTGATTAATAGTGAAAAATATTAATAATCAGAAGGCAGTCTGGTTGTCTCAATGGGTAACATTCCGTCCTCCGTAAGCTGTCTGGTATTCAGTAATAATACCCGATACGGGCTTAATCTGTATTAAGCCCGGTTTTATTTATTCCGGCCACTCATCCGCAAATACATAGCGGATCAGTTCTGCGGATTCACGGGGCGGTGCTCTCAGCACATCCGCCATTAAATCAATTTCCATCTGACAGGTTTGCAGCTTGTCTTCCGCCAGCACATACGGATCATCCGTCAGGAAACTATCGCCGTATTTATCCACCGACCCCTGTATTTGTGCCGAAAATAATGACTGAATTTCATCAGCGGAATAATGCGCAACCGGAGCCCCTTCACCGGCTGAATTCACCAGATCCAGCAACGCTCTGTTACCGATAATAAAGTCACGGTACCCGGCGGAAGCCTTTTTCATATCCGGCGGGCCAGACACTTCCGGATGCAGCACACGAAAGCAGAAGTCACCGGAGGTATCCTGCGCCAGTGCTTTCTGCAAAAATTCCAGCCGCATTTTCCCGTAATTAATCACCGCGTCATCCCCCGCGAGATAAAGCAGTTTTTTAATATTTTCGGTGGCCCACTGTTGCAGGCGCATATAGTACTCTAAACAGGGCACTGTTGCAAATAGTCGGTGGTGATAAACTTATCATCCCCTTTTGCTGATGGAGCTGCACATGAACCCATTCAAAGGCCGGCATTTTCAG
>NZ_JBMKGW010000056.1:0-1597 GCF_049237125.1 Enterobacter cloacae complex sp. GYL001 | reverse complement strand
CTAGGAGCTCGGATCTCAGGACGAAGGTCTCCGCGAATGTCCGGTCGATCCGCGCGACGTCCCAGGCGGGCGTTCCCTTGGCGGACATCCACGCCGCAGCGTCGTGCATCAGCCGCACAACCTCGTCGATATCACCCGAGCAGGCGACCCGAACGTTCGGAGGCTCCTCGCTGTCCATTCGCTCCCCTGGCGCGGTATGAACCGCCGCCTCATAGTGCAGTTTGATCCTGACGAGCCCAGCATGTCTGCGCCCACCTTCGCGGAACCTGACCAGGGTCCGCTAGCGGGCGGCCGGAAGGTGAATGCTAGGCATGATCTAACCCTCGGTCTCTGGCGTCGCGACTGCGAAATTTCGCGAGGGTTTCCGAGAAGGTGATTGCGCTTCGCAGATCTCCAGGCGCGTGGGTGCGGACGTAGTCAGCGCCATTGCCGATCGCGTGAAGTTCCGCCGCAAGGCTCGCTGGACCCAGATCCTTTACAGGAAGGCCAACGGTGGCGCCCAAGAAGGATTTCCGCGACACCGAGACCAATAGCGGAAGCCCCAACGCCGACTTCAGCTTTTGAAGGTTCGACAGCACGTGCAGCGATGTTTCCGGTGCGGGGCTCAAGAAAAATCCCATCCCCGGATCGAGGATGAGCCGGTCGGCAGCGACCCCGCTCCGTCGCAAGGCGGAAACCCGCGCCTCGAAGAACCGCACAATCTCGTCGAGCGCGTCTTCGGGTCGAAGGTGACCGGTGCGGGTGGCGATGCCATCCCGCTGCGCTGAGTGCATAACCACCAGCCTGCAGTCCGCCTCAGCAATATCGGGATAGAGCGCAGGGTCAGGAAATCCTTGGATATCGTTCAGGTAGCCCACGCCGCGCTTGAGCGCATAGCGCTGGGTTTCCGGTTGGAAGCTGTCGATTGAAACACGGTGCATCTGATCGGACAGGGCGTCTAAGAGCGGCGCAATACGTCTGATCTCATCGGCCGGCGATACAGGCCTCGCGTCCGGATGGCTGGCGGCCGGTCCGACATCCACGACGTCTGATCCGACTCGCAGCATTTCGATCGCCGCGGTGACAGCGCCGGCGGGGTCTAGCCGCCGGCTCTCATCGAAGAAGGAGTCCTCGGTGAGATTCAGAATGCCGAACACCGTCACCATGGCGTCGGCCTCCGCAGCGACTTCCACGATGGGGATCGGGCGAGCAAAAAGGCAGCAATTATGAGCCCCATACCTACAAAGCCCCACGCATCAAGCTTTTGCCCATGAAGCAACCAGGCAATGGCTGTAATTATGACGACGCCGAGTCCCGACCAGACTGCATAAGCAACACCGACAGGGATGGATTTCAGAACCAGAGAAAGAAAATAAAATGCGATGCCATAACCGATTATGACAACGGCGGAAGGGGCAAGCTTAGTAAAGCCCTCGCTAGATTTTAATGCGGATGTTGCGATTACTTCGCCAACTATTGCGATAACAAGAAAAAGCCAGCCTTTCATGATATATCTCCCAATTTGTGTAGGGCTTATTATGCACGCTTAAAAATAATAAAAGCAGACTTGACCTGATAGTTTGGCTGTGAGCAATTATGTGCTTAGTGCATCTAACGC
>NZ_JBMKGW010000055.1:0-1648 GCF_049237125.1 Enterobacter cloacae complex sp. GYL001 | reverse complement strand
GGCGCAGAAGGGGAGTAATGGAGCTATCCCGATTGGGCAGGGCGGGACCGGGGCAACGAATGTCGCTGACGCTCGCACAAACCTCGGTTTAGGAAGTAGCGCGACACGGGATGCTTACAGCTCGACAGGACAGATGTTATCCCGGGGAGATTTTGGCTTGGGCGGGCCGGGTAATAGTAGTGCTGGCTGGGATATAGCTATCGATGGCCGATTTTTAAGTAGCCCTTATGACGGTCCCTCAGCTACTGCTGTGTTTATGGGGATAAACTGTGCTCATAGTTCCGATTCATCCTACTGCTTTCAGCTTGGGGGACGAGGAAACCAGGGTATGTGGTGGAGGGCAAGAGAAAGCGCCTCATTCCTTCCATGGTTACGAGTTTATGACACTGGTAACACTACCAGAGCTAGTGACGGCACGTTAAAAGCAGCTTCCCCAGTAGTTAAACTGTATGCAGACGGTTCGTTTGAAACTAATAACGAATCAGAGGGCTGTACCGTAACTCGCATAAAAGCCGGAGAGTATCTGATCGAGGGCTGCATGGGTATGAATTCAGATGCGGCGTGGGGTGGGATTGATGGTGGCTTCGATATCCCTAAAGATCGTAATGGGCAGGCCCTAATCTGGCTTGACTATGAGGTTAATGCAGACGGATCAGTGCTCGTGAAAACATTCCACCGGGAATACCCGTCAGCACCGATATTTGCGAGGAACTCACGGGAAGGTTTCGTGGATGGCGAACCGGCCGATATTCCGGCCGATCAGTTTGTCAGTGTCCGTGTAGAGATGCCGCAAAACAGTATCTGGAATCAGCGTGCAGCTATGGCTGAAGTTTCTGATTGATCATCTGATTAAAGGCAGAATCATCAGGCATATCCAAGCGAACATCGATCCAGCTGTTCACCGGCTCGTCCATCGGTTCCCCTTTTGTTTTGACGATCTCCCCTTCATCGCTCAGCATGTATTTTCGCTTAAACAGGCGGATAGTCAGCCCACCGCTTTCTGCCTGCTCTGCTTCAACAATCCCAAGCTCTCCCATGCCGCCTGGGTCCATTGGCGGCAGTAACTGCCATCCCTCTGACGCCAGGCCTGCCGAACCTCTCAGCACATAAACACCAACATCGACCCGGGAAATTTTGATTCCTTCAGCTTCGGTGTTCGCAGTACCGCAGCCGCACCATGCAAAACCATCCTCGGATATATCCGTGCGCTGGTTCTGTTCCTGAGAATTAACAATGCGAGCAACAGGTGAGGCCGCCTTTAGGGTGCCATCACTTGCTTTAGTCGTATTACCCGTTGAATATAATTTGACAGGTGAAAGCCACGTACCGCCTGCCTGTTTACGAATTGTGATATTTGCGGCTGACTGAGCTGACATTGCTTCATCGACCAGCATAAATCCGTAATTCGCACTATCTCCTCCTGAGGCCGCATTAGAACCGTTCCGATGGCGAACAGAAATATAGCTCCGCCATACATTATCATCAGTTATTCGGGCAGAACCTATTGTGGAAGGGTTGGTTGAAATATCATTAAACCAGCCAGTAGAAGATAAGGTTCCATCGATGTTGACACCAATTGCGGCCCCCCTGTTGCTACCCGTACCTCCCAGTGACACAGGCACGTAACCATTGCTGTCTACCAAACCGA
>NZ_JBMKGW010000054.1:0-1739 GCF_049237125.1 Enterobacter cloacae complex sp. GYL001 | reverse complement strand
CCGGTATCGACGGTCACATTATGCGTGCCGCTGCCGGTATTGCCCGCCGCGTCGGTGACTGACGCAGTGACGGTCACGCTGCCGTCGCTGAGGCCTGAAATCACATTCGCCGAAACGCCCACGCTCCAGTTACCCGCCGCATCCAGCACGGTGGTGTACGACTGGCCGCCGATGGTGACGGTGACGGTGTCGCCCGCCGCCGCGCCGGTGGCGGAGCCGCTGATAATTTGCGCCTGATTGTGTTCAGCCACGTTAATCACATCGTCACCTGCAACGGTGTGGATGGTCACCGCAGGTACGGTGACGTCCACCGTCAGGGTGTGGTCAACCGACGCCGGGTTACCCGCCTTGTCGCTGACTGAGGCGGTGACCGTCACGCTGCCGTCGGTTAATCCTGCCAGATCCGCCGCCGGAACGTTCAGCGTCCAGCTGCCGTTCGCGCTGACGGTTGTGGTGTAATCTTTGCCGTTCAGCGATACGGTCAGCGTCTGGCCTGCTTCGGCGGTACTGGTGCCGGAGATTGCCAGGTCTGACTGAGCTTCCGTGGCGTTCAGGATATCGTCGGTGGCAATCGTGTTGATGGTCACGGACGGCGCGGTAGCATCCACGCTGTACTCACGGCCCGCCGAGGCGCTGTTGCCGTTCACGTTGGTGACGCTCACCTGCACGCTGGCGTCGCCATCCTTCAGGCCAGCCAGATCCGCTGACGGCACGGTGTAAGTCCAGTTGCCGCTGTCGTCCACGGTGGTGGTGTAGATCCTGCCGTTCAGACTGATGGTCACGGTCTGCCCGGCTTCCACGTTGGTGGTCACACCGGACAGCACCAGATCCGCGCCCTTCTCCGCCGCGTTAATCACGTCGTCGGTGGCAAGCGCATTGATGCTGATGGCAACGGTAGTCAGATCCACGGTCACGTCGTGGCTGATGGTGATCGGATTACCCGCCGCGCTGTCACCGGTAACGCTGATTTTCACGGTGCCTTCCGGCCACGCGCTCACGTCGGCGGACGGGATCGCCGCGCTCCAGGTGCCGTCTGCCAGTACCGTTGCCGCGTAATCTTTACCGTTGACGGTAACCGTCAGCGCCGTGCCCGGCGCCAGCCCGTCGCTGGAGCCTGAAACAATCAGGTTCTGCGCGTGCTCGATGGTGTTGACCACGTCGTCACCCGCCACGGTATTCACGCGCAGGCCCGGCAGGTTAGCGTCGATAGCGATCTCGCGTTCGCCGGTGCCGGTGTTGCCGTGGCCGTTGGTGACGGTCGCCGTCACGCTCAGGCTGCCGTTGCCGAGTGCGGTCAGCACGTCAGACGGCACGTTGACGGACCAGGACAGATTATTCTGCACCGTTGCGGTGTAGCTGTGGCCGCCGATAGTCACGGTCACGGTGTTGCCCGCTTCGGCATTCGCCACGGTGCCGCTCAGTGTCTGGCCTGCCGCCACTTCCGCCGCGTTGATGACGTTGTCCCCCGCCACGGTGTTGATGGTAACGGTTGGCAGCGCGGTGTCGACAAGCAGGTTCGCAGAACTGCTCACGCTGTTGCCAACGCCGTTGGTGGCCGTCGCGTTCAGGGTGTAACTGGCCTGACCGAGACCGGCCAGATCCGCAGCCGGAACCGTCAGGCTCCAGGTGCCGTCTGCCGCAGTTGTCGCCGTGTAGTTTTTACCGTTCAGGGTCACGGTGACCACGGTGCCTTCCGCCAGGTTGGCGCTGGTGCCGCTGACGCTCAGATCCTGGCCTTT
>NZ_JBMKGW010000053.1:0-1884 GCF_049237125.1 Enterobacter cloacae complex sp. GYL001 | reverse complement strand
CATTCAGACGCCGGATAGATTCAAGCAAGCCAACTTGTCGTCAAAATCGGTGTTGCAAAAACGGGAGTGACCATAGATTCCGTTTTCTGAGGCGACCCCCACATAGAGACCTTCCCGGTCATTCACTTTGTAGAGTTTGTCCCTGGGCTTGAGATTGCGCAGCTTGGTATCGGTCAGCATGTACCTTGTCCTTCTTCGTCTCCGATACCCACTCGATTGTAAACAAGCACACAAAACCCTTTAGTGACAACAATTTGCAAGAACTATCAGGCTCAGTGCCATGAAAAATACCATGACCAGATCATGAGGTTGAACACGGCTTGCGCCGGCAGCGTTCACGCTCCTGGTCGGCGATCTCGCCCGGCTGCAATGCTAGCTCAGCATCGGTCATGCGCTCCAGCACGTCGCGTAGGCGGATGGTGCAAGGAATGGGCGGCAGCTCGAACTCATAGCCGCCGGCGATCATTTCGGCCGCAATCTCCTCGGTGATGAAAAACGGCTCGTCGTCTTGGTTCGGCTTCTTCATGCCCTTTCCTCCTGGCGCTCATCCTGGCCGACAGCGGCCAGGGCATCGGCTTCCGTCAATGCGTCCTCCACGAACGCGCCGTGCTGCTTCGCTTCGGCCTGGCTGACCTCGGCCCATATCCGTTTCACCTGGGCCGCACTGTACCCGGCCAGCTCGGCGGTCTTGTTGATGCTGTAGCCGGACTTGCGCAGCGCGACAACTTGGGCGCGGCGCTTCGGATCAGCACGGCGGCCCTTGTACCGCCCGGCCTGGCGGGCCAACTCAATGCCTTGGCGCTGGCGTTCGCGCCTGTCCTCGTAGTCGTCGCGGGCCATCTGCAAGGCCAGGCGAAAAAGCATGATCTGCACGGCTTCCAGCACGATCTTGGCGACGCCCTGGGCCTCGGCCGCCAGGTCGGATAGATCGACCACGCCAGGGACGGCCAGGCTTGCGCCTTTGGCCTGTATCGAGGCCACCAGGCGCTCGGCCTCGGGCAAAGGTAGGCGGCTGATGCGGTCGATCTTCTCGGCAATGACCACCTCGCCGGGCTATAGGTCGCCGATCATGCGCAGCAGCTCAGGCCGGTCGGCGCGTGCGCCGGATGCCTTCTCACGGTAGATGCCGGCGACGTAGTAGCCGGCGGCCTTCGCGGCCGTAGTGATCGCCTCTTGGCGTTCCAAGTCCTGCGCGTCGGTGCTGACGCGCAGATAGACCCGCGCCACCATCGGCGCGGCTACTGGCTTCGTCCTGCGCATACTTGCGGGCTCCTTTGGGCATACGCAAAGTGTCCGGTCATGCTACCCCCGGCCAAAAAGGCCGTCATGCGATTTATCTTGGCCGGGTCGTTATTGGCGGGTCTAAATGGCCGCTCCGTGGATCTCATCGCCAGAAATGGCGATGCGAGATCCAGGGCAGGGCGGCCGCCATCGTCAGACCTGGCGATGGTCGACGCCGGCGCGCATCGTCGGATGTGGCGATGCGAGCTCGAGGTCGGTGGCCACCGCCGGCGACCTGGTGCCATCGTCGGCAATGGCGATGCTGCAGCTCGACGTGCGCGGCCTGGTCGTCTCGGCATCGTCGGATGCGGCGATGCTCGAGCGAGGCGAAAAAAAACCGCCTCGGGGTGTCCGAGGCGGCAAGTCTGCATGCGGTTCAGGGAGGAAGAAACCGCGCCGGCGATCAGGGAGGAAAACCGCGCGGCCTGATGTGCAGCTCGGCCACTTTAGCCGGATTTTTCGACTTATCCGATGCGAGCGGCCCGCCGTGGGCGCTGCTCGATCTGCTGTTGCTTTTTCTCGACGTGCTTCTGCTCCTGGTGCTGCTGCTCGTCGCGCGGCACTGTTGCAAAGTTAGCGATGAGGCAGCCTTTTGTCTTATTC
>NZ_JBMKGW010000052.1:0-1943 GCF_049237125.1 Enterobacter cloacae complex sp. GYL001 | reverse complement strand
TGTGTAGGGCTTATTATGCACGCTTAAAAATAATAAAAGCAGACTTGACCTGATAGTTTGGCTGTGAGCAATTATGTGCTTAGTGCATCTAACGCCGGAGTTAAGCCGCCGCGCGTAGCGCGGTCGGCTTGAACGAATTGTTAGACATCATTTACCAACTGACTTGATGATCTCGCCTTTCACAAAGCGAATAAATTCTTCCAAGTGATCTGCGCGTGAGGCCAAGTGATCTTCTTTTTGTCCCAGATAAGCTTGCTTAGCTTCAAGTAAGACGGGCTGATACTGGGCAGGTAGGCGTTTTATTGCCCAGTCGGCAGCGACATCCTTCGGCGCGATTTTGCCGGTTATTGCGCTGTACCAAATGCGGGACAACGTAAGCACTACATTTCGCTCATCGCCGGCCCAGTCGGGCTGCGAGTTCCATAGCTTCAAGGTTTCCCTCAGCGCCTCGAATAGATCCTGTTCAGGAACCGGGTCAAAGAATTCCTCCGCTGCCGGACCTACCAAGGCAACGCTATGTTCTCTTGCTTTTGTAAGCAGGATAGCTAGATCAATGTCGATCATGGCTGGCTCGAAGATACCCGCAAGAATGTCATTGCGCTGCCATTCTCCAAATTGCAGCTCGCGCTTAGCCGGATAACGCCACGGGATGATGTCGTCATGCACGACAAGGGTGACTTCTATAGCGCGGAGCGTCTCGCTCTCGCCAGGGAAAGCCGAAGCCTCCATAAGATCATTGAGCAATGCTCGCCGCGTCGTTTCATCAAGCTTTACGGCCACAGTAACCAACAAATCAATATCGCTGTATGGCTTCAGGCCGCCATCCACTGCGGAGCCGTACAAATGCACGGCCAGCAACGTTGATTCCAGATGGCGCTCAATGACGCTTAGCACCTCTGATAGTTGGTTCGAAATTTCGATGGTCACCGCTTCCCTCATGATGTCTAACGGGCGAGGTAAGCCGACCGCAGAATGCGGGTCGGCTTGACCGAAATGTTAGAACCAGAAGCCAAAACGGATAACTTGAATTTGGCGACGGGCGCTAACCGTGAAAAAACGCTGCGCCACCGAGGCGGCACAGCACTGCAAAAACGATAGCTGCTTGCGCTTGCTACGCAAGGGCTAGAGGCCAAAAAGACTGAAAACCTGCGCAGCCCATGCAGGCGAAGCCCGGAAAAAAGGCAAAACAGGCACTGAATAACGCCTGAAAAGCTAAATGCCGTTTGAATAAACATGAGCTAAATAAAGCTGGGTTTCAGTGGTGCTAACGTTGGACGTAACGAGAGCCGGAGCGCAGCGGAGGGAACCAAAATGCGCAGCATTTTGGCGTCCCGTTGACGGAATGGTTAGCCGTTTCGACGCGCATAAACGGAGTGGGTGTACGGAATTACAGCTTGAATGGTTTCGGTTGAGACAAGCTCGAATTCTGTTTCGTTGAGCATTGGGAAGAAGGCGTCACCCTCGAAGGTTTGATGTACCTCAGATAGAAACACGCCGTGGGCGTGAGGTAGTGCCAGAGTGTATATCTCAGCTCCGCCCGCGACGTAGAGTTCATTGCCGAGTTCGGATGCCAAAGCGATAGCGTGCGACAGCGTTGAAACAACTACGCAGCCAGTGGCGCGGTAGTTAGCTTGGCGTGAGATTACCAATGTGTGACGGTTCGGTAGAGGCTTGCCGATAGACTCAAAGGTCTTTCGCCCCATGACAACGACTTTTCCCTCAGTGAGTCTGCGAAAAATCTTCTGCTCACCCGGAATTTTCCAGGGGATATTAGGACCATTGCCAATAACCCGATTGGCTCCCATCGCAGCAACGAGATAAATGCGTACTGATTCCGAGTTCATATGGCTAACTTTGTTTTAGGGCGACTGCCCTGCTGCGTAACATCGTTGCTGCTCCATAACATCAAACATCGACCCACGGCGTAACGCGCTTGCTGCTTG
>NZ_JBMKGW010000051.1:0-2047 GCF_049237125.1 Enterobacter cloacae complex sp. GYL001 | reverse complement strand
CCTCGATCACGTTATTGAGATACTTCACCTGCCGGTGGGCCGTCTCCCGGTCCAGCTTTCCTTCGCGCTTCAATTCGGTGATCGCTGCACCATAGGGGTCGTTTGCGGGAGAGGGCGAAATCCTACGCTAAGGCTTTGGCCAACGATATTCTCCGGTAAGATTGATGTGTTCCCAGGGGATAGGAGAAGTCGCTTGATATCTAGTATGACGTCTGTCGCACCTGCTTGATCGCGGCCGCGATAGCTAGATCGCGTTGCTCCTCTTCTCCATCCGCGTTCCAAGCTGCGGAAAGGCACCCATAAGCGTACGCCTGGTCGAGCAGGCGACGCGGATCGACGTCCAGCGCACGAGAGAATGCGTCCGCCATCTGTGCAATGCGTCTAGGATCGAGACAAAGGTCGTCTCTGTCAGCCGGATCGTAGAACATATTGGCGGCGCCAAAGCCCACTTCACCGACCAGACCGACGGGATCTATCACCAGCCAGCCGCGACTGGAGAACATGATGTTTTCATGATGCAGATCGCCATGTAGCCCACGCAGTTCCGAGGCATTGCTCATCATTTGATCGGCTATAATCGCCGCGTGGACGTAGTCAGTTTGACAACCTGCGTTTTGATCATCGCGCGCCCGCTGAAACAAAGCTGCAAAGCGATCCCGGATCGGGAGAAGGGCAGAAGGCAGGGGTTCCTCAGATGCGGCATACAGCTTCGCCATTAGTTCCGCTGCAATTTCGGTCGCCTGGTAGTCGCCGTGCTCGGCAACGATGTGAGAGAGCATTCGCTCCCCGGCATATTCGAGCAACATCAGATTGTTCTCACGACCGAGCAACCGGACTGCTCCCCTCCCATTGCGCCATACCAGATAGTCGGCCCCGCGCAGTTCATCAGCAATGTCTTCTATAGGTTTCAATCCCTTGACGATTGCAGGAGTCCCGTCTGGCAATGAAACTTTCCAAACGAGGCTGGAAAAGGTGTCCGCAATGAGAACAGGTTGCGAAACGTGCCAATGAGCAGGAAAAACAGGCGGCATGAACATCAACCCCAAGTCAGAGGGTCCAATCGCAGATAGAAGGCAAGGCGTTCGCGGTCGGGGGCTTCGATCCCCAATACATTGAATAGGACAGCGAAGGCGCGCTCTGCTTCATCTGGCGCTGCCCAGTTCTCTTCGGCGTTAGCAATCATGAGTGCCAAATCGGCATAGCGATCTGCTGTTCCGAGCCGCCCAAGGTCGATCAGACCCGTGCATTGAAGAGTTTTAGGGTCCACCATGAAGTTCGGCATGCAGGGATCACCATGGCAAACAACCATATCGGTGCGCTCTTGGTCGAGCCGCACCGGTAGCTCTCGTTCGACACGAGCCAAAAGATCGAGCTGCGGCGTACTCTTGTCCTCGTCCGGTAAGAAGTCGGGATTGACGGCATTGCGGGACACCACATCAACGGCGCGTCCGAACATTCGCGACAGCCTGCGCTCAAACGGACATTGATCAACCGATAGGCTGTGAACAGCGCCAAGTTGCTGCCCCATTGACGGCCACGCTTTGAGCAAATCCGCTCCAGACAGATCAGCCGCCGGTACTCCCGGAATTGCCGTTATCACCAAGCATGCACCCTCCTGTTCCTCCTGCCAGTTGATCACCTCGGGGCAAGCCACACCTCGACCTTTGAGCCAAATGAGGCGGTCACGCTCTCCAGCGAGCTCACCGCGGCGGGAAGCAGGTGCGATTTTCGCGAAGGCATGCCCGTCACCACGTCGAAAAACAAAATCACCAGATTCTCCGCCTCTGACAGGCAACCAGTCAGAATGCGATTCACCAAAAAAAATATTAGTTCGATTCAATGGAGGTTCCTTCAGTTTTCTGATGAAGCGCGGAGGTGGCTCAACCTGCGAAAAGAAACGAGTTGCTACGTAAGTCCGAGAACATGCTTTCCATGGTCTCTGAGCTCGCCTTGATGCCCGAGGCATAGACTGTACAAAAAAACAGTCATAACAAGCCATGAAAACCGCCACTGCGCCGTTACCACCGCTGCGTTCGGTCAAGGTTCT
>NZ_JBMKGW010000050.1:0-2409 GCF_049237125.1 Enterobacter cloacae complex sp. GYL001 | reverse complement strand
CTGAAAATGCCGGCCTTTGAATGGGTTCATGTGCAGCTCCATCAGCAAAAGGGGATGATAAGTTTATCACCACCGACTATTTGCAACAGTGCCCTCAAAACTCCGTACCGCAATGGCACCACCCATGTGATCTTCGAGCCGCTGGACTTCATCGCCAAACTCGCTGCGTTGGTACCTAAGCCGCGAGTCAACCTCACACGCTTCCACGGCGTCTTTGCACCGAACAGCAAACACCGAGTTCAAGTAACACCCGCCAAGCGGGGCAAGAAGCCCGACAAATCGGAAGGTCTCGATACTAACTGGCGTGACAAGAGTCCTGCAGAGCGCCACCGCGCCATGACCTGGATGCAACGCCTCAAGCGAGTCTTCAATATTGATATTGAAGTCTGCGAACACTGCGGCGGTCACGTCAAAGTGATTGCCAGCATCGAAGATCCGAAGGTCATTGAGCAGATTCTCAAGCATCTGAAACAGAAAACAGCCAAGGCGAATGCCGCCAAGCAGCGTGAGCTGCCACCAGAACGAGCGCCGCCACTGACTCCCAGCCTGTTCGATCCATCACAGAGTCGTCTCTTTGACTGACGACCCCAAATCCAACACTGCTCAACACTGCCAACTTTTAAACGGGGCGGTGGGGCAGTTTGTATCTCTCGAGCTATCAGGCTAGAGATTTTACCGCCAAATCGAACCTTATTAGAGCGGTTTAGGCTGGACCGGCAGTTAAAATTGGGGCTTGAGCGGTAAACGAGTGAGGGAATTTCAGGTAAGATACTTCGGATGAGGAGCAAAAAGGTGGTTTATACTTCCTATACCCAGTAGTGTTCCCCTGTCGGTTTGGTTGGGGTCGATGCCCCACTTTGGGCGCGGCGTTGGGCGCCGCAAGATGAAAGCTCTGTGTGAAGGCTTGGATATTAAGACCTTGGATGATTTCAATGCCATCACCGAAGAGCAGATCGTTAGCGTCGACAAATTCAGCTACAAAACTGCCGCAAAAGTGCTTGCAGGTATGGCTGAACATGCCGAGCTATTCAACAAGATTCAATCAATCATCGGGTTCAAACAGCAGGTCACTTCGGGGGATCGTTTTACCGGTGAGAAGATCGTGATCACCGGTTTTCGTGACGCGGCCTTGGAGAAGCTGATTGAAGCTGAGGGTGGTGAAGTGCAATCATCAGTCTCGTCGAAGACCACCATGGTGATCGCGGCATCCACTTCCGGATCTTCCGGCAAATTGAAGAAAGTGCACGATCTCAACAACAGCGGAAAGGCAAATATCAAACTGATTGATCTGGCCACCTTCCGTAAGCAATATCTGGAACAACCAGCATCGACTGGTTTGGAGTTTTAATGAGTCACCCACAACTTGAGCTAATAGTCGCTGTGGATTCTAAGTTGGGATTCGGGAAAGGCGGCAAGATTCCATGGAAATGCAAAGAAGACATGGCGCGATTTACGCGGATTTCTAAAGAGATCCGCGTGTGCGTTATGGGGAAACACACGTATACTGACATGCGTGACATGCAGTTAGAAAAGGATGGCGCCGAGGAGCGAATCAAGGAGAAAGGAATTCTCCCCGAACGCGAATCGTTCGTGATCTCCTCGACGTTAAAACAAGAAGATGTCATAGGCGCTACTGTCGTTCCTGATCTTCGTGCTGTGATCAACCTGTATGAGAATACCGATCAACGCATTGCTGTCATTGGTGGGGAGAAGTTGTACATTCAAGCTCTTTCATCAGCAACGAAACTGCACATGACCATAATTCCAAGAGAGTTCGACTGTGATCGATTTATTCCTGTTGATCCGATCCAGAACAATTTTCACATTGATTCCAGTGCCAGCGAGACTGTGGAGGCAACCGTTGATGAGACTCAAGAGCGCATTCACTTTGCTACTTACGTGCGTAACAATCAGTAACGCGCTGGCAGTGGAAGAACAAGAACCAGAAACGAAGCAGACGGTGTTGGCCGTCTGCTTCGAAACATCATTATTGGCTCGAGAACTGATCGAGAATACCATTCTTGCGGACGACATCCAAAACAATACAGAAAAGATAGCTTTGCAGTTGTCGGAGCCCCTCCCCCCAACTTATAATGGGATTATTGCTGGGCTAAACAATGCTGTCGCCATGCGTGGGACAGCAAACGTTGAATCGCCATCAAGAGCATCCACAGATTTACGTGCAGCCGTCATCGGTTTATGGTGTATAAATGACACCATAGCCGCCCTGAATCAGACTGATAATGCAGTCTTACAGGACGGCGAGTTGCAACAAACACTTGTCGATTATTACAACAACTTATTGGCTGACATCGTTTGTCGTTTTCAGAAGACGGCTGCACTGAACGTCAGAAGCCGACTGCACTATAGCAGCGGAGGGGTTGGATCCATCAGGCAACGACGGGCTGC
>NZ_JBMKGW010000049.1:0-2501 GCF_049237125.1 Enterobacter cloacae complex sp. GYL001 | reverse complement strand
GTTTTCCATGATGGTTCTCCGAATGAAAGCCTGTCCTCAGCATAGTACTGGGAAGGAGGGAGTGACCATCTCATTAAATAAAGCACGCTAAGCCGTAAGTAAGCGTGCTCCTGTGAAAGCCACAGCTAAAACTGCGTAGTACACATAGAGGTATTTTTTTCTAGATTTATATCGAATTTCGTTATCGAATTTCGCTTATTATTGATCAACTCGTTGCAGATCATGAAGGCGAAAGTATGACGAATAACCCTACCGATGACAGCAGACCATGGTCGGTCTTTCTTATTTTTCTGCGGCTTGGATTGACATCTTTTGGCGGCCCCATTGCGCACTTGGGCTACTTCCGCGCCGAATTTGTCACACGGCGGCGCTGGCTCTCCGAACGGAGCTATGCTGACTTGGTCGCGCTTTGTCAGTTCTTGCCAGGGCCTGCAAGCAGCCAGGTCGGCATAGCGGTAGGACTGTCTCGGGCTGGATACAGCGGGGCGCTGGCTGCTTGGGCTGGCTTCACGCTGCCGTCTGCCATAGCCTTGATCCTTTTTGCGCTCGGCATCTCCAGCTATGGCGATTACGTCTCGCAGGGCGCGTTGCATGGCTTAAAAGTGGTGGCTGTGGCCGTGGTCGCTCAAGCAGTATGGGGCATGGCGCGTAACCTATGCACGGATGGGCTGCGAGTCACCATCATGGCAATTGCTACCTGCGTCGTTTTACTTGTGCCGTCCGCGTGGGGACAGGTTGGCGTGATTGCTATCGCAGGCATCGCAGGCCGGTTATTGTTCAAGCCAGCGAAAGTTGTTGAGCATGACCCCCTACCTATCACGGTCAGTCACCGGGCCGGCGTGCTTTGGCTCTCGCTGTTCTTTGTCTTGCTGATTGGCCTGCCGGTGTTGGCCGAACTGATGCCAAGTCAAACCATGGCAATGGTGGATTCCTTCTATCGTGTCGGATCACTGGTGTTCGGCGGTGGTCACGTTGTGCTGCCATTACTGCAAGCCGAAGTGGTGCCCTCCGGCTGGGTCAACAATGAATCCTTTCTCGCGGGGTACGGGGCAGCTCAAGCGGTGCCCGGCCCTTTGTTCACGTTCGCCGCGTTTCTTGGTGCCTCGATGAACACCGCCCCGTCGGGCTGGATCGGCGGCATTGTGTGTCTGCTGGCTATCTTCGCGCCCTCGTTCTTGCTGGTCGTCGGATCAATGCCATTTTGGGAGCGTTTGCGCCGCAATACAGGCATCCAAGCTGCGCTGGCCGGGATCAATGCCGCTGTAGTCGGCTTGCTGCTGGCCGCGCTGTATCAGCCTGTATGGACTAGCGCCATCTTTCAGCCGCAAGACTTCGGCTTGGCATTAGTTGCCCTTGTCGCACTTATGTTCTGGAAGCTCCCGCCGTGGCTGGTTGTCCTCGGTAGCGGTGCAGCTGGGTGGCTGTTGAGCGTCGCTCTGTGAGGCACAAAAAATGACTGACAAAGACCTCTACGGCGGTTTGATCCGCCTGCACATCCTTCACCATGCAGCCGAGGAACCTGTCTTTGGGCTGGGGATCATCGAAGAGCTACGCCGACACGGCTACGAGATGAGCGCTGGCACCGTGTACCCGATGCTGCACGGCCTGGAAAAAAAAGGCTATCTGACCTCACGCCACGAACGCACCGGGCGACGTGAACGGCGTGTTTATGACATCACTGAACAAGGCAGAACTGCACTTGCTGATGCGAAAACAAAGGTCAAGGAGCTGTTCGGAGAGTTGGTAGAAGGTGGTTGAGTTTTTGCTTCTATGTCAGGTTGAGCTATACCCTAACTGGATTGTCATTTTCAGAAGACGACTGCACCAGTTGATTGGGCGTAATGGCTGTTGTGCAGCCAGCTCCTGACAGTTCAATATCAGAAGTGATCTGCACCAATCTCGACTATGCTCAATACTCGTGTGGGCTCTGTTGCAAAAATCGTGAAGCTTGAGCATGCTTGGCGGAGATTGGACGGACGGAACGATGACGGATTTCAAGTGGCGCCATTTCCAGGGTGATGTGATCCTGTGGGCGGTGCGCTGGTATTGTCGCTATCCGATCAGCTATCGCGACCTTGAGGAAATGCTGGCGGAACGCGGCATTTCGGTCGACCATACGACGATCTATCGCTGGGTCCAGTGCTACGCCCCGGAGATGGAGAAGCGGCTGCGCTGGTTCTGGCGGCGTGGCTTTGATCCGAGCTGGCGCCTGGATGAAACCTACGTCAAGGTGCGGGGCAAGTGGACCTACCTGTACCGGGCAGTCGACAAGCGGGGCGACACGATCGATTTCTACCTGTCGCCGACCCGCAGCGCCAAGGCAGCGAAGCGGTTCCTGGGCAAGGCCCTGCGAGGCCTGAAGCACTGGGAAAAGCCTGCCACGCTCAATACCGACAAAGCGCCGAGCTATGGTGCAGCGATCACCGAATTGAAGCGCGAAGGAAAGCTGGACCGGGAGACGGCCCACCGGCAGGTGAAGTATCTCAATAACGTGATCGAGG
>NZ_JBMKGW010000048.1:0-2595 GCF_049237125.1 Enterobacter cloacae complex sp. GYL001 | reverse complement strand
GAAAGCAGGTATGCCTGAAAGCGTGCGTATTGCCTGAAAACACAACCCGCTACGGGGGAGACTTACCCGAAATCTGATTTATTCAACAAAGCCTCGTTAAGGTTAACCTAAGATTTCAGAATGATAATCTCTGCTTTGCAGCGAATAAGGCAATCATAATATTAGATTGAATTGTTGTAATTATCATCAATGTTTTTACTGGTTTACTATTTTCCGGAGGTGTTAATGCCTGTACTTTTCAGGGTGAAAGTTATTCCGCTGGTTTTACTTCTGGCAATGATCTTTGCGTTTTTACTTAACTGGCCAATATTGCTGCATTTTTACGAGATTTTGTCGCATTTAGAGCATGTCAAAATTGGTTTTGTCATTTCTATTCCCTTTGTTCTGGTTGCGGCGCTTAACGTTGTTTTTATGCCTTTCTCAGTTCGTTTTCTGCTGAAACCTTTCTTTGCTTTACTGTTTATCACTGGCTCACTGGTCAGTTATTCGACACTAAAATATAAAGTAATGTTTGATCAAACGATGATTCAAAACATTATTGAAACTAACCCCCAGGAAGCGCATTCCTATCTTAATGGCTCAATTATTATATGGTTCGTCTTTACCGGTATCCTTCCTGCCATCCTCCTTTTTTCAATAAAAATTCAATATCCTGAAAAATGGTATAAAGGCATTGCTTACCGTTTGCTCTCCGTGCTGGCATCGTTGAGTTTGATTGCAGGTGTTGCCGCACTTTATTATCAGGATTATGCCTCTGTCGGCCGCAATAACTCGACATTGAATAAAGAGATCATCCCGGCGAACTACGCTTACAGCACTTTCCAGTATGTTAAGGATACGTACTTTACGACTAAAGTGCCTTTCCAGACGCTGGGGAATGATGCTAAACGCGTCGTCGCTCACGAAAAACCCACGCTGATGTTCCTGGTGATTGGCGAAACGGCACGCAGCCAGAATTTCTCGATGAACGGTTATTCGCGTGATACCAATGCCTTTACCAGCAAATCCGGCGGCGTTATTTCGTTTAAAAATATGCATTCCTGCGGTACCGCTACCGCAATATCCGTTCCGTGCATGTTCTCGAATATGAATCGCACCGAGTACGACAGTAAAAAAGCATCTAACAGTGAAAATTTCCTCGACATCGTGCAGAAAACCGGTGTCTCGCTGTTATGGAAAGAGAACGATGGCGGTTGTAAAGGCGTATGTAGCCGCATCCCGACTGTCGAAATTAAGCCTAGTGATAACCCGAAACTGTGCGATGGCAAAACGTGCCATGACGAGGTGATGCTGGAAAACCTTGATGATGAAATCGCCAAAATGCCAGGTGATAAGCTTGTCGCCTTCCATATCATTGGCAGCCATGGACCGACTTATTACCTGCGTTATCCGGCTGAGCATCGCCACTTCATGCCCGAATGTGCACGTAGCGATATCGAAAACTGTACTCAGGAACAATTGGTCAACACCTACGACAACACCCTTCGTTATACAGACTATGTATTAGCTGAGATGATTGAAAAGCTAAAAAATTA
This sequence comes from Enterobacter cloacae complex sp. GYL001, assembly GCF_049237125.1. NCBI lineage: Bacteria > Pseudomonadati > Pseudomonadota > Gammaproteobacteria > Enterobacterales > Enterobacteriaceae > Enterobacter > Enterobacter cloacae complex sp. GYL001. Next base: position 1,060 of record NZ_JBMKGW010000048.1, on the reverse strand, counting down.
CAGCGATCAGTACAACACCGTGCTGCTTTATGTGTCCGATCATGGTGAATCATTGGGCGAAAGCGGGCTATATCTGCACGGCACGCCGTACAAACTGGCACCGGATCAGCAGACGCATATTCCGATGCAGGTCTGGATGTCACCGGGCTTTATCGCCGGGAAACACATCAACATGTCTTGCCTTGAAAATAATGCGGCGAAAAAATCATATTCCCACGACAACCTGTTCTCATCGATTTTGGGGCTGTGGGACGTAAGCACCAGCGTCTATAATCCTGACCGCGATTTGTTCCGCGAATGCCGTGGCTAATCGATTGTTAGTATAACAAAAAGCCTTACGGCAACCTGGTTGCCGTAAGCTGCAAGAATGCAATAAGGCTTATAATATGAAACAACTTACTTTCAACGACCTACGCAAGCAAAGCGCACAAGCCGCAAATTCCCCCCGCTTACGTGCCCATCATAATTTCCACCCTGAATTGAGCGACCCGGTGCAGCGTCTGGCTATTGCTATGGAACCGGGAACTTATGTTCGCCCTCATCGCCACCCGCATACTTTTGAACTGCTGACATCCCTTACCGGTCGCTTTTTGGTATTGAACTTTGATGACCTGGGTAACCTGACCCAGCGCGTCGTGTTAGGTGAGGACTGTAAAGTGCTGGAGATGGATGCAGGCACCTGGCATACCGTATTGTCACTGGATGAAGGCGGCGTTATTTTTGAGGTAAAACACGGTAGGTACCAGCCTGTTGCTGATCAAGATGCCGCCCCATGGGCCCCCGCCGAAAACGAGCCGGGAACTGCAGAGCTGATGAAATGGTACACACAGGCGCAAGTAGGTGATGGCGGATATCCGCGGTAATTAATGCGTTGCACGGAGTGCCATTCTCTCCTTCGCGCCAACTTCAAAGGCTAAGACGCTTCCTCCCAAATCACCTACTCGTAAACCTGTGGCAAGAGTAGAGGCACTGTTGCAAATAGTCGGTGGTGATAAACTTATCATCCCCTTTTGCTGATGGAGCTGCACATGAACCCATTCAAAGGCCGGCATTTTCAGCG
>NZ_JBMKGW010000047.1:0-2817 GCF_049237125.1 Enterobacter cloacae complex sp. GYL001 | reverse complement strand
GGCATGTGAATTGATGGGCACCATGTCCCATCGTACTGAAGATCGTCAGTATGTGGTTTCCAGTAGGCATCATCGGGAATCGACCACAGGCCATAATTACCTTCTTTCTGCTCGCAACTGGCTCGATAAATACGTGCTGCTTCAGGCCCGCCGCCTTTGACAAGGTTGTCCCTCCAGTCAACGGGGCACCCGTCTTCATTGCCTAATTGGGCCCACGTCTCCCGGATCCAGATGCGATCGCCGACAGCACCGAAAGGGCAGGAAATATTGTATTTCTTGTGCGGATACTGCGCCTGAAGATCTAGCATGTTGGCAGTTGATGGATTAACTGGCCGCCGCGTCTGCGTCTTCCGGCCGTCGAGGATGGCGCGCACCATCTCCCCGTTAAAAATCATTCCGCGCTCTTTCACTGGATTCCCCTCTGCTTGTTTCTTAATTCGATCACGCCCTGGCACTCCGCGCACGTCTGGCAGCCGGGAACGGCAGCGCGCCGCGGTTCCGGGATGTCCTCCCCGCACTCGGCGCAATGCTCGGCTGATACGGCGTTGCGGTTTACTCGATGAGCGGAAAGAGCAGCGTTACGCTGAAGCTCTTCAATCTCTGCTGCGGTATCGATGATGTCTGCCATGGTCAATGCTCCCGGAACTGTCGGTTAATTCGGTTGAAGGTGAACGCCAGCAATAAAAAGGGAGCCTTAAGCTCCCGGGTGATTAGTGCCTTCATGCGGCACCACTTTCGCTTGCGTCAAGGTCATCAAAAAGGCTCCAGTAACGAGACCAATCAGGCTGTTTGTAATCTTCGGTGTCTTCATCCCACTCACCAAGAAATGGGTTTTCACATACCGAAGTGAGCCATAAACCAATAGCCGGGCACTCAGGTGAGCTTTCAAAAATTTCAGCAATGCGGGGCCAGTGGTTTACATATTTATCATCAGCCGGGAAGTCAGTTAGGTATTTGCGAATGCAATCTGCTGCCAACGCGTAATGTTCCTGCTTCACATACATGCGGTCGTATGTCATAGCGAGAACAGCGCGATGGTAATATGGAATATCAAGGCGGTTAGCCAAAGGCCAAAGACTATCTATTTTCATCATGTACTGATGGGCCGGAAGTCCAAGATATTTCATTGCCATGTCGTTCCATATGACAGGGCCACTTCCCCAGCCATTTCGGAGCTCTTCATCCTCTTCAGACTTTTCGCCCGGCCAAACTTTTATAACTGTTGAATAACTCACGATTCCACTCCGAAGCGGCGATTAAGCCGACCTGTGTATACGATGAATTCCAGGAGGCTAACTCCCAGAGCTTCAATTTTCTTGTGATGCTTGTTGATGATGGGAGGCACCGTTTCGTTCCAGTTAGGCTTTGGCTTCTTGCGCATGGCCTGCTGGATTTCTTCGGTGCAGCGGCGGCAGGCGGCGCGGATGGCGTTTTCATTTGCTGGCGTCATGCGGCCTCCGTTTTCACAACTTGGATGGCGCAGCCGGGCAGCAGTTCTACCGCGGCGGTGTCGCACTGATTTCCCCAGCGATCCCAGCCCGGCGCCGCACAGCGGCTAAATAACTCAATGCGTGGCACATCTCCGTAAAGCAGCTCCAGCCTGTGCCGTACTTCCCACGGCTTTTCGCTGTGCGCTCCGAGCGGGCTGTATACCACCTGCTTAATCCCGGCGTGCTTACGTTCCAGCCCGGCGCCGCGGGTGGCAATCAACAGGTCTTCGGTGTTGGCCCGGGTGTGATTGCCGCCGTTCATGCGCGTCTCTGAGTTAAGCAGATCGAGGAAGTCGTAAAAGTCGGCAACTTCACCCTCGGCCAGGGCTTTATTGATGCGTAACTCGGCGTTCTGATTCAGCTTCACCCAGGTAAAGCCCTTCATCGTGCGAACGGTAAAGCCCCAGGCCTCGGCCAGTTCTATAGCCTCCTGGTTATGCGTGCCGGTATACCACATCGCCAGCACCGCGTTTTCGGCGGCAAGTTCCCACACAGGCAGGCGCTTGATGTCGATTAACTTCATGGTGGCGTAGTGGTCGGTGGCAGCCCCGTTGCTGATTGTGTTGCCGTAAGACCAGGGAGGGTCAGCCATTATTAAGCTGTATTTTTGATTCGGCATCTTCTTCCTCCCATTAGAGAAACGACGCGGTTGAAATCTTCATAGCTCTCAATATTCCGTGAATAATCAAGCATCCTTTGCGTGCCGTTGGAATAAATCCTCCCCGGGTAAATACCGCTAGAAGATCTAAACTCCATCGTCTGGATAAGCGTTCCTGGGTTTTTTGTGCTGGCCAGTTCATCCGTAGACATGAAAGCTATCTTCTCTTCATCGATGACAACGAAGGCGTAGAAGTCACATGTACTAAGTGATGCTGCGCGGCCATAACCTTTCCCCGTTCTCGTTCCGAACCGGTAAACACTTTTTGATTTGCCGTAATCGCGCATTTTCAGCGTCGAGCGAACCTGTCCCTTAAGGAGCCTGCCGTTGGCCTCAACCACAATGTCGTATGGCAATCCCTGGTCTGATGGGAAACAAACAAAACCCTGCTTGGCCAGCTTAAAAATTGCGTAATATTCTCCGCACTTCCCCAACTCAAGCTCGCTGACATATTTTCCGGTCATGGAATTACACCTCAAAAGCAAGTTGTGGCGTGAAAAGATCGCGTTCTGCGTCGTAATTCAGCGAACTTGCAGAGTTAAAGGCTTCAATGCGCTCAACCAGCACCGCAGCGCGTGTTTCTTTGCTTGCCGGCGCGTAGGCTGATTTATCCCACGCTTTGTCGATGCCGATGTTTCGCGCCACATTAGTACTGTCGGCTGACGACAG
>NZ_JBMKGW010000046.1:0-3216 GCF_049237125.1 Enterobacter cloacae complex sp. GYL001 | reverse complement strand
CTGGGCGAAATGCGCCTGGTAAGCAGAGTTTTTGAAATGTAAGGCCTTTGAATAAGACAAAAGGCTGCCTCATCGCTAACTTTGCAACAGTGCCAAGCTGGCTCGTGAATTCGGAATCAGTCGCGAAACCCTGTATCAATACTTGAGAACGGATCAGTAAATATGCCACGTCGTTCAATCCTGTCCGCCGCCGAGCGCGAAAGCCTGCTGGCGTTGCCGGACACCAAGGATGAGTTGATCCGTCACTACACGTTCAGCGAAACCGACCTCTCCATCATCCGGCAGCGGCGCGGCCCGGCCAACCGGCTGGGCTTCGCCGTGCAGCTCTGTTACCTGCGCTTTCCTGGTGTCATCCTGGGCGTCGATGAGCCGCCGTTTCCGCCCTTGTTGAAACTGGTCGCCGACCAGCTCAAGGTCAGCGTCGAAAGCTGGGACGAATACGGGCAGCGGGAGCAGACCCGGCGCGAGCACCTGGTCGAACTGCAAACGGTGTTCGGCTTCCAGCCCTTTACCATGGGCCACTACCGGCAGGCCGTCCAGTTGCTGACCGAGATGGCCTTGCAGACCGACAAGGGCATCGTGCTGGCCAGCACCTTGATCGAGCACCTGCGGCAGCAGTCGGTCATTCTGCCTGCCCTCAACGCCGTCGAGCGGGCGAGCGCCGAAGCAATCACCCGCGCCAACCGGCGCATCTACGATGCCTTGGCCGAACCGCTGTCGGACGCGCATCGCCGCCGCCTCGACGATCTGCTCAAGCGTCGGGACAACGGCAAAACGACCTGGCTGGCCTGGCTGCGCCAATCGCCCGTCAAACCGAATTCGCGGCACATGCTGGAACACATCGAACGCCTCAAAGCGTGGCAGGCGCTCGACCTGCCTTCTGGCATCGAGCGGTCGGTGCACCAGAACCGCCTGCTCAAGATCGCCCGTGAGGGTGGCCAGATGACGCCCGCCGACCTGGCCAAGTTCGAGGCGCAGCGACGCTATGCCACCCTGGTGGCGCTTGCCATCGAGGGCATGGCCACCGTCACCGACGAAATCATCGACCTGCACGACCGCATCCTGGGCAAGCTGTTCAACGCCGCCAAGAACAAGCATCAGCAGCAATTCCAGGCGTCCGGCAAGGCGATCAACGCCAAGGTGCGGCTGTTCGGCCGCATCGGCCAGGCGCTGATCGAGGCCAAGCAGGCGGGCCGCGATCCGTTCGCCGCCATCGAGGCCGTCATGTCCTGGGATGCCTTCGCCGAGAGCGTCACCGAAGCGCAGAAGCTTGCGCAGCCCGAGGACTTCGATTTCCTGCACCGCATCGGCGAAAGCTACGCCACGCTGCGCCGCTACGCGCCGGAATTCCTTGCCGTGCTCAAGCTGCGGGCCGCTCCCGCCGCGAAGGACGTGCTCGACGCCATCGAGGTGCTGCGCGGCATGAACAGCGACAACGCCCGCAAGGTGCCCGCCGACGCGCCGACCGAGTTCATCAAGCCGCGCTGGCAGAAGCTGGTCATGACCGACACCGGCATCGACCGGCGCTACTACGAACTGTGCGCGCTGTCGGAGATGAAGAACGCGTTGCGTTCCGGCGACATCTGGGTGCAGGGGTCGCGCCAGTTCAAGGACTTCGAGGACTACCTGGTGCCGCCCGCGAAATTCGCCAGCCTCAAGCAGGCCAGCGAATTGCCGCTGGCCGTGGCCACCGACTGCAACCGGTACCTGAACGACCGGCTGACGCTGCTGGAAACACAGCTTGCCACCGTCAACCGTATGGCGACGGCCAACGAGCTGCCGGACGCCATCATCACCGAGTCAGGCTTGAAGATCACGCCGCTCGACGCGGCGGTACCCGACACCGCCCAAGCGCTGATCGACCAGACGGCAATGATCCTGCCGCACGTCAAGATCACCGAACTGCTGCTGGAGGTGGACGAATGGACGGGCTTCACTCGGCATTTCGCGCATCTGAAATCGGGCGACCCGGCCAAAGACAAGAACCTGTTGCTGACCACGATCCTCGCCGACGCGATCAACCTGGGCCTGACCAAGATGGCGGAGTCTTGCCCCGGCACGACCTACGCCAAGCTGGCTTGGCTGCAAGCCTGGCACATCCGCGACGAAACCTACGGGGCGGCGCTGGCCGATCTGGTCAACGCACAGTTCCGCCATCCCTTCGCCGAGCACTGGGGCGACGGCACCACCTCATCGTCGGACGGCCAGAACTTCCGCACCGGCAGCAAGGCCGAGAGCACCGGCCACATCAACCCGAAATACGGGAGCAGCCCAGGGCGGACGTTCTACACCCACATTTCTGACCAGTACGCGCCATTTCACACCAAGGTCGTGAACGTCGGCGTGCGCGATTCGACCTACGTGCTCGACGGCCTGCTGTACCACGAGTCCGACTTGCGGATCGAGGAGCATTACACCGACACGGCGGGCTTCACCGATCACGTCTTCGCCCTGATGCACCTCCTGGGCTTCCGCTTCGCGCCGCGCATCCGCGACCTGGGCGACACCAAGCTCTACATCCCGAAGGGCGACGCCGCCTATGACGCGCTGAAACCCATGATCGGCGGCACGCTCAACATCAAGCACGTCCGCGCCCATTGGGACGAAATCCTGCGGCTGGCCACCTCGATCAAGCAGGGCACGGTGACGGCCTCCCTGATGCTCCGAAAGCTCGGCAGCTACCCACGCCAGAACGGCCTGGCCGTGGCGCTCCGCGAGCTGGGCCGCATCGAGCGCACGCTGTTCATCCTGGACTGGCTGCAAAGCGTGGAACTGCGCCGCCGCGTGCATGCCGGCCTGAACAAGGGCGAGGCGCGCAATGCGCTGGCCAGGGCAGTGTTTTTCAACCGCCTGGGTGAAATCCGCGACCGCAGTTTCGAGCAGCAGCGCTACCGGGCTAGCGGCCTCAATCTGGTAACGGCTGCCGTCGTGTTGTGGAACACGGTCTATCTGGAACGGGCTGCGCACGCGCTGCGTGGCAACGGCCATGCCATTGATGACGCGCTGTTGCAGTACCTGTCGCCGCTCGGTTGGGAGCACATCAACCTCACCGGCGATTACCTCTGGCGCAGCAGCGCCAAGATCGGCGCGGGCAAGTTCAGGCCGCTACGACCGCTGCAACCGGCTTAGCGTGCTTTATTTAATGAGATGGTCACTCCCTCCTTCCCAGTACTATGCTGAGGACAGGCTTTCATTCGGAGAACCATCATGGAAAAC
>NZ_JBMKGW010000045.1:0-3420 GCF_049237125.1 Enterobacter cloacae complex sp. GYL001 | reverse complement strand
TGGGCGAAATGCGCCTGGTAAGCAGAGTTTTTGAAATGTAAGGCCTTTGAATAAGACAAAAGGCTGCCTCATCGCTAACTTTGCAACAGTGCCGGATTGAATATAACCGACGTGACTGTTACATTTAGGTGGCTAAACCCGTCAAGCCCTCAGGAGTGAATCATGACCGTAGTCACGACCGCCGATACCTCCCAACTGTACGCACTTGCAGCCCGACATGGGCTCAAGCTCCATGGCCCGCTGACTGTCAATGAGCTTGGGCTCGACTATAGGATCGTGATCGCCACCGTCGACGATGGACGTCGGTGGGTGCTGCGCATCCCGCGCCGAGCCGAGGTAAGCGCGAAGGTCGAACCAGAGGCGCGGGTGCTGGCAATGCTCAAGAATCGCCTGCCGTTCGCGGTGCCGGACTGGCGCGTGGCCAACGCCGAGCTCGTTGCCTATCCCATGCTCGAAGACTCGACTGCGATGGTCATCCAGCCTGGTTCGTCCACGCCCGACTGGGTCGTGCCGCAGGACTCGGAGGTCTTCGCGGAGAGCTTCGCGACCGCGCTCGCCGCCCTGCATGCCGTCCCCATTTCCGCCGCCGTGGATGCGGGGATGCTCATCCGTACACCGACGCAGGCCCGTCAGAAGGTGGCCGACGACGTTGACCGCGTCCGACGCGAGTTCGTGGTGAACGACAAGCGCCTCCACCGGTGGCAGCGCTGGCTCGACGACGATTCGTCGTGGCCAGATTTCTCCGTGGTGGTGCATGGCGATCTCTACGTGGGCCATGTGCTCATCGACAACACGGAGCGCGTCAGCGGGATGATCGACTGGAGCGAGGCCCGCGTTGATGACCCTGCCATCGACATGGCCGCGCACCTTATGGTCTTTGGTGAAGAGGGGCTCGCGAAGCTCCTCCTCACGTATGAAGCGGCCGGTGGCCGGGTGTGGCCGCGGCTCGCCCACCACATCGCGGAGCGCCTTGCGTTCGGGGCGGTCACCTACGCACTCTTCGCCCTCGACTCGGGTAACGAAGAGTACCTCGCTGCGGCGAAGGCGCAGCTCGCCGCAGCGGAATGAGCGAACGTCGATATAGCCCGCTCGCGACGCTGTTCGCGGCGACCTTTCTCTTCCGGATCGGCAACGCGGTGGCGGCCCTCGCGCTTCCATGGTTCGTCCTGTCTCATACAAAGAGCGCGGCCTGGGCGGGCGCCACGGCCGCTAGCAGCGTCATCGCGACCATCATCGGCGCGTGGGTTGGTGGTGGCCTCGTCGATCGGTTCGGGCGCGCGCCCGTCGCATTGATCTCGGGTGTGGTGGGCGGCGTGGCCATGGCGAGCATCCCACTGCTCGATGCCGTTGGCGCCCTCTCGAACACTGGGCTGATCGCTTGCGTGGTGCTCGGTGCCGCGTTCGACGCACCCGGTATGGCCGCGCAGGACAGTGAGCTGCCCAAACTCGGCCACGTCGCCGGGCTCTCCGTTGAGCGCGTCTCGTCACTGAAAGCGGTGATCGGGAACGTCGCGATTCTAGGTGGCCCGGCCCTTGGGGGGGCCGCAATCGGCCTGCTTGGCGCTGCGCCAACGCTCGGGCTGACGGCGTTCTGCTCCGTCCTTGCAGGTCTGCTCGGCGCGTGGGTGCTTCCCGCGCGTGCCGCTCGGACGATGACCACGACGGCGACTCTCTCCATGCGCGCCGGCGTCGCTTTTCTCTGGAGCGAACCCCTGCTGCGCCCTCTCTTTGGTATAGTGATGATCTTCGTGGGCATCGTTGGCGCCAACGGCAGCGTCATCATGCCTGCGCTGTTTGTAGATGCAGGACGCCAAGTAGCAGAGCTCGGGCTGTTCTCCTCAATGATGGGGGCTGGTGGTCTCCTTGGCATTGCCATTCATGCGTCGGTCGGCGCCCGGATATCAGCGCAGAACTGGCTGGCGGTGGCATTTTGTGGCTCTGCGGTGGGCTCGCTTCTGCTTTCACAGTTGCCAGGCGTGCCGGTGCTGATGTTGTTGGGCGCGCTCGTGGGACTGCTGACCGGCTCAGTCTCTCCCATTCTCAACGCTGCCATCTACAACCGCACGCCGCCAGAACTTCTCGGCCGGGTACTCGGCACGGTCTCGGCGGTGATGCTGTCAGCCTCGCCCATGGTTATGCTTGCGGCCGGCGCGTTTGTCGACCTTGCTGGTCCGCTCCCTGGCCTCGTTGTATCGGCCGTGTTTGCGGGGCTCGTGGCTCTACTCTCGCTCCGTCTTCAATTTGCTACAATGGCGGCGGCAGCCACAGCCTCCGCCCCAACCCATACAGAAGGTGAACACTGATGCCCCGCCCCAAGCTCAAGTCCGATGACGAGGTACTCGAGGCCGCCACCGTAGTGCTGAAGCGTTGCGGTCCCATAGAGTTCACGCTCAGCGGAGTAGCAAAGGAGGTGGGGCTCTCCCGCGCAGCGTTAATCCAGCGCTTCACCAACCGCGATACGCTGCTGGTGAGGATGATGGAGCGCGGCGTCGAGCAGGTGCGGCATTACCTGAATGCGATACCGATAGGCGCAGGGCCGCAAGGGCTCTGGGAATTTTTGCAGGTGCTCGTTCGGAGCATGAACACTCGCAACGACTTCTCGGTGAACTATCTCATCTCCTGGTACGAGCTCCAGGTGCCGGAGCTACGCACGCTTGCGATCCAGCGGAACCGCGCGGTGGTGGAGGGGATCCGCAAGCGACTGCCCCCAGGTGCTCCTGCGGCAGCTGAGTTGCTCCTGCACTCGGTCATCGCTGGCGCGACGATGCAGTGGGCCGTCGATCCGGATGGTGAGCTAGCTGATCATGTGCTGGCTCAGATCGCTGCCATCCTGTGTTTAATGTTTCCCGAACACGACGATTTCCAACTCCTCCAGGCACATGCGTAAACGGAGGTGTGCAGAGTCCCTGCGGCAGGCGACGAACACGACCGTCGTCGATTAGTACCGGTACGGTCGGTGGTATCGAAGTCTTGATCACCACTCAGGTCTACGGCTTACAAATGGTGACCATCCCGATACTTGCGTCAGAGCACCGGGCCGATTCTTTGACAGTGAATCACTCCCGTAAGGTTGTGCCGGTGTGGGTGTCCCGGGTCGAGACGATACTCCGCCAATGCGCCCAGCAAACAACCTGGCCATCGCAGGTGGTGGGGAGCGGTGTGGCGGATGAGTTGGACAAGTTGGTGTAGCAGCACGAGCACGGCGAGATAACATCGCAGGAGTTCGACATGCTCAAGAGACAGCTGATTGCGAATCGCGATGCAGATTCATAACCCGATTGCGGGTTGGCTTCACTCCACCATCACCGAGCAGACTAGCACGGCGGGCTCTGTTGCAAAGATTGGCGGCAGTCAGAGGTAGGCTGTCGCTCTGCGCCGATCAGGCGGCTGCTGCGAAATGGTGGTTGAGCATGCCCATGG
>NZ_JBMKGW010000044.1:0-3672 GCF_049237125.1 Enterobacter cloacae complex sp. GYL001 | reverse complement strand
GGTAAACAGCCTTCCCGCGACGATCCTGGCAATGAATATGGAAAGAGTTTTTACCCAGATCGATACCAATGAGCGCAATGTTTTCCATGATAGTTCTCCGAATGAAAGCCTGTCCTCAGCATAGTACCGGGAAGGAGGGAGTGACCATCTCATTAAATAAAGCACGCTAAGCGTGCGTGGAGGCTGGCACCCAGCGGTACAGCGTCGGAATGGACACGCCGAGGTTCTTGGCCACGTCCTTGGGCGGCACCCCGCTGGCCAGCAGCTTCTTGGCCGACTCGATCTTGCTGTCGGTCATCTTCGGCTTGCGGCCGCCTTTGCGGCCGAGCTGCTTGGCGACTTCCAGCCCGGCGCGGGTGCGCTCGACGGTCAGCTCGCGCTCCATTTCGGCAAGGCTCGCCATGACGTGGAAGAAGAACCGCCCGGATGGTGTGCCGGTGTCGATGGAGTCGGTGAGGCTCCTGAACTGGACACCGTGCTTGTGCAGATCGCCGACCAGATCGACCAGTTGCTTGACCGACCGGCCCAGCCGGTCGAGCTTCCAGACGACCAAAGTATCGCCTTCGCGCAGCATTTCGAGCGTCTTGGCCAAGCCAGGCCGGTCTGCCCGCGTGCCACTCACCTTGTCCTCGAAGACCTTTTTACATCCGGCCTTGCTCAAGGCTTCGCGTTGCAGCTCCAGGTTCTGATCCTGCGTCGAGACGCGCGCATAGCCAATCAACATGGCTTGTCTCGCGCCCGGTCGATGCGTTCCTGCATCGCCTGCATCACTTCTTCGTGGGTGTACGATCTGGCGTTGGCGTCGGTGGCTTGCCGCAGGGCTTCCTCAACCTCGCGCGTCATCCGCTCGTAATCCTCCGGCCACAGCGCTTGCTCCATGCGCAGCGACGCCTGACTCAGCAGGTGCAGCAGGCTGAACAGCCGCATGTCGTTGGTGGCGACGATGCGCTCCCGAATCTGCTCCTGAATAGCTTCGCTAGCCCGATGCGCTTGTGGTGTGGCAGTCCCCTCGTAGTCAGCGGGGAATTCCGCTTCCTCGGCAATCCTTGCCCAGGCGCTGGCCAGCGCCTCGATGGTTGACGTGCTCATTTCCGCCGCTCCTGTGCTCTTTGGCGAATCAACCGGCCAAGGGGCCTCGACGCGAAAACCAGCAGCATCACGCCTATCGGATACCAGGTCGAGAAGACCACCAAGGCATCGAAGGCTGGCCGTCCGGTGTTGGTAGGCAGTACGGCGGTCACAGCCATCAACCCGCCGACCGTCCAGATGATGCGCCACACGTAGGGCATCACGCGGGGCACGTAGCCGTCATCGAAAGCGGTCTGGTAGTAGCGGCGCAGGCCGCGCTCGGCAAGCGCCTGGCGCTGCCGCTCCGACAGCGCATCCGTCCGGCCATACCAGCGCCGGAATGGTGGACAGCGCAGCAGCAAAGGGGTGAAGAGGATCATCACCGCCACGATCGCGACACCCCACGCCATGACGGCGCCGGCATCGGGCCGCTTGGCGTTCTCGATCACGGGCGCGAAGACGCCCGGAGCACCGATCATCCAGAACAGCGCAATGTGCTGATGGAAGGAGAGCTTCATTTGCTCATCCACTTGCGCAGCAGGCGCTTTTTCAGGGAGGCGCGTTCTTGCGGGTTGCGTCCCTTGTGATTGGCGATGCGATCCGCCGTGGCGGCCTGGCGCTTGACGGGCCAGTAGGAGCGGCCATCCTTGCCCATCGACCAGACGCTGCTGGCCTGGTTTTCCAGCAGGGGCAGATGGGCGCTCAGGGCTTCGGGCGACGCGCTGGTCAGCGCCGTGCGCTCACGGGTGCGCCAGCGCTGATGCCAGAGCTTCTTGTCCTCGCGCTCGCTGCCGCAGGTCGTGTGCCCGACGATGGGTGTTTTGCGGCGGCTGCGGCTCATAACGTAGTGGTCTCCAAGAACATTCAGGACTGATCCCAGGCGTCGATGGTCAAGACCTGATCGGCAGGACAGGCGGCTACGCGGTCGGGAACTGGATGGTGTTCAGTCTCATGCCGACCCCATTCGATTGATCGCGTCGCTTGCGGCACGCTGCGACGCAAGGAGGTTTGCGACCTGGTTTAGCAGCCGTGTCCGCTGCATGTCTGTTACCTATCTCCCCGACCGCTCATTGGACCAACTCCAGAGATTGGGCTCTATCGCTCAGCCAATACGAAACCGGCATTGGCTGATGCCACAACCGAGACTAACACAAATGGCTCGGTACCTGTATTTCGCGCCCCGTGCACTTGGCCCGGTCTTGCCACGGCTATCTCACCTTCCCTGAGGGCACGAACAATCCCATTGCCCTGAAAGTAATCAGCCATTCCCGACAAAACAGTCCACGTGTCTTGGCCGTGAGGATGAATGTGAGCCGCAATTTCCTGCCCGGGATGGACATGCCAAACCACGATAATTGAGTCTCGGGTTTCAAGCACAACGGAACGAATAGGCTCGCCTTCGGACGGCTGAACATACTCGGCTACAGAAAATATTCTCGATTCAACAGTCATCGGAGATCCCTCTTTCACAGTTGTCGTTACGGTCTTCATCGTCGGCATCCTGACGCACGGCGGGCAATTGCTGGAGCAACGCCGGCAGCCATTCCTGTACCGTCTCCCACACCACATCGAGGTTGATGTCGAAATAGCCGTGAGCCATGCGATTACGCATATTGCGCATGCTGCGCCACGGCACGTCGGCATGCGCCTGGGTGAACTCGACGTAGCCATCCATCACCTTTGTGGCCGCCTCGCCGATGACGATCAGGCTCATGATGACGGCCTGCTGGGTGCGCTTGTCGGCCAAGAAGTCGTCCTTGGCCATCCCTTCCACGAAGCTGCGCGCATCGGTTGCGGCCTGCTGAATGTGGTCGAGGTAATCGGGCAGGCGGTTCTCGCTCATATCGGTTGCGCCTCCGCGAGCACCTTGGCCCGGAACTTCGGCGGCAGGTCGCCGGGAGTCAGCAGATCGACGTCAACGCCGAGCAGCGATTTCAGTTCTTCTTCCAAATCGCCCAAGTCCAACAACGTGGCACCGGGCAGCGCATCGACCAACAGGTCGAGGTCGCTGCCATCCCGGTCGGTGCCATGCAGCACCGAGCCGAAGACGCGCGGGTTCGCGGCGCGAAAGCGGCCTACCGCTTCACGCACTGCGCTTCGCTTCATGTCAAGCACAACAGACGGTCGCATGCGCATCCTTTCTTATCGAAACTCGTTGAGATGATATGCAATCAAGAATAGAATTTCAAGAACTATTTTCGAGAATCGCAATGCCTTGATTCCCGTGCCGCGCCTGTCATTTTCAGAAGGTGACTGCACGGAATATCAAGAGTCGGCTGCACAGTCTTTTCTGATCTGTGGTCGTCTCAGAAAACGGAATCTATGGTCACTCCCGTTTTTGCAACACCGATTTTGACGATAAGTTGGCTTGCTTGAATCTATCCGGCGTCTGAATGGGATTTTATTCCCGCGCCTCGATGAGTTCCGCGCCTGATGAACCTCCAGAAAATATACGGCTTCAGCGAGCCTTTCCGTTTTACAGGTTCCTCAACAGGCCGGTGGGCCGTTTGTATCATCAATATCAGTATTCGCAAAACCAGATGAATGATTGTTTAAACTGGTGTATTTCTGCCTTTATGCTTCGTAAGTTTGCTGTCGCGCCGT
>NZ_JBMKGW010000043.1:0-3711 GCF_049237125.1 Enterobacter cloacae complex sp. GYL001 | reverse complement strand
CTGAAAATGCCGGCCTTTGAATGGGTTCATGTGCAGCTCCATCAGCAAAAGGGGATGATAAGTTTATCACCACCGACTATTTGCAACAGTGCCGTAAGCTGCACCTCAAACCCCCGGATCAGGCTCTCCAGGCCATGCAGAAAGGCCTGCTCACCATCATCACTGTCCATAATCTGCAGCGCTTCCCGCAATAGCGGCGGCAGGTTTTCGTCCGGTGCTGCAGGGCGGTCGGTCAGGGCGGCAGTATGCTCCTGCTGCTCCAGTACGGCACCAAGGGTAAAATGACTGACCGCTGAAATCGCATATAACCCGTCGCGCAGTGAAAAGCCGTTTTCTGTCATAAAGCGTAACTGGGTTTCCACCGTATCATACTGTTTTTCATCAGGGCGGGTGCCGAGGTGCACTTTTGCCCCGTCACGGTAACGCAGCAGCGCCCGGCGGAAACTCATTGCATTATTGCGCAGAAATGACTGCCAGGATTCCCCCGCCGCAGGCAGTGAATAATCATGATGACGCGCCAGGATCTCCACCGCCAGCGCATCCAGTAACGCCCGTTTATTTTTCACATGCCAGTAAAGTGTCGGCTGTTCTATTCCCAGCTTCTGCGCCAGCTTGCGGGTCGTCAGCCCGTCAATCCCTGTCTCATTCAGCAGTTCCAGTGCCGCATCAATAACCGATTCTCTGTTCAGCCGTGCCATGACCGTCTCCTCCGATTTTCAGATTGACACTCTATCATTGATAGAGATATATTCCAACTCTATCAATGATAGGGAATTAACACAGGATCTGAAAAATGAATAAACCCGCTGTCATCGCGCTGGTGATTACACTGCTGGACGCGATGGGAATTGGTCTGATCATGCCGGTATTACCGTCACTGCTGCGGGAATATCTCCCGGAAGCGGATGTGGCAAACCATTACGGCATTCTGCTGGCGCTGTATGCGGTGATGCAGGTCTGTTTTGCTCCGCTGCTGGGCAGATGGTCAGATAAGCTGGGGCGCAGACCGGTGCTGCTGTTATCCCTGGCGGGTGCCGCGTTTGATTACACACTGCTGGCACTGTCCAATGTGCTGTGGATGTTGTATCTCGGGCGGATTATCTCCGGGATCACTGGTGCCACCGGCGCGGTTGCGGCTTCGGTAGTGGCGGACAGCACGGCGGTCAGCGAGCGTACCGCCTGGTTCGGCCGTCTCGGTGCGGCCTTTGGTGCCGGGCTGATTGCCGGGCCGGCTATCGGCGGACTGGCGGGGGATATCTCACCGCATCTGCCGTTTGTCATTGCGGCAATACTGAATGCCTGCACCTTTCTGATGGTCTTTTTTATCTTTAAACCGGCGGTACAGACAGAAGAAAAACCGGCGGAGCAGAAACAAGAAAGCGCAGGTATCAGCTTTATCACACTGCTTAAACCTCTGGCGCTGTTGCTGTTTGTCTTTTTTACCGCGCAGCTTATCGGGCAGATCCCGGCCACTGTCTGGGTATTGTTTACGGAGAGCCGCTTTGCCTGGGACAGCGCGGCGGTCGGTTTTTCACTGGCGGGACTCGGGGCGATGCATGCACTGTTTCAGGCGGTGGTTGCCGGGGCGCTGGCAAAACGGCTGAGTGAGAAAACCATTATTTTCGCCGGATTTATTGCCGATGCCACCGCGTTTTTACTGATGTCTGCTATCACTTCCGGATGGATGGTGTATCCGGTCCTGATCCTGCTGGCAGGCGGCGGAATTGCACTGCCTGCATTGCAGGGCATTATCTCTGCCGGGGCATCGGCGGCAAATCAGGGAAAACTACAGGGTGTGCTGGTCAGCCTGACCAATCTGACCGGCGTGGCGGGCCCGCTGCTGTTTGCTTTTATTTTCAGTCAGACACAGCAGAGTGCGGACGGTACGGTGTGGCTGATTGGCACGGCACTGTACGGTCTGCTGCTGGCAATCTGTCTGCTGATCAGAAAACCGGCACCGGTGGCGGCCACCTGCTGACCGGCGCTATACAGGCAGCGCTGTTGTGCGGTATGGTGGACGGCATTCGTGCTTATCGCCTGCCATGATAAGCCTCAGACACAGAGGAACCGTTATGAAATCACGCGCAGCAGTCGCCTTCGGGCCGGGTTTACCCCTTGAAATTGTTGAAATTGATGTGGCACCGCCGAAGAAAGGTGAAGTGCTGGTGAAAATCAGTCACACCGGGGTATGCCATACCGATGCCTACACGCTTTCCGGTGATGATCCGGAAGGTCTGTTCCCGGTGGTGCTCGGCCATGAAGGTGCCGGGGTGGTGGTTGAGGTCGGTGAGGGCGTGACCAGTGTGAAACCGGGCGACCATGTGATCCCGCTGTACACCGCCGAGTGCGGCGAGTGTGATTTCTGTACCTCCGGTAAAACCAACCTCTGTGTTGCCGTCCGCGAAACCCAGGGCAAAGGCGTGATGCCGGACGGCACCAGCCGTTTTTCGTATAACGGTCAGCCGCTCTATCACTATATGGGCTGCTCGACATTCAGCGAATATACCGTTGTGGCGGAAGTATCACTGGCGAAAATCAATCCGCAGGCCAATGCGGAGCAGGTTTGCCTGCTCGGCTGCGGCGTGACCACCGGGATCGGCGCGGTACACAATACCGCGAAGGTACAGGAAGGGGATTCTGTGGCGGTATTCGGCCTCGGCGGTATCGGGCTGGCCGTGGTGCAGGGCGCACGTCAGGCAAAAGCGGGGCGCATCTTTGCCATCGATACCAATCCATCCAAGTTTGAGCTGGCAAAACAGTTCGGCGCCACAGACTGCATTAATCCCAATGATTATGACAAACCTGTTCAGCAGGTGCTGGTCGAAATGACCAAATGGGGTGTGGATCATACCTTTGAATGTATCGGCAATGTCAATGTGATGCGGTCGGCGCTGGAAAGTGCGCACCGTGGCTGGGGGCAGTCGGTAATTATCGGGGTGGCGGGTGCCGGAAAAGAGATTTCAACCCGTCCGTTCCAGCTGGTGACCGGCCGGGTCTGGAAAGGCACGGCGTTCGGCGGCGTGAAAGGGCGTACCCAGTTGCCGGGAATGGTGGAAGATGCCATGAGCGGCAAAATCGAGCTGGCGCCGTTTGTCACGCACACCATGGAACTGGATAAAATCAATGAAGCTTTTGATTTGATGCACGACGGCAAATCCATCCGCACAGTCATTCATTACTGATAACGTATTCAGGGAGATACTATGGAACGGATTGAACATCACGTCTGTTTCGGCGGCAGCCAGGAAGTCTGGCGTCACCACTCTGCGGTGACCGGCACGCCGATGACTTTTTCCGTGTTTCTGCCGCCGCAGGCAAAAACAGAGAAATGTCCTGTGCTGTACTGGCTTTCCGGGCTGACCTGCAACGAGCAGAATTTTATCACCAAAGCCGGGGCACAGCGTTACGCAGCGGAACACGGCCTGGTGATTGTCGCGCCGGATACCAGTCCGCGCGGCAGTCAGGTGGCGGATGATAAAGAGTACGATCTCGGCCAGGGTGCCGGGTTTTATGTCAATGCCACACAGGAGCCGTGGAAAGCGCATTATCAGATGTATGATTATATTCTGAATGAGCTGCACACCCTGGTAAGCGGGCATTTCGGCACATCGGAAAAACGGGCACTGTTGCAAAGTTAGCGATGAGGCAGCCTTTTGTCTTATTCAAAGGCCTTACATTTCAAAAACTCTGCTTACCAGGCGCATTTCGCCC
>NZ_JBMKGW010000042.1:0-3986 GCF_049237125.1 Enterobacter cloacae complex sp. GYL001 | reverse complement strand
CTGAAAATGCCGGCCTTTGAATGGGTTCATGTGCAGCTCCATCAGCAAAAGGGGATGATAAGTTTATCACCACCGACTATTTGCAACAGTGCCATTTCTTTTCTCATTCCTTCAACACTAAAAGCTCCTTTAAAAAGGTTGCAGGGGGCGCATGATGGAAATAAGTTTTCTATAGCATGCAGTTCAGGGTGCATAACCTTACCCGTACTTCGGGCAACATGAGTTACGCCGCTGCCGACAGGGGCTCTCACCAGTTCAAAGTCGCGTCGAACAGGCTCAACATGATCGGCATGCCACCCTTTTTCAGGAAGCTTGCAACCACAATAGGCACAACGCCCCCCAAATTTCATTCGCAGCTCAGCTCGCTGTATTTTAGAGATCTTATTTTTAGGTTTTGAGAACCTACCATCAGGTGATTCAGCTTTGGATAACTTTGCTGAGGGCTCAGGTAATTCAACTAAATTCCCGTTGATATTTATCACCTTGACCATATCATTTTCCGCCTTTACTAAGCTCACGGGCACAGGAACTGGCTTAAGTAACCGCTAAAGATAACAGCCACTGACTGCATCTACCCAGACCTTCTGTTTATACTCAATAGGCCACCCCTCTTTATCTGCCCGGATGACGCAATCATTTACCGTGGTGCGTGACCGGATACGAACATCAAGCGGAAGCGAATCGTTATCCACACGAGCCTGTGCCTCATTTAAAATGCGTAAAAACATCTCTTTGGTCATTCAGATACCCCCTCAACTTTGCGAATTTTGATCAGATGAGGGCGACTCAGTTTACAAAGTTGTTCTGTCGCTTCATCAATCGAATTGAACCGATGAGCCTCTTCGATATTTAAAGTCCAGTATTTCGCTTTCCCTTCTCCCAGATCGGACTCAAAATAATTTCGCTTTACATCCATTTTTTTAGGCCTGCCATTTATCTTGACGACATTATGTCTGTCATCAAAAAGAAATTCGTCCCCCTCAAAAGTGATTAATACAAATGGCCCCTCAGGCTTGGAAGTCCGGGAACTTTCCATTTTCAAAGTCATACTTCAGCCTCTCGATAGAACTCATGAAACGTCAAATTAAAATGGACTCACACCACACTGATTCAGTATTCCTCCTGAACCCCATTAGGCTCTGTTGTGATTTCATATTTAATTCCGCCAGGTGCTCCCACAGCGTCCGCGACCGACTCACACAGCAGCGAGAGATCGTTGAGGGTCATTGGGTGTTCAATGTCCAGCGTGAAGAGTTTCCCGGCTTGCTTGGCGGCTGTCTTGTCAGCATGTTCGGCATTAAAAAGGTATACGGTGTGTTTTTCCTGAGCGGGTGTATTTTGATTTTGCATTGATGATCCTTTTGTTTAGTTCCCCGATTCCGGGGGTGAGTGAATTAATTTAAATTTATATTCGTCTGGTTTAATTAGAACGTTTCCACGCTATGCGTAAACAGGTAATGCAAGGGCTGTATCAACAGGATTAAAGTTACTTTTCTGGATGCAGCAACGCTTGGACATGATGTCCACATTACATCACGATCAAAGCTAAGTTTTTTTTGTATAACCCCTCCATTTTCGTGTGTTTCGCGTTTCAGACGCTTATACGACCTGCTTGACCATCCTCATCAGAAGGCGGTTTAACAGTCCTTTCGCTGTCGGGCGATTGCTATCGACATAGTAAAAACCTGTTTTGGTCGTACCGTGAGCACTGCTCAGCACCCTCAGTTCCCAGATAACGTCACGGATAACGCCGCCATTTTCTGGCTTAAGGCATTCAGATAAATGGCGCATGAAACGAGCTCTTACGGCACGGTAATAGCGGAACTCCTCTGGCTGGTTAGTATTTTCTTTCACCCGGAGTCGCTGGTTACACAGAGTTAGAACTGCATCCATCATTCCCGCCTTCAGCTTCGCCTGGATCGCACCTTGTTGCTGTTCCCTCTCACCTTCGAGTAACGTTAAAATTCTTTCTCCGAGTGCCGTCTTGTTGTGTACGTGCAACTGAACACAGGCAGCTACGCATGCCCAGAATCTGAACTTTTTTATCTGTCCACGCAATTTCCGGGCTACAACCTGACGGTATGCAGAATCACTGAGTATTTTAAAACGCCGACTGGCAACCAGCTCTGGAAGCGACACTCTGTCGCCTATCCCCAGGCGGGAAAAGGTTTGTCCCCGCTGTGCGAGACGATGATAGACAGCGCCCTTGCCTTTTGAAATTCGGACCGCGCCATAACGAAGAAGATACTGAGCAGCAGTCGTTGGAGTAAACTCACCGTCAGCGATGCGCTGGCGTAACCCGTCGTATTCATGCCAGATAATCCAGGACGCCGTATCTTCTTCAACAGTCAGCTCATCCTCTTCCTCGAATGCCACGACGACAGAACTGCTCTCTCCGGTCTTTAGGCTACGTGAAGCCCTGGGGTCAGCCTGCCCGTCAAAATAGGTCATCAGCGGCAACGTATCAGTCAGTCCATCATAAGCTGTACCGAACCGGCCTCCGGGCAGTTTCATCCAGAGTGGAGCTGGCATTGGTGTACGGGGCACAGGCTGCATGTCAGGCTCATCCTCAAGAAGGTCCAGATCGGCCTCTTCCCAGACCCTGCGATAGATCTCAATTGCCCGAAACGGGCGAGGGTTGAAACAGTGCAACGACCAGAGGAAATCAACGTGGATCACGTTTGCTTCCTGTACAAGCCGAAATTGTGGCTCAGCCATACGACGGTTATAAGCCGTATCGTCAACCTCGCCGGAAAGTAGCTTTCTGCGATGCTCTGCCGCACGTCTTGCTTCAACATAATCAAGGCTGCAACAGGCATGAAAAAGACGTTCAGTCAGGGACGAAGAAAAGATATTGGGTTGAAGACGCACATATCCGCCTTCGAACACTTTACGACCGATATAATCCCGCAGGCTCCAGTCGTACTGGATCTTAGAAAGAAATCGCTGAAGACGACTCAGGCCAGCCTGATAACCGTATTTCTCCGGGTCAGTTCGAAGGAGCGTTTCCATTGAATGGTCAACCCCTACTGCTGTGCAAAATGAGCACCCTATAATTCTGATCATTTAGAAATTTTTTTGCGTTTAAAATCAATGAATTGAAAGATTTCATTTTTCTAAGTCTGATAAAACAGATGAAAACCCAACTGACTATACTCATAAAACTCAATCTTTGCGCTGCTGTACGATACCAGTAATTACAGGTGCCGAGTTTAACATCATGAAAAGTAGCCCAATAATGAATGACGCAACGCCAGCTGCGGTGCCTAACTTCTGACTGAACACCATTGAAACAAAGTACATATTTGGGATAAAAACGGACATAGCAATCACGAAAAGTAACTTATTCAGATAATTATTTATTCGGGTCTTAACCTCAACTCTATCATAAAAAGCCATCGAAACGTAAGCAGTTATCAGTGAATAAAAAGACCATGTCATATAGTTAACCGATTCATTAAATGCCTCTCGCAAAAGCAAAGCACTTTCTGTCATTCCCTACCTCATTAAATCAATAGAAAATAAATCTGAATAATTTATTTTTAAAAGAAAAGAGGCTTTGTTGAATAAATCAGATTTCGGGTAAGTCTCCCCCGTAGCGGGTTGTGTTTTCAGGCAATACGCACGCTTTCAGGCATACCTGCTTTCGTCATTTTGTTCAGCGCTCGTACCAGGGCCATAGCCTCCGCAACCTGACCATCGTAGTCACGCAGCGTCAGTGAACCCCCGAACAGCTGTTTTACCCGGTACATCGCCGTTTCCGCTATCGAGCGACGATTGTAATCTGTTGTCCATTTCCACCGCGCATTACTCCCGGTCAGCCGCTGATTCGCAACAGCACGGTTACGGTCTGCATATTCACCGGGCCAGTAACCCGCACCTTTTCGGGGCGGGATAAGCGCGCTGATTTTCTTACGCCGCAGTTCATCGTGACATAGCCGGGTATCGTAAGCGCCATCGGCGGCGGCTGACCTGATTTTCCGGTG
>NZ_JBMKGW010000041.1:0-6177 GCF_049237125.1 Enterobacter cloacae complex sp. GYL001 | reverse complement strand
AATGTTTTCCATGATGGTTCTCCGAATGAAAGCCTGTCCTCAGCATAGTACTGGGAAGGAGGGAGTGACCATCTCATTAAATAAAGCACGCTAAGGCATAGCTGACCTTGCCAGGCCTGCTTCGCCCTGTAGTGACGCGATCAACGGGCAGGAAACATTCCCCTTTCGTGCATGGCAGGCGCACACGAGTTCAGACAGCACGGTTTCCATGCGCGCCAAGTCGGCCATCTTCTCGCGCACGTCCTTGAGCTTGTGTTCGGCCAGGCTGCTGGCCTCCTCGCAGTGGGTGCCATCGTCGAGCCGCAACAGCTCGGCAATCTCGTCCAGACTGAACCCCAGCCGCTGTGCCGATTTCACGAATTTCACCCGAACCACGTCCGCCTCCCCATAGCGGCGGATGCTGCCGTAAGGCTTGTCCGGTTCCCGCAACAGGCCCTTGCGCTGATAGAAGCGGATTGTCTCCACGTTGACCCCGGCCGCCTTGGCAAAAACGCCAATGGTCAGGTTTTCCAAATTATTTTCCATATCGCTTGACTCCGTACATGAGTACGGAAGTAAGGTTACGCTATCCAATCCAAATTCAAAAGGGCCAACGTATGTCTGAACCACAAAACGGGCGCGGTGCGCTCTTCGCCGGCGGGCTGGCCGCCATTCTTGCATCGACCTGCTGCCTGGGGCCGCTAGTACTGGTCGCCCTGGGCTTCTCCGGTGCTTGGATCGGCAACCTGACGGTGCTGGAACCCTATCGACCGTTGTTCATCGGCGCGGCGCTAGTGGCGCTGTTCTTCGCCTGGAAGCGGATTTACCGGCCCGTGCAGGCATGCAAGCCAGGTGAGGTCTGCGCGATTCCGCAGGTGCGCGCCACCTACAAGCTGATTTTCTGGATCGTGGCCGTGCTGGTCCTGGTCGCGCTTGGATTTCCCTATGTCGTTCCATTTTTCTATTAACCAGGAGTTCATCATGAAGAAACTGTTTGCCTCCCTTGCCCTCGCCGCCGCTGTTGCCCCGGTGTGGGCCGCTACCCAGACCGTCACGCTAGCGGTTCCCGGCATGACTTGCGCCGCCTGCCCGATCACAGTCAAGAAAGCGCTCTCCAAGGTCGAAGGCGTGAGCAAGGTCGATGTGGGCTTCGAGAAGCGCGAGGCCGTCGTCACTTTTGACGACACCAAGGCCAGCGTACAGAAGCTGACCAAGGCCACCGCAGACGCCGGCTATCCGTCCAGCGTCAAGCAGTGAGCCAGCAAGCCAACGACAACAGCGAGAGCCGCTTCATGGGACTGATGACACGCATTGCCGATAAAACCGGCGCGCTCGGCAGCGTCGTTTCCGCGATGGGCTGCGCCGCCTGCTTTCCAGCCCTCGCCAGCTTCGGCGCGGCCATCGGGCTGGGCTTCTTGAGCCAGTACGAGGGACTGTTCATCAGCCGCCTGCTGCCGCTGTTTGCCGCGCTGGCCTTCCTGGCGAACGCGCTGGGTTGGTTCAGTCATCGGCAATGGCTGCGCAGTCTGCTCGGCATGATCGGCCCGGCCATCGTGTTTGCGGCCACGGTCTGGCTGCTCGGCAACTGGTGGACGGCGAACCTGATGTACGTCGGCCTGGCCTTGATGATTGGGGTGTCGATCTGGGACTTCGTGTCGCCGGCGCATCGCCGTTGCGGACTGGACGGCTGCGAACTCCCCGCCAAGCGCTTGTGAAAGACGGCTGACCGTGCGACACGGCGGCCCACACGAATAAGGAACGATGGTATGAGCACTCTCAAAATCACCGGCATGACTTGCGACTCGTGCGCAGTGCATGTCAAGGACGCCCTGGAGAAAGTGCCCGGCGTGCAATCAGCGGATGTCTCCTACGCCAAGGGCAGCGCCAAGCTCGCCATTGAGGTCGGCACGTCACCCGACGCGCTGACGGCCGCTGTAGCTGGACTCGGTTATCGGGCCACGCTGGCCGATGCCCCCTCAGTTTCGACGCCGGGCGGATTGCTCGACAAGATGCGCGATCTGCTGGGCAGAAACGACAAGACGGGTAGCAGCGGCGCATTGCATATCGCCGTCATCGGCAGCGGCGGGGCCGCGATGGCAGCGGCGCTGAAGGCCGTCGAGCAAGGCGCACGTGTCACGCTGATCGAGCGCGGCACCATCGGCGGCACCTGCGTCAATGTCGGTTGTGTGCCGTCCAAGATCATGATCCGCGCCGCCCATATCGCCCATCTGCGCCGGGAAAGCCCGTTCGATGGCGGCATCGCCGCTACCACGCCGACCATCCAGCGCACGGCGCTGCTGGCCCAGCAGCAGGCCCGCGTCGATGAACTGCGCCACGCCAAGTACGAAGGCATCTTGGAGGGCAATCCGGCGATCACTGTGCTGCACGGCTCCGCCCGCTTTAAGGACAATCGCAACCTGATCGTGCAACTCAACGACGGCGGCGAGCGCGTGGTGGCATTCGACCGCTGCCTGATCGCCACCGGCGCGAGCCCGGCCGTGCCGCCGATTCCCGGCCTGAAAGACACTCCGTACTGGACTTCCACTGAAGCGCTGGTCAGCGAGACGATTCCTAAGCGCCTGGCCGTGATTGGCTCATCAGTGGTGGCGCTGGAGCTGGCGCAGGCGTTCGCCCGACTCGGAGCGAAGGTGACGATCCTGGCTCGCAGCACGCTGTTCTTCCGCGAAGACCCAGCTATAGGCGAAGCCGTCACGGCCGCATTCCGCATGGAGGGCATCGAGGTGAGGGAACACACCCAGGCCAGCCAGGTCGCGTATATCAATGGTGAAGGGGACGGCGAATTCGTGCTCACCACGGCGCACGGCGAACTGCGCGCCGACAAGCTGCTGGTCGCCACCGGCCGCGCGCCCAACACACGCAAGCTGGCACTGGATGCGACGGGCGTCACGCTCACCCCGCAAGGCGCTATCGTCATCGACCCCGGCATGCGTACAAGCGTGGAACACATCTACGCCGCAGGCGACTGCACCGACCAGCCGCAGTTCGTCTATGTGGCGGCAGCGGCCGGCACTCGCGCCGCGATCAACATGACCGGCGGTGACGCGGCCCTGAACCTGACCGCGATGCCGGCCGTGGTGTTCACCGACCCGCAAGTGGCGACCGTAGGCTACAGCGAGGCGGAAGCGCACCATGACGGCATCAAAACTGATAGTCGCACGCTAACGCTGGACAACGTGCCGCGCGCGCTCGCCAACTTCGACACGCGCGGCTTCATCAAACTGGTGGTTGAAGAAGGCAGCGGACGACTGATCGGCGTGCAGGCAGTGGCCCCGGAAGCGGGCGAACTGATCCAGACGGCCGCACTGGCGATTCGCAACCGGATGACGGTGCAGGAACTGGCCGACCAGTTGTTCCCCTACCTGACGATGGTCGAAGGGTTGAAGCTCGCGGCGCAGACCTTCAACAAGGATGTGAAGCAGCTTTCCTGCTGCGCCGGGTGAGGACAAGGAGGTGTGCGATGAGCGCCTACACGGTATCGCAACTGGCCCATAACGCTGGGGTGAGCGTACATATCGTGCGCGACTACCTGGTGCGCGGCTTGTTACGGCCGGTGGCCTGCACCACGGGCGGCTACGGCGTGTTCGACGATGCGGCCTTGCAACGGCTGTGCTTCGTGCGCGCGGCCTTCGAGGCGGGTATCGGCCTGGATGCCCTGGCGCGGCTGTGCCGTGCGCTCGACGCAGCGGACGGCGCACAAGCCGCAGCGCAGCTTGCCGTGCTGCGCCAGTTGGTCGAGCGGCGGCGCGCGGCGTTGGCCCATCTGGACGCGCAACTGGCCTCCATGCCAGCCGAGCGGGCGCACGAGGAGGCATTGCCGTGAACGCCCCTGACAAACTGCCGCCCGAGACGCGCCAACCCGTTTCCGGCTACCTGTGGGGTGCGCTGGCCGTGTTGACCTGCCCCTGCCATCTGCCGATTCTCGCCGCCGTGCTGGCCGGGACGACCGCCGGTGCCTTCCTTGGCGAGCATTGGGGTGTTGCCGCGCTCGCGCTGACCGGCTTGTTCGTTCTGGCCGTAACGCGGCTGCTGCGCGCCTTCCGGGGCGGATCATGACGAGTTCGCAGCCCGCCGGATGGACGGCGGCCGAGTTGGCGCAGGCGGCGGCGCGCGGACAGCTTGACCTGCATTACCAGCCGCTGGTCGATCTGCGCGATCACCGGATCGCTGGCGCGGAAGCGTTGATGCGCTGGCGGCATCCGAGGCTTGGCCTGTTGCCGCCCGGCCAGTTCCTGCCGCTGGCCGAGTCGTTCGGCCTGATGCCGGAAATAGGCGCGTGGGTGCTGGGCGAGGCCTGTCGCCAGATGCACAAGTGGCAAGGACCGGCATGGCAACCGTTCCGTCTTGCCATCAATGTGTCCGCCAGCCAGGTTGGGCCAACGTTCGACGACGAGGTAAAGCGGGTGCTGGCCGATATGGCCCTGCCCGCCGAGCTTCTGGAGATCGAACTGACCGAATCGGTCGCATTCGGCAATCCAGCCCTGTTCGCCAGTTTCGACGCCTTGCGCGCCATCGGCGTGCGCTTCGCCGCCGACGACTTCGGCACCGGCTATTCCTGCCTGCAACATCTGAAATGCTGCCCCATCACCACATTGAAAATCGACCAATCCTTTGTCGCCAGGCTCCCGGATGATGCCCGTGACCAAACTATCGTGCGGGCGGTGATCCAGCTCGCGCACGGGCTGGGCATGGATGTCATTTTCAGAAGACGACTGCACCAGTTGATTGGGCGTAATGGCTGTTGTGCAGCCAGCTCCTGACAGTTCAATATCAGAAGTGATCTGCACCAATCTCGACTATGCTCAATACTCGTGTGCACCAAAGCGAGGTGAGCATGGCGACGGACACCCCACGGATTCCAGAACAAGGCGTGGCCACTCTGCCTGATGAGGCTTGGGAGCGTGCGCGCCGTCGTGCGGAGATCATCAGTCCGTTGGCGCAGTCGGAGACGGTCGGGCACGAAGCGGCCGATATGGCGGCTCAGGCGCTGGGCTTGTCTCGGCGCCAGGTATACGTTCTGATCCGGCGTGCCCGGCAAGGCAGCGGCCTCGTGACGGATCTGGTGCCCGGCCAGTCCGGTGGAGGTAAAGGTAAGGGGCGCTTGCCGGAACCGGTCGAGCGCGTCATCCACGAGCTACTGCAAAAGCGGTTCCTGACCAAGCAGAAGCGCAGCCTAGCGGCCTTTCACCGCGAAGTCACTCAGGTGTGCAAGGCTCAAAAACTGCGAGTGCCGGCGCGCAATACCGTGGCCTTACGGATCGCTAGCCTTGACCCGCGCAAGGTCATCCGCCGGCGGGAAGGCCAGGATGCCGCTCGTGACCTACAAGGTGTGGGCGGCGAGCCTCCTGCCGTGACCGCGCCGCTGGAGCAGGTGCAGATAGACCATACGGTCATCGACCTGATCGTGGTCGATGACCGCGACCGGCAACCTATTGGCCGCCCGTACCTGACCCTCGCCATCGACGTGTTCACCCGCTGCGTGCTCGGCATGGTCGTCACGCTGGAAGCGCCGTCTGCCGTTTCGGTTGGCCTGTGCCTCGTGCATGTCGCCTGCGACAAGCGCCCTTGGCTGGAAGGACTGAACGTGGAAATGGATTGGCAGATGAGCGGCAAGCCCTTGCTGCTCTACCTAGACAACGCGGCCGAGTTCAAGAGCGAGGCCCTGCGCCGGGGTTGCGAGCAGCATGGCATCCGGCTGGACTATCGCCCGCTGGGACAGCCGCACTATGGCGGCATCGTGGAACGGATCATCGGCACGGCGATGCAGATGATTCACGACGAACTGCCGGGAACGACCTTCTCCAACCCTGACCAGCGCGGCGACTACGATTCCGAAAACAAGGCCGCCCTGACGCTGCGCGAGCTAGAGCGCTGGCTCACATTGGCGGTCGGCACCTACCACGGTTCGGTGCACAACGGCCTGCTCCAACCGCCGGCCGCGCGCTGGGCCGAGGCCGTGGCGCGTGTCGGCGTACCGGCCGTCGTCACACGCGCTACTTCGTTCCTGGTCGATTTTCTGCCGATCCTCCGGCGCACGCTGACCCGCACCGGCTTTGTCATCGACCACATCCACTACTACGCCGATGGGCACTGTTGCAAATAGTCGGTGGTGATAAACTTATCATCCCCTTTTGCTGATGGAGCTGCACATGAACCCATTCAAAGGCCGGCATTTTCAGC
>NZ_JBMKGW010000040.1:0-6221 GCF_049237125.1 Enterobacter cloacae complex sp. GYL001 | reverse complement strand
TGTGTAGGGCTTATTATGCACGCTTAAAAATAATAAAAGCAGACTTGACCTGATAGTTTGGCTGTGAGCAATTATGTGCTTAGTGCATCTAACGCGCTGATCACCGGCGGTTGAAAACCGTCCGGTGGATTGGCAGGTTATGCTCCTTCATTTCATTTCTGGTTTCCTATAGGGCAACCAGGCTGTCCTTGCCGGCGCTGGGAACGCAGACGATGGCATCAAATGCCTCGCTCAAATTCGTTTCTACAGAGGCGCTTTGGGACCGCATTCGCTTTGCTTCCATGGGGTCATCTGTCAATGTCAGGCATGAATCCTCCTTACCACAGGCATCGATGACATACTGTTCCACACTATCCTCACGGATTGCATCGGCAGGCGTGGTCACAACAGAGAATCCAAGAGGACTGTCGGGCGATGGGAAATGCATTTCCGGCACGGTGAGTCCAAGATGGGTGAATGCAATCGCACGGTAATCCCCCTCCTCCCTCTCTGCGAGATGCTGTCCCATGGGAACAGCCGTAAGCTCGCCTGAAAAGGAAACTGGAGTTTTTTGTAAATGATTGTTGTGCGCCAGCAGAATTATCCTTACATCCGGATTCGCTCGAACCATTCCATCCACCACGCCCGCCATATACGAGTCACGTACGGAAGTATCTCCCTCAAGAGAGGTACCATCGAAGAAAGCTTTCATTACACGCAAGGTTTCCAACGTATACTCTATCGACTCTATTCGATCAGAGGCTTTTCGGAAAAAATCGCTGTTGACGTGATTTTTCAGGACAGGGGCAAGCGACGCCAAACGGAGCTTCAATCTGGTTACCCCTGAGATAGCTTTCTCCTGCTGAGCCGTTTCCAACTCCCCCCATTTTGCCGATGAAATAACCGCCGACTGGCCATCAATGGACGTCAACAACTGAGTCAGCGCATCAACGTGGGGTTTCATGAGGTGGTCGATGACCTGGATAATTTCGGCCAATTGCGCTAGGTCGTCCCTTGGATTCAAGGTGTTGGGTAAATCGATTCCGACTAACTGCAGTTTTCTTCCTGATTCGCGTAGATATGATTTAACCCAAATCAGCACTGAGCCATACAAAGAAAAGGTCAGGGTATCCGAAAATCGCTCAAGTTCATGAGCACCGGCTGTTGAGTTGAGCCATTCAGATAGCCGGGATGCCTGAATCGCCCCACATTCCAAACCAATCGCATTAAGCATGCTTCCTCCACAATGGAGAGGCCCAGTTACAGGACGTTGCATAACTGCCAGCCGCGACCATTGAGGTCGCGGCATTTCTCTCATGACCGCTTTTGGCGCAATCCGAGCGATCTACTCGGCAGCTGTCGGCCCTTGGGGTCTTGTTTAGGGAACTGGCTCAGATGTTCGTGAGTGATCTTCCAGACATTCGCTTCTCTACGAAGGATAGTTGTTCCTCGCCCACCGCCTTCCAGAGCGCTACCATTTAAAATTGCCCTCCACCGGAAGTGATAGGTGCATCCGGCACAATCTTTCGACTGGGCAACCCACTCCAGGTTTTCTAACCAATAATTTTCAAGAGGAAATTTTTTCCAGGTTTCCTCAAAGGCTTGCCGTATCTGCTTCAGTCCACAAAATGATCCGTCATTGAACCAGAATATCGCATTTGGTGAAATTAACGGCACCAACTGATCGAAGTCGTGCATATTAATCAGTTTGCTCGACTTCACGCGGGATCCAGAACCAGGCGACATAGAGGGCCCGTAGGAAGAGAATCGTCAGCGCCGTTCCCACGACGATGCCGCCCATCATTGCGTAGGCACGATTGCCAGCATGAACTGGCAAAGCGCCGAAGTGCTTGCCAGCCTGGACACGTTTAACCTGACCGAGAGGTACGGTTGCGATGCGGAGATCATATTTGTTAATTAACGCGCTTGCTTAATTAACAATGGCCACGGGATTCTACTCGGAATCCCTTCAAGGCGAGGGGCGAAAATCGGCCCCAGGCGGCGAGTGGGCTAAGCAATTTGTGGCATCCGCGACGCGAATAAAGACCAGTGCGGTCATCGGCTACAGTCGGTTCCATGCGCCATGATGGCACTGCCGGCAGGCGACGTTAATCGATGATCTCGGCACCTTCTGCGTTCAGACGCGCCAGGCCCTCCTTCATTTCCCGCAGCCGCTGGGCCGTGTGTGCTTGCCACTTCGTCACTTCAGCAATTACGCGCAATGGATCGCGGGAGCGATAAGACAGGGTCGGGTTACCCGGGAACTTCTTATCCGTCAGGTTCGGATCCTCCTCGATGGCGCCGGTCGGTTCGACGACATAAATTCGTTCCGTTCCGCTGCCACCCGCCAATTCGGCGCCCCAGATCGCCGCATCGAGCGTGCCTGTAAAATACACCCACGACAGGGATTTCGCGTCTGTGAAATTCGATCGATAACCGACGGCGATCAGATCACCGGGTGCAAGAGCGGCTTTGGTTCCATGGAAGAACGACTGGGCAAACATGGTTGCGGTAGCAGACATAGAGTCCCCCTTGATGTTAAGCGCTTCTGTTCACAGTGTCGCGGGGCCCGTATTTTCGGCGGGGCGCACCCTGGATACATAGTCGTTGATAGGGTGCGGGCGAGCATCCCGCATGCCATGCGTCGGATCAGGGCGAGCCAAAGTGCCGTTGAAGATAGTCGACACCGAACGAAACGATATCCCGCGCTTCGAACAAGTAGCAGTGCGCCTGACCGACCAAGCCCTCCCGATGGCGTCGCAGCTCCACATAGGCATTGGTAATTGTCTCGACGGCGTCCGGCTCTCCTTCGATAGCGAAACAATCGAGAATGCCGTTGGAGTCGAAATCCTCGGCGCGTTTCCATCTCACTCCGCCGTCCTCGCTGCGGATCGGCATTTCGTAGCTCACGCGTCGCTTGTTCGGGATGCGGGCAATGGCCTCGGCGTAGTGCAGGACGGTAACGGAATCGAGCGGGGCTCCGAGCAACAGAACCTTTCCGGCACGCTCGACGAAACGCTCCAGCGGCGATCCAGGTCCGAAAGCCTGCCCAAGTTCGTGAGGCCGCGTCAGAGTGCCGGCCAGAGGCCCTACCGCGACCATCGAGGCATCCGGGTGCGCGCTGCGCCGGGCGCCGGGTGTCTGGAGGAGGAACCGGTTGAGCAGGCCGAAGCCGCGATACGTGCCTGATATGGCTGGATCGAACGGCGGCCATCGGTGGCGCAGTTCCGCATCCATCCGTGCGCCATTGAGCGTTTCTTCGTAAGGCGACCGGTCCCACGAGGCGTATCCCATCAAGCTTCCAGTGGGGCCGACGGCATCGAGCAGGGCAGACACTATCGATGCTGCGCCTCCATCGACGGGGCCGATCGCCTTCAGCGATGCGTGAACCATGACGAGAGCGCCGGATTGGACACCCAGCCGTGAAAGGTCCGCCGCAATTGTTTCCCTTGTGTTCATTCCGCTGCCATCCTCTATATCCTGCATTCCCCAAGTGGCGTGTCGTTTGAGGTGAAGATAGCCTGTATCCGAGCGCTAGACAAGGATTTTCTGCCGCAAGCGGCACCTGCGGTCGCGCAGACTGCTGGATCTGGACGGATCAGACCGCGAAGCCGCTGTTTCCTTGCCCAGGGGCGGCGTTTTTCAGCGCAGCGGACAGATCTGTCCAGCCGCTTTCGTTCAGTTTGAGCGTGGATCGCGATCATGCGCATAGCGGTGGCGCTCGCAATCGGCGGATAGCGGCGAGGATGGCGCGTACCATCGTGCCGGTGACAGCGACCTCGGCCAGCTGGAAGGTGATGGTGCGGGCGTGACGGACCACACGTGCCCCGATCTTGATCAGCTTCAGTTGCAGGCTGGTCAACGACCAGTCGGCCATGGCCTCGGGCAGCTCGATGCAGCGCAAGAAGGTGGCCAGGTTGTACGCCAGGGCGTGCAGTTGCAGCCGCACCTCATTGTCGCGGAACTTCCGGCACGACAGCCGCGTCCAGCGAAAGGCGTATTTGCCCTCTTTGATGTGCTGCTCGGCGGTGCCGCGCTGGTTGTAGAACCGCACCACCCAGTCCGGCTCCATCGGCAGGTTGGTGACGATGAAGCCGACACGCGGGAACAGTTCGCCCGGATGCCATTCGATCTTGGCGATCACCCGGCGTTCCTTGTCCCAGGACGCCGCCTGATACTCGAATTCCTCGAAGAACCGCTTGACCTTGGTCAGTGACGGCCGCCCGACAGGGCGCGTTAGCCGATGCGCGATCTTGTCCTTGAGGACCGCGTTTGCGGGCAGCCGGATGGCGTAGAAGAACCGCGCTTCTTCCAATCGCTCATAGATCGCCGGGATCGCGTAGGCAGCATCGGCCCGGAAGAACCTGCCACCAAGGTCGCGCTCCGCGTAGCGCGCAATTACGGGGTCGAGAACATCACGCCAGCCATCGGCGCTGTGGACGTTGCCATGGCGCAGGGCGCAGCGTTCCAGCATCCCGAACTGGTTGAACAGAAAGTTGGGGTGATAGCAGCTACAGTCGAAATGGCCATTCCAGGCGGACCCTTCCTGGTCGCCATGGGTCGGGCTGACCGAGCTGTCCATGTCCAGAACGATGTACTTCAGCCCGTTACGGTCATGGAACCGGTCGATCCATTGCCCGTTCAGGTCGGCCAGCGCGGCACGGTTCCCGGCCAGAGCCAGCGTCTCGGTCTCGAACCGTCCCATCTGCGATGCCGAGGCCGCTTGTGCATCGACCGCTCTGCCGCCGACAACTTGGCGCATGACCGGATCGCAGGCGAGACGGTTGGCGTCGTTGACATCCTCGTATCCGGCCAGCCGCCCAAAGACTGATTGCCGGAACAGGCCGTCGAGCCGATGGACCGTGTTCTTGCCAGAGCGAGTATCGCGCAGCGCCGCTGACGCCAAATCGGACAACCCGAGCGCGTCATCAAGCTCGCGCATCACCAGAAGGCCGCCGTCGGAACTGAGCTG
Source organism: Enterobacter cloacae complex sp. GYL001 (assembly GCF_049237125.1). Classification (NCBI taxonomy): domain Bacteria; kingdom Pseudomonadati; phylum Pseudomonadota; class Gammaproteobacteria; order Enterobacterales; family Enterobacteriaceae; genus Enterobacter; species Enterobacter cloacae complex sp. GYL001. Next base: position 1,270 of record NZ_JBMKGW010000040.1, on the reverse strand, counting down.
CGTGCCGCGAAATTCCAGCCGCACGCGAGGGTCGAAATCCACCCGATCTGCCCGTTGCAAGCCCGCACCCTCTGGGTGATCCATGAAACGCGCCCCTCGCAGCCTTCAACACCATGTTTTATATAGGAAATATAATGGTCAGGACAGCGAAATCAGCGCCTTACTTGGGAAATGTGGGTTAAAATCATGCCTCTCGACAAAATAGCGAATAAGACTAGCTCTAGCCAGTGAGAACTCCGCGACAAAGTGAGCACCCTCGCCAATGCCGACAATTCGGGCGCCCTCAACTACGGGATTAAGAATCTCAAACTCATTGAACTCCAGCTTTTGAGGCTGTAAAAGTGTTCTGGTCGTTCTCCATGTCATTTTTTTATCCTTTTGCGTTTATTGCTGAAATCGTCATACTTTCGCTTCGCCAATAACCAGGCTCACAGAGCATAACGCCCCAGTTAACCGACATCAACGTGCGCAGCACGTTGATGTCCGGTTGAACGCCCGGTTAGGCTGACGACAGATGCGAAGGCAGATGAGAACACGCCGAGATACCAGTTGGTAGAGATGGTGCAGCCATTCATGACCACTTCCCCTTGATTTTGAAGCTTTGAACAGTGCGCAGGCTTTCGAACGCCTGGCGTGTTTGGACCATGTACACCGCAGGGCCGTCAGGTGTGAGGATGTTTTTTTCTTGAACGAACCCGGCCTTCTCGTAGCAGCGAATGGCGCGATGGTTGCTAGGAGATGGATCGGTTTGGATTTTCGTTACGGCCGGGTCGCTAAACAGGAGTTCAACGAGCGAGCGTACGAGCTTTGTACCCAACCCCTTGTTTAACTGTGATGGATTAGCCAAAGACTGGTCAATCCCGCGGACCCCTGGATCAGTTTCGTCTTCCCACCATCCATCGCCACTTCCAAGTGCGATGTAGGATTGGGCGTAGCCGATGGGTTCGTCATCTAGCATTGCGATGTAAGGCACTACAGCTTGCTTTGCCAGAACTTCGGGCGAATAGTGTTCTAAGACTTCGTCAAGAGTTGGGCGTTCATCCTCGCCGCCCCACCACTCGACTATGTGGGGGCGGTTCAGCCAAGCATGGAGCATTGGCAGATCGTTCTCGGCCATGACTCGTAGAACTATTGCGGCATTGTTGGCGGACATGAGATGTTGATTCCGTGCGGGCCTAACTTTGTTTTAGGGCGACTGCCCTGCTGCGTAACATCGTTGCTGCTCCATAACATCAAACATCGACCCACGGCGTAACGCGCTTGCTGCTTG
>NZ_JBMKGW010000039.1:0-6887 GCF_049237125.1 Enterobacter cloacae complex sp. GYL001 | reverse complement strand
GTGCAGATCACTTCTGATATTGAACTGTCAGGAGCTGGCTGCACAACAGCCATTACGCCCAATCAACTGGTGCAGTCGTCTTCTGAAAATGACACTGTTTGTATATAATCATGAAAAAATGGTGAGTAGAGTTTCAGGGTAACAGGGGATGCTTATGTCGGTTTTCCACAACTGGCTACTTGAGATCGCATGTGAGAATTACTTCGTCTACATCAAACGCCTTTCCGCCAACGATACCGGCGCAACAGGTGGTCACCAGGTAGGGCTTTATATCCCTTCAGGTATCGTTGAAAAACTCTTTCCGTCTATCAACCATACCCGTGAACTGAACCCTTCGGTTTTTCTCACCGCACATGTGTCATCGCATGATTGCCCTGACAGCGAAGCCAGGGCAATTTATTATAACAGCCGTCATTTTGGTAAAACCCGGAATGAAAAAAGGATTACCCGCTGGGGTAGAGGCAGCCCACTTCAGGATCCTGAAAATACAGGGGCTCTGACGCTCCTGGCTTTCAAGCTTGATGAGCAAGGGGGGGACTGTAAGGAAGTAAATATTTGGGTATGCGCCAGCACTGATGAAGAGGACGTCATTGAGACCGCTATTGGTGAAGTTATACCCGGAGCGCTTATATCCGGCCCCGCAGGACAGATTCTAGGCGGACTATCTCTACAGCAAGCGCCAGTAAATCATAAATATATTCTACCTGAAGACTGGCACCTGCGCTTTCCGTCGGGAAGTGAAATTATTCAGTATGCAGCCAGCCATTATGTGAAAAATTCCCTTGATCCGGATGAGCAACTTCTTGACCGCCGGCGCGTGGAGTACGACATATTTCTATTGGTTGAGGAACTGCATGTTCTGGATATCATCCGGAAAGGATTTGGCTCTGTGGATGAATTTATTGCGCTGGCCAATTCTGTCAGCAATCGCCGTAAATCCAGAGCCGGGAAGTCTCTGGAACTGCACCTGGAGCATCTATTCATTGAGCACGGCCTGCGACACTTTGCGACGCAGGCCATCACAGAAGGTAATAAAAAACCCGATTTCCTTTTCCCTTCCGCAGGGGCTTACCACGATACTGAGTTTCCCGTAGAAAATCTGCGCATGCTGGCAGTCAAGACTACCTGTAAGGATCGCTGGCGTCAGATACTGAATGAGGCCGATAAAATTCATCAGGTGCATCTGTTTACACTCCAAGAGGGAGTTTCTCTGGCTCAATATCGGGAGATGCGGGAGTCGGGTGTCAGATTGGTCGTGCCATCATCGCTGCACAAAAAATACCCGGAGGCGGTGAGAGCTGAGCTAATGACGCTAGGTGCGTTTATTGCTGAGCTGACAGGGCTTTACGCAGATATTCCATAGATTATCTCCCGGCATAAATACCGGGAGGAGCGATCAGATTCGTTCAACCTTGCACGAATCGGCATTAACCGCTTTCAGGATATAAGGTTCAAGCAGTTTGGCTACGGCTTCAAACACGGGCACCACTACGGAGTTACCGAACTGCCTGTACGACTGAGTGTCTGACACAGGAATGCGAAAAGGCCTGCCATCTACTTTTTCAAAACCCATAAGGCGCGCGCACTCTCGTGGAGTCAGCCTGCGGGGCCGATGCGCCTGATTTTCTTCGTTCGCGAAGTCTGTTTCACCTGTGGCCATATCCCAGCCACGGTCTATCAGAATTTCAGACCCGTCTTTGTGATAGCGAGCAGAAAGCGTACGGGCAATGCTTTCTTTATTTTCAGGATTAACGAGGCCAAAACCGAATCCGTTACCCTTAGCTGCGTGCTTTTTGGCGTAGTTATAGAGATACTCCCAGAGTTTCGGCGTCAGTATATATTTGCTGTCAACCACGGGTTCCAGCAGTTCGCCAAATGACGGACGCTGTTCCGGATAAAAACGACTAATATCGCGCAGGGTAAAGCCCTGGTGAATGTTCAGATCACGACGGAAACCGACCAAAACGATACGTTCTCGGTGCTGAGGTAAAAAGTGCTTTCCGTCGATAACTTTAGGATCGTTTTTGCCCATCTCAGCTGCATCCGCAACTTCATAGCCCAGTTCGTCGAGGGTATCCATGATGACTTTAAAGGTTTTACCCTTGTCATGGCTCTTCAGGTTTTTAACGTTTTCAAGAACAAAGATGGCAGGTTTTTTTGCGCGTATAATACGCGCCACATCGAAGAAAAGCGTTCCCTGAGCCTCACATTCGAAACCATGCGCGCGCCCGAGCGAGTTTTTCTTGCTTACGCCCGCAAGGCTGAACGGTTGACAGGGGAAACCTGCTAGAAGTACATCATGATCCGGCACATGCTCATTAATGTAAGCATAGGCATCGTTTTCAGGTACTTCAGGTTTATCACTGAGCGTGACTTCCCGAATATCGAGATTGAAAGTGTGTTCCTGAGCATCGTTAAACCAGTTAGCTTTATATGTGCGCACAGCCTCTTTATTCCATTCACTGGTAAAAACGCACTGGCCACCGATGGTTTCGAAGCCCTTCCGTATACCTCCAATCCCAGCAAACAGGTCAATAAACCGGAAGGCATAGTCAGGGTGATGTGCAGGCGCTTCCGGAAGCATTTTTCGTAGAAGTTCCTCTTCGGCTAACGTCAGCGTCTTAGGTGAGCACTTACCATTAATCCAGCGATTAAGAGTCTCGCGACTCCACTCATTTTTACCAACTTTTCTAAGCAGTTCAGCCACGTACTTCTGGTCATAGATTTCCAGCACCTGCCCGAGCAGCTTTTTATCATTTTCCTGTCGCAGTTGTTCTTCCGCTTCTGCTTTCTCAAGCAGATCCTGCGCCAGTAATTCAAATTCAGACATATTGCCTCCATTGGGTCTTATGGGTGAAACTGTATCACTCATTTGACCCAGATTGAATGTTTTTATCTGGATATTTAAACAGGTTTATTGTTAGGTAACGCACGTTGGCCACGCTGGAGCGTCTTCTGGGCCTGCTGTCGGCCTTTGAGGTCGTGGTATGGATGACGGATGGCTGGCCGCTGTATGAATCCCGCCTGAAGGGAAAGCTGCACGTTATCAGCAAGCGTTACACTCAGCGCATTGAGCGACATAACCTGAATCTGAGACAACATCTGGCAAGGCTGGGACGGAAGTCACTGTCGTTCTCAAAATCGGTGGAGCTGCATGACAAGGTCATCGGGCATTATCTGAACATAAAACACTATCAGTAAGTTGGAGTCATTACCGGTTCTCTTTGTCTTTTAGTGATTCTATAAACCTCATTACGTCTGAATATAAAAATCTATTATTTGATTTATGTGGCTCATGAGGTTGTGGGATGGTCTTGTTTTTGAATGTGCCAGTTTTCTTAATGGCAAAGATTAATTCACCTTCTGTTATTCCTAACATTTCAGCAAATGTTTTTGCTTCTATAGTTACTGACTTCATTTAATTAACTCTCATGGTATCGATTTTCTTTACCGGCATCTTTAACAATGGTGCTCGTTTCTAGTGTTGCTGCGGTACGCTTCATCATCGTCTGCGGGGCGGTTGCGATAGTGAAGGAGCTGCCGGGCGTGAGCAAATCTATCAGGCGCTGGCCGCTGATAATCTCCATCCGTTCACTGGCAATACTGACAGATTTTGAACCTGCGCCGGTTTTCCCGGTATGGCAAAACAGACCGCGACAGTTATGACGTTTAAGCAACTTCTCGAACTCCTGTACGTGCTGTAAAGCAATATGGCCGCGATAGCGTTTAGCCTGAATAAGATAGCGATATTTTCCTATTATTACCTGGCCGTCAATGCCTCCATCGCCGGTATAGCGTTTGTTTCTGATGGTTCTGAAGCCATGCGCTTCAAATCCTTCCAGCAACAGTTCTTCAAACACAAAAGGATCAATTTTCCTCAGGTAGTTAATTTTTTGTGGGAAGCCCGGCAACGTCTTTATGCGCTCCAGCACCCGCCGCGCACTTTGCTGCTTCCTTTTGTGTCGTCGGTTGCGTACTGAACGCCGGAAGAATACAACGGCAAACAGTGCGATGGCGCTGCAAGCCCATAGAATAAGGTTTTCTGTAGTGGGGAAGGGGAACATGGTGATAGTGTGCTTTCTGTGGGTAAAGAAAAGGGCGGTTAAACCGCCCTGGTGTTTAGCGACGGCTGTAAACCTGCCACGAAGCGCTGCCTGACTGATTTTGGCAAATCCGCCCGTAAAGTACGGTGCCGGTCGAGTAGCGGGCGCCATTCAGATAGCAATAGCCGCTGGATTGCAGCAGTTCGTTGCGCAGCTTTTCTTCCTGCTTTGATAGCCGGGACTCCGCAGACTGCAAACGAACGGATAATTCGTTAATCTGGCGTTGCTGGTTATTCATCTGGCTCTGCATCGCATTACCTTTATCTTGGCTGACGCAACCAGTTAAGAGAGCTGTACAGGCTAATGCACTTAATATAATTTTTTTCACGTTGGCTCCTTAAATTGAGATTATTCCTAGCCCGCCTATAAGCGAACTTTCCCGTATTTACTTATGATCTGGCTTATCATCGACTGGTTACTTCCACCTTCGCCATTATCCGGGCATTCATTAAGAAAAGCCTTCCTGGCATCCCTCGTGTGGTTGGGTAAAAAGCCGTGCTTGTTCTTTTTAACGATATTGAAGAAAGCAGCTTCAGCACTGTTACACTCGCTTCCGCCGCTATCGCCGGTGAGCTTGCCCGCCATGCACATAATAACTTTGCAGGGATCTTCAGCATGGCTGGCAGGAAGATAAAGCAGACTACCAGCTGCTATCAGAGGGATTAAGAGTTTCTTCATTGTTTTGTCCTTAACAGTTTGTTCAGATATACACCCGCCAGAATGTTGATAACGGTAAGTAATATTAATAATAACGCAGAGTTATAAATAGATTTGTAACCTATATCGCCTGCGATATATTCGACAATAAAAACGAAAATCGTTAACATTGCGAACAACTTGATTAACTTTCCTGTAATTTTCTTAACGATATAAGCAACTGAATAAGAGCCGGATTTGATGATGCTGGCGAGTAACCTGATAGCATGGACTCGGAATTTTCTTAAAATGGGCGGAATGGAAAATGCCTTTTTCTTCCTTCTGCCTTTTTGCTTTTCCGCAAAATCAATAACATCGCCCATTTTTATACTCTCCGGTTATATCTTTAGATCATCAAGTGATAAACCACTATCAAGCAGCTCTTTGAGCCATGTTGGTCGGCGGCCAGTCCCGGACCAGGTATTTTCTGCGTTCCTGGGGTCGCGGTATTTTACTTGTCTATGTTCTCTGGGGTTGGCAACGCCCTGCATTTTCATGGCTTCCAGGCTAATGCCAGCGTCCAATTTTGCAGTTAGCCAGGCCGGGCGCTTCCCTATACCAGTCCACGTATTAAAAGGGTTATCCGGGTCACGATACATGGGTTCACCTTTGGGGCGTTTTTCTGATTTCAGGGGAACCAGCATTACCTTCCTTCCTTCAGAGGTTTTCTTTTCGTTTCTTCTTGACACGATCTCATTAGCCCTTATCATAAACATAAGTCGTCGAAATTACAATTACGCGGTGAAACGTAAATGAGTAAACATCCAAAACTTCTGGTTCTCGCTCTGGCCTGCCTTGCTTGTGCTGGCCGTGCCAGTGCTGCGCCTGCCTCAGATGAAGTTGCCAGGCTTGCGCAGAGATGTGCGCCTGATGTTTCACCCTTAACAATGGCGTACATCGTCGGCCATGAGTCCTCAAATGGGCCGTACAGGATCAATATTAACGGTGGTAGTACCCAGTTAAAACAGCAACCACGTACTGAAGCTGAGGCCGTCAGCGTTTCGAAAGTTCTGCTGAAGGATAATAAAAGTTTTGATATGGGCCTTGCACAAATTAACTCAAATAATTTAGTGGGCCTGGGTCTTTCGGTTGACGATATTTTCAAGCCCTGCATCAACCTGCGGGCGAGCCAGACCATCCTTAAAGCCTGTTATGATAGCGCCCTGAAATCCTATCCAGCCGGGCAGGTTGCGCTGAGACACGCGCTTTCCTGCTACAACACCGGCTCACTCATAAACGGGATTTCTAACGGGTATGTCACGAAAGTTATCAACGTGGCGCGTCAATCAACTGATTTGAAAATCCCTACGCTGCTACCTGATGGCCAGACCAGTGAGGACAGCACCGCGACTGAGCCTCAGCAGGCAAAAAGTACGGCCACGCAGTATGACGGTGAACAAGATGTTTTTGGTTCGGGTGATGGCGATGCCTTCAGCCGAAATAATACGGATGCCTTTTTAACCAAACAGGAAACAGCGAAGGGGGAGTGAGGTTATGGATGGAACGTTTGTACCTTGTATTGCAATCACAGATCCTGGAGCTATTTGAAACAGGAAAAGTGAAGGAGGTAACGATAAAACGGGTTTCATTAAAGACGTGGTATCCCGTTTTTCAGATAGACGATGAACAGTTGGGCCAGATCGCATGTTCCATTCGGGTTAACAAAGAGCATGAACTACGAACCTGGGCTGATTTAAGGCTACTGGCAGAGTTTTTGAAAGATAAGTGTGGCGTTGAAGAATGCCGGTTAAATCTGCAATCAACAGAAGATAGTGAGTAAGGAGAAAGTATGACCACGTTGTTTAAGAAGTATGGCCCTGCGGTAGTTATGGGCGTTTTGTCCATTGCCCTGCCGCAAATTGCGCTGGCCGCTGGCACCGATACTGGTGAATCAACCGCTACATCAATCCAGACGTGGTTGAGCACATGGATTCCAATTGGTTGTGCTATTGCGATCATGGTTAGTTGCTTTATGTGGATGCTTCACGTAATCCCGGCACTGTTGCAAAGTTAGCGATGAGGCAGCCTTTTGTCTTATTCAAAGGCCTTACATTTCAAAAACTCTGCTTACCAGGCGCATTTCGCCCA
>NZ_JBMKGW010000038.1:0-7124 GCF_049237125.1 Enterobacter cloacae complex sp. GYL001 | reverse complement strand
GCTGAAAATGCCGGCCTTTGAATGGGTTCATGTGCAGCTCCATCAGCAAAAGGGGATGATAAGTTTATCACCACCGACTATTTGCAACAGTGCCACAATGAGTTACTCCGTAGTAATGCAAAATTACTGCATCGCAATGCAGTAGAAACTATGAAAGCAAACCAACGGCTGGTTATTGATATAAGCACCCTTAAAGAGGTGCAGGATACGCTTATCCAGACGGTTGGCGATGTTGTTAAAATCCAGAGAGAAGGGGCTATTAAGCTCAGGGAAACAGAAAAACAGGTTCTTGCCATGCGTGAGAATTTGCGCACCCGACTGACACAAAAAGGGGTAGATCATGGTGCGTAACCTTAAGAGTAGTGACGATTTTTCCCGTGAACTGTCATTTCTTTTTCACCGGTCTATAAAGATTAGAAATTCAGGTTTCGCGATATTTGGTGCGGGCCTGCTGATAATGATTTTTGGTCTTTGCTTGTGGTTGCTGTCATTACACCTCTCACCTTCAGTTCTGGACTTTGATATTGATGTGCCCTTGTCATTCTTCAATTCATCTGAAGGTGAAGATAAGTTAGTGGTTTCGGATTTTGGCGATGCATTTGGAGGCTTCCTAACTACATATTCTAAGTTGCTATTAGGGATTATGGGGCTATTAGTAGTTTCTTCAACTGCCTTTAAAATTTTAAAGGGGGAGGAAATAGGTGAGATATTCCCGATGCTTCTAATTGCTGGCGCTTTTCTTATCGGCTTGTCAGTTTTTACATCTGCTTTAGGTTCGGAAGAGACTGATGCCACTTCAGCTTCGACTGTAAAGGTTATCAAGAAATATGTAAAACATGAAAAATACGATAAACTTGTCGCATATTTAAATGATAGTAATTGGCCCTCAGGCGAAGAGGTATCTGTAAACTATTTAAAGGCGCAACTACATATAAAACTCGGCAAGCCAGATGTGAAGTTAACACAGAATGTTGTTAGGGCGTATATGTCTGGTGTATTACAGTCAAATATTCCCGTGAAAGTTCGTTATGCATTGGAAAAGACAGCTTTAGATAAATCCGTCTCACCACTTGCGATTCGTTATGAGCAAAAACGTATGTCTAAATCACATACCTTTTCAAAAGCGTCGGTTAATTGTCTTAAAGTAGGTAGTCCCGTCGCATTCGTTGGCGTTTTGTTCGCTCTTCTTGGTATAAAAATCAGGCGGCGAGTCAGATTCTTAGAATCAAATTGAATGAAAGCCCGGTACGCTGGGCTTTTTTATTCAGTAACTTTTATCAAATATGTAGTAATTTACCGGAATCTGCTTCTCCAGCTTGTTAGCTGAAAAGCTTACTCAAGTATAATAATCTACTTCTGATTATGTTTTTTATGGTTTTATTTTTACACAACTTATTAAGGATACATGATGTGTAACTTTACTCCTGTTCAAATTATTGCTGATTATATACTGAGGTTTCTTAAAAATAATACTGATGCCAAGCTTTATGAGGCAATGCAGCGTCTTGAAAAGAAAATTGGTCAGTTTGTCGCTGATGGGGTTGATGAACATCAATTACGCTCTTCATTAAGCAAAGTCTGTCGATCTCGTTCCAGGGCGGCTCTTAAAGAGGAGTGTGAACAACTCATTCCATAAAAAGAACATCATACGGGAAAGTTACTTTAACGGTGAATGGCTCGCTTCTGGCGGTTTAAGTTGACGGCCATTCCTACCATAGCCATCATAAAGTATGATTAGCATTCGAGTGTGGCACTACTAATTTTAATGGGCTACGCATTCAGTCTCCACCTCTCTAACTATAAAGGTTCTTTTCATGTCCAATAGCTTCGATAAGCCGCAAACGCTCCCGGTACATAATTCTGATGCCGAACCCTTTTTTCCGAAAAACCTTGGTCCATTTATCGAGCAGGTATCCGGAAGGGATCTGGCAATGCTCACAGAATCAGAGAAGGAAAAACTTGCGCACCTGATCAGAACTGGGCGTAAATATGGAGTTTCTGTCGCTATCGTTCCTGATACAGATTCTGCTGAGCTTCATGAATTACTGTCTAATGCCGATTCCATTGAAAGGCAGTTTTCCATCTATGAACGCATCCAGACGAAGATTGCGTTCACGCGGTGTCAGGAAGCATAAACAAAGTGAGAAATACAACTACGTGGTATGACGTAGAACATATTGAAATCACCACAGGCGAGCGAGGCGGCAGGATATGGGTGCTGAAGCTCTCCTGTGGCCATACAGTATTTCGCCGAATACCTCCTATACGTCTTCATAACCTCACAGCTTTTTCTCTGCGGGAGCCCCCAGAAAAATGTCGGTGCTCTCTTTGCAATTCAAGTCCATAATAAAGCCTTTTTAAAGGCCACAAACTGCATATCACAGGATAAATCATCCTCTACAGCGTTCATTCTTAAACGCAAAATTTATATTTCATTCATTCTATTTTAAAAGCGTTATAAAAGACGGAATCCTATTTAGTCTGTTTGATGCTTAAATCATCTTCAGTGCCTTTTATCTTTTACCCAGCGACTTTAACATTAACCTGAGCAGAAAACTTGTTTTCAAACTAAGTTCGAAAACTTTCTGCTCAGGTTATTAGCCGGGTAAGCCACTTTGTTATATTTGTTTCATGTTAACAGAGGAGGCGATATGCAAATTGAAAAGGTGATGTCATTACTTGAAGTGCTTTCAAGCTGGCTTGAAGATAACATCAATATGGATTCTGAAATTATCTTTGATAATGACGAAGATAATACCAACTCAGAAATTCTGTATCCTGCTGTAGAAAAGGCTAATGCCGTTTTGCGCAAAATGGCATCTTTATCTTCAGATTCTGTTCATGCAATTCGACAGCGCTTGCAGCTTGCCGTAGAAGGCAAAGCTGAATTGTCCCTCAAGGATGTGGGAGAGCTTCTGCTGGCAACAAAGTATCTGATGTTGTCCACTGAAGAGGGAGAGTAAGCCTGTGACCACTCTCGTATTTGAAATGGCAGATATCAATAAACTGATCGAAGAAATTCGCACCGCAAAAACGTTTTCGGTCACCCCAGATCAGATCTATGACCCGGCATGCTATCCGGGGGGAGCCCTCCTTAACGCTGAGGGACAGACTGAAGAAGAGGCGCGTAAAGCTGGTAGGGTTTTCTTTCCCTCATCCTCAAAAATTGCCAGCACACATCTGGTGCCAAAAGTGCTTCTCGCGCACAGTCATGGTGTATACCTGATCACTAATGCTGAGCTTGAGGGCTCTCCCGCATCCCGCGATACTGTGGCTTACGCCCAGGGGATGAATCCAAAACTGGATGAGGACTGGGATTACGCTTGTGATGCCGCTTTGGGTGGGTCTGATTGTAGCTATACCATTCCCGTTGAGTGGCTGGAGTTAGCGGTAGAGCAGGGTTTTCAGGAGTTTCGACTTCGAATGAGTGAAACCAATATCAAACTTGTCAGCAAATAGTATGTCCTTGCTGTTTCCAGTCAAACATTGTCCGCCAGTCGAGCTGCTGGCGGATTGTTTTATATAAGGCCGGGAAGGTATGTCAGGTTTAAGCAGTTCCGCCCAGAAGCTTACAAGGGCGCAGATTTACGTGTTAAGACGGATGGCATCCGGCACGATCTATGATATCTCTGGCAATTTCAGACGGGCCAGAGAACGGCGTACGTTTATGGGGAATCCTGATGATGTGACGTGCAGGAGCTCTCCGGTCCTGTTCCGGCTGGGCCTCGTGGAGTTATGCCAGCCAGTAAGGCATCTGGAGCCAGGTTTATACTATCGGCTCAAGTTGAGCTCCTCAGGGCATGAAGCTCTTAAGGCGAACGCACACCTCTAACATTTGAGATAGTTCGTTCGCAGCCAGGAAAGTAACTTTCATCTCAAGTGTGACCCTTACTACCTCATTTATGAGTAAAACCCCCCTCTGATATGTCGAAAATGCTCATTTATACGAAAATAGTTTCTCTTCAGGTGTGATGTAATTACTGAGAATTCTCCCTGAATGGAAGGCAACCGATGAAAATGTTTTTTACCCCTTATGTTCGTATCGTTTTCTATTTTTGCGCATTGATTTTTATTGTTTACAGTTTCAGTGATTTTTTCCAGGGCGTCCCTGACAGCACCTTCTTCAGTGCGGTCATCACGCTACTTGTTATCGGAACCATTGTTGCCCGGCATCTGGATCGCAAAAAATCTCTCAAATATACTTCACAGATTTAAGTTTCCACTCAGGCCACTCTCGGGTGGCTTTTATAATTTAATAAGGACCGGTTCATGCATAACCACGAAATTCAGACCATTGCTATATTTAGTGCCCAGTATAAAAACATCGAAGATGCTGAAAATGCAGGTGCTTTATATTCAGTAGATATTGAATATCCGATGACACTAAATGATTTATCGCGGCTTTGCGACTCTATTGCCGAAGCAGTAGGTGTGCCTGGCGGCGTCAAATACCAGTTCGTGTCCCAGCCGGAAGCGCATGAAACCAGCTTCTGATAACCAGTAACCAAACTGCCTAAAAGCAGGTGCAAAGCCATGAAACAAACAAAGTCTTCTATGTCACGTATTGTGCAGCTGTACGACGGGAGCCGATACGGAAACTGCGAGCAGGCTGATAACGAAGGAGAGCTTTTTACGGTGGTGTTGAATAAGCCTTCGCAGATCGATGACATCCGTAAAATCGTAGACACAACCGCCGAAGTACTTGGCAAAGCTTTGCCAGTACTCCTCTTTTAAAGCTTACATCCGTGAAGGATAATTACGGTCTTACTACTTTCAGTTTTTCATTCCAGTGCCGTCCATTTTAATTTATCGATTTTAAGCGGTCGGCGCTATTTCATTGTTTCTTTTCCGACTGTAATTCCTTATATATAGGAATATTTCAAAGAATTTATCTCAGGTTATTTGTGGCGTGGTGCCAGTTGTTATAATGATTCCACATAATCTGGAGAGTCAATCATGATCACATCTCTAATGAATTTCCGCGATTTAACCGGAGAGGCAGTCATCCAGGCGCGGCAATGCGTTATTAATGCTGAGATCGAAGCGGCCCGGGAAAAGGTAATTCATGCTCGTTCGTTATTCAAAGCGGGTATACATAATGTTGTAAACGGTAGTTCTGGCATTAAGGCTGCGGCAGCACATTTTCTGGTGATAAAACGTTTACAGACTGACACTCGGTATCTGGACGCGGTTATCACTGATAACCTTTGCATGTTTTCTCCTGAGGGTTATCTGTATCTGTTTATGCAACAACGTTATTTCCTATAAAACAATGGGTTAGGTAAGTATCTTTCCATTAAAAACATTAAAAAGGTGACTTGATGAAACCATTTGGACTTGCCGGAAAACCCCGGCCCGAACCTTGCGGCTGCTGCTGGTATACCCGTGAGGACTGCCCTTACGTCAGCGCAAAACAGATCTATCGCCGCAGGCAGCGCAAGGCAGAACGCCAGCGTCAGCGCAGCACCATTGTGATGGCCGTTTCTGAATTTCGCTGACCTCTTCTGGAAATATCATTTTTTCTCCAGAAGAATTTTAAAATAAAGGGAAATCTTTTCACGGGTATCTGATGTTTATTGTTTATGGTAAATTGCGCCACATTAATTGTTTGTGGCGCAGTTCGTGATGGCTTAAGGATATAATATGAAAATCAGCCAGCTGGAATCCGGGATGCAGGTTTGGTCTGTAACCCGTACCAAAATGGGAAATACCACCATTTCAACGGTCATTGTCCACCCCGTTGTCATTATTGAAATTCATGATAACCATGTGATTGCTCGCTGGAACGGCAATGCACCACGTCGGTTTGGAGAAACGGCTATCAGGGGCTGGAAGAAGGAGAAGCCACTGCTTGTCCGTGAGCCTTTCGGAAATGTTCGTCTGGCCACCCGGGCTGAAAAAACCGCTATGCAGGAAAAAGAGTAATACCCCCTTTTAGCACCCACAATTTCACCGTCCATCTGCCTTTAACCTTGCCTGTTATTAACGGAATCCTTTCTGACTGGGCGGATCCCACGCATAACCTGAACTGTTGGCTAACCGTCTTACAGCCAAATTCCCTCCTTTATCTGGCAGGAGTGCGTCCGTGAGCTCTGTATGATCTACGTGTTTGTTAAGTAGAGCACATAACAGGAGTGGGGTATGACTGAATTAAATAAAAGCCCGTCCGGTTTTTCCGGAGCTGATGTCAGTAAAGAACAGGCTGCCATAAGGGCACTTGTAGAAAGAGTAGTGACCAACTATCGCAGCCGGACAGCACCTGATCGGGTTCAAAAGGCTTCGGTAGCGTTTAATGGGGGATTAATCCTGACCCTGATGCTGGCCTTGACGCTATTGGGCTACCTTGTGGCGGAATTGCTCAGGGGGTATGTTGCGGATAGTTCACCCTATGTGCCCGGTCTAAGTTATTCGCAATTTTCGATGCTTATGGTCGTTGAGCTGTGTCTATGCTTTCTTGCATGGTTTTTGGTTGTCACAGGGGACTATCCCCGGCCGTGGATATTTCAGGTAGTCCCGATGGAGCAGTACTGGTTCTTTGACGAAGTGGATGACGACGATCTTGCCCGGCTTTCCTGTAACCCTTACATCAAGCGCTGGCTACTTGATGAAATGTCCGGTATTCATCGACTGACCTACACGAGGCTGCATGATCGACTGGAGCGCATCTGTAATATTGCATCCCATCTCGAATACAGCCGTATTCAGGCACATAAGATTTCCCTAATCAACGGAAGCAGTGCCTCCTGATCCTACCATTGCATCCGGAAATTAAACGGGCAGGAACTGCACTGTATGTTCCGACCCAGCAGCTGCCCGTTACCCTTTTCTTTAGTATAAAATGACTTTCGCCGACAACCGGAAGTGAATCATGTCAAATAAATGAAAAATCAGTAATTTATGTAGGCGGGGTGTTTGGCTGATCAGGGCAGGGTGGTATAATAACGCTGGTGCTGGAGGCTTTTGCCCCAGCCAGCGGTAACACTGTTTGACTGTGGTAAAAGCAGAAAGCCCCGAGTAATTTTTCAATTAACCTGTACTGCACCCATTTTGTTGGACGATGAAATGGAATAGTCCCTGATATGTCAAAGCCAAAATACCCCTTCGAAAAGCGCCTTGAAGTCGTG
>NZ_JBMKGW010000037.1:0-7264 GCF_049237125.1 Enterobacter cloacae complex sp. GYL001 | reverse complement strand
GGTAAACAGCCTTCCCGCGACGATCCTGGCAATGAATATGGAAAGAGTTTTTACCCAGATCGATACCAATGAGCGCAATGTTTTCCATGATAGTTGTCATTTTCAGAAGACGACTGCACCAATTGACGGGGCGTAACGCCAGATGTGCAGGCGACTCCTGACAACGCAATATCAGAAGTCATCTGCACCAATCTCGACTATGCTCAATACTCGTGTGCACCAAAGCGAGGTGTGAGCATGGCGTCAGACACATCATTGATTGCCGAGCAAGGCGTGGCCACCCTGCCCGATGCGGCTTGGGCGCAGGCCCGGCAACGGGCGGAAATCATCGGGCCGCTGGCAGCGCTTGATGTGGTCGGGCATGAAGCCGCCGATGCCGCTGCTCACGCGCTTGGCCTGTCCAGGCGGCAGGTGTATGTCCTAATCCGCCGTGCCCGGCAAGGTGCTGGGCTTGTGACGGACCTGGCTCGCAGCCGATCCGGCGGCGGAAAAGGCAAGGGACGCTTGCCGGAATCAGTTGAGCGCATCATCCGCGAGTTGCTGCAAAAGCGCTTCCTGACCAAGCAGAAGCGTAGCCTGGCAGCGTTCCACCGCGAGGTCGCGCAGGCTTGCAAAGCGCAAAAGCTGCGGGCGCCGGCGCGCAACACCGTGGCTCTGCGGATCGCCGGCCTCGATCCGCTCAAGGCCACTCGCCGCCGGGAAGGTCAGGATGCGTCCCGCAGCCTGCAAGGTGTCGGTGGTGAGCCTCCCGCCGTGACCGCGCCACTGGAACAAGTGCAGATTGATCACACGGTCATCGACCTGATCGTGGTGGACGAGCGCGACCGGCAACCGATTGGCCGTCCGTATCTGACCATCGCCATCGACGTGTTTACCCGCTGCGTGCTCGGCATGGTCGTCACGCTGGAAGCGCCGTCATCTGTTTCGGTCGGCCTGTGCCTTGTGCATGTCGCCTGCGACAAGCGTCCCTGGCTGGAGGGTCTGAACATAGAAATGGAGTGGCCGATGAGCGGCAAGCCCAGGCTGCTCTACCTGGACAACGCGGCCGAGTTCAAGAGCGAAGCGCTACGCCGAGGCTGCGAGCAGCATGGCATCCGGCTTGACTATCGCCCGCTCGGGCAGCCGCACTACGGCGGCATCGTGGAACGGATCATCGGCACGGCGATGCAGATGATCCACGACGAATTGCCAGGGACGACCTTCTCCAACCCTGACCAGCGCGGCGACTACGATTCCGAAAACAAGGCCGCCCTGACGCTGCGTGAGCTGGAGCGCTGGCTCACATTGGCGGTCGGCACCTACCACGGCTCCGTGCACAACGGCCTGCTCCAGCCGCCGGCAGCGCGCTGGGCCGAAGCTATCGCGCGGACCGGCGTGCCAACCGTCATCACTCGCACCACGGCTTTTCTGGTCGATTTTCTGCCCATCATCCGCCGCACGCTGACCCGCACCGGCTTCGTCATCGACCACATCCATTACTACGCCGATGCGCTCAAGCCGTGGATAGCTCGGCGCGACCGCTTGCCTGCGTTCCTGATCCGGCGCGACCCGCGCGACATCAGCCGCATTTGGGTGCTGGAGCCGGAGGGGCAGCACTATCTGGAAATTCCATACCGCACCTTGTCGCACCCGGCTGTCACCCTCTGGGAACAACGACAGGCGCTGGCGAAATTGCGGCAGCAAGGGCGCGAACAGGTGGATGAGTCGGCGCTGTTTCGCATGATCGGCCAGATGCGCGAAATCGTGTCCACCGCGCAGAAAGCTACGCGCAAGGCGCGGCGCGACGCGGATCGACGCCAGCATCTCAAGGCAACGGCAGTTCTTTTCAAAACCACGCCACCACCGGACGCGGACATGGCTGACCCGCAGGCAGACAACCAGCCACCTGCCAAACCGTTCGACCAGATTGAGGAGTGGTAGCCGTGGAAGAATATCCCATCATCGACTTGTCCCACCTGATGCCGGTGGCCCAGGGCTTGGCCCGTCTTCCGGCGGACGAACGCATCCATCGCCTTCGCGCTGACCGCTGGATCGGCTATCCGCGAGCAGTCGAGGCGCTGAATCGGCTGGAAGCCCTGTATGCGTGGCCGAACAAACAACGCATGCCCAACCTGCTGTTGGTCGGTCCAACCAACAACGGCAAGTCGATGATCGTCGAGAAATTCCGCCGCACCCACCCGGCCAGCTCCGACGCCGACCAGGAGCACATTCCGGTACTGGTCGTGCAGATGCCATCCGAACCGTCGGTAATCCGCTTCTACGTCGCGCTACTTGCCGCGATGGGCGCGCCATTGCGCCCGCGCCCACGGCTGCCGGAAATGGAGCAATTGGCGCTGGCACTGCTACGCAAGGTCGGCGTGCGCATGCTGGTGATCGACGAATTGCACAACGTCCTGGCCGGCAACAGCGTCAACCGCCGGGAATTCCTCAACCTGCTGCGTTTCCTCGGCAACGAGCTGCGCATCCCGCTGGTCGGGGTCGGCACACGCGATGCCTACTTGGCGATCCGCTCGGACGACCAGTTGGAAAACCGCTTCGAGCCGATGATGCTGCCGGTGTGGGAGGCCAACGACGATTGCTG
Organism: Enterobacter cloacae complex sp. GYL001; assembly: GCF_049237125.1. Taxonomy (NCBI): domain Bacteria; kingdom Pseudomonadati; phylum Pseudomonadota; class Gammaproteobacteria; order Enterobacterales; family Enterobacteriaceae; genus Enterobacter; species Enterobacter cloacae complex sp. GYL001. The sequence goes on along the minus strand of NZ_JBMKGW010000037.1, from coordinate 4,683 downwards.
CTCACTGCTGGCCAGCTTCGCGGCTTCGCTCCCGCTGCGGCGACCCTCGTCGATTGCCACGCTGGATATGGCCCGCTACCTGCTCACGCGCAGCGAGGGCACCATCGGCGAGCTGGCGCACCTGTTGATGGCGGCGGCCGTCGCTGCCGTGGAGAGCGGTGAGGAAGCGATCAACCATCGCACGCTCAGCATGGCCGATTACACCGGTCCCAGCGAGCGGCGGCGGCAATTCGAGCGGGAACTGATGTGAAGCCAGCGCCACACTGGCCACTGCATCCGGCTCCCAGGGAAGGCGAAGCCTTGTCTTCGTGGCTCAACCGCGTGGCCCTTTGCTATCACATGGAGGTGTCCGAGCTGCTGGAGCACGATCTTGGTCACGGCCAGGTTGATGACCTGGACACCGCGCCACCACTGGCGCTGCTGGCGATGCTCTCCCAGCGGAGCGGCATCGAGCCGGACCGGCTGCGTTGCATGAGTTTCGCCGGCTGGGTGCCTTGGCTACTGGACAGCCTTGATGATCAGATTCCAGATGCATTGGAAACCTATGCGTTCCAGCTCTCGGTGCTGCTGCCGAAACTCCGCCGTAGGACGCGATCCATCACGAGCTGGCGTGCCTGGCTGCCCAGCCAGCCGATACATCGCGCCTGCCCGCTCTGTCTGAACGATCCGGAGAACCAAGCCGTACTGCTCGCGTGGAAGCTGCCCCTGATGCTGAGCTGCCCACTGCATGGCTGCTGGCTGGAATCCTATTGGGGCGTGCCAGGGCGGTTTCTCGGCTGGGAGAACGCCGACGCCGAACCGCGCACTGCCAGCGACGCGATTGCGGCGATGGACCAGCGTACCTGGCAGGCACTGACGACCGGCCACGTGGAGTTGCCGCGCCGACGCATCCACGCCGGATTGTGGTTTAGGCTGCTACGCACGCTGCTCGATGAGCTGAACACCCCGCTTTCGACGTGCGGCACCTACGCGGGGTATCTCCGCCAAATCTGGGAATGCTGCGGGCATCCGCTGCGTGCTGGGCAAAGTCTGTGGCGACCGTATGAAACCCTGAACCCGGCAGTACGGTTGCAGATGCTGGAGGCGGCGGCAACGGCAATCAGCTTGATTGAGGTGAGGGATATAAGCCCGCCAGGCGAGCACGCAAAGCTATTCTGGTCCGAGCCCCAAACCGGGTTCACCAGTGGCCTGCCGGCGAAAGCGCCGAAGCCCGAACCCGTCGATCACTGGCAGCGTGCAATCCAGGCCATTGATGAGGCCATCATTGAAGCACGACACAACCCCGAGACGGCACGCTCGCTGTTCGCGTTGGCTTCCTATGGTCGGCGCGACCCCGCTTCCTTGGAACAGTTGCGCGCCACCTTCGCGAAGGAAGGCATCCCCCCGGAATTTCTGTCACATTATGAGCCTAGCCTACCCTTTGCATGCCTTAGACAGAATGACGGGTTAAGTGACAAATTTTGACGTGCAGAGCTTCCCGATGCAAACTGTCACATAATCGAACGTATATGTGACAGGTACAAGATGCTGATTGGCTACATGCGAGTATCGAAGGCGGATGGCTCCCAGGCGACGGACTTGCAGCGCGATGCGCTGGTCGCGGCCGGTGTTGATCCGGCGCATCTCTATGAAGACCAAGCGTCCGGAAAACGCGAGGATCGTCCCGGTCTGGCGAGCTGTCTGAAGGCACTACGGCCAGGCGACACGTTGGTCGTTTGGAAACTGGATCGGCTCGGGCGCGACCTGCGCCATCTGATCAATACCGTCCATGACCTGACCGGACGCGGCATCGGCCTCAAGGTGCTGACCGGGCACGGCGCGGCCATTGACACCACGACCGCCGCCGGCAAGCTGGTCTTCGGTATCTTCGCCGCGCTGGCCGAGTTCGAGCGCGAGTTGATCGCCGAGCGCACCGTGGCGGGCCTGGCCTCAGCACGGGCACGCGGCCGGAAAGGCGGCCGGCCGTTCAAGATGACCGCCGCCAAGCTGCGGCTGGCGATGGCGGCAATGGGGCAGTCAGAGACCAAGGTCGGCGACCTGTGCCAGGAACTTGGCATCACGCGGCAGACCCTGTATCGGCATATTTCACCCAAGGGCGAGCTACGTCCAGATGGCGAGAAGCTACTCAGCCGAATTTGATGCCGACATGAGGCGACGTAGCGAAAGCGTGGTTTGTCTCAATTTGACGGCGGCGAACCGCAAGCGTTCGGTTCGCCGCTCGTTTCGGTCGCAGTGCTGGCCCGCGCCTGGAAACGTTGATAACACTCCAGCCCGCAGAAGTGCTCGACGTACTCCGCGCCTTCCGGTGTGAAGGCGGCATCGAGCGGAATTTCCTTGCAGCACACGCAGCAACTGGTGGCGGTCGGATCATTTGCATTCATGGTGGCACCCCTCCATTGACTGACGAAGACGGCGAATGCCGCCGCCGGCATCGGCTTTGCGAACAGAAAGCCTTGCCCGCGCTCGAACGCTTGGGCCCTCCGCCGTAGTCCATCCATCCGGCCGGGAAGCGCTCATGATCTTTCCCTGAATGCCCGCAACGCCCGCGCCAGTGACAGAAGAAACAGGTCGGTCAAACCGAGCGCCGTGATGACCCAATACTCGACAAGGAATGCACCGGCGGTTGTGCCGGCCAGCACGGCAGCGAGGATGGACAGGTGGCAGGGGCAAGTCAGCACGGCCAGCGTGCCCCACAGGTAGCCGGTGAACGGTTTGTGCGTCTCGGCCGGCATGCGCTCGGGGCTGTTCATGGCAAACTCTCCGCATGCTGTGCCGGCGCGGTCGGCATGGCGGCCAACTGCACTTCCAGATTGGCCAACGCTTCGCGCCGGCGTTCGACGAACTGACGCAGCACAGCAAGCTGCGCGGCAGTTTCATCGCAGTTCGCCGCATCCAGCGCCCGGCACAGCCGCGCCAATGCGCCGAGGCCGATGCCCGCCTCGAAGGCGGCCCACACGAAGCACAGTCGCTGCAAGGCGGCGTCATCGAACAGGCCGTAGCCACCCGTGGTGCAGGCGACTGGCCGCAGCAATCCGCGCAGCAGGTAGTCGCGCACGATATGCACGCTCACCCCGGCATCAAGGGCCAGCCGGGACACCGTGTAGGCGTTCATCGAACACCTCCTTTTGGTCGGTTCACGGCAATGCATATACCGTTTCGCCGAGTTCAATCCGCGCGCTGCGAATCCGATGCCGGTGCCGTAGAACATTGGGTCGATATCCGATCACGGTGTCCTAGATGACATGGTCTGCAACAGATGTCGATTAAACTCCTGGCCCAAGCCGAAAGCCTCGTGGACACTGACGATCGCCAATCCTTCCAATCCTTGATGCTTGGAGGCCCAGTCTTCCGCCGTCGGGACAGATGCAAAGAAATGTACATGGCAACAGAAGGACTGACGAACGTCGGCTGCTTCCTGCGGCAATACCAAGGACACCGCCATGCCGGCAGGTTCGACAGCCTGTATCTCGCTGGGTGAAACCGTGAGTGAAACGGGTGCTCCGGTTGCAGCGCAATGCGATGAGACGCGAGCTGTACGGCCGATCAGCGCCGGAAATATCAAGGTGTCCAGCGCGCACCAGGCATACAGACGGCGGTCGTCAATTTCAAAGACATACGAAGTCTCGCGCAAGGTGAGGCCGTAGCCGATGATGTTCCCATCTTTGTCATATTCGGTACTGGTGGCCTGTTCGAGTACGGCGGCCACTCGCTCAGCGGGCCAGTCGAGAATCCCGGCAAGTGTCGTTCGTGAAACCGGACGCCCCTTGGCGAGTTCCCGCAGTAGCGGGACCAAGAGATCCGCAGTACCATTGGTACGATTGACCGAAGTGAGACGTTCTAAAATATATGGGGCGAGCTTCATGGTTCCATCTCCTTTCATCCTGCGCAGCAGGACAATTGTTTGACATCCTTGGTGAAGGTCTGCGCCGCGAGCTTCAGCCCCTCGACCATCGTCAGGTAGGGGAACAACTGGTCAGCCAGTTCCTGTACGGTCATGCGGTTACGGATCGCGAGCACCGCCGTCTGGATCAGCTCGCCCGCTTCCGGGGCCACTGCCTGTACCCCAATGAGTCGTCCGCTACCTTCCTCGGCTTGTCCTTTCGAATTTGAATTGGATAGCGTAACCTTACTTCCGTACTCATGTACGGAGTCAAGCGGTATGGAAAATAATTTGGAGAACCTGACCATTGGCGTTTTTGCCAAGGCAGCCGGCGTCAACGTGGAGACCATCCGGTTCTATCAGCGCAAGGGCTTGTTGCCCGAGCCGGACAAGCCCTATGGCAGCATTCGCCGCTATGGCGCGGCGGACGTGACACGGGTGCGATTCGTGAAATCGGCCCAGCGGTTGGGCTTCAGCCTGGATGAAATCGCCGAGTTGCTGCGGCTCGACGATGGCACCCACTGCGAGGAGGCCAGCAGCCTGGCCGAGCACAAGCTCCAAGACGTGCGCGAGAAGATGGCCGATTTGGCGCGCATGGAGGCTGTGCTGTCTGACCTGGTGTGCGCCTGCCATTCGCGGCAGGGGAATGTTTCGTGTCCGCTGATTGCGTCGTTGCAAGGTGGAACGAGCTTGGCAGGGGCTTCCACAGCTTAGCGTGCTTTATTTAATGAGATGGTCACTCCCTCCTTCCCAGTACTATGCTGAGGACAGGCTTTCATTCGGAGAACCATCATGGAAAACAT
>NZ_JBMKGW010000036.1:0-7785 GCF_049237125.1 Enterobacter cloacae complex sp. GYL001 | reverse complement strand
GAACTTTTGCTTTGCCACGGAACGGTCTGCGTTGTCGGGAAGATGCGTGATCTGATCCTTCAACTCAGCAAAAGTTCGATTTATTCAACAAAGCCTCATAGAAGTAAAACTCAGTTAAATGAAGATCGTTTTCTTTCACGTATGCCGCCAATTTGCGGATACGCTGTTCAAGCATTGTATCTATCCGTAAGGAAACACTCTGCGGAACGTCACTTGCAAATTCATTGATACAATCAACGGTAGAAACTATGAATTTATTGGTCATGGCAGGCTCCAGGCCACCGGGGAAACCGGTGGCTACGGTAATTGGCAGGCTTAAGCGCCGCAAAGGGTGTCAAGGGAAGGGAGAAGCTTGCTCAGCTTGTCGTAATCGAGCGGAGACAGTTCTGTAACGAGTTCGACCGAAAGACTAGTGTTGTCTTCTTCACACAGAATATAGATTCCGTCTTCTGGCTCTTTTCCGGCACATGCCTTCAGTCGTTTGTTAACGACCTCCTGGGCTGAATCCGCTACGTCGCAGCTCAGGACATAGCTTGCCACATAGCTGCTCTCACCGTGGTAATGCGTCACTTTACACAGAGCATACTGGATACCGGCTTTGTGAGCCTCATTCATGAGACGAGAAAACTGACAGCCATCCTGGTAATAGTGGGTATCCTTTGTGACCAGAATAGTCATACCCCCAAATTCATCTGTCCGGCTTTTACTGCATGTAAATGCAGCAGTAATTGTTACCATTTCCGAGAGGTCGAATACCGACAGCACGGCAGTTGTGAGGCAAATTGCATGGTCAAGATCAATGGTCTCTCCATGAAAAACTGCCAGCCCACTGCTGGTAACTTCTGTTGCGAACAACAGTTCATAATTGCAGTCTGGGCAGGATGGTTGCCCAAAGCTCGGCTCAGAAGGGTCATACTCAGGGTGGTTCTCGATAATACTGAGGATCAGCTTCTCAGTCAGAGAACAATCTGTCAGTGGCTTATCAAGCAAACGCTCACCTTCTGCAATTTCTGCTTCGGTAACGAATGTGATTGCTTCTTGTGCCATTTTTGCCTGCTCCTGAGTGCAGGGAATAATAAACGACGCCTGAGTATAATTATCTGCCACAGTTGACTCCTTGATTATTTAATTAATGTATTTGATGAGAAGATCATAACAAATACACTAATACCAACTAATAACCTGAAGGCGTTTTTTTAGAAAAAATATTAAGAAGAAGAATATGAACACTACCTCATCTTAAATTAATATCATTCAGGATTAATATTCATTTTTGCAAATAAAAACCGCCAGACGGCGGCTTTTATAAAGAGGGAAATATCATTGGAAGTTGAAATTACTTCACGGCAGGCCGACAAATTACGCGACTGCTGTGAGCTGAAGCGAAACTTGTAGAGGAAACTATAATCACCTTTTCTAAGTCGTCGGCACTGTCAGCAATATGATGCCGGAAAGCCTCCTCTGCATCACCAGGGGAGTCGGCTTCGACCAGGTAGGCCTGATCATCATCATCAAACATAATGCGCCCGGAAATGAGATAAAGTCGGCTCAAATCTGGCGTTGCTGCGCTCGTGCTTCGTTCGTTCAGATTCATTTTTTCTCCGTCTGTTGCTCGTAAAAAGAATGACGCCGGTTTAAAAGGCGTCGCCAGGGTTCGGGCTAAAACGCAGGGTTGCCATCGAGGAAGCTCATTGGCTGGCCAATAGCGGATGCCACCCTGAGAATTTCACCTGGTGTGGCATAACGCAGCATTTCAGAGCGTCCAAATTTCTGATACTCATCTACTGACATCTTTCTCCACTCTGGGTGAGGATCTTTTCCGCACAGTGACCAGTTGCTTTCAGAGGAATCACGACGGAGAACGTACACATCAAGCGAGGCTGTAAGCCCACTTCCATATCCCCGCTGCGCTACAATACGAACCTGAGAACCATCGTCGCGTTGCAACGTCTGGGTTAATTTCGTGATAGGATCCTGAGAATGCATGCCATTTACCTCGTTTTCAAAAGATTTACCGTAAGTAAATGATACCGAATCGAGAATTCTGGCTAATAGGTCAGAAGAAAAAATAATGAATATTTTTGAAGTGTAGGATAATGATTAGAATAAAATGGCCTGAATAAATCGCTAGCGGTTAAATCCGCTTATTTCAGAGAAGCTCTGATTTAGTAGTTAGGGAAAACGATGCGGTGAAAAGTAACTTTTACACCGCAATTCAGAAAAAAGTTTCAATTAGTCACATTACGAATAACCCGGCTTACTTTCGCATGTGCGTTCCCCTGGATGTTAAAGTAAAGCCCCTCAGGCAGACTCGTCGCCCACTTAACTCCTCGCTCAGCCATACGCTTCGGTGTTTCCAGCCAACCACGAGGAATATTGCCCGTAACGTCACCGATAACCCGTGAAATGCATGCTGCTACCCGGATGCCGCCGGGAATATCGCATTCGGATTCAACAATATGCATAACCTCAAATAAAGCACCATGCCGCTGGACATGATCGCCAATGTGCAACTCGATAGGAGAAACCATTTCTGTATCTGACTTCATATCTGTCCACCTTTAATTTAGAAACCGTCTAAATTACCAATATAGTTAATGTACCGGATGTTAATTCAACAAGTTCTGTATCACAACCATCAGTTTTTTTTGTTGGGTCTATATCGGAGAAACAAGTGAATATTGAATACACTCGTTAATACAGACAACCGGAAATGAATGGCACCCTAATTATCTCTGCGGCGTATGCTAAGCCGTTAATATTGTCATTTTATGGTAGAAACAATGCAAAATGAATAAACCGCTTGTCGCTTCAAACCACTTTATCAAAACCGTTAACTTGCATTAAGCCCGATACAGTTCGGCGAGCTCGTCCAGCATGGGGTTACTCTTATATCCCGGTGCGGCCGTAAAAAGGTTTCGGGAAATCGCCAGCCATTCCATGATTTTGTCCGTCGCCAGCCAACGTCTGCCAAGTCGCTCGGCTGCGATGGGAACTTTATGCAGGCCAGCGAAGGGATCTACAACAAGATCTCCCGGCTCTGTCAAAAACTCAATCAGAAACGCTGCAAGCCTGGTAGGAGACGTTGCACCATGCAGCGGAAAACCTAGCTCGCGGGCAATGGAATGGCAAAATCTCGTATCAGCGCAGCTATTGCCGTAAAACAAAGTATTTTTGGGGATCGTTCCTTCTGTTTTATTTCCAAAGGATCCGCTTTTAAGCTGGTACGCCCCATCACCATAAAAGGTCGTGCGATTTTCACCGCCTGCTGCCTGCAATTTAAGATGCTGCTCTGAATGCGGTTGCAGTACACGTAAGTTGTTTGAACGAACCTTACTCGCATCATTGGTAAACCACAGCACAGGCTCATACGATGAGCAGAGCTGCACTCGTTGCTTACATGCCCAGTGCGTTGGCGATGGGGGCTTACTGCGATTCACCCACTGAAGCCTGTCCATGAGCTCAAGCCCCAGCTTGTCACATAATGCCAGTGTCAGACGCTCCAGATACAGAGAACGTGAAGGCCTGCCCCTATTAAAGCTATCTTGAGTGATATTCAATGCCACACTTGCGCCGGGTACAAGCTGTTTCACGATCGGTTCGAGGATACGCAGAAGCCAGTCAATATAAACCTGCTCGCCACGCCCCCCGCCATGCCCGTAGTCTCTTGAATTTCGAAGGAGGTAAGGCGGCGAGGTCAGGCAAAGATGAATTTGCTCTGTGATATTGCTGAAGAAGGCATAGGCGTTTCCAAAAACCGATGCCCCAAGAGAAGTTGAGAAACCGACAACACAGAGCTTTTCCCATGACTCGTGTAGGTTTGTTTTCGTCTTAGAGGAGTATCTCCAGACGCCCCGTTTTTCTGGAACGCGTTCGATGACTCCGGCCTGCCGAAGAGTCTGCTGAAACCAGCGTACTTTGTGTTTGACGCCGCTGGTTCTGGTTTTATCTGACCCAAATTCTTTCAGTTCGTGCAATTCGGCATCCGACATGCCAGTTTCACGCTGCACTTCGCGATAAAGCTCGTCGTTGCTCAACGGCAATTCGGAGGCTGCGTAGATCCGTGCAATTAAATCCGTAGAAATCGTGCTCATCAGCCATCCTTAATGGAGATGCAGTTTAAATATCGGCCTGATGGTTGGAAGGGGGATTACTAAATCAAACCGATCTGTTTATTTATAGGCTTTGTCAGGTCATGCAGCACAGCTGGGCATGCGCAAAGAGACCCAGTCTTCTTTAGCGGAGACACCTTCAAAAGTTGTACTCAATCAGCCCCAAGATTTTGAAACTCAATGTGCTTTTGCTCACACTCCTCCCTGCCCCACGAGCCCTGCCATTCACAGATGTCCCGGTACTTAATTTCCAGCTTATCCATCTGTGAGAGGTTAGCTGTTGCGAAGTCTGGCCATATGTCGTGCCAGCATGCGTTGTACGTGACGCCTGCTGGTGGGCAATACATCATTGCATCAGCATGGATAATTTCAACGCGAGGATCGTTTGCAAACGAGGCCGCAACGAGGTTAATAACGTCCTGTTCTTTTTCAATTACTGTTACATGGGTTACATCTTCTTTTTGAAGAATGGCGTGAAGCACCATCCCCAGACCAAGACCATTAATGAGCACGCGCCCGGTGGCTCGCTCTAAAAAATCCTGGCAGGTTCTGATCTCCATCGGGGTATTGGACATCACCACATCCCAGCCGTTGGACAAACGCCGATATCTACCGGGCGGGATAAACTCGTCTGTATTACCTGTATACTCGGCACGAAGGGCGAGGCTCATCGCCTTATCTGCGGTAATTTCGAATGTGTCCAGTTTCCAGGTTCCGGACGTGCCGTCTTTAACGGGTAAATCAGAAAAGCAGCTCTTCATCAAGGCAACCAAAATTCCAGTAATGTTGTTACGCTGAACCTATCACAAACCTGCTCTTAATACAGTTATCAGGAGTGACAGCGATCTTTGAGGAATCGTTTAAATCACGGGCATCCTGTAGCGGACGCCCGATATTTAATCAAATGTCGCAGGTGTTAAAGGAAGCGTTGCAAAGTTGCAACGTCTTCTGGAGCAACCTCCACGCAGCTCCTGACACTGTAGTGATTTTCGCCGTTGTAGTCGTAAACCCCACCGTCTTCAAAACTCAGCTGTTCAAGCTCGCCATGGCACTCTGAAATGAGTGCCGTCTGGCAAGCATTTTTCTCACAATCGCTGACGAGTAACCGAACATAGCTATTCTCATGGTCGCCGTTTCGGTTCTGGATTTTAACGATAAAGTGTTTTTCAGACATTTGTGCCTCCAGCACAGTTTGAGGTTAATTTAGCGTTGCCCCGGCTCACCGGGGCAAGAATAAATCAACCCTTAATGAAACTGTGCCCCCAGGTGTTAGGCTTAAATGCCTGCTCTTTGATATATGTTTTCATTACCTTGCAGGTTTTTTTCAGGGCTTTGGTATTGGCATCGGTTACTGAGATAAAATGGCGAGAATAACGGTTTTCCCGGTATTGCTTATCAGCGTTTGGGTCAATTGCTTCGCTTTGCAGGAGTCCTTCGTGCCTGCCAATTACTATTACGTAGTTCATTTCACCTGAAACACGATCCGTGAGTAATTGAATGGAAATATCAGTCGCTCGCGTGGCCTGGCTAGCAGAAATTTTTGCATGTAAGAAAGCTCCCTTTCGAAAGTTGGCCGGAGTCAAACCTGTAATATCCTCGGTGCTAAAATTAAGTGAAGATAGAGTTGAAAATAAATCACAGCTAATGACTTCAGTATTATTAGACATAACCCGGCTCCGCTCATATTCATGTTAAGGTAATTATATCAGGTTGATAGCATTACCTAATAACTTGGTGGCAAAAAGTTGTGGTTTTTGATTAACTAAAATTGATGTTCTCAATACTGCTCAAGAATTCTTTCTTTACACCCGGAGTAAAAGGTATACGTTCAATGTATTTATAAAGCGTCGCAAAGGTTTTGGTTTCAATGTTTCGTGAAATAACATCATCAATCGGGTCTTCGAACATATTAATAAAAACATCAATATGCTGCTCTCCGCTTTCTGAAGCTAAAGAGAGAATACAGACCACTTCAATGTAGCGGTTATCCTGCTCTGCAATGAACAACCAGTGCCCTTCGTTAAAGGCTGGTGCAGCACTGAAGCGTTTTACAACAATTTCTGAAAGAGCATATCCTGCCTGATCCAACAGATTAATAAAGTTGAGTTGAGTTGAAACCACGTCTAACGCTTTCATAAAACCTCCTTTTCATCTGTACTTATTATACTGTTACCCATCCCCCCAGCTAATAACCTCCCAGCAAACTTTCAAAAAAAATACCACCTTTAATTAGAATTGAACACATCCTTTTTAAATAACAAAAAGGATTATGAAACCCACAATGTTTGTGATGTGCCACCAAGGAAAAGTAACTTTTATGTGCTCATAAATCTTATTTCGTATTCACTTTCCTTTGTCTTTCGGTCGTAGATTATCAGGGGAAGCATAAGAAGAATATGTGAGGTTTAAGCAAATGCGGTGATCGGGCATTATAATTTGGTGAGGCTATTATAAGTGGATAAAGATAGTCGTAGGTATAGGATCAGGTTAAATTGCATTTTCCCGGTTGCCTTCCCTGGCCTACCGGTTTCAGCTCAGATACTAAGACCAGCGGTAATACTTAAAATATTCCTCATTTGCAGCTATAAACTCCCTCAAACCGTTCATTAATCCCTTCTCAAACGCTGTCACGATAAACCGGTAACCGTCCAGTGTTTCAATGTAGTAAATACCGCCTGGTGTAATTCCAACATGCAACACCTCGGCTGTCATCATAAACTGGCCTTCCGGAAAATCATGCGAAAGGTAAATGAAACCAGTAGTGGCCGATGCGGGTGTGGCATTCACTAAGACCCCGTTAAACTGCTGCCCGTGCCTCGCCGGTACAAGCTCACTTCCCCTGGTTGACTTATCAAGCAGCCTCTTAACATCTTTTTCTTCTTTTAACGAGGTATAGACCCGCACATCACTGTCATCACCTGGGCGAGAGCCGGTGCCAACATGAGCAAGACGACGGTAAGCACTGCGCATATTAACGTGGCAGGATGCCCCTGCTCTACCCTGAAGCCTTACGCCAAAGTCTTCGCAAAGTAACAAAATCTGACGTAGCTGGTTTTCATGCACGGACGCTGAGAGTGAAAGATTGAAACAGGAAAAGGTCAGTTCTAAAACCTTTTCGCGTTTGTCATTGAAATGAGCTTCCAGCCTGATGACTGGCTTTTCCGACATTGCAAAAGCTTTGTCCGTTACTCTGTACCGGCATTCATCTCCGAAACATTCTTTAACAACGCTGGCTATGACCGTGTCGTGTTCTCCATCTTCCGGAGCTGGCACAAAGATTTCAAATTGTGCCGGTGTATCCGGCTCAAGCAGAACGGGATAGAGACGCGGAGAATTAAGCAAAGCGCATTCAGAATTAATGAGCTTAACCCAGGCGCTTTTGTCGTCCGGATCCTTAAGCTGCTGTCCAAGGTTATCGCAAAAGTCAACTATCTGACGGGTATGCTCATCCGTGACTGCACAGATCAGGTTAAGACCATGCGTGGCCATACGCAGTTCCCGGGTTCGGGACTGGGAATTGATCGACCAGGGGTTAAGTGAAAGCGAAATAGGGCTTATGGAAGGGACGACCGTCTCATTCGGCTTTGTTGAATAAATCGAACTTTTGCTGAGTTGAAGGATCAGATCACGCATCTTCCCGACAACGCAGACCGTTCCGTGGCAAAGCAAAAGT
>NZ_JBMKGW010000035.1:0-9015 GCF_049237125.1 Enterobacter cloacae complex sp. GYL001 | reverse complement strand
CTGAGTTTGCGGCGGGCTGGAGAAAGGGTAATTCTGATAGTGAAGGATCCGACATTACTAAGTGAGCGTTGTATCTAATCCTGGGGGCAGGTCAAAAACCATATTTACTGAAAGCCATGATGATCCCGAGCCAGCACTTAAAGTCGGTAGACATAGATAGTTTGACACCAGTTATCTTGATGTCGTCATAACCCTCCGATCTTGCAATTTCCATACACGAAAGCTCATCAGAGGCATCAACTTCAAAGTTTCGGTCGCGGTTTTCTTTTGTGCCGACAGGGGTAAATACACTCAATCTCAGCAGGGCCACGGGCTGAACCGACTTGGACGAGTTAGGCGTCAGTTGATAAGTCTTACCTGATTCATTACTGGTTACGTCAAAAGGATGGATTAACTCGTTGTTTTTAATCATTAACTTAACTCGTCGGTGATAAGATTTTCATTTGGCAAACTGTTTATAACATATTCTTGCAAATGCTTTTTACGCATTTACCTAAATGCCATAAGCATTCCAGTAAATGCCTTCCTTATTCATTCAAATGCTTTTCGCATGCATCCGAATGCCGGATCCTTTCATAAAGTTACTATAATCAATGAGTTAAAGATGCCGTGATCTTTACTTGAACTCTATTGATCTTTAGTGATCTAAAGAATTGATCTAACCTGTTGAAAACAATGATAAGTCCATATAAAACAAGGAATAGCGCTCCTTTATCAATATCTACAGATCGCAAACGGAAATGAAAGTGGGTTTACTATCATTGTTTTATTCAAGACAGTTTTTATTTTAATTTTATTAAGCAAATTTTTTGAGTTTACCTTTTAGATGTATCAGCCCTATTTGGCAAATTTGAGGTTCATGTATCATGTAGTAAACAGGAGGAAGATATGAACAACAGCAAACATACAGTCATTGAAGTGGATACTAATCTAGTTGAAATTGAAAAGGGATTTAATCCCCGAGAGGCGGTAATCGGAGATTTGTGTTACGAACAAGAACCTGTCAAATCGATGATTGTGTCAATCAAACAAGCCTTTAAGGAAGGAAGGCAGGTTGATATGATCAAGGTCGTAAAAAGAAAAGGTAAATATTTAGTTCGTCAAGGTCATACTCGTTTTCATGGCTTAAAATTAGCAATTTCTGAAGGTGCTAATATTCCAAAATTATCTGTTATCTTAATCGATTATAAAAACGAAATTGAAGAATACCTTGAGAACCTCGATGGTAACAGAAGCAATGGGCTAAATCCGGTTGGGCAAGCTCATGCATTAGCTCATGCTGTTAGTCTCGGGTATTCGGTTGAAGAACTAGCAATGCGATATCAACGATCAACTACCGCAATTCGTAATATGCTAAAAATCCTTGATATGCCATTAGAGCTTCAACGTTTGATTAGCCTAAATCTAATCAAAAAAACGCTCGCCATTGAAATAATGTTAAAATATTCCAACGATCACAAAATGGTTTTAAAACATATAGAAGGTTTCTTACCTGGCGTTAAGAATATTGAGACTACAACGAGCAAAATTGTAGGCATACCTGAACACAATGCAGCTGGAGCAGGACCAGACACCTTAAATAAAGGCGGACCAGAAAAGAAAAATTCGGCAGTCACACGTAAGACTTTGGGTATTAAGCGCCTCTCGCATAAGAAAACAGAACGGCTAAAATCTGAATTTCTTGAGCTTGTGGAAAGTACACATACGGAATCTATAACGAATACTCAAACAGAACTAAAATTTGGTAGAGATAGTGCACACTTGTTCAAAAATGTTGATAGTAAAAATGTAATATTTTCTGATGATGGTGTTCAAATAATCTTGAATGATGAAAAGCTAAATATTTTATTGTCTTTACTTAACGACGAAAATACAGCAATCATTCTTTCTAAACCAAAATTAGAAGAGCTTCTGGAAATTCGAGATCTCCTTAAGGAATAAAAACCCGAGGATTAGTTGAGTGATTAAACCTATAAAGCTGACTCTTATCGATAATTATAATGATTTGCTTCTAACTCATGAAGTCCTTAAACGCAACATGGAAGAGTTAGAACACGGTAAACGTTTTGACCAATTTCCTGAAGGGCATGACCACTATGAAAAAACTGTGAAAGAAGCTGTAGCAATCGTAGAGGCACGTTTGGAGGTGTTTCGAAAATGAAATCTCTTTTCTTTACTCTTGATGGTCATATGGTACCAGCCTCAGTGAATGTATCCCTTAACGGAGATGGAAATTATTATGCACCTATCGAAAGAGAATGTAACGAATGTGCGGGCACAGGCCACAAAGGGGCTGATGTATGTGAAAAGTGTCATGGGGTGCAAACAGTTGGACCCATTATTGAAAAATTAGTGGTACTAGAGCCAATTACCTTTCTCGATAACATTCCGGAACTGCGTGTTAACCCAACACTCGAAGCATGGAAATCCAGAAACCACGTACTTATTGAGAAAGCAAAAAAGGCTAACACTAAGTTTTCTAATAGTATATTGGCGCAACTAGACAATAACCGTTTTTTGACAGAACGCCAGCTGGATTGTTTCTTTACAACCTTTGATGTGATGTTGTCTGAAACTCCGGAAAATGAACAAGAAATTTTAAAACATAGCTACAATATCGGCCAGGTCATAAGCATTGAACTAACATTTACTGAAGTCAGGGCCGCGTACGCAAAAAGTAAAGGGAGTTATTTTTTTACATTTACTGGTAAAGTTAGAAATGACGGGATCGCTTTAACGGCCGATAAACAGGATCACATTTTATTGGGTGAACGTTATCATTTGACTGGAAAAGTCAGAAAATTCTATGATTTTGATTCGAAAAATTATGCTGCAATAACAGTTTTTAAGTTAAGTAAACTCCAAGACAGTTAAATGTTTTACTGCTTAAATATAGAGCCAAGACTTAAACTGTCGTTAGGACTCACTCACGTAATATTGTTGCTTACGCAATGGGTTTTATCCCTCATAAAGATCTGCGAGTATAAATCTTTTACATTTAAATTCCCCTCTATCACAACCTTTTCAATAGTAAAAAAATGATAATCTTATTAATTATAATTTTTAATTTTTTGTATACCAATACCATACAGTTAAGGCTAAAAGGTGATGATGGAGATGGACTTTAAAATGCACAATGATCTGGGTCTCGGTTTCATTTGTAAAAATGCAAGAACATCGTCAAAGCCAACGTTAAGAAAAGTTACTTTTCCGGTAAGCGCATATGAAACGTCTAAGCTTTCTTTAACCGGTTTTCAATGCCCCACAGCCTGCCGATTTCCTTTTTTTGTGCTATGCATGATAATCCATAACCATCTTTCGTCTGCATGCCCTATCAACCAAAATGAATGTTCAAATCATATATCGCAATTTTCTATCGACATTAAAGTACAAGATTGGCTTAGCCGTTCAAGAGTAGCGTTTATTGATTTCCATAATCTAAGAAATACAGATAAAACCACATTAATAACAGTGGAACATCTTGAAGCTTTACTTACTGTTATGTCAACTACTCTTGTCGCTTACGCTCCATATTCAAAAAAGAGACTTAACTTTAGCTTTCTAAATTCATTTACTTTGTCTAAAACTTCTCAAAGTTACACATTAACTTTCCCGGTAGTTCTCAGTCCGCTTTTAGATGCTCTTGGCGGTTTCATTCAGGAATGCATAACCGAAAAATTGTTAAAACGACGAAATTCGAATTTCATGGTTTACGAGTATCTTAAACGTTCAGGCCAGAGCTCTCATAAAGTGGAGGACATTAATAACGACTTACAGCTTAAAACTCTAAATATAAGACTTATGAGCGTCCTTACTGGGCTTTCTCAGCAAGGACTCATTTCATTTATTTGCGAAGGAAAGAGGGGCGACCGGAGAATAGAAGAGCTTCAGTTTATACCTTATGTTCAACGAACTCACCCTGAGGTATTAACTTTTCAGGAATGGATTAGCCCCGTTGATTAGAATTAACTCTATTTCAGCACGGCCAGTATTTCTGTTTCCGTTTTCCGTGTATTTGGCTTACTTCCTACGGATCGGTAAGCGCTGAGTCTGTGTATGACGAATCCACGCTCTTCATAGAGGCCCAAAGTGAATGGTGTCAGGCTATTTGATATCGCAACAGCAGCGCCTTTTCTGTGAGCGTCAACGAGCATATTTGCTAACAGCACGTGGTCGCTTTGGCTGAACGGTTTACCATCGTAACTGACAAAACTAGTTTTGCTTGTTTTGTCATATGGCGGATCACAATAAATCTGATCTCCTTCGCCGGTTGCGGCCAGAGTCTCCTCAAAACCAGCGGTGATCAGTTCAATACCTGAAAGACGAAATGAAAGGTAGTCTATTTTATTGAAGTCAAGCTTCAGTTCTGTATGTTTCCCCCAGGGCACTGAATAGATTCTTTCTGAGTTATAGCGGCACATACCGTTATAGCCCAGGCGATTCAGGGAGTAAAACAAAGCCGCTCTTTGAAGCGGTTGACCAGAAATACAGGTTTTGTTGAAACGGTCCCTCATCTCATAGTAGTCCTTTTCGACAAAGGTTTTATCCGCTAGGTTTTGGACCTGATTTATAAAGTTAGTTTTCTGTCTTTGAATAGTCCTGTATAGGTTGATCAAGTCTGGATTGCTATCTGCAAGCAATGCATTTTGTGCAAACATGTTCAGAAAAACGGCACCACCGCCTATAAAGGGTTCTACCCACCGGCAACTATGATCGTGTGGGTAGTGATGGCTGATGAAAGGCATCAGTTTCGTTTTTCCACCAGCCCATTTGATTATCGGCATGTGTCTGAGATGTCGAGTCAAAGTGTCTATACCTGAGAGAGAAATTTAGG
The DNA here is from genome assembly GCF_049237125.1 of Enterobacter cloacae complex sp. GYL001. Lineage (NCBI taxonomy): Bacteria > Pseudomonadati > Pseudomonadota > Gammaproteobacteria > Enterobacterales > Enterobacteriaceae > Enterobacter > Enterobacter cloacae complex sp. GYL001. The sequence continues at coordinate 4,181 of NZ_JBMKGW010000035.1, read as the reverse complement.
TGCTGGTATCGTACCTAACCACGGGCTTTAACTAATAACTTAGGGAGCAAAAAAAAGTTGTTTAAGACGCACAGTTTTGACTTTCAGCATTGCGGATTTATAAGATTTTTCCTCACTGATACCTGAACTTTATGTTTTGGATTTATGTCTTTGTTTATGAAGCGATTTTGATGCCATCACAAGAAATGGGGAGCCCTCTTTTTTTGTGAAAAATCAGAATAGGCTCAAAAAGTACCTTTTTTGCGAAAAATTATGGATTTTTTTTTCGGTAGTATCCCCGCTACGCAGAAAGTAAGCAGAAAAATGTAACGGAGCCCCTATGAGTGTTTTACTGACAGAACCTACACAGCAAGCTAATGACAAGGTCTTTAAAACGGCCCATGTTGCCTTTTCAGTAGTTACTGGCACAGGTCGTTACGTCACTGGGCTTAAACAGTTCCGTGATGCAAACCCTGAACTTTGTACTGAAGTAAGTGACCAGAAAGCATGGGCTATCCACCCTTCAGTAATTCAGGTCACGCCAGGCTTCAACTCCCGCGAAATGGGAATGGGTGACGATTACTATAAGCTCCCTGAGGTTGAAGAACACATCTACAACATCAAGAATGCCTACATTCGAGGTGACTATGTAGACCCTATCCGAGTACGTGTCATTGATGGGGTACCTTTTGTTCGCCAGGGGCACTGCCGTTTAAAAGCCGCAATGATGGCATGTGATGAAGATCATGACATCACAATCCTTTGCGTTGAGATTAAAGAAGATGAAATTGGCTGTGAGCTCGCGACCATTGATGGTAACCGTGGTCTTGCGCTTTCTCCTGTTGCGCTTGGCGAGTCCTATCGTCGCCTACATTCTCTTGCTGGCTGGTCACTCGAACGAATTGCTCAACGTGAAAATAAAAGCCCGACGACCATCAGTTCTCTTATCCGCCTGACAACCTGTTCTGTTGTTATCAAGAAATGGATTCATGCTGACGCTATTTCGTATGTTAACGTGCTTTCACTGATCGATGAGCTCGGTGAAACAGAAGCAATTTCACGTATCAAGAAGATGATCGCGGAACTTGAGCAGGCCGATGCGAATGGCATCACGGTGAAAAAAACCCAACATGGTCAGGTACGAGTCAGACCTTCAGACTTCAAGCCAGCACGGATTCCGCCGGTTATTGCCACAAAAGCCGTAGAAGGCGTCAAACTCATCACCACCAGCTTATTACAGAAACTGGGGGATATTGAATTGCCGGAGATGACAGATTCAAGTGCTGACGAAGAAATCAACATTACGTTGAACCGCAGTACTCTGGAGATGCTGAGAAATCTTTCAAAAGAGATCACAGAATCAGAGAACAAGCAGCTTCGCCGTGCGGAGAATCGTCAGGCAAAACTTAATGGTGAGAAGCCAAAATACCCACGTAAAAAAAATGCTAAGAAGGCAGGGGAAGAGACCGATCAGGATACTGACCCACAGCCGGACGCAGAATAATTTACTTTTGGCAAAGTGTTGGTTTTGTCAGAGTCATTAAGGATTCAGGCTTTTTGCCCGCCTTTTTTAAACCTCCATGTATCGTTCTTGCCCCGTTTATGCGGGGCTTTTTTTTTGCTTCTTTCTATGAGTTGACATCTTTAAGTTTTATTCAGAGACATAAAAAACTTTTTCGTGTCACTGAACCTATTAGGTTACAGAGCGACGTTGCTATCCTGGTAAAAGTTTTTTCTAAAGGACCGGTAAAATGTCATCTCTTGATTCTGAAGCTAAACCCGATAATGCAGGTCACAGCGTACTGGCTTTAACAACCTCTCATAGCCTGGTGGTTAGCTCTTCTGAAACATTTCTTCCAGATATGCGCAAAGAGCTCGGCATTATCGCGGATCTTGTTGAGTCCTATAATGATGAACTCTGCTTGTTGAAACACATGGCTGTCCAGTTCAAAACCCACAATCACCAGAAACTTTATTCTTATCTCTCAGGCTACAACCACAGTATCTCTGAAGCGGATGCCTTGTTCGCGGAAAACGCTCTGAGATCTGAATACTGGAAACGCGTTATGGCACTCACTGATGTTTTGCCTATCATGTCGGATGCCAAACGTAACGAATGGGATAAGCAGTTTACGGCCGACCGCTATATTATGCCGCCTCAGGTGATCCCTGATTTCACAGCTGACGCTGTAGTAGGCACAGTCGTTGCTTTGCTTAATGACCGCAATCAATTTATTAAAGAAAGGGTTTACGACGTCTTCCAGTCTCTGAGCCGCAGTCATAAGACAAACAAAGCTTTTGGGTTCTCCACCCGCATGATCACTACCGGAGTTTGCGAGCCGTCTAAATACCCCTGGCAGAAATTAAGGGTGGATTTTAAAGAGTCTGGCATTTCACCACTGAGCGAGCTCCGCGTTATATGCGCATTCTTCCGTGGCGAACAGGTGAAGGCGATCCATAACACCAAATCATTGGTTGAGGCGTTGGTCGAACATGAGGGGTTCAGAAAATGGATCTGCATCGATGGCAACAGTATTCGTTTCAGGGTTTACAAAAATGGATCAATGCATATTGACGTCCACCCTGATATCGCCGAGCGGCTTAACAATATTTTATCAGCTATCGTACCGCTGGCATTACCTGCCGACCGCATGGCTCATAGCAAGAAATCTTTGGAGGCATTCCCTGTACTTAAGCAGTGCATCGACTTTGATACCCGGATGCAGCTTTCTGAACTAATGTTTAAAAATGACGGGGACAATAAATGGAGTTGCTGGACATCTTTAGGGTCTCTCGCCGAACGCAAATCTTCGAGTGTTGCCGCTGACACCCTTCGGTTCTTAGGGGCAACAGTAACAAAATACGATGTGACATTTTCCTATGATCCGTGTGAGGTTATTCGTTACATCGGCCAGATAGGGGAGATGCCTGATATTGTATCGCATCAGTTTTACCCTTCATCTTGCCGAATCAGCGAATATGTATATTCCCTGCTCGGTGCAGGGGAAGGGGATACCCTCCTGGAGCCTAATATTGGCCATGCGGATTTGCTTAAATCATTCCCTGCCGGTGTGATCGTTACTGGCATCGAGCTTGATACTTTGAATTGCCTTATCTCCCGGGCTAAGGGATACGATACGACAGAAGCTGACTTCCTCACATGGTCTAAGTCTAATCAACAGAAGAAGTTTGATTATGTCGTGATGAACCCACCTTTTGCCGATAACCGGGCCAGGCTGCATCTCCAGGCAGCTGCATCTCATCTCGCAGCCGGGGGATCTCTAGCAGCCGTTCTTCCATTATCTCTTCAGGGGCTCGATAACCTTCTGGGGGAAGAATTCCGGACGGAATGGATGGACGTTTTTGAGAACGAGTTTGAAAACACGACCGTTTCGGTTCGCATCCTGTACGCCGAACGTATTCAACAAGAGGAAGTCCTATGAGCAACCAACCCACCAGCCTGCCAGAAGAAGATATTGAGTTTGTTATGGATACCTTTCAGAGGAGCATGGGTAAATCCAAACCTGTCAGGGATACTCAAATAGAGGGCGAGAAACCGCAAAGTAAAGAGTCCGCAAACTCAACTGAAAACCCCGGTTATGAAGAATTCTTTTAATTACGCTCATGATATCCTGGTGCAGTTATTTAGAATGATATTTGAGGGATGGGGGACATTGTGATTAAAAGGCGTAACATTCGACGATCAGTTTATGGATTGCTTATTGTTCTTATCGCCGGAAATGTGTGGTTAGGCCTTAGAGCTGATAAAATTCATAAAGTGCGTTATCAGGATTTCTGGTCACCGGCAACTGTGATTAAAGTAACTGTAATGCCTTCAACGAATGAAATCCAGCTCAGTGGTAAAATCCCTAAATCGGTAAGAGTTTCAAACAATTATGTTGAGTACTCGTTACCGGGCACACTCTCGGACAAGACCATTTACCGAAGCGTGTTAGAAGATGAGATGCTCACTTTGCTTAATGCTGGAGGTCAACTTGAAGTTAAATACACTCTGGACAAGCAGACAAATCGAACTAAGGTATGCACTAAGTGCTTACGGGTGATTAAAGATATTAACCATCAATATTCAGCCACTGAGGTAAAGCACTGAGAGATCCCCTCATAATTTCCCCAAAGCGTAACCATGTGTGAATAAATTTTGAGCTAGTAGGGTTGCAGCCACGAGTAAGTCTTCCCTTGTT
>NZ_JBMKGW010000034.1:0-9130 GCF_049237125.1 Enterobacter cloacae complex sp. GYL001 | reverse complement strand
TGATACGCACCATGCTGGAGAGCAGAATACTGCGGTTGGTGTAGAGCAGCGTCGCTGCACGGCCCAGCTCGGCGAATTTTTCCCGGGTGGAGAGAGTCTGCATATGCCGTGGCGTTTCCACCTTACGCATAGAGACCAGCGCAATGATCCCGCCGGTTACGCAGAATGCCAGCGCCAGCCACAGCGTGCCCATCTCCCCGATGTGCGGAATGGTAAAGCTCGGAATGTAGCTGCCGAACACGCCGATGCCGATAGAGTAAACCGCCCAGAACCAGCCCAGCGCCGCGCTGGTACTGTCGCTGCGAACGTTATGCACAATGGCGACGATAAAGGCATAGAGGAACAGCGGATAGGCCAGGCCGCGGATCCCGTAGAACAGCAGAATTAATGCGTAATTTGCCTGACCCAGACCAAAAACGAGAAACAGGACGTGGAAAACGCACCACAGGACGAAGCCAATCAGCATGGTTTTTTGCGGGGTGATGATTTCAGCCACCACGCCGGAAATCCATGCGGAGAGCGCCGCCGCGAGACCGTAGAGCGTGAAGGCGAAAGAGGCTTCAGCAGGCGTGAAGCCCAGCGCCTTAATATAGTGCGACAGGAATGCCAGCTCGAAACCATCGCCCGTCATAAAGACCGCGATAGCGATATACCCCCAGACCAGACTCAGGGGTAATCCCAGCCATTGTTTGTTATTTAACGACATATTGACCTCGTTTTTAGGGTACAGGGAACCGCTCCGGCAGCATCACCGGAGGGTCTTTGCCACAGAATTATGGGTTTCGGTAGTTCAGGTCGTTTTGGTAAAGCGCGTTAAACTGCTGGTAACGCGTCATCAGCGCACGGTGGCGCGCCGGATCGCTGCGCCAGGTTTTATAGACTTCAGGTTTTTCGCACACGGAAGCCAGCGGCTTACCGGCTGCGAGACAGGCCAGCCGTGCAGCCCCCAGCGCACCGCCGGTTTCGCCGCCCTTATGCGTCACCACCGGCATCGCCAGAATATCGGCCAGCAGCTGGGCCCAGAAGGGGCTCCGCGCCCCGCCGCCGACGAGGGAGCACTGTTCAATCTGCGTGCCGCTCTCCTGCAACACGCGAAGGCCATCGGCAATACCGAAGCTGACGCCTTCCAGCACCGCATACCCCATCAGCGCACGCTGGCTGGAGTGCGTTAGCCCCCAGAACATGCCCCGTGCACAGGGATCGTTATGCGGCGTACGTTCCCCGGAAAGGTACGGCAGGAACATCGGCGCGCTCGCTTTCTCCGCATCGCTTAGCTGGGCGATCTCCTCAAGCAATGCCAGCTCCGTGACGCCCACCAGACGGCAAAACCACTGTAGACAACTGGCGGCGCTTAACATCACGCTCATCTGATGCCACAGGTTTGGCAGCACGTGACAGAACGCGTGCACGGCAGACTGGGGTGCCGGACGGTAGGCATCTGTGACCACAAACAGCACGCCGGAGGTGCCCAGCGAAATAAACGCATCGCCCGGCGAAACGGCCCCAACCCCTATCGCGCTGACGGCGTTATCTCCCCCGCCGCCGGCAACGATAACCGAGGGGTTCAGACCCCACCGCTGCGCTACCGCAGGTTCGAGTAGCGCCGAGACCTCACACCCTTCCACCAGCGCAGGCATGGCGGCACGCGACAGCTCACATTTTTCCAGCAGTGCATCCGACCAGTCTCGTTTTCCCACATCCAGCCACAGCGTCCCGGCCGAGTCCGACATATCAGAGATTTTTTTTCCGGTCATTTTGAAGCGCAGATAATCCTTCGGCAGCAGCACGGTGGCGAGACGGCTGAAGTTCTGCGGCTCATGACGGCGCACCCAGAGCAGCTTTGGTGCCGTAAACCCCGGCATTGCCAGGTTCCCCGCCACCTGGTGCAGTTCGGGCGCCATCTCTTCCAGCTCTGCGCACTCCTGCGCGCAGCGGGTGTCATTCCACAGGATGGCCGGACGCAGGGGTTCACCCGCGGCATCCAGCAGTACCGCACCGTGCATCTGCCCGGAAAGGCCAATGGCTTTTATCGCCTGCCAGTGGTGGCCGCACTTCTCCCGGAGGGTGGCAATCAGGTATTCGGTTGCCTCCCACCAGGCTTCCGGCGATTGTTCAGACCAGTGCGGCTTCGGACGCTGTATCGTCAGCGGCGCGCTATGGGTGGCGACAACGCCGTTGTTTTCGTCAATGACCAGCGCCTTTACTTCTGATGTGCCAAGATCGATGCCCAGATACATACCCACCTCTCACTTAATCAGCGCGTAGACGTCAGCGATTTTTTCACGCAGAAGCGCGGCAAAATCTTCCCGGCCGGTCAGATCGCCAAACAGGGCGGTATCGCTGGCATATCGGGCTATCGGATCGTCCGATTCGAACATCGCATGTACCGCAGAGGCGTTAAGGATACCGTCCTGGTATTCATATGGCAGCTTGCCGTGATGCCACTGCTCCATATAGACGTAGAACAGCGCAGGCAGCATAGCGGTAGCGTCAGGACGTACGCCGCGCTGGTAACATTCACGCAGCGTTGGGGCGATCATCGCCGGGATCTTCGAAAACCCGTCGGCCGCGACGCGCTGGTTGGTGTCCTGAATCCAGGGGTTGGTAAAACGCTTAAGCACTACGTCGCGGTAGGCTGGCAGATCGATGCCATTATCTCCCAGGCAGGGAATGACATCTTCCGTCACGTAGCGGTCGGCAATCTTGTAGATAAACTCTGTCAGCGTGCTTTCATGGATATACTGCTGCCCGACCAGAGTACCCGCCCAGGCGATACAGCTATGGGAGGCATTGAGGATGCGGATCTTCGCCTCTTCATAAGGGATGACGGATCCCACCAGCTCCACGCCCACCGTTTCCAGCGCGGGACGAACGTCGCGGAAATTGTCTTCAATCACCCACTGAATAAAGCGTTCCCCCATAACCGGGGCGTTATCGTCTATGCCCGTCCGGGCCTTAATGCGCGCCGGGAGATCGGCCGCCGGACGCGGTGTGATGCGATCCACCATGGTATTCGGACAGGTCGCATTAGCGCTCAGCCAGTCGATGACCCTCTGTTTGCCGCTGAGGGTTAAGAATTCAATCAACCCGTCGTGGAAGCGCTCGCCGTTATGCCGCACGTTGTCACAGTTAAGCAAGGTTACCGGACCCGCTCCGTTCGCCATACGCGCTTCGAGGATGCGGGCAATTGTCCCGTAGATGGTTTTACAGCCGCCCTTAATATCGCTCGCCAGATCGGCATTGGCCACATCCAGCCTGTGGCTGGTATCCAGATAGTAGCCCCCCTCCGTCACGGTAAACGCGATGACCCGAGTCTGCGGGTTCGCCCCTTCGGCAATCAGCGGCTGCAAATCCGCCTGCCACGGGATCAGCGTCTGAATCGAGGCGATCTCTTCATAGTCTCTCTCGCCTTCCGGGCTGACGGTCTCCAGTACATATCGCCCCTTCTGCGCGGCCAGCGCCTGCACCACATGTTCAGCATCGTTGCGTATGTTGCCCGCAGCGATGTGCCAGCGCGTATCGCCGCCGGCAATCAGGCGGTGCAGATACCACGCCTGATGCGCACGATGAAAAGACCCCAGTCCAATATGTAGCCATGTGTATTTCTCGGTCATTGTTCTGTTCTCCAGTGAGGTTATGGCTGAACTGTAGATGATCATTTGCTTAAAATAAGAGCCACAGATCACAAAAGAACAAATGACCACTTAAATAACAAATGACCAATAAAGAGCAAACCGCTTGCCTCAGCGCGGAGCACCCGCCAGAATGACAGACAATTGTTGTGGGTGTTGACCGCCCTCAACCCCACTCTTGAGGCAGGGAAACGTGAGCAAAGAAGATGACATCAGGCTCGATCAAAAAGTGCGGGCGGCATGGATGTATTACATCGCCGGGCTTAATCAAAGCGAAATTGCCAGCCAGCTCGGCACATCAAGACCGGTGGTGCAGCGGCTGATTGCCGCCGCGAAAGAGGAAGGCATTGTCTCGATTGGGCTTCATCACCCTGTCGCTAACTGCCTCGATTATGCGCAACTTCTCGCGGAAAAATATCACCTGACCCACTGCAACATTGTGCCCGTCTACCGCAATGAAAGCGCGCTGGATAGCGTGACGTTTGGCTGTTATCAGCTGATGGCCCGCTACCTGCAAGGTGATAAACCCACGGTTGTCGGAATTGGCTCCGGACTGACGCTAAAAAAAACCATCAAGCGTATCGATTTTGACAGCCACAACACCCGCTGTGTCGCCCTGATCAGCGCCATGAACGAGCACGGGCAATGTAACTATTACGATGATGTGCCGTTGCTGCTGGCGCGTAAAATTCAGGGAAAATATTACCAGTGGCCGGCGCCGCGCTATGCTCAGTCCAGCGAGGAGCATGAGATGTGGTGCTCAAACCGCCTGTTCCGTAACGTCTGCGCCGTGGCGGATGCGGCCGATGTGATTTTTGTCGGCATCGGGGCGCTGGGCAGGCAGAGCCCTATCTTCAAAGACGGGTTTATCGATGAGGCACAGCTGGAAGAGTTGACCCAGCGCGGTGGCGTTGGCGAAATACTCGGACGCTTTATCGATGCCGACGGCAAGGTCATCGACAGCCAGATTAATCGCTTTATTACCAGCTACGATATTCGCCAGAGCCAGTGTCCACGTATTGCGGCCGCCTGCGGCGAGGATAAACGCCCGGCGATCCTTGCCGCCCTCAAAGGCGGCTGGGTAAACGGTCTGGTGACGGATGAACAGACCGCGCGCTGGCTGCTGACGCGTCAGGGCTAGCCCGTGACGCTCTGGCTGCCAATCAGTTCCGGTGGGATCTCAATACGCCTGACCGAGGTATCACCGGAATCGAGAATTTCAAATACCTTCTCCAGCATCGCCGGGACGTCCTGGCGCACCATGTCGATATCATGTCCCAGCAGAGAGACAAATGGGTCCCAGTCAAAACAACCCATCGGCGGCTGATTTTGGCCGGTCTGCCCGTATTGGGCCAGCCAACGTACCACCCCCTCCAGCGAAATGGTCGAATTGACAAACAGCCCCTTTAGCGCCGTCGATGGCGACGGGAAGGTGGCTCTGAGCTGCTCCTCCACGCGCGATGACGAGTACCCGGTGACCAGCAGCTGCTGTTCCGGAACGGTCAGCCCATGGGCCTGATGGGCATCAAGGAACCCGCGCAGGCGCTCTGCGGTGTTGTTATCACTCCGGCGTCCGCCCACGAAGGTCAGCGGAGCCAGCGAACCAAACCGTTTAAAGCTGCTGGCGAGGATCCGCTCTGTCAGCATCTTCGCGCCGCCGTAGTTATCCGAAATGATAGAGGGCGCCAGGGTACCCGGCAGATCAAGATTTAGCGTAGGTACGCCCGCCTGATGACAGAGTTCAGCAATTTTGTCCGGGTGTGTCGCCCCCGTGGCAATGACCCAGTCAACCTGCCAGGAGAGCATGGCACGGGCGGCATCCAGCTCGAGTTCCGGCTGTCGGCGTGTGCAGGTAATAATCGGCAACAGCCCTCTGGCACGCGCCATCTCTTCGAATTTTTCCGCTATAGAGCCGAAATAGCGGTTGTCATATTTCGGCACAATCATGCCGATAACGTTCGATTTCTTGCTGCGCAGCAGGCTTGCCTGACGGTTAACCGCGTAGCCCTGCTCTTGTGCAATGCGGGTTACCTTCTCTGCCAGGCTGGCGCTGATGCGGCGTTTCTTCCAGTTGCCATTCAAAATAGCACTCACCGCGCTGGCAGAAACGCCGGTGAGTTCCGCCAGATCGTAAATGGTCGTTTTCTTCGTTTTCTCAACGCGCGTCACAAAATCGCCTCTTCATTTTGAATGTCTCTTGCTGGAGAAATAAGCAAGTGCTAGATCTGCTTCATCGATTGAGCAGTTTGCTTCACGCGTCAGTCAGAACCCCCGTTCTTCACGCGAAAGCAGACACACCCTAAAAATCATCTCTGCATAAAGGATTATAAAATGAATCACTCTGTCCCCTCCATGAATAGTTCCCTTCAGGGCAAAGTCGCTGCTATCACTGGCGCCGCCTCAGGTATTGGCCTGGAGTGTGCAAAAACGCTGCTCGGCGCTGGCGCAAAGGTGGTGTTAATCGACCGTGAAGGCGAGAAGCTTCAGCGCCTTGTCGCCGAGCTGGGCGAGAACGCGTTTGCCCTGCAAATCGATCTGTTCAAACCCGAGCAAGTCGACGCGATGCTGAGCGACATTGTCGGCCTCGCCGGCGGCCTGGATATTTTTCACGCCAATGCAGGCGCCTACATCGGCGGGCCGGTTGCTGAAGGCGACCCGGACGTCTGGGATCGCGTACTGAACCTGAATATCAACGCCGCCTTCCGCTGCGTTCGCGCCGTACTGCCGCATATGATTGCGCAGAAGTCAGGCGATATTATCTTCACCAGCTCCATTGCGGGCGTGGTGCCGGTTATCTGGGAGCCGATCTACACCGCGTCCAAATTTGCCGTTCAGGCGTTCGTGCATACCACCCGTCGTCAGGTCGCGGAACATGGCGTACGCGTCGGAGCCGTTCTGCCTGGGCCGGTAGTGACGGCTCTGCTCGACGACTGGCCGCAGGCCAAAATGGATGAAGCGCTGGCAAACGGCAGCCTGATGCAGCCGATTGAAGTCGCAGAATCGGTGTTGTTCATGGTGACCCGTTCGAAGAACGTTACCGTCCGGGATCTGGTGATTCTGCCTAACAGCGTCGATCTTTAAGGGCCGTAAGGATGAAGAGTACACCAGAAACCGTTATCGGCGTAGACGTCGGCTCCGGCAGCGTTCGCGCGGGCATTTTCGATCTCAGCGGCAGGCTGCTTTCCCACGCGACGCAGAAAATTGCCACCGTGCACCGCAGCGGAAGCCGCGTGGAGCAGTCCAGCGCCGAGATCTGGCAGGCCGTTTGCCGCTGCATCCGCGAGGCGCTGGCGCGCTCCGGGACGACTCCGCAGAGCGTTGCCGGCATCGGGTTTGACGCCACCTGCTCGCTGGTGGTGTTGGACAACAATGGCGAACCGCTGGCGGTCAGCCCTGACGGTGAAGCGGAAAACAATATCATCGTCTGGATGGATCACCGTGCGACAGACCAGGCGGAGCGCATCAACGCCACCCATCATCCGGTGCTGGACTACGTTGGCGGGAAAATATCGCCCGAAATGGAGACGCCCAAGCTGCTGTGGCTGAAAGAAAACCACCGAGAGGTCTACGATCGCGCCTGGCAATTTTTCGATTTGGCCGATTTCCTGACCTGGCGCGCGACCGGCGATGTCACCCGTTCCATCTGTACCGTAACCTGTAAATGGACGTGGCTGGCCCATGAGAATCGCTGGGACCCGGACTATTTCCGCACCGTTGGCCTGGACGAGCTGGCCGGAGAAGATTTTGTCCGCATAGGGCAGCATATTGCCGCCCCCGGCACCCCTTGCGGCGAGGGCTTAACGGAGCAGGCCGCGCGTGAGATGGGCTTGCTGCCAGGCACGCCGGTGGCGGTAGGGTTAATTGATGCCCACGCTGGCGGCATCGGGACGTTGGGCGTTGGCGGCGGCGCGCTGAACAATCTTGCGTATGTCTTTGGCACCTCATCGTGCACCATGACCAGCGCCGAGAGCGCCGTTTTTGTGCCCGGCGTTTGGGGGCCTTATTTTAGCGCGATGGTACCTGGACTGTGGCTGATTGAGGGCGGACAAAGCGCCGCGGGTGCCGCTATCGATCGGTTATTAAGTTTCCATCCTGCCGCACCGCAAGCGCGCCAGCTGGCACAGGAGTCAGACCTGCCGCTGCCGGTTTACCTGGCGGACAGGCTTTTACAGACCTTCGCCACCGCCTCAGAGGCGGTGAACCTGGCAGCAGGACTGCACGTGGTACCCGAATTTCTGGGTAACCGCGCGCCCTTTGCCGATCCCCATGCGCGGGCCACGATCTGCGGGCTGGGCATGGAGAACGATATCAATAACCTGATGGCACTGTATGTGGCCGGTCTGTGTGGTATCGGTTACGGTTTGCGACAAATCATTGACGCCCAGCGTGAATGCGGCGTACAGACCGAAAATATCGTTATCAGCGGCGGCGCGGGCCAGCACCCTTTCGTTCGCCAGCTGCTGGCAGATACCTGCGGGCTGCCGGTGTTAGCGACCCAATGCAGCGAACCGGTATTACTGGGTTCGGCCATTCTCGGGGCGGTGGCGGGAAATATAGCGCCTTCAGTGACCGATGCCATGAAACAATTTACACACGTGGATAAATATTTCTATCCGCAAGCGAACTTTCAGTCCCTTCATCTGCGTCGATACGAGGCTTATAAGCAGTTACAACAAACTGCGACAGTAATCAGAGAATAAATACACGTCAGTATATTTAGAGAAAAAGACAATAAGAAAACTCACGCCGGAATATTTCCGGTGTGGGCTTACCTGTACGCTACAAACGAGGTCAATATGTCCGAAATAAATAAACAGTGGCTGGGATTGCCGCTGAACCTGCTATGGGGATATCTGGCGATCGCGGTCTTTATGACGGGTGACGGTTTCGAGCTTTCCTGTCGCACTATATTAAATCACTGGGCTTCACGCCTGCTGAAGCCTCTTTCGCCTTCACGCTTTAAGGTCTCGCGGCGGCGCTCTCCGCGTGGATCTCCGGCGTGGTGGCTGAAATCATCACCCCGCAAAAAACCATGCTGATTGGCTTCGTCCTGTGGTGCGTTTTCCACGTCCTGTTTCTCGTTTTTGGTCTGGGTCAGGCAAATTACGCATTAATGCTGCTGTTCTATGGGATCCGCGGCCTGGCCTATCCGTTATTTTTGTACGCCTTCATCGTGGTCATTATTCATAATGTGCGTAGCGATAAATCCAGCTCGGCGCTGGGCTGGTACTGGGCGGTTTATTCCGTAGGTATTGGCGTGGCGGGCAGTTATATTCCGAGCTTTACCATTCCGCACATCGGGGAGATGGGCACCCTGTGGCTGGCACTGGCGTTTTGTCTGGCGGGGGGAATCATCGCCATGGTATCCCTGCGCAGCGTCAAAACCCCAACGCACATGCATAATCTCTCCACCCGGGAAAAATTCGCCGAGCTGGGCCGTGCAGCGACGCTGCTCTACACCAACCGCAGTATTCTGCTCTCCAGCATGGTGCGTATCA
>NZ_JBMKGW010000033.1:0-10171 GCF_049237125.1 Enterobacter cloacae complex sp. GYL001 | reverse complement strand
CGAAAGCAGGTATGCCTGAAAGCGTGCGTATTGCCTGAAAACACAACCCGCTACGGGGGAGACTTACCCGAAATCTGATTTATTCAACAAAGCCCCTCTTCGGGCGTAAGTGATGCAAATGGTATTGATAAGGGCCTAATATATATTTACAGGCAGGACGGTAGCCTCTACAGCACTACACAGATGCAGTATGACGTATCCGGCCAAAAGATGTACCACACTTACTCTAAGAATTCAGTTAAGGGAACCGGAATACCAGACAGCAACCTGGATGAAGACTTTACTGCAAAAGTTGTTATCTTCGATAACGCAGGTAATAGCCGAACGCTGCCAACTCAAAAATTTCGCTACGACAACACGCTGGGTGAGATGACACTGTGGGCCGTTCATGATCCAAATACGTCTTCCAGCGTCGTACCCGGGGTTTCTAATTATCCGGCTTACAAAGCCGGTATGGTCGTTAACGAAAACCCTATTCGATTAGTCTACCGGATCCCAAAATCTAACTACCGTGCTTATTCAGAAGGTGGGCTTCAGTTCATCAATCAATATTCCGCCCCCAAAGAGATAGCTGTAGACAGCACTTATGCTTATGTTGAAATGACTCTTCCCTATGGCTCAATTAATGGGGATATGGCTCGTATGGCGAACTTTGGCCAGTGGGGAGGGTATTATCCGTCATACAGCCTCGTTCTAAACCCATCTGCAAACCAAACGCCTGCATTTGCGGGTACCTGGGTAGATTTCCTCGATGATAAGGGGAACTGGGTTAAGTGGAAGGATTTTGAGAGTGTGGCTTCATCACGACTGCCAATTAAAATTTCCCGACTTCGTTTTAACGTTGAAGCCCGGCCCTTTGCACAAGAGATCGGCGGTAAGGCGACCTGCACCATTCCGGCAGGAAAAACCTCGTGTGAAGCGCCTGAGACGTTTGATATGGCCTTGGGTACCCAGGGCTACAATAGGATCCTTTACTTCGTTCGCAGCATCAGCAATCCCATTTTGCGGTCTGAGCAATGGATTATGACACGCTGGAACAATAAACAACTGCCGGTAATAAACTCGATATCATATGACGAGACTAACAAGCAGCTGGATGTACTGGCGTCACTTGAAGGCGATGGTAACTGGTTCGACTCGGTCTCATTGAGGGAATTTTATCTTTCCGATAAGAACACCGGTACCCGGATGTCACCCACAGGCGTAATCAAATCTCGTATCTCAGGTAACTACACGATTGCTTATGATTTATCCCGTCAGTCTGAAGGAAAATACAACGTTGAGGTCAACATCAGGGACTTCTTCCAGAACCAGACCAATAAAACTTTCGGAGAAATTGCTCTGGATAACACTCCTCCGACAGTGGCCATAACATTCGACGGAAAGCCGGTAAAAGACGATACGGTAGTGTACGGCCTGGAGAACCTCAGGATCGCTCTGGCAGATAATCTGACAACCCCGAGGATAACCCGTCTTCAGCTCGTAGGTGGCCCCACAGCTGATAACGTTGAGCTTACGTGGTCACCGGCAGGCAAAGATACATACATGCCTGAGTATCCGAGGCTGTTCCCAAATTTCGAACCATCTGAAAATTATTCAATTAGCGTAACAGTTGCCGATAGTCAGTCGAATACCAAAACCTATACTCAGAAGTTCAGTTATCTACCGAATAACCTTGTGCAGTTACATAATCTACGCACATTATCGGTCAGTTCGCCTCTCAAAACGACAGATGGCGTACCCCTTGCGTACCTGTCCACTAACGTTCTGCGTAAGACAAATGGAGAAATTGCTAAAGGGGTCCAGAACGCAACGCTGACTGTGCGGAAGGATGCAGCCTTCGGTATTAAATTTAACGGGGCACAGGCGGCTCCAGGTGAGTCAGTTGAGGTGCAAATAGATATGGGCCAGGGGGATAATCTTCTGTTACCCGTTTATCCTTCCGAAAATGGGAAAGTTGGCACCTCAGAATTCATGATTCAGATCGACGAGTTGAAGTAACTACCCGGAGCCGACAGTAAAACTGACGGCTTCAATTTTACTGCCCTCCTTGACTCCGATCAGCCAGTACGTCTTCAGAGATTCGCAAGGAAGAACCGAAAGAAAAGTTACTTTAATCGTACGTTTCCAGCGATGCTTTTAAAAGACAATGCACACTCGTTGATTACGACAATGGGAGTGAGTGTCGAAACCCTTGAGTAAGGATACCCGGTAAATATACAGCCCCGGGGATCCTCTTCCTTCAACCGGGGATGACAACGGTAGTGAGTCCGGCAACTCACTCCCGTTGTCACTTCTCTGACATATCGTCATACGAGCTTACTCAAGTGCATCCACAAAGATGGGATCGTTTTGAATCTAAACTGGTACTGGTTAGCCAGTCACTTGCATCTATTCCCCCGTCGATACTTAAGTGACAATTGTAGTGATCTGCAATACTGGTGTCTCAGAAACACTGACGACGGTAGAGACTCAATACCCTAACCCCTGACAACAGGAGTGAGCTTAGAGGTGTTACGCTGCTGTCACTTAATGCTTGGGAATTGCCTGACTCACAACCATTGTCATCCGGAGCTACTGATTAACGTTGAACCGCTGGACTTTAATGACAGTGGTAGTGATGGATAGGCTCATTTCCATTGTCGTCATTTTATCGGACAAGCCTCTTCGTCCTACAGGTTTAAGCTGACAATGGTAGTGATTGGATGATCTCACTACTGTTGTCACTCAGTTCTTTGAGCGGACCCTTCCCTCGGTTGGTCGGCATTAACAACGGTAGTGACTCGATTGGCTCACTGCCATTGTCATCGTGTAAATGACGTACCTTATCAGCTCAGCTGAAAGCAATGACAACGGAAGTGACTCTAATTGCTCACTGCCATTGTCGTCGTGTCTATTGAGAGCCTTATCAGTGCACCTGAAAAGCAATGACAACGGTAGTGATTCTAATGGCTCACTACCGTTGTCACCGTGTGTATTGAGAGGATGGTCCACTTAACTGGACGTCTATGACAATGGTAGTGACTTTAATAGCTCACTACCATTGTCGGCGTGTGAATTGAGAGGATGATCAGCTCAGCTGTACGGCCATGACAATAGTAATGACTTAATGAGCTCACTACCGTTGTCACCCTGTTAATTAAGAGGCTCATCTGCTCTTCTGGAAGGCTATGACAACGGAAGTGACTTGCTGGGCTCAGTGCCATTGTCGCCGTATGAATTGAGAGGATCATCCGCTCTTCTGGATGGCAATGACAACGGTAATGACTTAATAGGCTCACTACCGTTGTCATCCTGTAAGTTAAGAGGTTGATCTGCTCAACGGGACGACTATGACAACGGTAGTGACTTGCTGGGCTCACTACCATTGTCACCCTGTGAATTGAGAGGTAGATCCGCTTAACCAGACGTCCATGACAACGGTAGTGACTTTCTGGGCTCAATACCGTTGTCACCCTGTGATTTAAGAGGTTGACCCGCTCTACTGGACGGCCATGACAACGGTAGTCACTTTCTGGGCTCACTACCGTTGTCGCCACATAGAATGAGAGGAGCATCAGCTCAGCTGAACGGCAATGACTACAGTAATGAGCTGGATGAAGCATAACCATTGACATCTGGCCCAACCGGAAGCCGTATTCGCCAATCCAATCGAGATTCACAATGGCCGTGACTCGCCGCATTAAGTTCCGGTGTCCTCCCAAAGCTGAACGCACACTCGGAGGACAATGACAATGCCAGTAAGGTACACATCATTACCATTGTCACTATAGCTACCAGAGAAGCCGGGATTTGAATGTCGATGGTAGTGAGTGGGTCAACTCACTGCCATTGTCACCCCGTTACGATATTTTCCGTTGGATGTACTGGCCAATGAAGTAAAGCGTAGAAACCGGGTGTTAACAGGTGACTCAGGAGAAAGCGTTGAATTCGCAATCTCGATCTACATAGGGTGGTAGAGAACAATGACAACGGTAATGACTTTTGACTCATTACCGTTGACGTGAAAGAGCGGGCTGGGACTAACGAAAATCGAAGAAGTAATTTAGCACCCGGAGCCTGAACCGCCGGGTTAACTTTAGCTGGCGTTGCTGTTCTTTTTCTGGCTTCGAAGACTACGAATATAGCGCAGTTCTTCAGCGGTTAAATCATGGACGGTAAGAACATCATCGCCGTCTATCGGGTCAGCTGGTGGGCATAACTCACCTTCTAAAACAGAAGACCCTGAGTTCTCTTCTTCATCTTCAACCACTTCTAAAGGAGGCTGAGTATTGTTCAAATTCAGATCGGGATCCCGCTTATGAATCTGGAAGTATACTTTTCCGTCTTTCTTAATTTCGGTGTACTGGAGGTATCCTATCGATGCCAACTCTTCAAGAGCCTTTCTCACGGTAGCATTCTGACTATTTGCTCGTGTTTTGAGGTTCAGACGATTTTTCAGCCGAGTAAGGGATATCGGTATAGGATTTGGCGGTAATGACTCTATGAACGTATAGAGAGCCTGGGCGCTTTCCTTCTTGGCCAACTCCTTAATTGCCTTCAGCTGCATCAAAACCTTATGATCGTATTGATAGAGCTCGAAAATCTTAGGATCAACCTGAAGGACAACCTGATCTGATTCCGGGTCTAACAGGGCAGACTGTACCAGATGCGTTGTATAGACTTTGGACGAGTTATTACTGGTGAACGACAAGGTAACGGATGCTAACCTGCGTAAGGAGGCGTCTATACGTTTTCTGGACGCTGTAGATGAGCGATAATTTTCAGGCGTACATAGCTTGAGGAATTCAGTGAATTTTAAGCTTATCGTGTCATTGTTAATCGGATGATTGGCATAGGTTCGAATGATGCCCATCCACGTCTTAAAATCTACTGACATATCAAGACGCTCACCGACAATTGAAATATTGGTGAACCCCTCGCTCTCCATTAAAGAGAGCGTCTGTAACTCTTTCGTTGCGTCAAAGCCAACCGTTTTATATTCCCGATTTTGACGCCCCACACTCTTTGGTGATGGGACGAACAGCCCGAGCCGCATCAAAGCAATAGACTGCACCGTACGGTTGCTGTTAGGACGCAAAATGATGTCTTTACCTGATTCTTTCTCTCTAACAGAGAAAGCCCTGGTGACCAGGTCCTGCTGCTCAGTATCTTTCTCTTTAGTCATAATAAGTTATCACTGAATGTGTAAACAGATTGGTGAATAGTAAGCCCCAGCGAACTCTATGTCACTGGATGGATCATTGTGATGATCCATATCTGTGCATAAGTTCTACCTAAAAAAACGACTCCACTCATTAAAACTTGGCAAAAACTCTTTGCATACAATGACCTGCAACTCTTATCAACAACGGATCAGATCAAGTTAAAAAGATCTAATGAAAAGTCACTACTATTGTCGCTCTGATCACTACTGATGTCAAAAAACTCATTACCAACGTTATAATAATCACTACCAATGTCAAAATAATCACTACTGTTGTCACTGATCACGTCTCAGGCCTTGTGCCGTCTGGCCTGGAGGCAGCGGGGATCTCTTTTGATCTATCAGGAACACTAAGGTACTAATTATTGGAACTACCTTGTGGAAAATGGGGATAAATAAATGCTTAGTTCTTATACAGGTCTCAACTTGCCTCCCTGATAAAAACTGTCGTCAAAGCTAAATCACAGCCACAGGCATTTTCGGTGGATAAATTTTTGAGAAATAGAAGCATACATGCAGACTCGTGTCGCAAGTAATTGAAAGTAATAATTTATTTAAATAATGCGAGTCACCTTACCTTACAGTGGAAGTTTAAGTCTAACCTCACTACCATTGTCACTTAAAATCATTACCAACGTCGAAATAGTCTCTACCATTGTCTTTTAAGTCACTCCCGTTGTCACTTATGTCGCTACTGTTGTCAGTGACAATGCTCCAGCCCAGTAACCATGCGGCCTACAGCGTACCGGGATCTTCTTTGTACTCTCTGGCACCTTTGGGATCATTTATTGGATCTACATGAGGGATAAAATCTTTTGACGATTTCGTAGTGCAGTTATACCAGCGACTTAGCAAGACAAAAGCTGCAATTTAGTGACGAGTTACTAGTCTGCCCAACAAGAGCAATGCAGAGAAGATATGTGGTGAAATGACCATGGTAGTGAGTCTAATCACTACCATGGTCCGCAGTAAGCGTTACTTACGCAATGAACGTCGGACTGATTTGCAACAACATGGGCTACGGCGCATCAGAAGACGGCCGTTGTGCTTCAGCAAAACAGCCCTGCTTTATTTTAATTCTTCAATGTTAATCATGAACTCAGATCTGCCTGTAAGGCCGGATACAGCAGGGAAAATAGGAAAGCTACGGCTGTCCCCGAGCCCCAAATCCAGTTGAAGCTCTTTGCTTTCACCTGGCATCGCAGAAACACCATTTACAGTCACGCCGAATGCAGCGTCCTTACGGACAGTAAGCACTGCGTCCTGAAGCCCTGTAGCGATTGAACCATCCTTTTTACGCAGCTGGCTGGCATACAGAACAGCCAGAGGAGTATTGTCAGATGTTTTGAGAGAAGCATTGACAGCTAAGGTTTTCAGATTCTCTAGCCTGACGAGATTGTTTGGAAGGTAGTTAAATTCGACTGAGCTTTCTTTAACGTTGTTCATCTCATCTTTGGCCTGAACTGTGAGAGTGTATGTTTCGCCTTCATTAAGAGACGGAAAGATCTTGGGATAATTAGGTGCATACAGGTTGTTTCCCAGATTCACCCAAGACAATTCCACCGCATCAGAAACAGGGCCACCGCGAAGAGTCATACGGCTTAAGGATGGTTTAGTTAGAGCATCGGTGAGCTGTATACGGACGTTCTCCAGCCCATATACTGTTACGTTTTTGCTGATCGGTTTTCCTTCGTAGCTAATACTTACAGATGGTGCTGTATTATCAACGACAACAGTTTGATAAGGGAGGTTACCGGTATTGTTGAATGTATCTTGGGCATTAATTACCACGTTATAACTGCCTTCTGGTACCTCTTTCATGTTGAACTCATACGTGTAGTTCCCAGACGCCATATTTCTACCTGTTTGTTTGCCGGTTACGCTTATTTCTGCGTTGTTACGGTTTTTATCTGACAACCAAACTCGATTTACATAAACATGGTCGAAATATGAACCATCTCCAGGTTGATTCACGTAAACCTGGAGAATGTTGGTGGTTTCAATGTAATCAAATCCAGTGACGGAGGGACCCAGTGTATGCCAGGCTATATTCTCCCATATAGGGGCAAAGAAGGTTGCTTCGGTGGTTGACCTTACTTCATAGCCACTATGAAGATAGCCGGTAGTGCCATTTATAATATCCTGGGGCAAAGAGACGGTACAGGTTGTTGAGCCAGCTGGAATACTGCATGTTGCTCCGCCAGTGATTTTTTGATCATATGGCCTAGCCTGTACATTGAACCGGATATTAGTAAGTTTTATAGGCATATCAGATGCCTTGAACAGGTTCCAGTTTACGCTGTTGAACCATGTTCCATCAGCCTTTTGTCGTTCTATGGGTGAACTTCCCCAAGCCGGACTCTTTACAGAGGCAGGATCCCAGTTGAGCCAGCTGGCATACTGACCAAGATCTCCTCCAGACCATTGATATGTATTCACAGGTCTATAGTAGTTTCCATCTAAGGCACCCTGTGGCAGCTTAACTTCCACGTAGACATAGGTGGCATCTTCGGAAAGGACCTGTACTCCGCCATAGTTATTGGTAATGCTCATGCCACCATTTCGATATGGCTTCCAGTTAGTTCTTGGGATACGTATAACCAACTTGTAGGGGTTTTCCAGCACTGTAAGGCCTCGTTTAAACGGGACGTATCCCGAAGAAATGCCGGGTACAACACTGGTGCTTACACGTGAGTCATGAACTGCAAATGGCGTAAATTCTCCCATTTGATCGTCATATAAAAACCGCTGGGGAGGAATGTTAAGCGTATTTCCTGCCAGGTCCGTAACGATGAAATTGAAGGTGAATTCTTCATCAAGATCACTTGAGGGCATGCCAGCCTGGGTGTTCATATCTTTAATCCACGGATAGAACGCACGTTTATTGGCTGTGTCATAACTCAGGTTATTGTCGGAGACCACAGAACCATTACTTCGTTTAATGACAAGACGGATCTTGGCAATTCCACTAGCATCCTCAATACCGTCTGCAAATATAGAAAACTGGCCACTACCGCCTCGGCCCAACTCCCAAAGTGGCCCAGAAAGTACCATGTCGTAACCTGCGTTTTGACTCGGATAAATACTCTTATAGCGTGGAGGAGTTGTATCAACGATGAAATGATAAGTAGATGTGCTCACTACAGTCTGGCGAATATCCAGAGTTTCATTGACTACAGTAAAGGTCCCTTCTCCGAGCGCCGGTAGAACCATATCCTTTCCATAGTATTCTGTTCCATCGGCAGCAACGATACGATCTGCAACGCTCGTTTTGGTCGAGACGGAGGAATACATAACCTTTTTATCGCTGTCTCGTGTGACCGTCACTCGCTCGTACCGATCAAGACCCGATATCAAGTTCAGAGTCAAAACACCAGCGGGATTAAGATATGTTTGTGTTGCAGGCTTAATATTCCGAACAGCCTTATTGGTATCTGTAAATGAGTAGCTAAATACCTGAGCATGTGCCGAAGATACAGTAGCAAGGGCAGTTGCAACCATGCAGCCAATTAGAGTTTTACGCATATGATGCTCCGGGAATAGGTTATAGCCTTATTCTACGGATTCAGCCTACAAGGTCCGGTCGGATAAAGTGATAATTTGCCTGTTAAAAGAGACATCAAGTGAGAAAGCAACCAACGTACAGAATGCAAAATGGCGGCAGTGCATCTGGATGACGCAAAAGTAACTTTTTGTACCCACTTTTTTGGATTTTAGCCTTCAAAATGAGTATTCAACCAATCATAAAAGTAACTTTTGATAGACGCTGCTCCTTTATGTTTGCCAATTGTGCTGATATGTTTTTAAATTCAAGGAAGCGAGATTTTAAAAGCATCTGTTGAGTCAAATTTATGTAAAATAACAGGGTAACCATCACTTCTAGGTTGAGGAAACCCAATGTTATACATGCTCTTATGCTGTTTTCTGATGCTCAACAGTACATTCGTTATGTTCAGAGCAATGTCTGCAATAAGTAAAGGATCCGCTAAAGAAAACCGGTCTGAAATATCGCTGATAGTCCTAGCAACACTTGGAATTGCATCACCATTCATTGTCGCAATGATTACTATTAATGAAAGTATGACATCTAAAACAGTAACAGATTTTTCTTTGGGTGCTCAGTGGTCCGGAATGGTTTCAGCGGTAGCGCTAATGGGGTTATATGCTCGACGCGTTTGGAAAGAGAAGAAGTCCTTATTTACTGGCGCTTTCCTGGCCTCTTCCTTAATGGCCTTTATTTTTACTGACAGCCTTGTTTTCGTATCCCAGAAGGACACCGGCGTTCTGGCTACTTTCGTACTCGATAAAAACGCTGGAGATATTGATTGTAGTCGCCCGGCTATGATTGTCCATTACAGTAAAGGTGTTCCAACGGACTGGCGTTGCCCAACCAGTATCATGTTGATGGCGTATTCTTCATATCCTTTTTTACCTTGGCCTGAGTATAGCCATGGTACCAGCCAGTCTCTTACGGTTGTTATTGATACATTTATGGAAAACGCTGTTAATCTCAGTCAAAAATAATAAATAAACCTCTCTAGTGAGAGGTTTTATAAACCTGAGCCACCAATCTAATTAACTCTATATTTTTGTTTTAGCTTTTTTAAAGGTAGACTTACCGAATAAAACAGCAATTATAGAGCAAAGGCCTGGCGTTAGGACAAAAGCTAATAATGCACTGCCAAAACTTGTCATTTCAGGCACCACGAACCAGCTGATAGGCCACGTCAGGGCAGGTAAATTTAGCGGATCATAAAGCGCATGTAGAGCGCTTAACACACAGTAAAGTGCTAAAAAGCAAACTAGATAAACAACGATCCACATTTTAATTTGCTCAGCAATTTCAAATTTAGGACTGCCCATGCTTTACCCTGATGAATCCCCTAATGATTTTGGTAAAAATCATTAAGTTAAGGTGGATACACATCTTGTCATATGATCAAATGGTTTCGCGAAAAATCAATA
>NZ_JBMKGW010000032.1:0-11056 GCF_049237125.1 Enterobacter cloacae complex sp. GYL001 | reverse complement strand
CTGGGCGAAATGCGCCTGGTAAGCAGAGTTTTTGAAATGTAAGGCCTTTGAATAAGACAAAAGGCTGCCTCATCGCTAACTTTGCAACAGTGCCTAAATTATCAGGGACATATACAACTGCGTGACGATCTGGCTGCGCTATCCAGCACCATGAGCGACTTGCGCCTGCATATTCGAGCTCTGGAAGTTAAGTATCACGACGGATGTCCCGCGCTGGTTGATGCGCTGGTCGCTGATTTCCTGCGCAATCTCAACGAGCAGTATCTGACGGTTTACATGCGCGTACTGGCGTTCAGCGGCTGTTTTCACGACTGACTGCGATCGGACGGTTTACGGCACGCTAACGCGGAGATACGCCCCGATTAAGGCTTACTCTGGACCACTCCGACGACTCACATAACCTTCTTCGTGGCTTAAATTGGGATTGTTCAAGCTTGGCAGGGTGAGAGATTATTACGGCTTACGCCGTAATGCTTTTTTCATCCTCACTTCGCGGAATAAACACGCACATAATATGTGGAAATATCAGGGTAAACAGGCTGACTAGGAGCGGTACGAGAAAGTTCTGTATTAAAAAACTAAGTATCCGCGAAACAGCCGATGCGACAGGTTACAGTCCCTCTCTGATATGTACGATTTCAGTTACTGCAAAGGAAAACTCTGTCAGCAGTGGAGTAGTTAAGTTACAACTATATTACAAAAGGGATATGATTTTTCAGGCTTTTTCAAAGTGATCCAGCTTCATCTCCATGATCCACCATTCGGCTACTTACATGAGTAATTCCGGGTCATCATTCTTGTTGGCAAAAAAAGCATAAAATGACACGCCAACATCATCCCCTTTTGCCGCTGTCTTAGCTTCACATACCTTCACAATCTTCGCTCAAATGCTGGCTCTCATTATCTTTCTCTTATAGTTGCTGAGGACACATGCTCTCAGACGCTGTCGAATGGGCAGAATTGGTTAAAGATCCTCACGCCCGGGAACCCCAACGGACAATGCGACTGTGGAGTCGTTCAATGGCAGGCTACGGCAGGAGTGCCTGAATGAAAACTGGTTCATGTCGCTGGAAGATGCCCGGTCCAAAATCGAGGCTTGGCGCCCAGAAGCGTCCCCATTCTACTCTGGGATGGATGACCCCGTCCGAATTTGCAGAAAAATCTGTCGGTTGCCAGAATATGTAACCAACATGAAGCCGGTTATTCCTGATTATGACTGGAGCATATTCGGGGGCGGGGTCAGAAGCCGGATATTCCTAATTATGAATGGATCACATACTGGGAGCGCGTCAATATGAAGACATTACTATCATCGGTGTGTATGAATCAACGGGGAGAAGGTCAAAGGAAACCGGAGCGACAGAAATAGCAAAGATGATAAGTATCGCACGTTCCACGGTCAATAAAATCATCGAAGAGTCGAAAATGTGAATGTCGGCAGTCGGTTTTTTTAAAAGGTCAATATAATGAAAATAAAAGATTTTTACCGACCACGTTAGCATTATCGTGGAAATGTGCGCGAAACCCTTAATGCGACAAAGCCTATCAGAACGCATTGGCGGAAAAGGTCAACGAGATACTGAAGACGAAGTTTTTGCTGTCACGCCCGGCAGATCTGTAGCAGGCAAGAAAGATGGTGAGGGAATCAATAGCAATTTACAACAGAGTTCAGCCTCACTAGGCACTAAAATACAAAACGCCCGATACGGTGCATCAGGCGTTTTACAGGCATAAAAGTGTCAACCTATGCTAGGACTAGTCAGTCGAAATCCCGGCGCAGATACGCGGTGCATATCCCTGATTCAAAGCCCTTCGGTGACAATTTTAGCGGCAGCAGCCAACACGTCTTTGCGGGCTTCTGCATTCTGCTGTGGCTGAGTGAAATAGGTTACCAACACCAACGGTGCGTGGTTCGCTGGCCAAATCACGGCGATATCGTTAGTGGTACCGTAATCACCACTGCCGGTTTTATCACCGACCACCCACGTGGCTGGCAGACCTGCGCGAATGCTGGCTCCGCCGGTAGTGTTCCCCTTCATCCATTCAACCAGTTGAGCACGCTGTGGTTCACCCAGCGCCTTGCCCAAAGTTAGGGTTTGCAGGCTTTTTGCCATCGCCAGCGGCGAGGTAGTGTCACGCTTATCGCTGGGAATGGCAGTATTTAAAGTAGGCTCGGTACGATCGAGACGAAAGGTTTTATCACCAATAGTACGCGCATACTCTGTCACTTTTGCCGGGCCGCCAAGATGCTCAAGGATCTTGTTCATCGCCGTGTTGTCACTGTACTGGATGGCGGCGGCACTGAGCTCTGCAAGGGTCATCCCGGTATCCAGGTGTTTTTCGGCGATCGGGTTGTAGTTGACCAGATCGGATTGTTTGATTTCCATCCGCTTAGCCAAAAGATTTTTATCCATCTCGCTCTGTTTTAACAACGCCGACACCGCCATCACCTTGCTAGTGCTACACATGGGAAAACGTTCATCCCCACGATACAGGATCTGCGAATTATCGGCGGTATCGATCAGCGCCACGCCAAGGCGGCCACCGGAGTTTTTCTCGAGCTCGGACAGTTGCTGCTGAATATTCGCTTTGGCATTAGCGGATTGAGCCCATAATGGTGCGCTACCGAACAGCAGCGGCATAACCGTAGCGACCATCAGGGTGGTTTGACGTAATGTATTTTTAACCATGTTTTGCCTCACATAAAATGGATTAACTCAGCGGGTTGTTCTGCAGATGGCGAGAACTATCTTCTTTTAGACCGTTATTGACAAGCGACAAGAATTTTCTCTAACATAAAGAAAATCTTTTGGATAATACCTATGCGTTCTAACCCTCCCCTGAATGCTCTACGTGCTTTTGAAGCCTCTGCCAGACATTTGAGTTTCACTCGGGCAGCGCTGGAGCTCTATGTTACCCAGGCTGCCGTTAGCCAACAGGTTCGGCTGCTTGAAGAGCGCCTGGGCATGGTGCTGTTTAAACGATTACCCCGTGGTTTAGAAATGACAGAGGAATCACGGGCGCTGTTTGCCGTGTTAACCGACGCCTTTGGCCATATTGAAAAAGCCTTCCGGCAGTTTGAAGGGGGGCAGTTCCAGGAGGTGCTTACCGTGGCTGCCGTCGGCACTTTTGCCGTGGGCTGGCTGTTACCACGTCTCGATCGGTTCAGGCAAGAGCATCCTTTTGTCAAACTGCGGCTGCGCACCAACAACAACGTTGTTAATCTGGCCGCCGAAGGGCTTGATTTCGCCATCCGTTTTGGCACGGGTTTGTGGCCATCAACCCATAACGAGATGCTGTTTAATGCTCCGCTGACCGTATTGTGCACGCCAGCTACGGCTAAGCGGCTCGTTACCCCAGCCGATCTGCTGCAAGAGGATTTACTGCGTTCTTACCGTGCTGAAGAGTGGGAAAACTGGTTTGCTGCCGCTGGCTTGCAGGCTGTGAGAGTGAATGGCGCCATCTTTGACTCATCCCGTCTGATGATCGAGAGCGCTATCCATTCCGGCGGTGTGGCATTAGCCCCAGCGAAAATGTTTGTCCGGGAGCTAACCACCGCGCAGCTGGTGCGCCCATTTGCTACCGAAATCAATATGGGCAGTTACTGGTTAACCCATTTAAAATCGAAAGCAATGACCCCGGCGATGGAAATATTTAGCGAATGGTTACTGAAAGAAGCGGCAGAAGATAATACGTAGGGGCGCAGCATGCTGTGCCCCTCGGGTTTCCAGACTTATTGCTTGTGGTGAGTCAGGCGGGTAGCAAAAAAATGGTTTTTCGGAAGAAATGCGGGCTTCCGAAAACAAACAGAGACAGGACATGTCCGTTCAAACATTCAGGAACAGGTAACGGGATTTAACGGAACCTGAATGCCCCCCGATAACTGTCATCATCTTGGCTGAAGACACAGGTATTAGGGGAGCCAAAAGCAGGCGCGTTGCCTGTGATGGATTATGTTGTAACTAGAGTCCTGAGTTGCTGTAGGATATATCACTGAAGGTATTGAATAACACGCCCGTAAGCAGCCCTTACGGCTCGCTAACGCGGAGATACACCCCGACTGCGGCTTCGCCTTGTCATGAGCACTCCGACGGCTCACAAAAGCTTCTGTATCGCTTTTAGCAGGTTTATGTCTGGCAGGGTACAGGGATGGATTGGCTGAACCTATCAAACCTGTAACAGGCTGCGCCGGGTTAGGGTGCCAATCACCAATAAAGCTATATTCAGCGTTGGCTGGCACCTCCATGCCGCTAAGCGGCATTCAAATAACTGGATGCGCACTGCTCGGCAGTTTATATTAGGGACTCCTGAGTGCTGCCCTTTCGTCTTTTCACCAACAAGCATTTGCTTTATTCTTGGGAAAGTATTTCCGACAGTGACAAGTTTGGAGGCAGATTGCCATGCATCGACTTTACACATACCTTTGTGCTATCCATGCACTGCCGTCATCGGTAAAAACGGTCAATAAAACGGAAACCCTCAAGCGATTCTCTGAAGGGGAAAACACGATAGAAGAGTGCGAAATCCTTTACGTGTTTAATAATGACGTTCAGATTTTATATAGAATGGAATCCGAAACCTTCCAATCGAATGACGTTTGTCATGAGTGTTGGGTCAGTTATGATGTGGTACATGATGGCGGATACGCCATTTCACCGCAGAAAAAGCAGTTTTATAATCGTTGCCAAGAAAATTTCTGGCTGAAAATGCAGGCTCAACTTGATGGGAAATATAAAACACCAGCCTCTTGATGGTTAGGAAAATGAATCATCGTTATTAAAAATATCCTTACCATGAATGGTATCGTTGGGTGCTAATGCAATTTGTGCCGATAAAATGTGGTTTTCGGTGCATTTCTAGCCTGAAAGACGTTTTTCAGACTCACTTATCCCGCAGCCTGTGACATGTGACAGAAGCCATCGTTTCCGGTCAATGCTGTGCATCTGCCACTAACTCCGTGGCGTGTCAGCCAGCCTATGCACCGCTGAAGCGTAGCCGATTGCCGTACAGAAGGCATTTATTCGGATCCGTGTGCAGGAACCCTTTACGCGGCGAAGCCCGGCTGCTCCGTTTATTTCCGCGCCTCCATCTGCAGAGCCTCATACACTTTTGGCAGCAGTTCGCACCGTTTCCGGTTGGACAAGAAGCCATAGTAGCGGACCTTCTTAAAATTCTTTGCCGGGATATGACTCATATAGCGCCCGAGCATCTCTTCCTGTGTCTGCGTCTGCTGCCGGTAATGCTGAGATACAGTCCGTCAGCAGTCCTAACCTCGACGTACTCACCCCAATCTCGCACATGAACACAGAGGTGCTTTTAGCGTGTACGCCTTTGCAGCTTCCGTATTAAGTTCCCTGGTATCACTGATATAGGTGTTCTTAGCCGGAACCCCAGATTTTTCCGTTACCCCAGTTTCAGCCCCGCAACCAGTGCATCTAGGTCAATAATTTCATTGTTACTCTTGAAGGTGTAATGCCCGTTCAATAAAATATACTGCCAGGCTACCGGTGATATCCGGGTCAGTGCCTCAATACCCTTGTTGTTGCCTTCTGCTTCCAGCAGTTCCAGTAATCGTGAAAGGATCTCGGAGTTGTAATAAACGCTCTCGTAGCAGATCAACTGCCCGCACTGATTGCAGATTTCCGTTTAAAGGTCATTTTTCCCGGTTAGCTCCTTCTTTCTACCGACTTTGGCGACTGCAGCGCGCAGCTAGTGATACGATTCAATCCGGTTCTGGGAGCGACGTATATCGCGTTCCAGCTGCGGATCTCGCGAATACTTCAGCGTGTAATGCTGCGAACAAGCCGGTCATATTCAAATACTGCCTGTCTTGTCGGGTTAGTTGTTGTGTGAGTACACAGTTTGCAGAACAGCGTTCCCTGCGTCATTTCCTTCAGTCCTAGCGTGGCGACAATACGCTCGAGATTGCTTTTTTCCCCGGGTGATAAGGTCCAGGTCAATTTGCCCGACGGGCTGAATCAGACATCGAGGGTTCTCTGGTGCAGTACAGCACCTGCAGCTGCCTGTTCAGGTCGGTGAAATGAGGTTCAAAGCACAAGCCAAACCAGTGCAGGATCGCAAAGTTGGCTTTGTTGATGCTGTGCATATCACCGGTGATGGCTGTGGGTTTCACCTCTGAGGTATTGCGATACCAGATATCAAAAACATGGTGACCTTCATAGTCATTTGTACCAATCAGATAGCCATAGATCGGGATGTGGTTACACAGCAGCATGTAGGCTACCATACCTTTACCGCAGCCGAAATATTTACGCGAATACCTGGCTTTACTGTCTGTCGTTCAACGCCAAATTTTTGCCCGTCAACGGCACCATAAAGGGTTTCCGGGTCAAACGAATAGAGCGGGAAAATCGGCAGTTCCTTAACGGTATCTGTAATGCATTCTTTGGCTGTGAGAAGCGACGCCAGGCGAAGGTACTGTTCGTACATTGTTTCCAGAACATGGAACGGAATATCGCTGGTTCGTGCCATCACGTGATGACCATGATTCATCGCCTGAGCAACGATGACCGCTATCAGGCTGTCTGCATCAGCGTATTTTTTTGCATAACGAATAATGAAACGGAAGTTTTGCTCGCTGGTCCTGTTCGTTGTGTCGTTTTCGGCCAGTGCAGATATCAGTGGCCGGATTGTGCGCGTCCTGGACGGTGATACCGTTGAGATGCTTGAGCCGGGAAAACAACTGACGCTCATTCGCCTGGCTGGCATCGATGCGCCGGAAAAGAGTCAGCCCTTTGGCTAGCGTTCCCGTCAGGAACTCTCATCGATGGTGGCTCAGCGGCATGTAAGCGTCACCGGAAGTGATAAGGATCGCTATGGACGTTTGCTCGGCACCTTGTGGCTTGGCGTGACGGCTGTGAATGCCGAACAGATACGCAAAGGCCTGGCCTGGACATACCGCTACCACGGAAAACCCGCCCGGCCAGACTACGCTGTTCTGGAGGCTGAAGCCCGCCGTCAGTCAGTCGGACTCTGGTCAGAACCAGGTCAGACAGAGCCCTGGCGCTGGCGTAGTCTGCATCAGGATGGGCTAAAAAAGAATAATGATTAAGGAGATTTCTGAATGACGTTAAAATTAACAGAAAGCAAGCTGGAAAACCTTGTTGATACTTTAAATGCCATTATATGTGGTGAAGTAAATATTACGCGTGAGCAGCGTGAAAATATGGTCAGGACGGTTGCAATTCTGGGAGGCTTAACGGAACGACAGCGCCTCATCACTGCGGAAAAAGAAGCTAAAACGCAGGTAAAAGAAGAAAAGAAAAAAACCACGCCTTCCGGATGAAGTGTTTCCGCGTTCAGGAAAACCGTGGGCACCGGAGGACCTGGACCTTATTCATTCGATTATTGCTGATATTTCGGATGACAGAATCGATGATCATATACTCTGGCTGTCGAAGAAACTGCAGCGCACCCCTTATGCCATCACCCTGAAAATTGTCAGTGAAGGCCGTATGAACGAGGAATGGGCTAAAGGGTGGAAGCCTGCCGCAAAATCTATTTGTGCGGATTTTGCTCTGGTCAGGGCAAAGACTTCAGCAAACAATACAGATAATTAATGAACGTTCGTCACTCATATGAAATGAGTTGATAAATTAACTAAAATTTATAACGTTAATATGAATATTTTATCAAGAATTTTCCTGCTCAACTAAATATAATATTCATGCAGCCGATAATAAGAGTGTAAGAAAGGGGGCGGTGTGAACGATTTTCATATTTTAAGTATTTGTATTCAGAATAAGGATGTGGCAGGCGCAATGCGCGTGCTGTGTGATAAATCAGAATTTGCGGTGCGCAAGATTCTGGAGAAACTAAAGGTCAGGGTCACAACGCAAACCGGCAGGGCATTCTGGCATTATGTTCAGGGCTGGCTGTTAACCGCGTGTCGCCAGGGGAATCTACAGCATGAATCGTTCAGTACCCGACGTTCTTCCCACAATCCGGAATGCCAGCCAGCTCAGTCCCGCTGCTCTCGATATGGCCAAGCTCCTCGCACTTCTGGCCATGATTATCGACCACACCAATACGGTGTTTCTGTCGCCAGCCTGGCCGGTGATGTATGCGCTTGGCCGGATGGCCTTCCCCCTGTTCACGCTTATATGGGCGATGAACGTACAGCGCACCCCGGAACGACTGCAGAAGAGAGCCAGTCGCCTGTGGATCTGGGCAGTCATCACTCAGCCGGTGTTCAGCCTGGCCTTCTGGCATCACCAGCCCTGGTGGGCCCTGAACATTCTGTTCGTGTTTGCCGGCGTCACGCAGCTGATTGCCCTGCAGTACCAGCACGGCCTGAAAGGAATGTTTGCGGGATATCTGCTCCTGGCCCTCATGATTTGGCCCCTGCAGCCGGCAAGCTACGGGCTGGCAGGAATAACGCTGGCCATCAGTATGGCAACGGTTTCTGGCAGCGATACACCCGGAGTGCAGCGGCTGGCAGCCATCACTGCCGTGCTGTCACTGATTTGTTTAAACGGGTTATCGCATCTCCTGGATATGCCCGCAGAAACATTATTACTGGCCACGCTGCCTACTCTGGCATTCCCCCTAGCAGTGGTTTCATTCTGCAGGCAAATCTGTCCGGAGGGCCGCAGGCGTTTCATGCCGCGTAATTTCTTTTATTATGCTTACGCCGGCCACCTGGGGATTATTGGTCTGGTACAGTCTGCTTTTGGCTGACTTAGGATGACGTGATGGCTATCAGTGAGAAAGAGCTGATAGCCCGTAACCACCTGAGAGGTTATCGGTCGGGCTTAACTGGTTATTAGCGCAGGGCATGTTAAACTTCCCGCAGGGAAAAGGAGAGAAGCATGAACCATGAAAGTGATCTGACGAACCACGGCTTCAGTGAAGAGGACATTGTCCGGCTGCGGGCCAGTTCAGCTAAAACGGGTACGGAGATGGATACCCTACTGAACGATCTGGCAAACCGTTTTAAGGCCCTGATATGGGTGCTGTCAGTCATGTTACTGATTTTTGTGGCCACACTTTTGGCTGGCTCGAGGATGCATGCCATTTCCTTTGGCGTGGCTATTCTTGTTCTTGGCACTCTGTTTACGATTACCATGCCTTTGAAGCTGGCCTATAAATCATGGCATTACCGCCGGAATCTCATTTCCCAGCGTCATCAGAAGTGATCAGATCGAAAACAACCTTAGCCTTTACCCCCCATCCCACAATTTTCATTGTCAGTTTGCCCCGGGACATGGTGTCGATTTTCCGGTAAAAATCGGTGCTTATATAGTTAAACAGACGCCATGTTCCAGGTCTGGCCATTAATCCATAGACACTGTAGATATTGCCTGCAAGCGCGATCCCGTTGTATATCCCCAACCCTGTTGACGGTTCAAATCCCATGAATTTAGCGATATTCATGGCACCATCACCAAACATACCCTGCGTGTCAGGTTCATTCAGGAACTGACGACCAACTTCACGGGTTATCGTGTTGGCCGAGTCGACAATCAGAATAGCCCCGGCAAGAACGCCAACGGGGGTCATTGAGGAAGTCAGCACGAAGCCAAATACGCCCTGCATACCTGCCAGCACCACTTTAATTCCTGAGATGACATAACCGACCATCCGGTCTTCATCCCTGACGTATTTGATCTGGGCATATAGCTTCGCATAACCGGTCTGGAGCTGACGGCTCTGCTCAAGCAGACTGGTGTTTTCGGCCTGCAGGTTACGCAGGCAGGTCATGCACTCTTCGTCAGACTTTGCCCGCCGGGCACGCTCAAATTCGCCATTAATGACAGATTTAATTTCATCGATGAATTTGAGACGCGTCAATCCATCCCCCAGATGTCGGGCGCCAACAATATTAGCGGTATTGACGAGTTTGCGGGCCTCCAGATTAATCATGGTTTCTGCCCAGACTCGTGCCTGGCTTTTGTTTCCCGGAAGAATTATATCCATTTTTCTCATCCTGATTGAAAATTACCCATTAAAGCTTATCGCGCTCCCGGATTTAGGCAACCCTGCTTTAAAGGGTAAATGTATGCCGCGAAGCGGCATGGAGACGCCAGCCGGAGCTGAACCGGGTGATTCTGGTGAGGGGCGTCGTAACCGGCATCAGCCGTTACGGATTGATAGGTTCTGCCAATCCCATCCCTTTCCCTGCAAAGCTATACCCGCTTAAAGCTTTCCGATTGCTAATGTGCGCGGTCGGAGTGAGCCCGTCGAGGCCAGAGGCCGCTGACGGGCTGTATCTCCGCGTTAGCGCCGTGAGGCGCTTACGAGCGTGTACAGCGGGCTTGCCGCGACGCTAACTGCAGCTGCTTTGATTTCTAGTTACAACATCCCTCTTAAAGCGAGGGTGTTCCGGCCCTTTGGGCCGGGGCGGCGTCGGTTTAGCAGGGGTCAGGTATGTATGCGGTGCCTGGTTCTGGCGAGAACGGGGCCCGGCGCTTGCGACGGGAGGTACTTTTGATTTCCTTCTGAGCGCGCGGCCGTGAGGCCGCTGCACGCGAAGGCATTTTACGTTATCCACAGAGTGGCCGTAGACAAAGATCTACTCTGGAATGTAATGAACAGAGAGATAAAAAAGGTGAAGTAAGACTGTTTTGCGGAATGTCTTTTATTCATTTCCGGGTTACTCCACTTATTCGTTTGCGGATTTCTGTGTAAAAAAAAGAGACTGTGGCCATTGCGGGCCATAACGACCGGCAGAACGTCATGGTGACCGGAAGACGAAAGGAGTGAAAGATGAAAAATGAGCATAATGGCCGAAAAAATCCAGCACGAAAAGCCCCGGTGAGGGGCCTGTAAACAGGAAGACTGCTGTGTCGTCTGTGACTAGTCCGGTGGAGAAAGCGCCAGATCCAGCTGGTAAAGATGCTGGATAGCCAGAGCCTTCAGGCGCTCAGATGTGCACCAGTACGCTTCGTCAGGCGGCAGGGTGCGGTAAATCCATTCAGACATTGCATGGAGTCGTTCATGGGGTCGTCTCAGAAAACGGAATCTATGGTCACTCCCGTTTTTGCAACACCGATTTTGACGACAAGTTGGCTTGCTTGAATCTATCCGGCGTCTG
>NZ_JBMKGW010000031.1:0-13840 GCF_049237125.1 Enterobacter cloacae complex sp. GYL001 | reverse complement strand
CTGGGCGAAATGCGCCTGGTAAGCAGAGTTTTTGAAATGTAAGGCCTTTGAATAAGACAAAAGGCTGCCTCATCGCTAACTTTGCAACAGTGCCATACTGTGTAGTATCATAATGCATAAATCACGATTTTTGATACTGACATTCAGTACCGTTTTGGGTGGTATCAAAACTCATAACATTTGAGACGGTTAAAAAGAGAACAGAACACCCGTTTACGAAAGGATGCGTGATGGCTGCTGATTTTCTGACCGACAAACAGACACAGAACTACGGGCGTTATGCCGCAGAGCCAAACGAGATCCAGCTGGCACGGTATTTTCATCTTGATGAGCGAGACCTTACTTTCATCAACCTGCGTAGGGGCAGGCATAACCGGTTGGGAATTGCCCTTCAACTCACAACTGCCCGCTTTCTGGGAACCTTCTTGTCCGATCTCATGCAAATACCGCCCGGTGTCCAGTTTTATGTCGCAAGGCAACTTAACATCCGCTATCCAGAGATCATTTCCCGCTATGCTCAAAGGGAAAACACACGTTGGGAGCACCACGGGCTTATCAGGCAGCACTATAGCTATCATGATTTCGGTGATTTCCCGTGGTCGTTCAGACTGAAGCGATTGCTGTATACCCGTGCATGGCTCAGTAATGAACGCCCCGGACTGATGTTCGATTTTGCCACCGCGTGGTTGCTTCAAAATAAAGTGTTGTTGCCAGCCGCATCCACCCTGACGAGAGTCATTGGTGAAATCCGTGAGCGTGCGACCCGCCGCTTGTGGCGAAAATTGGCCGCGCTGCCAAACCGTTGGCAGACCGCACAACTGGCTGGGTTACTTGAAATCCCCGAAGGACAGCGACTCTCAGTGATGGAGCACCTAAAAAGAGGCCCTGTCACTATCAGCGGCCCCGCGTTCACTGAAGCACTTGAACGTTACACTCGCCTGCGCAGCCTGGAGTTTTCCTGTCTGAATTTCACTGGGCTGCCCGCCATACAGCTCCGCAATCTGGCACGCTATGCCGGAATGGCATCGGTGAAATATATCAGCAGAATGCCAGAAGAACGGCGGCTGGCGATCCTTACCGCATTCGTGAAAGCGCAAGAAATCTCGGCGCTGGACGAGGCCGTTGACGTGCTGGATATGCTGATCCTCAATATTACCCGGGAGGCGAAGAAAACCGGGCAGAAAAAGCGACTTAGGACGCTCAAGGATCTTGACCGCGCGGCGTTGCTGCTGGCGCGGGCATGCGCACTTTTACTTGATGAAGATACCGCCGATGATTTGCTGCGAAAGACCATATTCAGCAGTGTGTCTGTCGCCAGACTGGCAGAGTCCGTGGAAAAAGTGAATGAACTGGCCCGCCCCCAGGATACAAACTTTCAGGATGAAATGGTGGAGCAATACGGACGGGTAAGGCGTTTTTTGCCCGCACTACTGCGCGATCTGCACTTCCGTGCGGCCCCAGACGGTGAACATACCTTGGCTGCCATCCATTACCTGGCAGAGCTAAACGGCTCGAAAAAACGGATCCTGGACGATGCACCTGAACATATCATTTCAGGCCCTTGGAAACGCCTGGTGTACGATGCTGACGGTCGGATACAGCGAGCAGGTTACTCGTTGTGTCTGCTGGAGCGACTTCAGGATGCGCTACGCCGTCGTGACATCTGGTTGGAAAACAGCGATCGTTGGGGTGATCCGCGCCAAAAACTTCTTCAGGGGGAGGAATGGCAGGCGCAGCGGGTTCCAGTCTGCCGGGCATTGGGTCACCCCACTAATGGCAGTAAAGCATCGGAGCAATTGGCCGCTCAGTTAGATGAAACCTGGAAAACGGTGGCATCACGTTTTGATCGCAATACCGCCGTGGACATCTGCAATGAAGGTAAACATCCTTCGCTGACCATCAGCAGCCTGGATAAATTGGATGAACCACCGGCGCTGATACAACTGAGCAGCCGAGTCAGACAATTGCTTCCACCCGTTGACCTGACAGAACTGTTGCTCGAGATTGACGCCAGAACTGGCTTCACCCGTGAATTCAGCCATGTCAGCGAGTCAGGTGCCCGTGCGCAGGATCTGCATATAAGCCTGTGTGCGGTGATGCTGGCTGAGGCCTGCAATATCGGACATGAGCCGCTGATCAAGCACAATATCCCTGCACTGACTCGCCATCGTCTGAGCTGGGTGAAACAGAACTACATCCGAGCAGAAACGCTGGTTAGCGCCAATGCGCGGCTGGTTGATTTTCAGTCCTCGTTAGCGTTGGCAGGATACTGGGGGGCGGGGAGGTAGCCTCCGCTGATGGTATGCGTTTTGTCACGCCAGTGAAAACGGTGAATTCTGGCCCCAACAGAAAATACTTTGGTTCAGGGCGCGGCATCACCTGGTACAACTTTGTCTCTGACCAATATTCGGGTTTTCATGGCATAGTGATTCCTGGAACACTGCGGGATTCCATCTTTGTGCTGGAAGGGCTACTTGAGCAACAAACGGGACTAAACCCGGTTGAAATCATGACGGACACAGCAGGTACCAGTGACATTATCTTTGGCCTGTTCTGGCTACTGGGATACCAATTTTCACCTCGTCTGGCGGATGCGGGTGAGGCTGTGTTCTGGCGGGCCGACAAAGCAGCGAATTACGGGGCGTTGGACAAACTGGCGCGGGGTTGTGTTGACCTTTCTAAAATCGAAAGCCACTGGGATGAGATGATGCGGGTTGCCGGTTCGCTGAAGCTGGGCACTATTCATGCGTCAGAACTCATTCGATCGCTATTGAGAAGTACCCGACCGTCAGGGCTTGCTCAGGCAATAATGGAGGTCGGAAGAGTTAACAAGACACTGTATCTTCTCAACTATATTGATGATGAGGACTATCGTCGCCGGATCCTAACACAGTTGAACCGGGGTGAAGGCCGCCATGCCGTTGCAAGAGCCATCTGCTACGGTCAGCGTGGCGAGATCAGAAAACGTTACCGCGAGGGGCAGGAAGATCAGTTGGGTGCGCTGGGTCTGGTGACAAACGCAGTGGTGCTGTGGAATACGCTTTATATGCAGGAAGCCTTGTCGCACCTGCGCAGCATCGGGGAAGGGCCAGAGGATGAACATATCGCGCGGCTTTCGCCTCTGATGCACGGTCATATCAACATGCTGGGACATTATACGTTCACACTACCGGAGGATATTATGAAGGGGGAATTGAGGCCGTTAAATCTCAATTTAAACAATGAATTATCTCCTTAGCGTGGTTTTTTACATCATTGGCCCTCAAACCCCATGATGATGGTTTCGAAACGTCTTAAGGCCAAAGACTATCGAACGGTTTCCACGGGATTTAACGTCCTGAGCTCTAAGCCAGGGCTGATAACTTTGGCCATAGCCCACTCCTATGCCGTCACCTAGCGCATTTTCATAATCCAAATAGGATTTGAGACGCCTACCCCTACCCATGATCGTACCCAAAAAACGACATTGATACGTACCTATATGTGCATTTTATAGTCTCCAACCCTATAACCACACATTCAGTAAGCATACAACATTAGCGTCGTTTTTTGAGAATGGTTACAACTTTAGTGCTTTGTGTACAACTTTATTGTCTTCGGACAGTAGGACCCTCTAAAACCAATAGAATTTACGTAGAAACGCGTTTAGTAAAGGCTTTACTAATTACTAATGACTAACATATTAGCACTTTCAGATCTGTCAGCAATAACCCCGGGCGGCGAAATAATGAGAAGAGTTCTTCCGGAGAGCCTTTTCTTTCTATCTGATTGATTTTTAACACTTTTAAATGTCAGCTTTATGTAAACCTGTGGGATTTACTCCTAATTAAATCCCATAGTATGAAAATTAGGCATTTGCAAACCTTAATGACGTGACGTTGTCACGTAAATCAATGGAATTTAGTCTCTAGTAAAGAGTTAACTAGTGACTAACTGCCTGATCGGTGTGCTTGAACGGTGCACTTCAGGCCGGATATAAAAATTGATGAGAGATATACAGAAAATGATGGACCGGCTTAATAAGCCAGCCTTTCTTGGGATGATTGATGATGTTGAACACGCTATAAAGCGAAAATGCCCCTTTTTAACCTATAGGTTGGGCACTATGAGTAAGATACAATCAAATCGCCAGTCAGATGGCTAATTTCATTTTGACCAAAGCGGGCTATTTCAAGCGTTATCGCTGAGACGAGGCTTCAATGACAAGTACACTTGACCCATCACACAAGCAAATTGAAATGTGGCGCAGAGCTACCGGTTCCGAAGGTGGACTCAACGAATACCGCAACTGGGTTCTGGAAAATAGTATGAGATTTACAGCATACGGTATCCATACCGTTATCGTCGAAGGTGAGGCGAAGCATATAACAGCGCTTGATGATGTTACCCTCTGTAACGAGTGGGCGAAGCTTAAAAGAGAAAACAATAGGCTTTACGCAGCAAATGAAAAAATTTGCTCTGGCTGGCGTGGTTTTGTGTTGCGTTTGTTAGGAATAACACTGTCATGCAGAAAACCGGTCATCTTACTGGGGGCAGACGCGAAGAATCAAAATGATGCCGTGAAAGGGGCT
This sequence comes from Enterobacter cloacae complex sp. GYL001, assembly GCF_049237125.1. Classification (NCBI taxonomy): domain Bacteria; kingdom Pseudomonadati; phylum Pseudomonadota; class Gammaproteobacteria; order Enterobacterales; family Enterobacteriaceae; genus Enterobacter; species Enterobacter cloacae complex sp. GYL001. Next base: position 9,269 of record NZ_JBMKGW010000031.1, on the reverse strand, counting down.
GATTTGTAATTTTCAGGCGAGCCCACCGTTCTTAGAAAGCTGTTCTATGGGTATGTAAGGAAGATAATGTTCTCTGAACGCTCAGTACACTTAATCACTTCCTGTACAAAGGGCAAGAATCATCAGGGCCACGTCTGGCCGACATTGGACATAGATCCAAAACAAACCCCGGACGACGCAGCATATGCCTGGAGTAACATTGTAGACGACGCCAGAAGTAATCAGGCGGTACCGGCATTGTCCTTGTATTCAGGTAATCACTGGTCTACGGCAAAGGAAATTTTAAACTCAACCAGAAATCTGGAGTTGTGGATAATCTCTGCCGGGATGGGGTTTTTAAATAGTCGAGATCGGGTGCCCTCTTACGAGGCGACATTTCATCAAGTACCATTCAGGCATGATCTCTGGTGGAAAGCCATCACAAAATCACTAGGAAAGCATAACCGTTGCGCAACTATAAGCCAGTTAATGCAGTCCAGTCCGAATGATGAATATTTGATTGCGGCTTCGCCTGTTTATATTGCTGCTGTCCAGAATGACATCCTGAAGGGCATTGAGAGTTTGACTCATCCTCTTACGCAACTAACGATCGTGACATCAGGGGCATATGCTGGCCCACTTGAAGAATACTTAATTAAGAGTTCTTCTAGGATGATGAAAGAGCTAGGGAAGGTGCGAACAAGTTCCTGATATGAGATCATCATATTCATCCGGAGCGCATCCCAGAGGGACATCATGAGCCATCAACTCACCTTCGCCGATAGTGAATTCAGCACTAAGCGCCGTCAGACCCGAAAAGAGATTTTCCTCTCCCGCATGGAGCAGATTCTGCCATGGCAGAATATGACCGCTGTCATCGAGCCGTTTTATCCCAAGGCGGGCAATGGCCGACGGCCCTATCCGCTGGAGACCATGCTGCGTATTCACTGCATGCAGCATTGGTACAACCTGAGCGACGGTGCCATGGAAGATGCCCTGTACGAAATCGCCTCCATGCGCCTGTTTGCCCGATTATCCCTGGATAGCGCCCTGCCGGATCGCACCACCATCATGAATTTCCGCCACCTGCTCGAGCAGCATCAACTGGCCCGTCAATTGTTCAAGACCATCAATCGCTGGCTGGCCGAAGCAGGCGTCATGATGACCCAAGGCACTTTGGTGGATGCCACCATCATTGAGGCACCCAGCTCTACCAAGAACAAAGAGCAGCAACGCGATCCGGAGATGCATCAGACCAAGAAAGGCAATCAGTGGCACTTTGGCATGAAGGCCCACATTGGTGTCGATGCCAAGAGTGGCCTGACCCACAGCCTGGTCACCACCGCGGCCAACGAGCATGACCTCAATCAGCTGGGTAATCTGCTTCATGGAGAGGAGCAATTTGTCTCAGCCGATGCCGGCTACCAAGGAGCGCCACAGCGCGAGGAGCTGGCCGAGGTGGATGTGGACTGGCTGATCGCCGAGCGTCCCGGCAGGGTAAAAACCTTGAAGCAGCATCCGCGCAAGAACAAAACGGCCATCAACATCGAATACATGAAAGCCAGCATCCGTGCCAGGGTGGAGCACCCGTTTCGCATCATCAAGCGGCAGTTCGGCTTCGTGAAAGCCAGATACAAGGGGCTGCTGAAAAACGATAACCAACTGGCGATGTTATTCACCCTGGCCAACCTGTTTCGGGTGGACCAAATGATACGTCAGTGGGAGAGATCTCAGTAAAAACCGGAAATAACGCCAGAAATGGTGGAAAAAATAGCCTAAATAGGCTGATTCGATGTGTTTGCGGGAAAAAAATCGGCCCAGATCCGCGAAATTTTAATCAGCGAGTCAGCTTGGGAAGAAATGACCTGCTTATTCGCACCTTCCCTAGAGTGCAATATGGTGTGCCTGAATATAAAACTGGCTCAATACATACTTAAAAGTGGTAGTCGTTAGAACTAGACTGTTAATGATACAATTCTCCTGTTATTTTATTTTTATAAAAGGTCTCAAATATGCTCAAAAACAGATTTTCTTTATTGTGTCTTGCTGTGGCATCGTCACTTACTCTTACTGCTTGCGATGTAGTTGATGCTGCCTATGACGAGACTTTAAATGATAATGCACCCGAAATTGTAATAGCTGGAGGATTCAAAATTGATATCCAAGGTAATGCAGTTCCGGTTGAGGGATATGATAATTGCTCTTTGAATACTCTTCAGGGAAGCGTTGATACGGATAAATCAAATTGTATTGTTCTGGATAGAACACGTAAAAAAGTACCGGTTCTAGTTCATTTGTCATCCGGTCCCGTCAAAGAAGAAGGGGTCTGACGCTCAGTGGAACGAAAACTCACGTTAAGGGATTTTGGTCATGAGATTATCAAAAAGGATCTTCACCTAGATCCTTTTAAATTAAAAATGAAGTTTTAAATCAATCTAAAGTATATATGAGTAAACTTGGTCTGACAGTTACCAATGCTTAATCAGTGAGGCACCTATCTCAGCGATCTGTCTATTTCGTTCATCCATAGTTGCCTGACTCCCCGTCGTGTAGATAACTACGATACGGGAGGGCTTACCATCTGGCCCCAGTGCTGCAATGATACCGCGAGACCCACGCTCACCGGCTCCAGATTTATCAGCAATAAACCAGCCAGCCGGAAGGGCCGAGCGCAGAAGTGGTCCTGCAACTTTATCCGCCTCCATCCAGTCTATTAATTGTTGCCGGGAAGCTAGAGTAAGTAGTTCGCCAGTTAATAGTTTGCGCAACGTTGTTGCCATTGCTGCAGGCATCGTGGTGTCACGCTCGTCGTTTGGTATGGCTTCATTCAGCTCCGGTTCCCAACGATCAAGGCGAGTTACATGATCCCCCATGTTGTGCAAAAAAGCGGTTAGCTCCTTCGGTCCTCCGATCGTTGTCAGAAGTAAGTTGGCAGCAGTGTTATCACTCATGGTTATGGCAGCACTGCATAATTCTCTTACTGTCATGCCATCCGTAAGATGCTTTTCTGTGACTGGTGAGTACTCAACCAAGTCATTCTGAGAATAGTGTATGCGGCGACCGAGTTGCTCTTGCCCGGCGTCAACACGGGATAATACCGCACCACATAGCAGAACTTTAAAAGTGCTCATCATTGGAAAACGTTCTTCGGGGCGAAAACTCTCAAGGATCTTACCGCTGTTGAGATCCAGTTCGATGTAACCCACTCGTGCACCCAACTGATCTTCAGCATCTTTTACTTTCACCAGCGTTTCTGGGTGAGCAAAAACAGGAAGGCAAAATGCCGCAAAAAAGGGAATAAGGGCGACACGAAAATGTTGAATACTCATACTCTTCCTTTTTCAATATTATTGAAGCATTTACCAGGGTTATTGTCTCATGAGCGGATACATATTTGAATGTATTTAGAAAAATAAACAAATAGGGGTTCCGCGCACATTTCCCCGAAAAGTGCCACCTGACGTCTAAGAAACCATTATTATCATGACATTAACCTATAAAAATAGGCGTATCACGAGGCCTGTGGGAGGAAAATAAAGTGTCATCCTAACTACAGGACCCTGCAACGTAGCAATTCCTGCAAAAATCCATTTAAAACAATGACTTATTTCAATTCTGCCATCTGCAAGCGTTTTGTGGGGATGGAGGCCGGAATCATTAAAGTATCATCCTAATTTTCGCTCAACCTTGGAAAATGCTGAGAATCGTAAAAATAAAGTTTCATCCTTTCCGCTACTAGTTCAAGGCTTTCTTCCGGCCGCCGGCAACAACGCTGCTTGGCTGAGGCGATCCACTTGCGCTACCGCTCACTGATCAGATCGAACTTGAACTCGACGAGCAGCCAACCATCAGGCCGAGCGTGATCGCCAAAAAAAACGGATCATGCGAAATCCTTCGTTGAGTTTGGCGCGGGTTTTAGCAAATCAGCTGGCCCGCGATCCGGTTGAGAGTGATCCGAAGCGGTCCTTGACGACCGGCACAAATCGGCCGATTCTGTTGAAAAAGTAGCTTTAGCGGCAGCCTGCCGATCAGGTGTGCCTGCTGTCGAAGTGGCTGCAAGCCACTTCAAGTTGCCTTCCGGCGTTTCACTGAGCGTCCTTGCTCAGGTTTAAGGGTTAATTTGAGGGTTTCTGCTCGTAGCAGGCATACCTATCCCGTCAGCGGTGGCCCTTGAGGCAAAAGCTTGGCCATGCGGCGCAGGTTCTGCACCATCGCAGCCAAGGTGAATTCGTCAGTGGCACCCGTTAGGCCACGCAGTCGTAAACGGTCGAGTTTCATGATCCGTTTGAGGTGGGCGAAAAGCATCTCCACCTTCTTTCGTTCGCAGCGAGAGACGAGGTACTCCGGTGTCTTGGCGATGCGTCGAGCCACGTCGCGGGCAGCCTCATGGATGCTGCGGACGATCTTCCGATTCGGCGTGTTGGGGCAGCATTTCGCTTTCAACGGGCAGGTGGCGCAGTCGGTTTGGCTGGAGCGGTAAATGACGGTTTTGGCCTTAGTTACCCGCGACCTTTGCTGGGTGAAGGCGCGCCATTCACTGCGTAGCGGTTTGCCGGCTGGGCAGCGATATTCATTGGCGTCCTGACTCCAGTGAAAGTCGTTACTGGAGAGGCTGTCGTCCTTGCGCTCGGTCTTGTCCCACACCGGCACATGCGGTTCGATGTCCTTTTCTTCGACCATCCAGGCCAGCATCGGGGCGGTGCCATAAGCGGTATCGCCGATAAGGCGTTCCGGTGTGAGATCGAACTGCGCCTCGACACGCTCGACCATCGTCCTAGTCGAATCGACTTCGGCGGTACGGTGCGCCGGGGTAGCTTCCACGTCCATGATCACACCGTGCTCAGTGTCGATCAGGTAATTCGTGGAGTAGGCAAAAAAGGCCGGGCCACCTGGCGCTGCTGTCCAACGGGACTGAGGATCAGTGAGCGAAATTTTCTTGGGAAGAGCCTCAGCCAGCGCCTCTTCATCAAGGGCTTCGAGGTACTCGCGCACTGCGCGGCTGCTGAGCTTTGGATCGTTCCAATCGACCTCATCTCCCGCCACCCCACGTTGCCGGCTGGCATCCGCCTTAATGATGCTGGCGTCGACGGCGAAACCTTCACCCTTGACTAGGCCGGCTGCCATGCAGCGCCGCAGCACCTCATTGAATAACCAGCGGAATAGATCGCTGTCACGAAAACGCCCATGGCGATTCTTCGAGAAGGTCGAGTGATTGGGGACTTCGTCTTCCAGACCCAACCGGCAGAACCAGCGATAGGCCAGGTTCAGGTGCACCTCTTCGCACAATCGCCGCTCGGAACGAATGCCATAGCAGTAGCCGACGACCAGCATGCGCACCATCAACTCCGGGTCAATCGAGGGACGCCCGATGGGGCTATAGAAATCTGCCAGGTAGGCACGTAGATCACTGAGATCCAAGCACTGGTCGATGCTGCGCAGGAGATGTTGGGCCGGGACGTGATCTTCCAGATTGAACGAGTAGAACAGGCGCTGCTGTCCTCCCGGTAACTGTCCCATCATGCTGTTCGCCCCCACGCTCGCTGACAAAGCAATTTTGCCAACGGCATGGGGAGGCCGCTACTTTTTCAACAGAATCGGCCGCACACAGCCATTCGGCTCAACAGAACCCTGCCTTTACCCCACCAAACTCCGGAAACTCGCCCGGTAGTCCGTCGGCTTGAGATGCACATGTTGGCTGAGGTCGCCGGGTAGCGTGAACAGGCGCGGACCGTCCCGAAACTGGAACACGCGATACAGATGGAATTGATCGCCCGCCTCCTTGGAGAATTCGAGTTCGTTGTGGCTGACCAAGAAAGACGAGCCTACCCCGCCATTGGTGGTTTTCACCTCGATGAAGCGCTCATGGGCGTCCTCTTCGAACGACAGGATGTCGAACCCCGCACCGTCTCCCTGGGTGTCGGACACCCAATCCAGCCGCTGAAAAAGCTCTGGGTGGCCGAGCTCGGTCAGGCGTTGCTGTTCGTAGCCAATCACCCACTGCTCCCCTGCCCGGCCCAGCTTGCGGTTGGCTTCATCGCGAGCGGCATAATCGAACTTTCGCGGTAGGCGTTGCCGTAGAGATGCCGGGGTACGCACAAGCACTTCACGGGCGGGTGGTTCTACCAAAGCCGCTCGGTAGGTTTTGTCACCCGGAAGTTTTACCTCCTCCAGGGCATCGACAAGAGCGCCGACCGTCTGCTGATGTTCCAGAACGTAGGCGTGTACGGATTTACGCAGCAGCAGTTGGCTGTTGCCGCGTGGCTTGTAGCCGTTGATATAGGGCAGGCCCAGGGCATCGAGTACGGCGCTAATGTTCTGGTGCTTGAGCTCGACTGAAGACTTGCTGCGACCGTTCAGCAGTTGGCGCAGTGCCTGGTTGTGCTCGGACTTGTGGTACGGCTCCCCAGCCGCCTCGGCACGCAGCATGTCGAAATAGTCTTCGACCGTGGCCAGGACCTCTTCTTCGGACCAGTCTTCGCCGATGCGAATGATGCGAAACCCGAGCCGCGTCAGCGCCGGAACGACGGTCGTCTCGCCACCGGAGAAGCTGTCAGCAGTGAGCGGGCCCTGCTCGGGAAATTGCTTGCCGAAGGCCACACCGGCGATGGCCTTGGAATCGCAATCGGTGCCGGTCTTCGGATCACGTACCAGGAAGTCGCGGGACTTGCCGTAGCCGTGGCGCGCCAGGAATTTCGTGCGGCCCAGTTGCACGAACTCATCGATGGCAGCCTGCACGGCGGCGGGGCTTCGAAGCTGGGAGAGTTGAGACACAGGGTCCTTCCTTACTGTCATGGTGTGCCGGGAACCGCCGAGCCACGAGATTATGAGTAGCCCCTGAACAGAAACGTCACGATAAAAGCCGTGAACGCCACCAGGCCCATTAAATCCCTTGCGTATTTGCAGCCCGTGCTGTCCAAACCTGTACCAGGTCCGATCAACACGCTCCAACCATTGAGGTACGAAAACACCGCCTGACCGAACAAAAAATGCGTGATAGCCGCCGCAGCCATGACGCCGGAATCGTCAGACAGGCTGTAGCTGTTGACCATTGCCCTGTACGCCTGCATCTGAAATGGCTATTGCCCTGATGGGAGCCGGCTTTTCAGCCACCGACACCAGCGATGCCGTCAATATTCTTTACCCGATAACCATGACCGTACAAGCTAACAAGGCCTGGCAAGCCAGCGGACTTAAAAAGTCTTTTTTTCTACCATCCCACAAAAAAGTTCGTGGTGGAGAAAAGATAAGCTATGCAAGGCTTTAGGAGACGTGGTTTTTCAGGATGACGAAGAACGATTCGGCGCTAGGTGCAACATAGGTGCATCGCACGAGCGCTAGGAACGGCGAAAAAAGGCGGACGTGGCGAAATCGGTAGACGCAGCAGACTTTAAAATTGGAGTGCCCGCGGGGAAATCCGCGGAGTAGAACCGCTCAAAGTCGGGGAACGCTAACGGGCAATACCCTAAGCCAATCCCGAGCCAAGCCCCTTCGGGGGAAGGTGTAGAGACTGGACGGGCGGCGCCTAAAGCCTTCGGGCAATGGCGAAGGGACAGTCCAGACCACGAACGTCATCAGACGGCGGCGAAAGTCGAGGTGGTACGAAAATCTGCTTCTCTGTGAGAGTACGGGTTCGAGTCCCGTCGTCCGCACCACAAAGCCAAACATCCCTGCGATGATCGACCTCTGGGCGTTTGGTCGTGAGCCCGCCACCCTCGCGCTACGCTTTGCGCAGGCGTCGAAGGCGATCAGGTGCGCCCATCGATTCCGTCGAGCACCATCGCTGCGAGTTCATCGCTGGTGTGTGCACCACTATCGAGAACACGGGTTGTGCATGGAAGCCGTTCCCTTGCGGCCAAGCATCGGGCGACATTCGCTAATCGCCACTCTCGAATCTCCGCATTTCGATTCGGGTCAGGATGCATGGTCTGGTTCGCGATCCGGTGACGCAATAGGTCCTCGTTGAGCGTCAGAAAGATGTGCAGCAGCTGATCGTCGATCCGCCTTACCCCGTCGAGTATCTCAGTCAGATAGTCCGGGTGCACGAGCGTCATTGGGATGATGATGTCCTGCGAGTAATTCCTTCGAATCTCCCTGACCGCCGCGATCGTAAGTCCCCTCCACAAGGGGAGATCCTGATAGTCTCCGCTCGCTGGCATGGGGACCGTTTCTTTCACCACGAACCCGATTTCCTCGGGGTCAAAGATCAGCGATTTGGAACGCCGATCGCGCAGCCGCTTAGCGAGCGTCGTCTTTCCGGCGCCGAAAGGTCCGTTGATCCAGATTATCATTGTCGACGGCCTCTAACCTGAAGGCTCGCAAGAGCGCTCGACGGCCTCGTGCGGAGGCACGATCGGAGTGGTTCCGAAATGCTTCTCAAGATAGGTGACGCCGAACGTCACGATGTCCTGCGCGTCGAACAGGTAGCACTGAGCAAAGCCCACGACACCTTCTCGATGGCGACCGAGCTTCACGTAAGCATTTGCTATAGTTTCAACCGCATCCGGCTTTCCTTCGATAGCAAAGCAATCGAGAATGCCGTTTGAATCGTAATCCGATGCCGTTTTCCAGGCGACTTCACCGTCTCTTCCAAGCATCGGCATCTCATACGTCACCCACCGTTTGTTGGGGATATCGGCAACCGCCTCGGCGTAGTGCAATGCGGTAACGGAGTTTAGCGGCGCACCCAACAGCAGGGCCTTCCCGCCAAGGCGAACGAACCGCTCGACGGGCGATCCTTCCCCCAAGGCGTGACCGAGTTCGTGAGGCTCCGTCAGCGTTTCAGCCAGCGGACCAACCGCGACCATCGATGCATCGGGGTGCGCGCTGCGCCGCGCGCCGGGGGCTTGAACCAGAAATTGATTCAGCAGGCCGAACCCACGGTAAGTCCCGGCTGTTGCGGGATCGAACGGCAGCCAGGTACGGCGGGCTTCGTCATCCAGCCGAGCGCCATTCAGAGTCTCCTCGTAGGGTGATCGGTCCCACGACGCGTATCCCATCACAGTGCCAGTCGGCCCAACCGCGGAGCGTAACGCGGCAACGACCGTCTCCGCTCCTCCTTCGACCGGACCAATCGCTTTAAGTGAGGCATGCACCATCAAGAGGTCACCGGTTTGGACTCCGAGTTTTTGAAGCGCCTCCGTTATTGCCTTCCGCGTATGCATCGCGATATCTCCTCTAAACTGCAAAACACTATACGGGGTCTGACGCTCAGTGGAACGAAAACTCACGTTAAGGGATTTTGGTCATGAGATTATCAAAAAGGATCTTCACCTAGATCCTTTTAAATTAAA
>NZ_JBMKGW010000030.1:0-15553 GCF_049237125.1 Enterobacter cloacae complex sp. GYL001 | reverse complement strand
ATGGTAGTGTGGGGTCTCCCCATGTGAGAGTAGGGAACTGCCAGGCATCAAACAAGTGAAGAGGCCATCCGGAAGGATGGCCTTTTTGCGTTTGTTTGTTGAAAAACGGCAGGCCGGGCAAGGCGAAGCCGTCACCCGGCAGATCTCAGACTGCACACCACGCCAAAATAAACGCTGCAATCCCCTCCACATTATTCAAATCCAGAACCGGTACTTCCAGCGACAACGCAACGTCACTGGCCACGGCAATCACATGCTCATCCAGCATTAGTTCGCTAACATCATGCCCGGCGTCGTTTCTGAACAGCAAGATCTTGGGCACGGCCTCATGCTTAAACCCCTCAACCAACACCACATCCAGCGTGGAGTGATCCATCCGGCTGACAAGATAAGCGAGATCCAGCGGTGCTTCATCCGGTGTTTCTGTCATTAACGCCCAGCGCTGGTTACTCGCCACCATCGTTTGTGCAGCGCCAGCCTTACGCAGCTCATAGCTATCTTTCCCGGGCTTATCGACATCCATATTATGGTGCGTATGCTTAATCAATCCGGGACGAATGCCTTTGGCGCAAAGTGCAGGTATTAGTTTTTTTAGCAGCGTAGTCTTCCCGGTGCCACTCCAGGCAGAGATCGCTAATACGGGTATCATTTCTTCTCCTGCATTATCTGCAAATCTTCCGTCGTGTTTACATTCACAAACGCCGATTTCATGTCGCTGAAATCAACGGAATGCCCTCCGGACTGACGCATAAATACCATAACGCGTCGCTCTCCTTCGGCCAGGTAATCTTCCAGCGCGGATATTAACGAGCGATTAATCAATGCGATCGTTGGATGGTCGCGTTCACCGTCGTGTACCCAGACGACGGGAGCACCACCGCGCCGCTGCACCAGACGTTCAACCAGGCAGGACGGGATGAAGGGCGTATCACATGAACAAAAGAGAAACCACTCTCCATGCGACTGCTGCATAACGGAAAGCATTCCCGCCAGCGGACCGGGGTAGTCCACCAGGTTATCCTGATAAACCGGATACCCGCTGCGCTGATAAATATCAACATGTCGGTTAGCGCTGATCGCCATCGAGGACACCTGATCTGCAAGCGTATCAGCAACATGCTGCCATAATGGTGTGTTGTTCAGGAGCTGAAGCCCCTTATCCTTTCCGCCCATTCGCGTTGCCCTGCCCCCGGCCAGAACAACTCCGATGATTTCCTGGCATTGATTCACGAATATCGCCTCTTTTATTGTGGGATTGACCCTGCTAACGTGTCTCTCTAAATGAAAGGAGCACTACCATGAAATGTAAACGTCTTAATGAAGTCATTGAGCTTCTCCAGCCGGCCTGGCAAAAAGAGCCAGAGCTGAATCTGATGCAATTTTTACAGAAACTGGCGAAAGAGTCAGGTTTTGATGGTGAACTGGCAGACCTTTCTGACGACATCCTGATCTATCACCTGAAAATGCGTGACTCGGCTAAAGATGCTGTTATTCCTGGCATTCAGAAAGATTATGAAGAGGATTTTAAAACCGCATTACTGCGTGCCCGAGGCGTAATTAAAGAGTAAAAGCTTGTAAGCGGAGCCACCGAAATCGCCACAAGATGATATCCTGAATCATTCGTATAATTTCCGGATGATCGGATGAACGACCAGGCTTTTACTTTCCAGACACTACACCCGGATACCATTATGGATGCGCTGTTCGAACAGGGTATTCGGGTGGATTCCGGGTTAACCCCTTTAAACAGCTACGAAAACCGTGTCTACCAATTTCAGGACGAAGAGCGCCAGCGCTTTGTCGTAAAGTTTTACCGTCCACAGCGCTGGTCCGCAGAACAAATTCAGGAAGAGCATCAGTTTGCCCACGATCTGCTGGATGACGATGTTCCCGTTGCGGCACCCATTAAATTCAATAACCAAACGCTGCTGACCCATCAGGGCTTTTACTACGCGGTATTTCCGAGCCTGGGCGGAAGACAGTTTGAGGCAGATAATATCGATCAGATGGAATGGGTTGCCCGCTATCTGGGGCGCATTCATCAGACGGGACGTAAAAAACCGTTTGTTGCCCGTCCGACGATTGGTGTTCAGGAATATCTTGTTGAGCCGCGACAGGTATTCGAAACATCGGCGCTGATCCCGAATGCGCTAAAGGATAATTTCCTCACGGCGACCGATAAGCTTATTGATGCTGTAAAAGCCTGCTGGCGGGATGATATTACTACTCTGCGCCTGCACGGTGACTGCCACGCCGGGAATATTCTCTGGCGCGATGGCCCACTATTTGTCGATCTTGATGACGCACGTATGGGACCCGCGGTGCAGGATCTGTGGATGCTGCTCAACGGTGATAAAGCCGAGCAGCGCATGCAGCTTGAGACCATAATTGAAGCTTATGAAGAATTTAGCCCCTTTAATTCAGACGAAATTGCCTTGATAGAACCTTTACGTGCGATGCGATTTGTTTATTATCTCGCGTGGTTAATCAGGCGTTGGGAAGACCCGGCTTTTCCCCGAAATTTCCCCTGGCTTACCGGGGAGGATTACTGGCGCAACCAGATATCCACATTTACCGCGCAGGTTAAGGTTCTACAGGAACCCCCTTTGCAATTAACGCCGATGTATTAATTGGACACACCCAGGAGAGAGTTGATCATGAAAAAAATTTGGCTGGCGCTGGCTGGTATGATTCTGGCATTTAGCGCAACTGCTGCACAGTTTACCGACGGCAAGCAGTACATTACGCTGGACAAGCCTGTTGCTGGCGAGCCTCAGGTGCTGGAGTTCTTCTCCTTCTACTGCCCGCACTGCTATGAGTTTGAGCAGGTACTTCATGTTTCTGACAACGTGAAGAAAAAGCTGCCGGAAGGCACCAAAATGACGAAATACCACGTTGAGTTCCTTGGCCCACTGGGTAAAGATCTGACTCAGGCATGGGCGGTCGCGATTGCGCTGGGTGTGGAAGATAAGATCACCGCGCCTATGTTTGAAGCCGTACAGAAAACCCAGACCGTACAAACTACGGCAGATATCCGTAAAGTGTTCGTGGATGCCGGTGTTAAAGGTGAAGACTACGACGCTGCCTGGAACAGTTTCGTGGTGAAATCTCTCGTGGCACAGCAGGAAAAAGCTGCCGCTGACTTCCAGTTGCAGGGCGTGCCGGCGATGTATGTTAACGGCAAATACCAGGTGAATATGCGTGGTATGGACACGACCAGCATGGATATCTTCGTACAACAGTACGCTGATACCGTGAAATACCTGGTTGAGAAAAAGTAACAAACATAAAGAAAACCGCCGGTCACTGACCGGCGTTTTTGTATGAAGATTTAATCTTAGCTATCTGCTCGTCTTTCTCTTTCCAGAGTGTATTAAGCCAAAGCTGGAAACGACGTTTGAAGTTTTTATCGTTGACATAATCCCCGTGCAGTTCAGTGCTGACGGGCATCAGCTCAACGCGGACAACGATACGCGTCAGCCTGCCGCTGAGCATATCGCAGAACGGCGTCCTGTCATTTTCCGGATAGCAGAGCGTTACGTTCAACAATTTATCGAACTGCTCACCCAGCACGTTGAGCGCCATTGCGATGCCCGCAGCCTTTGGCGGCAACAGGTTCTGATAAGGAGAACGAGTCTGCTGGCGCTTCTCTTCGGTAAAGCGTGATCCTTCGACGAAGTTAACAATGGTGGTGGGATGCGCGCGAAACTTCTCGCAAGAACGGCGCGTGGTTTCCACGTCCTTACCGCGGCGTTCCGGATGACGAATTAAATAGCTGCGTGAATAGCGTTTCATAAACGGCATATCCAGCGCCCAGCAGGCCAGTCCAATGAAAGGCACCCAGGCCAGCTGCTGTTTCAGAAAGTATTTGTTCATCGGAATGTGTTTGCGAAACAGTACGCACAATACAACGATGTCGGCCCAGCTGTGGTGATTGCAGATCAGCAGATACCAGTTCTTTTTGTTCAGCTTCTCCAGCCCCTGAACATCCCACTTCAGCCAGGGGTTCAGATGCAGCAGGATCGCCAGCCCTTCACACCAGCAGTACATCATAAAATTACAAAAAGCAGACACCGCGCGCCATACCGGAGGGACAGGCAGCAGAAGTTTAATTATTCCGGCAACGATGATTGGCACAGAACAGGCGATGGTAACCAGAATAGTTAAAATGACGCTTAACCATAATGTTATCGCTGCGAGTATTCTCGACATAATGAATTTATTCAGATAGTTAGCTGTAATTGAGCAGCCGGCTATCCGGTGCTGGGCGCCGATCTTATCAGAAATTCGCTCAGACCAGGGCGGTTTCACACCAGGAGGCTGCGGCTTTTCCTGCCAGGCAGCGAATTTTTGCATATAGACAGAGTGCTTAAGTCTTATATCCACATAGACTAAATAAACATCAGTGAAGCTCGATCTTAAGTGATCTTATAGCAATGCTTTGATTTTATTATATAAATAAGTTTTCAGTATCACTTTTATAAAGCTGTTATTCACCTGTATTAAAAATATGCACAAACTTATCCACAGTTTTGTTTTGCGAGCGATCTTCCCGATCGCAAAATCTTTTTCTGTATAAAGCGCTAAAACCTGATGTTTTCATCCTTCTGTGGCATCCTTTACCCATAAATTCATAAAAGGCACGGACATTATGGTTCAGATCCCAGAAAACCCACTTATACTCGTCGATGGCTCTTCTTACCTGTATCGGGCGTATCATGCGTTTCCTCCTCTGACCAACAGCGCAGGGGAACCTACCGGCGCAATGTACGGCGTGCTGAATATGCTTCGCAGCCTGATTCTGCAATACCACCCAACCCATGCGGCCGTGGTGTTTGATGCGAAGGGTAAAACCTTCCGCGATGAATTATTTGAGCATTACAAATCTCACCGTCCCCCTATGCCTGACGATCTGCGTGCGCAAATTGAACCGTTGCACGCTATGGTGAAAGCGATGGGGCTGCCACTGCTGGCGGTCTCAGGCGTTGAAGCTGATGACGTAATTGGTACCCTGGCGCGCGAAGCGGAAAAAGCAGGCCGCCCGGTTCTGATCAGTACCGGTGATAAAGACATGGCGCAGCTGGTAACGCCCGGGATCACGCTGATCAACACCATGACAAACACCATTCTTGGCCCGGAAGAAGTGGTCGCCAAATATGGCGTGCCGCCAGAGCTCATTATTGATTTCCTCGCCCTGATGGGCGATTCCTCGGATAACATTCCTGGCGTACCGGGCGTAGGCGAAAAAACAGCTCAGGCGCTGCTGCAAGGGCTGGGCGGGCTGGATACGCTGTATGCAGAACCCGACAAAATTGCCGGTCTTACCTTCCGTGGCGCAAAAACCATGGCCGGAAAGCTCGCCGATAACAAAGAGGTGGCTTATCTCTCCTATCAGTTGGCCACCATCAAAACTGACGTAGAGCTGGAGCTTACCTGCGAGCAGCTGGAAGTGCAGGAACCCGCCGCCGACGAACTGCTTGGCCTGTTCAGAAAATACGAATTTAAACGCTGGACCGCGGATGTTGAAGCCGGGAAATGGCTTCAGGCGAAAGGGGCTAAACCTGCGGCGAAGCCGAAAGAGACCATCGTTGTCAATGCCGAAGAGCAGGCAGAAGAAGAGGCGGTAGCGCTCTCCTTCGACAACTATGAAACCATCCTTGAAGAGTCACGGCTCATCGCCTGGATTGAAAAGCTGAAAAAAGCGCCAGTATTTGCTTTCGATACCGAAACGGACAGCCTCGATAACATTACGGCCAATATGGTGGGCCTGTCATTCGCAACGGAGCCGGGTATTGCAGCCTATGTTCCGGTGGCTCACGACTATCTGGATGCGCCGGAGCAAATCTCCCGCGAGCGCGCCTTAGAACTGCTGAAGCCGATTCTGGAAGACGAGAAAGCGCTGAAGGTCGGGCAAAACCTGAAGTACGACCGCGGTATTCTGCAAAACTACGGCATTGAGCTGCGTGGTATCGCTTTTGACACCATGCTGGAATCTTACATTCTGGACAGCGTGGCGGGCCGCCATGATATGGATTCCTTATCCGATCGTTGGCTGAAACACAAAACCATCACCTTTGAAGAAATTGCCGGTAAGGGCAAAAATCAGCTGACCTTTAACCAGATCGCGCTGGAAGAAGCAGGCCGCTACGCCGCGGAAGACGCTGACGTCACGCTACAGCTGCATCTCAAAATGTGGCCGAAATTGCAGAAGCACGAAGGGCCGCTGAATGTGTTCCAGAACATTGAGATGCCGCTGGTGCCTGTGCTGTCCCGCATTGAGCGCAATGGCGTTAAAATCGACCCAACGGTGCTGCATAACCACTCTGGTGAGCTGGCGCAGCGCCTGACCGAGCTTGAACAGAAAGCGCATGAGCTTGCTGGCGAGGCATTTAACCTGTCTTCACCGAAACAGCTGCAAACCATCCTGTTTGAAAAACAGGGTATCAAGCCGCTGAAGAAAACCCCGGGTGGCGCCCCTTCAACGTCTGAAGAGGTGCTGGAAGAGCTGGCGCTGGACTATCCGCTGCCAAAAGTTATTCTGCAATACCGTGGTCTGGCTAAGCTGAAATCGACCTATACCGACAAACTGCCGTTGATGATCAACCCGAAAACGGGCCGCGTGCACACCTCCTATCACCAGGCTGTGGCGGCGACCGGGCGACTTTCGTCAACCGATCCTAACCTTCAGAACATTCCGGTGCGTAATGAAGAGGGCCGCCGTATTCGCCAGGCTTTCATTGCGCCAGAGGATTATCTGATTGTCTCCGCGGACTACTCGCAAATCGAACTGCGTATTATGGCGCACCTGTCACGCGACAAAGGCCTGCTGACGGCCTTTGCCGAAGGGAAGGACATCCACCGGGCAACCGCTGCCGAAGTGTTTGGGCTGCCGCTGGAGAGCGTGACAAACGAGCAGCGTCGTAGTGCAAAAGCGATCAACTTCGGTCTGATTTACGGCATGAGTGCCTTTGGTCTTTCACGCCAGCTCAATATCCCGCGTAAAGAGTCGCAGAAGTATATGGATCTCTACTTCGAGCGGTATCCGGGCGTGCTGGAATATATGGAACGTACCCGCGCACAGGCGAAAGAGAAAGGCTACGTTGAAACGCTGGATGGCCGTCGTCTCTACCTTCCGGATATCAAATCCAGCAACGCCGCGCGCCGGGCTGGTGCTGAACGTGCTGCGATCAACGCCCCTATGCAGGGCACTGCGGCGGACATCATTAAACGCGCAATGATTGCCGTCGATGCCTGGCTCGAAAAAGAGAAACCGCGTGTGAAAATGATCATGCAGGTACACGATGAACTGGTCTTTGAAGTTCATAAAGACGATCTGGAGACGGTCTCTAAGAAGATCCATGAACTGATGGAAAACAGCATGAAGCTGGACGTACCATTGCTGGTGGAAGTGGGTAGCGGCGAAAACTGGGATCAGGCTCACTAAGGGTTATCGGAATAACGCGCGTTTTATGTAAGTAAGCAACATAAGTACGCGCGTTTTGTGACGATCATTAGAATTCCCTATGTAAAGAATGAAAAAAAACTACAAAAAGTGCTTTGTCCAGCGATAAAAAAAGAGTAGAGTTAACGACGTAGGGTACAGAGGTAAGATGTTCTATCTTTCAGACCTTTTACTTCACGTAATCGGATTTGGCTGAATATTTTAGCCGCCCCAGTCAGTAATGACTGGGGCGTTTTTTATTGCGGCAAAGAAAGTTTCAGGCGAAAAAAAGCGCGGTCATCGCCGCGCCTGTTGTTACTCTGCTTCCGCTTCAGTCGCCGGTTCCAGATCGTTAAACCAGCTGTCGAGCTTCTGTCGCAGTTTATCCACGCCCTGCTTTTTCAGCGAGGAGAACGGTTCAACCTGTACATCACCGTTGAATGCCAGCACCGCTTCACGAACCTTGTTCACCTGCGCCTTGCGCGCGCCGCTTGCCAGCTTATCCGCTTTTGTCAGCAGCACCAGCACCGCAATATCGCTTGCCACCGCCCAGTCAATCATCTGCTGGTCGAGATCTTTTAGCGGATGACGAATATCCATTAGCACCACCAGACCTTTCAGACACATGCGTTTTTCCAGGTATTCGCCCAGCGCACGCTGCCATTTGATCTTCATCTCTTCCGGTACCTGCGCGTAACCGTAGCCCGGTAAATCGACCAGGCGTTTGCCTTCAGCCACTTCAAACAGGTTAATCAGCTGAGTACGGCCAGGTGTTTTCGAGGTACGCGCCAGGTTTTTCTGATTGGTGAGCGTATTCAGGGCACTGGATTTTCCCGCATTGGAGCGGCCAGCAAATGCCACTTCAATCCCTGTGTCTGAGGGCAAGTGGCGAATATCGGGCGCACTGGTGACAAAATGCGTCTGTTGGTAGTTCCAGGTAGTCACGTGGTCGTCTCCAAAAATCGTAATCTGCGGGGATTATACCTGAATGCGGGCAAAAGGCTTTTCCCTTCGTCATTGACATGTAAGTGAAAGCCCTACGGAATGTAAGAGATCTGCCCTTGAGCGTATGAGAAATTTAAGAGAAATCGCAGGCGCTAAAAAACTCAAAATATTAAAATTCAGAGAGTTATTAATGAGTAATTATCTGAAAATCCGGTTTTGTACCTTTTCATAGCTTGTTAGTTTAAGGGAACAAGGTAAAGTGTGTGCCAGGGCGAGGATGCCAACAGGATAACGACTTAAGGATAAGGGTCAGGAGCGCCAGGAGGCGAAGACTCAGGATTGTCAGGACGACCGGCGCCTGGAGGCGTTTTTAACAGGAAACGGAACCGTATCACGGACGGTAGTAGCCAAGGGATAAACAGGGTTTGTTGCAGGCAAACAGGGAATGTCTGACCCGTTAAGGGTTGTGAGTCAGGAAAAAAGGCGACAGATTGCTCTGTCGCCTTTTTTCTTTGCTTGCTTTCTGCTAGATTTCGCCGCAATTCTATACTGAAGAAAACGACTTAAAGATAAAACATCATGAAAAAACCGACCTCCGCTGCGGGCGTGAAACGCCCTGCAAAAGCACGCCGCAAAACGCGCGAAGAACTGAATCAGGAAGCGCGCGATCGCAAACGCGATAAAAAACATCGTGGCCATGCTGCGGGTAGCCGTGCTAACGGTGGCGGTGCCGCAGGCGCTTCTGCAAAAG
Organism: Enterobacter cloacae complex sp. GYL001; assembly: GCF_049237125.1. Classification (NCBI taxonomy): domain Bacteria; kingdom Pseudomonadati; phylum Pseudomonadota; class Gammaproteobacteria; order Enterobacterales; family Enterobacteriaceae; genus Enterobacter; species Enterobacter cloacae complex sp. GYL001. Next base: position 6,416 of record NZ_JBMKGW010000030.1, on the reverse strand, counting down.
GCAAACAGCAGAAAGATCCTCGTATCGGCAGTAAAACTCCCATTCCACTGGGCGTGACAGACACGCCGGTCACTAAGCAGCACAAACCAAAGAGCGAGAAACCTATGCTTTCACCGCAGGCTGAGCTGGATATGCTGGAGAACGATGAGCGCCTGGATGCGCTGCTGGAACGTCTTGAAGAGGGTGAAACCCTGACCGCTGAAGAGCAGTCCTGGGTGGACGCCAAACTGGACCGCATTGATGAACTGATGCAGAAGCTGGGTCTGTCCTACGATGATGAAGAAGACGAAGAGGAAGACGAAAAGCAGGAAGATATGATGCGTCTGCTGAAAGGTGGAAACTAACATTTGCACCCGGCAGGTACACTCGTCCTGCTTATAACCCTTCCGGTTATATGTTATCTGGTGTGGTTATTCGTTAAACTACGGCGGTTGTCGCGGCGACAGAAGTGGCTGCGCACCCGAATGATGTCCCGCAACGGGACCAGAACGGGCCGCCGAATACGAACGCGACACCAACGGAAGGAGTGAGCATGTCTGTACCATCTATCGACTGGGATTTGGCCCTGATCCAGAAATATAACTATTCCGGGCCGCGTTATACCTCATACCCCACCGCGCTGGAGTTTTCTGATGCTTTCGGCGAGGCGGATTTTCAGCAAGCTGTGGCGCGCTATCCCGAGCGCCCGCTGTCGCTCTACGTCCATATTCCGTTCTGCCATAAGCTCTGCTACTTCTGCGGCTGCAATAAAATCGTTACCCGCCAGCAGCACAAAGCCGATCAATACCTCGATGCGCTCGAACAGGAAATTCTGCACCGCGCACCGCTGTTTAAAGGGCGTCACGTCAGCCAGCTTCACTGGGGCGGTGGTACGCCAACTTATCTGAATAAAGCGCAGATCAGCCGCCTGATGGCGCTGCTGCGCGGCAATTTTAGTTTTAACGACGACGCCGAAATTTCGATCGAGGTCGATCCGCGTGAAATCGAGCTGGATGTGCTGGATCATTTACGCGCCGAAGGTTTCAACCGCCTGAGTATGGGCGTACAGGACTTCAACAAAGAAGTACAGCGCCTGGTAAACCGCGAGCAGGACGAAGCGTTTATCTTTGCCTTACTCAACCATGCGCGTGAAATCGGCTTTACCTCAACGAATATAGACCTGATTTACGGCCTGCCGAAGCAGACGCCGGAGAGCTTCGCCTACACGCTTAAACGCGTGGCTGAGCTTAACCCGGACCGTCTGAGCGTCTTTAACTATGCGCACCTGCCGACGCTGTTCGCCGCTCAGCGCAAAATCAAAGATGCGGATCTGCCTTCCGCCCAGCAGAAGCTGGACATTTTGCAGGAGACCATCGCCTCGCTGACCGAAACCGGCTATCAGTTTATCGGAATGGATCACTTTGCCCGCCCTGACGATGAACTGGCGATTGCCCAGCGCGAAGGTGTTCTCCACCGTAACTTCCAGGGCTACACCACCCAGGGCGATACCGATCTGCTCGGAATGGGCGTCTCCGCCATCAGCATGATTGGCGACTGCTACGCCCAGAATCAGAAAGAGCTGAAGCTGTACTATCAGCAGATAGACGAAACCGGCAACGCGCTGTGGCGCGGCATCGCGCTAACCCGCGACGACTGCATCCGTCGTGATGTGATTAAGGCGCTTATCTGCAACTTCCGTCTCGAATTTCGCGAGGTGGAGTCGCAATGGGATCTGCAATTCAGCGATTACTTTGCCGAAGACCTGAAGCTTCTGGCGCCGCTGGCGAAAGACGGGCTGGTGGATGTGTCGGAGAGTGCGGTTGTCGTCACGCCGAAAGGACGTCTGTTGATTCGTAATATCTGCATGTGCTTCGATGCCTATCTGCGTCAGAAGGCGCGTTTACAGCAGTTCTCGCGGGTGATTTGAGCTGTAATGCCGGGTGGCGGCTTTGCCTTACCCGGCCTACTTAAGTGCGAGATGTAGGCCGGGTAAGCGAAGCGCCACCCGGCTTTTCATCGACAGCTCGTTAGCTAAACAGCCCAACCAGTGCCGCACACAATACCGCCGCAACGGCAGTTTGTGGCGTGTGGCTTTCTGCTGCTCCGCTCGAAAGCAAAGTCACTAATGATTCCAGCATGATGCTCCCCCCTGTTTCCGGGCACGATCATACAAAACTCATCGGAACAGTAAAGCGCAAAATAACGGCACTTTGCGCTCAATTAGTAACCTTTACACAGCGGAGTAAGATCACTCCATTCCCAGCTCTTTCAGCTTGCGCGTCAGGGTGTTTCGACCCCATCCCAACAGGCGAGCCGCTTCCTGTTTGTGGCCCTGGGTATGACGAAGCGCGGTAGTCAACAGCGTGCGCTCCATCTCAGGCTGCGCTTCGGAGAGCAGATTTTGATGACCGGAACGCAGCGCGCGATCTGCCCACTGCGCCAGCAGCGTCGCCCAGCTGTCCGGCAGCGCATGTCCGGCGGTGCTTTCGGGCACGGTGGCTTCAAACAGCTCGGCGGGGAGATCCTGAATCAACACTTCCTGTCCGGCGGCCATTACGGTCAGCCAGCGACAGGTGTTTTCCAGCTGACGCACGTTGCCCGGCCACGCCAGACGGGTGAGGGCGGCATCCGTTTCCGGATGAAGCTGCTTGGCTTCCACGCCCAGCTCGCGGGCCGCCACTTGCAGGAAATGGCGCGCCAGACGCGGGATATCTTCCCGACGCTCGCGCAGCGGCGGGAGGTGGACGCGGATCACGTTCAGACGATGGAATAAATCCTCACGGAATTTCCCCTCCTGCACGCGCAGCTCCAGGTTCTGGTGCGTCGCGGCAATAATACGCACGTCCACCTTCACCGGCGCATACCCGCCCACGCGGTAAAACTGGCCATCTGCCAGCACGCGCAGCAGTCGGGTCTGAACATCCAGCGGCATATCGCCGATTTCATCCAGGAATAGCGTTCCGCCGTCAGCCTGTTCAAAGCGTCCCTGACGAATGGTATTTGCCCCGGTAAACGCCCCTTTTTCGTGGCCGAACAGCTCAGATTCAATCAAATCTTTGGGGATCGCCGCCATGTTCAGGGCGATGAAAGGCGCTTTCGCCCGCGGGCTGTGGCGATGCAGGGCGTGCGCAACCAGCTCTTTACCGGTCCCTGATTCACCGTTAATCAAGACGCTGATAGACGAGCGCGACAGACGCCCGATGATGCGAAACACGTCCTGCATGGCCGGCGCTTCACCGATGATGTCCGTCGTAGGCCCGAAATCAGGCGCGTGGCGGGGCTGCTGTTGCTCCTGATAGTGGCTGATGGCGCGTTCGACCAGGGCAACGGCTTCGTCGATATCAAACGGTTTTGGCAGGTAATCAAACGCCCCCTGCTGGTAGGCGCTAACGGCGGCATCCAGGTCGGAGTGGGCGGTCATTATGATGACCGGAAGCATGGGGTGGCGCTGTTTGATCTGCTTTAAGAGCGCCAGTCCGTCCATGCCCGGCATGCGAATATCCGAGAGCAGAACGTCCGGCGTTTTGGTGGTGAGTGCGTCGAGCACTTCGCTGCCGCTCTCAAACGTCGTGCAGCTTAATCCCGCTCCTGTGAGCGCGCGTTCAAGCACCCAACGGATGGAGCTATCGTCATCGACTACCCAGACTATCCCTCGTTGCATAAACGTCACCTTTATTTTTTAATCGGCAGGAAAACCGAAAACTCGGTATGTCCCGGCCAACTGGTAAATTCAATTTTGCCGGAGTGTTGGTCAATCAAATTACGGGCTATGGATAACCCCAGCCCGGTGCCGCCTTCGCGACCGCTGACCATCGGGTAGAACAGGGTGTCCTGGAGATGCGGCGGGATCCCCGGCCCGTTATCTTCCACATCAATACGTGCCGCCAGACGATAACGCACGCCGTGCAGCGTCAGCTGGAACGCGGTGCGGGTACGCAGAATAATTTCGCCACCCTCCGGGCCCAGCGCCTGCAACGCGTTACGCACAATGTTCAACAGCACCTGTTCAATCTGGTCCGGATCGTGCGCCAGCTCCGGCAGGCTTGGGTCGTAATCACGCACCAGCGTGACGTTATCCGGCAGCTCCATAGAGACGAGTTTCACCACCCGCTCCGCGACCTTGTGAATGCTTTCTGAAACATGCATCCCCGGCTGCTGCGGCCCGAGCAGGCGATCGACCAGATTACGCAGACGGTCCGCCTGCTCGATAATGACGTTGGTATACTCCGCCAGGGCAGGGTCAGGCAGCGCTTTGGTCAAAAGCTGTGCCGCACCGCGTAAGCCGCCCAGCGGGTTTTTAATTTCATGAGCCAGCCCGCGTACCAGGTCGCGCGCCGCAATCTGCTGAGCATGCTGTAGCTGCTCCTGGCTGAGACGACGCTGGTTATCCATCGGCGCCATTTCCAGCAGAATCATGCCATCTGGCAGGCGCTGTGCGGTGAGGGACAAAATATGCGAGCGTCCGTCAATCACCAGCGTCACTTCGTTATCGGTGAAGCCCTGACCCGCCTGCAAACTCTCCTGCATCAGACCAATATTCAGCGAGAAATAGCTCAGCAGTTCCGGCAGCGGCGTGCCAAACAGTTTACGGGCGCTTTGGGCGAGCAGCTGCTGTGCCGCCGGATTGGCGTAATGCACCGCCAGCTCGTCGTCGACCAGCAAAATACTGTTAATCAAAGAATTGAGGATCTGCCCAGCATCGGGCAGCGTGCCAGTTGCCATTCAGCAGTCTCCTGGAGTCGTTGCACTATTTTAGTGCAGTATAGCGTTTTAGAGGTAAAAAGCGCGTGAGATCAGGTTGTTGGTGGAGAAAAAAGCCCATCCGAAGATGGGCTAAAGTTTCCACGGCAACTACTCCCGACGCGTATGCGCCGGGTAAAACAAATCAATTAAACGCTGTAGTACAGTTCGAACTCAACCGGGTGCGGCGTCATGCGAACGCGGTCGTTTTCTTCGGTACGCAGCGCGATGTAAGCGTCGATTGCTTCATCGGTGAACACGCCGCCAGCGGTCAGGAACTCACGGTCTGCGTCCAGCGCTTGCAGGGCTTCTTCCAGCGAGCCGGCAACCTGTGGGATCTCTTTCGCTTCTTCTGGCGGCAGGTCGTACAGGTTTTTGTCCATGGCTTCGCCCGGGTGGATCTTGTTCTTGATACCGTCCAGACCGGCCATCAGCAGTGCTGCGAAGCACAGGTATGGGTTAGCCGCCGGGTCCGGGAAGCGCACTTCGATACGACGCGCTTTCGGAGACGCCACCACCGGGATACGGATAGAAGCAGAACGGTTACGGGCAGAGTACGCCAGCATCACCGGTGCTTCGTAGCCTGGGACCAGACGCTTGTAGGAGTTGGTGGTCGGGTTCGCCAGGGCGTTGATCGCTTTAGCGTGTTTGATAACACCGCCGATGTAGTGCAGCGCCTGCTCAGACAGACCCGCGTATTTGTCGCCAGAGAACAGGTTGGTGCCGTTCTTGGACAGGGACATGTGGCAGTGCATACCGGAACCGTTGTCGCCGAACATGGGTTTTGGCATGAAGGTCGCGGTTTTACCGAAACGGTGCGCAACGTTGTGCACAACGTATTTGTAGATCTGAATCTCATCCGCTTTCTTAGTCATGGTGTTGAAGCGGGTTGCGATTTCGTTCTGGCCAGCCGTTGCCACTTCGTGGTGGTGCGCTTCAACAACCAGACCCATCTCTTCCATGATCAGACACATGGTAGAACGGATGTCCTGTGAAGAATCGACCGGAGGAACCGGGAAGTAACCGCCTTTCACGCCCGGACGGTGACCTTTGTTACCACCTTCGTATTTGGTGGAAGAGTTCCATGCGCCTTCGATGTCATCGATAGCGACGTGGGAACCAGAAATGGAAGCGCCAAAACGGATGTCGTCGAACAGGAAGAACTCTGGCTCTGGCCCGAACAGAACGGTGTCTGCGATGCCGGTAGAGCGCAGGTACTCTTCAGCGCGTTTTGCGATGGAGCGAGGGTCACGGTCATAGCCTTGCAGCGTGCCAGGTTCCAGGATATCGCAGCGGATGATCAGCGTAGGTTCTTCGTAGAACGGGTCAATGAGAGCAGTGGTTGCATCTGGCATCAGAACCATGTCGGATTCGTTAATGCCTTTCCAGCCGCCAATGGAGGAGCCGTCAAACATTTTGCCTTCTTCAAAGAATTCGGCGTTCACCTGATGAGCAGGGATCGTGACGTGCTGTTCTTTACCTTTGGTATCGGTGAAGCGCAGATCAACAAACTTCACTTCATGTTCGTTCAGCATCGTCAAAACGTGTTCAGCGGACATACTTAACTCTCCAGATTGGTCATTGTCGTCGTGGTAACGAGGTCCTGATGAATCCCCTAATGATTTTGGTAAAAATCATTAAGTTAAGGTGGATACACATCTTGTCATATGATCAAATGGTTTCGCGAAAAATCAATA
>NZ_JBMKGW010000029.1:0-16473 GCF_049237125.1 Enterobacter cloacae complex sp. GYL001 | reverse complement strand
CTGAAAATGCCGGCCTTTGAATGGGTTCATGTGCAGCTCCATCAGCAAAAGGGGATGATAAGTTTATCACCACCGACTATTTGCAACAGTGCCATCACAACCGTCTGGGCATTGCCCTGCAAATTGGATGTGTCCGTTTTCTGGGCACCTTCCTCACCGATATGAATCATATTCCTTCCGGCGTCCGGCATTTTACCGCCAGACAGCTCGGGATTCGTGATATCACCGTTCTTGCAGAATACGGTCAGAGGGAAAATACCCGCCGTGAGCATGCAGCGCTGATACGTCAGCACTATCAGTATCGTGAATTTGCCTGGCCCTGGACATTTCGCCTTACCCGTCTTTTATATACCCGGAGCTGGATAAGCAACGAACGTCCTGGCCTGCTTTTCGATCTGGCGACAGGGTGGCTTATGCAACATCGTATTATTCTCCCCGGAGCCACTACGCTGACCCGGTTGATTTCAGAGGTAAGGGAAAAGGCGACGTTGCGCCTGTGGAACAAACTGGCACTGATACCGTCAGCCGAACAGCGTTCACAGCTGGAGATGCTGCTGGGGCCAACTGATTGCAGCCGCCTGTCTTTACTGGAATCACTGAAAAAGGGCCCTGTGACCATCAGTGGTCCGGCGTTTAATGAAGCAATTGAACGCTGGAAAACTCTGAACGATTTTGGCCTGCATGCTGAAAACCTGAGTACACTCCCGGCTGTGCGCCTGAAAAATCTCGCACGTTATGCTGGTATGACTTCGGTGTTCAATATTGCCAGGATGTCACCGCAGAAAAGGATGGCGGTTCTGGTTGCCTTTGTCCTTGCATGGGAAACGCTGGCGCTGGATGATGCATTGGACGTTCTGGACGCCATGCTGGCCGTTATCATCCGTGACGCCAGAAAGATTGGGCAGAAAAAACGGCTCCGCTCGCTGAAGGATCTGGATAAATCTGCATTGGCGCTCGCCAGCGCATGTTCGTACCTGCTGAAAGAAGAAACACCGGACGAATCGATTCGTGCTGAGGTGTTCAGCTACATCCCAAGGCAAAAGCTGGCTGAAATCATCACGCTTGTCCGTGAAATTGCCCGGCCCTCAGACGATAATTTTCATGAAGAAATGGTGGAGCAGTACGGGCGCGTTCGTCGTTTCCTGCCCCATCTGCTGAATACCGTTAAATTTTCATCCGCACCTGCCGGGGTTACCACTCTGAATGCCTGTGACTACCTCAGCCGGGAGTTCAGCTCACGGCGGCAGTTTTTTGACGACGCACCAACGGAAATTATCAGTCGGTCATGGAAACGGCTGGTGATTAACAAGGAAAAACATATCACCCGCAGGGGATACACGCTCTGCTTTCTCAGTAAACTGCAGGATAGTCTGAGGCGGAGGGATGTCTACGTTACCGGCAGTAACCGGTGGGGAGATCCTCGTGCAAGATTACTACAGGGTGCTGACTGGCAGGCAAACCGGATTAAGGTTTATCGTTCTTTGGGGCACCCGACAGACCCGCAGGAAGCAATAAAATCTCTGGGTCATCAGCTTGATAGTCGTTACAGACAGGTTGCTGCACGTCTTTGCGAAAATGAGGCTGTCGAACTCGATGTTTCTGGCCCGAAGCCCCGGTTGACAATTTCTCCCCTCGCCAGTCTTGATGAGCCGGACAGTCTGAAACGACTGAGCAAAATGATCAGTGATCTACTCCCTCCGGTGGATTTAACGGAGTTGCTGCTCGAAATTAACGCCCATACCGGATTTGCTGATGAGTTTTTCCATGCTAGTGAAGCCAGTGCCAGAGTTGATGATCTGCCCGTCAGCATCAGCGCCGTGCTGATGGCTGAAGCCTGCAATATCGGTCTGGAACCACTGATCAGATCAAATGTTCCTGCACTGACCCGACACCGGCTGAACTGGACAAAAGCGAACTATCTGCGGGCTGAAACTATCACCAGCGCTAATGCCAGACTGGTTGATTTTCAGGCAACGCTGCCACTGGCACAGATATGGGGTGGAGGAGAAGTGGCATCTGCAGATGGAATGCGCTTTGTTACGCCAGTCAGAACAATCAATGCCGGACCGAACCGCAAATACTTTGGTAATAACAGAGGGATCACCTGGTACAACTTTGTGTCCGATCAGTATTCCGGCTTTCATGGCATCGTTATACCGGGGACGCTGAGGGACTCTATCTTTGTGCTGGAAGGTCTTCTGGAACAGGAGACCGGGCTGAATCCAACCGAAATTATGACCGATACAGCAGGTGCCAGCGAACTTGTCTTTGGCCTTTTCTGGCTGCTGGGATACCAGTTTTCTCCACGCCTGGCTGATGCCGGTGCTTCGGTTTTCTGGCGAATGGACCATGATGCCGACTATGGCGTGCTGAATGATATTGCCAGAGGGCAATCAGATCCCCGAAAAATAGTCCTTCAGTGGGACGAAATGATCCGGACCGCTGGCTCCCTGAAGCTGGGCAAAGTACAGGTTTCAGTGCTGGTCCGTTCATTGCTGAAAAGTGAACGTCCTTCCGGACTGACTCAGGCAATCATTGAAGTGGGGCGCATCAACAAAACGCTGTATCTGCTTAATTATATTGATGATGAAGATTACCGCCGGCGCATTCTGACCCAGCTTAATCGGGGAGAAAGTCGCCATGCCGTTGCCAGAGCCATCTGTCACGGTCAAAAAGGTGAGATAAGAAAACGATATACCGACGGTCAGGAAGATCAACTGGGCACACTGGGGCTGGTCACTAACGCCGTCGTGTTATGGAACACTATTTATATGCAGGCAGCCCTGGATCATCTCCGGGCGCAGGGTGAAACACTGAATGATGAAGATATCGCACGCCTCTCCCCGCTTTGCCACGGACATATCAATATGCTCGGCCATTATTCCTTCACGCTGGCAGAACTGGTGACCAAAGGACATCTGAGACCATTAAAAGAGGCGTCAGAGGCAGAAAACGTTGCTTAACGTGAGTTTTCGTTCCACTGAGCGTCAGACCCCAAGAATGGAAGATCGAGCACCAGGTTGAAAAAACCAAATCCGGCAAAAATTTCATCCAAACTCGTATGATTAGACCTGACGGTAACTTTGTAGTGCCTGCATCCTCAGAACGAGGGATCTTTAGTGGCAAACATTACAGTCAAGCCAGCTAAGTCAAGTCTATCCGTTCAAACAGAAAAAGGTTTCTTAAAAATGACGTTATCCGCTGCATTGCAAGGCACTTTTAAAGAGATGAGGAAAGACAATACAGTAGGCATCACAGTTCAAACTTGTTCAGATATTTTTGACAGCAATGTTCCTCCGGCTTATGTTTTCTGGCTTTATCGTCTCAAAGCGGGAGAAACTTTGCCGCGCGGAAGGTTCTTCAGAAAAAGAAAGCCAATCATCAATGTTATGGCAGTTGTTCATGATGCTGCATTCGAAAAATAACTGCGCTATCAGGAAAGTTACTTTTATGAACGTAATTGCAGCTGGAATTTTTTGCTTTATTTTTTACCCTACAGCTTTCGCTTATGCTTGTTATAAAAAGAGATGGCTAGAGTGGATTTTTCTTACTTTAATTATAATTTTTGCTTCTGCCATTTCGATTCAACAATACAATGAAGCGAATTTTGTAAGTGAGTTAAATTACCCTATGTTTATCTCCGCCATATATGGCCTGTCACTGGCATGGTTTCCTTTTCCGATTGCTTATGTTGTTCTGCGCTTCCTTCTTGATGATTTACAGCATGAGTACCCTAAACAGTGAGCAGATTTTAAGACTCATGAACAACATCGAAAGCACGAAACAGTCTGCACAAGGAAGATAAGGAGTATTCTTAGCAAGATATCTTTGTACCTGAAGACATAAAGCTGGCATCTTTTTCCTTATAGAGTGTATTATGATTAAGTAAATCCTTATCAAAGAATTAGAAAGTGAGGTCGTATGTCTGAAGCACTCAAATCGTTAAACAATATTCGTACTCTTCGCGCCCAGGGCCGCGAGCTGCCTTTAGAAGTACTTGAGGAAATCCTCGAAAAGCTTAATGTCATTGTTGATGAGCGTCGTCAGGAAGAATCATCCAAAGCTGCCGAACTGCAAGCTCGTCAGGAGAAACTTGACGCCCTGCGTAAGTTAATGGAAGAAGATGGTATCAACCCGGAAGAGCTGCTTGGCTCATTCCAGGCCAAATCTACGGCTACCAAGAAAAGCCGTGAACCACGCCCGGCCAAATACTCATTTACTGATGAAAATGGCGAAACAAAAACGTGGACTGGACAGGGCCGTACCCCCAAAGCTCTGGCAGAACAAATTGCAGCCGGTAAAAGTCTTGATGATTTCCTGATCTAACTTTTGCCACCAGTTTTGATAGAGGCCACTTCGGTGGCCTTTTCTCATACGGAATCAATTTCAGGTACAGAACATATGAAAAATTCAGAACCTAAGAGCTGTGATCCCTATGTGGACAGTTTGATTAGAAATGCAGATGCAAAGGAAGCCAGGTCATTTCTCAAAATATTGAAGCCCTTACCATTCCTTATCGTTATCATCGCTGTATTCTTTTTTTGGGTATCGTTTTCCCGTTTATTATCCCAGGTCGCGTAAAACCTTTTTAAAGACTCTTCTTTACCAGATATGCTCCCTCACCGGGATGGTTTCAACCTCTTCAGTTTCCCATATTGGCAAAACCTTCAGGAAATAAGACGATACCCTCCACGCTTTCCATTAAAGCGGGATGACGACGCCCAGTTCTTACGACCAGACTCCACGTTTTCGATTAGGATGCCTTTGGGCCCTTCTAACGAGGCCACCTCAACAACTCGCACTTTCCGGATCAGTCTTGGATCCACTTCTTCCCAGATCTGGCCAACTGTAATATCTTTTTGGGTTTGCATTTAATCTCTCGCTGTCATTTAGTGAACAAGACTAATCCTCGCCGTGGTTCAGCTTATGGCTTTATTTACGCTGACGATCCTTAGCCTTAAATTTTTGCCATCGTATCCGAAGGTTTTCGATGTTAACCGGAACCTGCATGCGTGTCGTCTCTATCTCATTCCCATGCCATTTCAGGAGATCATCATCCAACTCCCGGGCCTCCCGGCTGAAGTAAATTTTCATAGTGTCAGGGTTTATGGCGCAATGGTCATTGTCGAACAGTGTATGGATATCACGGCGAAGTAAAATTCCGTTCGTTACGTCGGGAATGCCTTCTTCATGACGTGGCGTTAAGTGCGCGGCCTCAGTACGCCAGGGGGACCTTACGCCGGTGACAACACATCGCCCGTAGCAATTCAACCTAACATCCCGGGCGAAAGGACCTTGGTCAGGACTGGTGACAGAAGTACATTCCTGGCCCTCTTTGTAGATACGCTTCGGGAAGTCGATAGTGGTTTGAGCTGTTTGGGAAAGTGACACATACGTAACCCCTTTGTATCTCTTTATCCCACCATTAAAAGTGGTAGGAATCGAGCTGGTTATGGCCACCAGTTTCACATCGCCCATTTCGACGATCTTAAGGCTCTTATTAGCGGCTACATGTAACTGGATGAATTTACCTACGTACACATCATGGTTCTCATCTTGTCTTTCAACACACAGAACGACATGGTCGAAGGTTCTCTTGTCAGAGATTACCCAGTTGCCGGTTTTCACACGGCCTGCTTCACTCACCCCTGCGGTAAGATCGGGTATGAGCGTCCCCTGCATGCCGTCAGTTCGAATTGAAAGAATTTCACCCGATAAACCCAGCTCTGCAAGCTCACTAATAAACGGTCTTTTCATCCGGCTTACCGGTTTTGGCTTCGTCATTTTCATCTTTGCTGTAACACCTCAGTACCCCATTGCTCGTTCCTGGCGGGACAGCCGTTCATCAGCAGCCTGAAGACGCTCATCACGCCGCCGTGCTGCCAGAACCCGTCGTTCTGAAAAAGACATAGCCGCTACGTTTGGTACGCTGAGCTTACCGTCACCGGCACAAACGTCACAGCGAACATCAAATGCTCCGGCAAAATACTTTTCACGCATTTCTGGCTCCCACTCAGCCATTTCTGATTGGGTGAATCCATTTTCAAAGGCCGGGTTTTCCATGGTCCCGTGGCCTTCGCACTGGTGACAGATTATGTACTTAAATTTGCGCATGTAACGCTCCTGTATATGATGGATGAACCACTCTCGTTCAGGGTTATGGCGAAATGTTTATCGCCGCAGCGAGAGATTCAGTCTTGCTATCAATATTCCTGAAGGTTGTCCGCCTGATTTCAGGGAAAGCATTCATTCACTGGCCGGTTCTACCTTATTATTCATACAGATTAAAGTAGTTGTGCCTACTACTGCGGTCACCTTCCTTGACAAAGTAAGCAAAGTTTGAAAAATTTAACACCGACGAAAGGCCATACCTTCGTTAGTGTGCGAAAGCCGCTTGCGAGCGACGGAATAGGTGAAAGCTTTAGTCAGGGTTAATTACCCTGTCTGCGGTGATGGGATGGCTCAGGCGTATATCATCACTCCTTCCAAAGTCCGTACACACTCTTTCAGCCTTTGCAGAAATGCAGGGGCTGTTTCATATCAGACAAGCGCAATGAAATTTTCAAATGCTTTCCAGAAATTCAAAGGCCTTAAGCTTTATCTGTATCTTACGGTCCCCGCACGGAAAGTAACTTTCCTGAACAGGAACCGCCTTGCCAGCCTTAACTTTCTAAACGGTTAAAGTTACACCAGGCTGTAAATGGTGAAACAGTTTTTGAAGCCCATGAAACACCGCTGTCGGAAAGATAACTAGCCCCAAGACGTCTAACTTCTTTTTGATGTAGAGCTAATTCTTTCGGATCGGCAATATCTTCCACCACGCTCATCATGGCAATCTGAACTCCGGGAGATGCCATTTTATAAGCTGTCGAGCTTGCAACTGAATTTTTCAGGATTGCCAATCTTTCTTTTTCTGGTCGCCCGTTGTCAGACGTATTCGCGTACGTTGTACCCGCAACTAACAATGGAAGACTGGCGTTGGCACAGAACTGCATAACGCGTTTTTGCTGGAGCTGTAATTCAGTGGCTGCAAATGCTTTACTGCATCCGAGGATCCCGATAATCATCACTAATGCTGTTTTATACATAAAATTGAAACCGTCCTTATTGAACTTTAAATGTTGCGGTTAACACTGTGTGGAGATGTATGGACTGGATAATACCCACATGCCTGCGCCTGCCAGTATACCGGCTCAGGTATTAAACCTAAGAGATCTGGTGCACCGGATTTTACCTTTTCATTTCGGTTTTATCTTGAGCCTGGCTCTTGAGTTTAAATTTAAAGGTATGGCGCATGCAGGTTTCACTGACGGGTTTTCACACATCCCGGCTGTAACCCATCATTGTTCATGAGCCAGGCCCTGGTATCCTGCCCAGCGTACGGCCAGCCGCTCTAAGTCCAGATCGTACACCAGCGGTGTGATTTTACGGCCTTCAAACAGCTCGCCCAGCTCAATGCCTGGCTTAAAATGAACGGTCAGGGTGGCCGGATCTATGCCCATAAGATCGGCATCAAACAGAGCATGCATTGTTGGAGTCATCAGGATGCCATTAGACGGATTGTACCGGGTTCCATGTTCAATGTGTGCCGCATCCAGGACACCGCCATTAACCCAACCGGTTACCGCACAACGGCCCGCGAAATTCTCGATGAGCAGAGCTTTAAATTTACCCTGTGCCACGCCACTACGTTGCGTCACTACGCGCTCGCAGTGCTCACCCTGGATATCTACGTCAGGTTTCCGCTTTGGTTCGCTGGTGGCCGTCTCAGCTTGTTTTAGGGTGGAACGTGGATAGGCCAGGTTATATGCTGCGCCTGTGGTCATTTGCTCGATGACCGCAGGTGCATAACCTTCTGCTTCCAGCTTACGATATGCAGCCCGGTAGTCTCTTTGGGTTTTCAGCGGGTATATCTTTCCGCCTTTACCATCGAAAGCGATAAACCAGAAATCGTCCGTGCCAGTTTCCAGATTTCTGCAACGTTTCAGATGCCATCCGCCTTCTCTCGCCCAGATGGTACGGTTATTTCTGGCATTCGTTTTGTCATAACCGTTCTCGTCAAGCCAGCTATCAAAGCTGGTCAGCCCCAGATCCTGAACCTCCAGAGAAGGCACTCGAATGACCTGCAAGGTATGGCGGGGTCTTGGCTCTCTCATCTTGATCTCTTCCTAGCGCTGGTCTGGGAAATACGGATATTGCGGGCCATATTCATAGTCATGCGGGCCTGGCTCAACTTCCCAGAATGGACGGCCGCTAATTGTCTTTGGACCGCGCTCGTTTACGATGTCTTCTACATCCTGAATATTAAATGGCATCGTTGCCAGTAACAGCTGATCTTCGGGTGTCAGCGTCACAGTTGCACCGTCGATACGGCTGTAAAGGTCGGCAAACTGTTTACCTGCACCGTGCAACCGGTGCTCCGCTACACTTCTGATTGCGTGTAAGTCCAGCTCCGCCGCTTCCATGCGATCCACGTATAGTTTCATTTCTTTACGCAAAGCGCTCAGCTCACGGGCTTTAATAAACCCGCAGGCGTACCCACCCAGGGCGATAACTGCAATGATTGCTAAAATTGCCATTTTTTTCTCTCACGTGATTGCGGCCGTTACTCTAGTCTTAATGTGAAGTCTGGGAATTCGCTGGATGTTAAGTACGTTTTCATCCCCAGACTGACAGATGCTAAGGCGCGATCCCAACACTCCATTTGTAAGTATCAGGCCCATCTTCTCCGCTGGTGGCATCTGCTACAATCTGTGCATAACGTTCTCCAGCAAGTTCTCTTACCATCTGATCCACGACCCATTGCAGATGATGCATTTCATCGGTTCCGCCGTAACGACAAGCCAACTCAATAGCCCGCTCTATTCTTTTTTGTTCTTCAGTCATACTGAATCCTCACGCTTACATCAGCTATTCTGAAAACATGCACACTATAAATTGCGGCTGTCATTTCTCAGCCAGGCGCCTGCATTGCTGCCTCATTCCATCAAAAATACTTTCCGCAAGCTGCTGGGGGAACTGGTCCGGAAGAAGCCCGCTAACACGTTCAATGACACCCGGGGTTCTGGCGATGATTTCCTCTATCATCGCCTCTGTCTGCTGTTTACTCAGGCCGGTTATCTCACCATGCCTGATCCAGTGGCGTCGTTGTATTCGATATATCTGGTAATAGTTGCTACTGCCACGTACGGCCATCGCCAGTTTGCACTTCTGCCAGGATATCTGATTGTTCCCATGACCGATCACCGGCCATGCCGACAACACATCATAGAGTGGTGTAAGGTGATAACGTCCCTGTGGCCCAATAGAAATACTGAAATTTTTAGCGTGGCCATCTGTTGCGGCCATCATCCAGAAAACTATCTGCGTCATAAAAAACTGCGCTTTGTCACGCTCAGCACGGTCTGAATTACTCAGAACTTCCATAATTTCCGATATACCTGGCCCGCCGTCCGCCTGATATTTTCGTAATGGCGAAATGCCCAGGGCCTGACACATATCCTCCTGGGGTAAACGAATGATCCATTGTCCGTTTCCTGACCATTTTCGGTCAAAACGTTCTACCACCAGCGCTTTCTGATCTTCAAAGTGAGCAATCTGCGTTCTTGCCACGGGGAGCCCGTACTGTTCGAGAAGTACCGAGCAGAGCCATTCATTTTCAACCGACGAGCGCATGTCGGCTTTCATGTTCCCCACAAGTCCGAGCGGTAGCTTGAATATATGCGTCGTTGGTGTATTACCCTCCGGCATACACCACCGATCTTCATGCCACAGTAGGGCTGTTTTCTCCTGAGCACCGGCAATAGATAAACGTAAGTCGTCGTTATCTTCTGGCCTGCCCGGTAGCAATGTCTCCGTGGTATTACGCAAAGTTGCCGCAATTTCTGATTCAGTAAGCGGGTGATACTTCACGGAATATAAATCTGTGGGTTCATCTCCGTCATGAAGCAGCTGTATCGCGCCCACGCAGTCTTTTCCCAGCTCCGTCAGAAGATCAAAAGGCTCCAGGCTATCGGCCTTGTAACGCATTGCCAGACGTCTGCGTATGCCTTCGCTGTCCGGGAGTAAATTATCAAAATAGTCACGTACCACATTTCCACGCCAGACCTGGTTCCCGGGAGTAAAAGGAAGGGACAATGACAGCGGCCTTCCCTGTTCGTCTGCACTCCAGTCAGGAAGGTATTGTAAGCTGTCTACCCCTTTACTTTTTTCCCAGTATCCGACTTTGATTCCGTTCATCCAGATTGCCAGACGCTGCTGTTTCCGGCTCATATCGTTACCATTTCTCCTGTCGTGCAGGTGAGTTTGATTTAAGCATTTCTTCCGTCTGCTTCCCCTCTGAAGAGGCGGTTGTCGAGGAGAAGCTGATTTTTACGCCCAGGATAGAAAACACCTTGAATAGCCGTTCAATGCTCGCACTGGCAGGGTTGGCTTCCAGACGTGAGTATGTCTGTTGAGTGACCCCTAACCTTTCGGACAGGTCTTTTTGCGTCAGGCCATTCGCCTTGCGAAAACCAATGAGCAAGGGACGCAACTGGTTGAGCGTGTTTAACGGGTAATCATTATTGATCATAAGCTGGCCTCAGTAGTTCCTCTGATACACCTTGTACGCTGTTTTCTAAACATACACCCTAAAAGCTGTAATATCAAATTAACAGCCTAAAAGCTGTTAAATAGAGAGTACAACCTTTAGGCTGTTACTAAGTGGCAGCATAAATCTTTATGAGGTTTGATATGAGAGAACTATCAATAATAAGCCGTTACGCTCGTACAGCATCCGGTAAGAGAGCTGACAGATCAGGATCATCGGTAAACGAGAAGCGGAGTATCTTATGGCCCTGTTGTGAGCTGTATAAATAACTACGAGCTACTCTCTGCCTCGGGGAGGAGGCAGAGAGAGTATTAAAAGCAAAGGCAGACATTTTTAGCAGCTGGTGGGCTATGGGGTTCCGGAGGTGCTCCGGTGAATGTTACTTGACTGGCAAGTTTCCTGCTCTGATGGTCAATGCCTCGATGCTGTCTATATTGTTCTGAAGCCGTTCCAGTTCTGCCTTTTCAATACCGGCCCAAAGCTTTAAGTGTCGCTGATAAAGGGACCACTTGAGTGAGTGAAAACCATTCCAGGCCAACCCCATCCAGGAGGCGTAATTCGCATTGAGAATATTGCCGGTGATATACATTTTACCTGCGTTAACAGCACTGGAAGTTCCATAACCCAGGGCAAGCATCATCCGGAAGCGTGGATTTAGCCGCAACGGCATGGTATCCAGTAAGGTCTCCCCAAAAGCTCCTTTTCCCAGCGATACCTGTTTCGCCACATAGAAAACCCGCATCAAAACTTCCATTATGCTCATCGGAATACTTGTCACGATAAACTGACGAAAGTCATACCCGTTGACATACATGTACTCTATTTGTTTGCCGAAGTTAGAACTCCCCACAGGGATCCCCTCAAGCATACGAAGTAGCCCCATAAAAGGAGCCGGTAACCCCATGCCACGGTTTCCTTTTGCTGAGGGGGCATTAACATCCGATGCCAGGTGTCCAAACATTCTGGCGATGAGCCTGAAAATATTGGTTTCGTCTGTAACGCCTTTACTGGAAGGATAAACCACGATCTGTCCATTCTGAACCACCGTACAGGTCCCGTTCAGCATATCCTTTATACCGAAAATAATGCCCAGTACGGGATCGTGTGACAAAGCTCTTAAGCGGTGATTTGTGGGAGACAAAACGCCACCGGCCGCACCCACTAAATCGCTGCTGATCGAACTGTCTGGTGCCCCTATAGGGAACAAATCTGAGAGTTTTGTACTCAGGTCCTCCGGCAAAATGGCATTGAAGGCTTTCTGCACCTGTTTATTGAAAATACCATCCACTTCTGCCGTAAAGCTCACCGTAGGTTTTGGCGGGGCTCTGACGCAAAGTAAATCCAGCATGGATGCTATGAGCCCGCATCCGCAGGCAATAGCATAATCCCAGGCGTCGAGTGCGTAGCGATCATTAAATTCTTTAATATGATTCTGGATCCGGGCATCTACAACAGCCAAGTCATCCGTGGAGAGTATTGTGGCCAGTCCAATATCACCGCATACACGCTGGTTAGCCTCGCTATATATAGTCTTGAGACCAGTAGAATGCATGGCAGTATCTGAAGGGGTCATTTCTCGCAGATGATGTTCTTTAAGCGCCAGATGCTCCGCTTCATCAAGTTCAGTGCCGCTGATTAGCCCGGTCAACTGTGCCTTAAGGCTCTCTATATCACTGTTAATTGTCTCGTGAGCGTTCGCGATATCCTGACCACGGAGCTGAATATAACGGATGGCCCTGAACTCATCATCATAAGGAGACTGACTCATGTGTTTACCTCACCGCGACCAGGCTACCTTTTGGAGCTTTCTTAGTAAGCATGTCGATTGTTGCCTTGATGCCAGCAATTTCTGCCTTAAAATATTCCGCATTCGACATCAACCTTTCCTGAACTTCGTAGAGCTTTTGGATGGCCTGACTAAGGGCGGCTGTCAGTTTCGCATTTTTTTTGTGTTTCACTATCGCGTACCCGCCAATCCCTAACACAGCTACAGGTGCGGCCAATACCGCAATGCCTGCAACCATACCGCCACCGACGATAGACCCTGCTGTAGCGAGCCCGGAGGTTATGCCTGCTGCTGACACTCCCGTTGTACCAAGCGTATAGAGAGCACCGAAGGAAGCCGCTGCGCCTACGCCTGACCCCGCCAAAGCTGCTGCGCCCTCAGTAATACCCGGGAACTTATTTTCAAGCGCCTGAAGAGCACTTGTAACTTCATCCATTGCCTTCTTGCGAATTTTTTCGAGCTCTTCAGTTTCGGTAGCGTCCATTACAGGCCTCGTATTCATAACTTGCTGTGTGATAGGTGAAAAAGAGCACCATAAAAGTGATGAAGAAATCATGACTTACTATTGTGGCACTTTCGAGTTCATGTTTGTCAGTTTCAATGCTGTTGCTGTTAGTAAGGGCAGACGCCATATCGGGCAGACCCAAAATAACTATCGTGCCAGCGTCATTTTGGAACTGACTTTGCTAAAAATCAGTAGCGGACTGAACAGACATGTGTGGATTTGAATCTGGGCAGGTTCCAGACATTATTCCAACCAGACTTCCAATGACAAAATGCTCGTCATTCTCGGAGACGACATAGGGTCCACCAGAGCAACCATCGGTGTTGAAATGTGCTATTACAAAGCGAGTTGTGAGATGTTGGGGAGAATGATTTGAGCAATTTAAAGGCCAAATGCCTGAAACTTCACCAGGGAATGTCGAAATTGTTGTCTCATTCATTGGATATCCGACACCCAATGTACCCATGCCAGCTGCGGGAGCCAGGACCTTAAAGTAACTACTTACAGGCTGTTGTATTCCAGCTGGTAATACGATTTCTGCACTGTCAACAAACGGAATGCCGTCTTTAAAGTCTGCCCTGTCATTAGCCTCATTGAGAATGAAATCGACTAGAACAGGCTCTTCGTTCACCAGTCCTTGATGGTTAAGAAATTTGACGTAAAGTTTAAGTGTATTGCTGACGGGATAAATTTTTCCAAGAGCATTGGTAACAACATGGGCTGCGGTGAGAATCTTTTGCTGCTGACCATTATCGAAACCAAACGCAGTTGCTTCGAGATGGCTACTAAAATGAGGATCATTGCTTACATAGATTTTACAAACGTAGTTTTCAAACATTATTTCCTCCTTTTGCCGGTACCTAATCAGTTACACGGCTGCATGTTATAAACAACTAAACTCGCTTCCTGATATTTGAGTTTGTATGTTTTGCCAGGCACCAGCTCACCTCTGAAACACGGTTAGTCTCCTCCATGACATGGTTATGGCGATGGTCAGAAACTGTTATCGACGAAAGGCTGGAATTCCTTTAATGGCATTATCCATTTCAAGTCGTATGTCCTGAACGGGAGCGTATATTTTTATGATTCCAGATCTTAACCCTGAAACATTCCCCGTATCAAAACTGACCCGTTACAGATAAGTCACCACCGGTGCTGTCGATTAATTTAGTGAATTGCATGTCCTCATCCCATAAAGGGTAGGGCCTACCCCCGGCATCGAGCAAACCTGACCACCCTGCCCTTATTAAGACCCCACATGCGGCAATGGTGCCCTGTCCACGCCGCCCGCGAACTTTGAGGAAATGGGGAGAAAATAAAAAGAAAACAAAAAGTTATCGGCTGAAGTACCGGCGCAGATCGGGAATCAGGCGAAGCCTGACAGCACGTTAGGGCCTGGCAGGGGGCTTGAGGGATGAGGACATGCAATTGTGATAACCTTCCCGCCACGGGGTCGGTTAAATTCGTATCCTGCCGGTGCAATTCCAACGGCCGCGTTACCAGTTCGCCGGGTAGCATGGCCAGCAAAGCCAGGCATCGAGCACCCGGGTTTCACTGACGGCCGCTGCATAGACGCCGGTATCCGGGAAGAAATAAACCGGGGTGGCGTTGTTCAGCTGGTCGCCTTCATCGGCCAGAGCGCCGATCACCTCATGAGGCTTAAGCAGCATATCCGTTAAATATTCATCCGGGTGGATGGCATTCAGCGATATGGCCATCTCCAGAAATTCATCCAGGGTATGGCGGGTACGATACCCCCGGAAAACCTCGTATGAAGGCGTGACGCATTCACCATCCAGGGAACAGGCATCGTAACCGGCCAGCTGCTCTTCGGTGAGTCCGGAGGCATGCTTTGCCACAAGATTCGTAAATTGCTCTTTATCGTCCATCACAATCCTTACGCTGTAGGGGCCTGTTTGTGTTATCACTGCTTCCGGTTTTTACTTCGCACAACCCGGCAGGTATCCGGTCGCCCGGGCGTCCTTTGCGGTCTTGTTCGCCCTTCGCCTGAATTACGTCAAATCCCTTTCACTACCCGGCCGCAGGGTGACACCTCCCCTTTTCTCCGGAAGCGAAAGAGGAAGAACAGTTTAACAGCCCGGATCCTCAATAATTTTCGCGTAACGGACTAAATAACCGGTTTATGCAGCTTCTGATAACCACAGACCGCGATAGAATAAAACGTCTGGTGAGGAACCGGAGTGTTATGTAAGCGGGGGGTTTAACTGGGTATCTGTGTAGTCCTATTTAGCCAGATATCCCGAATAAAAACCTCAACGATTAGGTAAACGAAATGGATGGATTCTGGTCGATGTTCTGTTTGTTTGTCGTGGTAGTTTCACTGCATAAAGCCCTTTCTGTAGCAGCAGCACGAGCAGACGCAGCAAAATTAAATATGCTTCTCAGAATGAGAAAGTTTAAAAAGTAGCTTTCAAGACATCTGAGAATTCTTTTAAATCCTCAGAGGAAGTTATATGTTTAGGCTATTTGCAAACTAAGGTTGGAATTCCATCATTCTAGCCTTAGATCTTTGATCAAGTGAAGTTGCTCACTTGGTTGGATTTTACCGTTTCCTGACGGCTTTTCAGAAGCGAGGGCTGGTTGGAATGCCTTCCAGCTAGAAGTCTTGCAGATGCTCTCCGGGCATTAACTCATTGTCGAATCTGCACCAGTATCACTAGGTTGTTGAGCGGGCGATTAGCTTTTTCACTGAGCCGCTGTACACTCGACTGCTTCAAGAAGCACTACTTACCATTTGCCTGCCGTAAGGTCTGTTCTTAGCTGGATTTTTTTGGGAGGATACGCAGTCATGACAACTCAATCCAGCTCAATACAATACGCTTACGCGCTAGACGGCGAGGGCACCCTCACGCACATTGGCGCTGCCCTGCGCTCACATACTTACACCTGCCCAGGTTGTAAGAGCCCCCTGACCCCGGTAATGGGCGAGTTCAACGCTAAGCACTTTCGCCATTCGGAAGAATGCTGTGCCCTTGAAACCTATCTTCACAAGTGCGGCAAAGAAGCATTCTTCTATCGCTACCAACAAGCTCTCAGCCGTGAAATGCCTATTAGCCTTGAGCTGGAGCGCCGGGTTGCCTGTAATGGTTCTCGTTTAGCCTTGGTTAGAGACGAAGCACGTCAGTGCGTAAAATCCGTGCCTGCACGCTACAACTTGACTCAATTTTTCGATCAGGCAGAGCTGGAAAAACACGATAAGGTCACAGGGCTGCGACCAGACGTGATGTTGTATGATACGACTGGCGAAAGGCGTTGCTACGTAGAGATTTGTGTCACACACCCCTGCTCTCAAGACAAGATCGAAGCCGGTATCCCGATTCTTGAGTTTAAGGTCCAATCTGCCTCTGATATTCAGATGTTGCTTACCGGGGCCTACTCGATCAAGGAGAAGATCCTGAGAGTATTCAACTGGCTTCCCCCGTTTCAATCTGTGGACACCTGTAGCGGCGTCTGCTCAGTAGGTAACGTGGATATGTTGACCTGCCCCCAGGATTAGATACAACGCTCACTTAGTAATGTCGGATCCTTCACTATCAGAATTACCCTTTCTCCAGCCCGCCGCAAACTCAG
>NZ_JBMKGW010000028.1:0-21205 GCF_049237125.1 Enterobacter cloacae complex sp. GYL001 | reverse complement strand
GAAAGCAGGTATGCCTGAAAGCGTGCGTATTGCCTGAAAACACAACCCGCTACGGGGGAGACTTACCCGAAATCTGATTTATTCAACAAAGCCAAGTCTATCAGTAAAGAGAATGAGAGATCAAAGTGGTCATTTTAATTGAGCTGGATAACGGACATTTCAATTGAGCCTTGACATAAGTTGTAGTAGCAAAGTTGTAATGTCCGATAATGGCTAAGTTAAGATGTCCGGCGTGTATAATCAAGTAAGGATTACCATGACGGCTCTCGCAGCGGAGTTTTTCACATTGGATGAAGTTAACCGACTCAAAATCATTCAGGATGTCATCGACCGGCGTCTGACAACACAAATGGCAGCTCAGCGGCTTGGTATCTCCGACCGTCAGTGCCGTCGTCTGCTTGCGCGTTATCGTGAAGATGGTCCGATTGGCATGACCAGCCGCCGTCGTGGTAAATCCAGTAACAACCAGTTGCCTCAGGGACTGGCCGCATACGCGCTGAACATTATTCGCGAACGCTATAACGATTTCGGTCCGACGCTGGCCTGTGAAAAACTGTCTGAGGTGCACGGTGTTCATCTTTCCAAAGAAACCGTCCGTAAGCTGATGACTCAGGCCAGTCTGTGGGTCCCACGTAAGCAACGTGCGCCAAAAATTCAGCAACCTCGTTACCGCCGTGCCTGTGCCGGTGAACTCATACAAATCGACGGCTGCGACCACCACTGGTTTGAAAATCGGGGACCTAAGTGTACGGCACTGGTTTACGTTGATGACGCAACCAGTCGTTTAATGCAGCTTCTTTTCGTGAAATCTGAGTCTACTTTCACCTATTTTGAAGCGACCCGGGGCTATATTGAAAAACATGGCAAACCGCTTGCGCTGTACAGCGACAAAGCCAGCGTATTCAGGATCAACAATAAAAATGCAACCGGCGGCGACGGCGATACCCAGTTTGGCCGTGCGATGCATGAACTGAACATTCAGACCATTTGTGCAGAAACCAGTGCTGCCAAAGGCCGCGTTGAACGGGCGCACCTGACGCTTCAGGACCGACTGGTCAAGGAGCTCAGGCTCCAGGGCATCAGTTCCATGGAAGCTGCGAACGCATTTGCCGAAGAGTTCATGAACGATTACAACCGTCGTTTCGCAAAAGCGCCTCGCCAGGCGTTTGATGTTCATCGGGAACTGGATGTCGATGACGATCTTGATATGGTATTTAACTGGCGTGAAGCTCGTAAAGTGTCGAAATCACTCACAGTGCAATACGACAAAGTCCTTTATCTGATTGAAGACAGCGAATTCAGTCGTCGGGCGATTGGTAAATACATCGATGTCTGGCATTACCCGGATGGACATAAAGAGCTCCGGCTTAATGGCGTATCACTTCCCTACTCCACCTATGACAAGCTTTCTGAAATCGATCAGGGGGCCATTGTGGATAACAAACGTCTGGGGCGGGCCCTGGAAATGGCGCAGCTGGTCCAGGCCGAGCGGGATAATAACCGGTCGCAATCCGTACCATCCGGAGACGGCCCTTCTCGCAGGCGTAAAGCTCCCACGACGAAGAAATCCCAGCGTTCCCTGGATCAGGACGATATGTTCAATGCCCTGGTGAAACTTCAGTCACGCTCTGAAGAGATATTTGGGAAGAAACCGATTTAAAGCCCGGTAATCCATCCGGGCATGCCTGGCTGTCAGATTTTGGCCTGATTGACCCGTGCCGCGAGCTCCTGATGACTCTCTTTCCTTTCGCTGTAGCGGTCGGACAGGTAGGCTGTGTGCCCTTTCAGGAGTAACGTCATTTTGAACAACTCTTCGGTAACGTCGACAATCCTGTCATACCAGGGTGAGGGTTTCATGCGCCCTTCATCATCAAATTCCTGCCATGCCTTTGGCACTGACGACTGATTGGGGATGGTGAACATCCGCATCCAGCGGCCAAGTATCCGCATCTGATTGACCGTGTTAAACGACTGTGAACCACCACAAACCTGCATGACGGCCAGCGTTTTACCCTGGGAAGGACGAACAGCACCTTCACTCAGGGGTATCCAGTCAATCTGGGCCTTCATCACCGAGCTCATGGCGCCATGTCTTTCCGGAGAACTCCAGACCATTCCGTCACACCACCTGACCAGCTCGCGGAGTTCAAGCACTTTGGGGTGACTTTCGGGCGCATCATCGGGTAACGGCAGACCGGATGGGTTAAATATTTTCACCTCAGCCCCCATCTTTGCCAGCAACCGCCCGGCCTCTTCCGCTGCAAAACGACTGTAGGACCGCTCTCGTACTGAACCGTACAGGATGAGAATTCGCGGCATGGTTTCGTTGTTGCCCGTAAGTTTGCTGGCAAGCGCATCATCAAAATAAGCCGGTTCGATTGCTGGTAAGTCGGTCATAAAAAATCTCCATTTCATAAGCTATGCTTTAAAAGTTATCACATATGAAATACCATATGTATTGTTATTTTTTTACGAGGTTAAGCATGCTACAGCCTGTTCAGCTTTTTAAACTGCTCGCCGACGAGACCCGTTCAACTATCGTGATGCTTCTCAGGGAGTCCGGTGAAATGTGCGTCTGTGACATCTGTGCGGCAACCGCAGAGTCTCAGCCAAAAATTTCTCGCCATATGGCCCTTTTACGTGAAGCCGAGCTGGTCATCGACCGTCGCGAAGGAAAATGGGTGCATTACCGACTGTCGCCACACATGCCAGCATGGGCTGCGGGTATTATTGATACAGCCTGGAACTGTGAACGAGAAAACATACGCAACAAGCTCAGTAGCGTGGCATCTGTCTCCTGCTGATGGCGATATATATATCCGAATAAACAAATGTGAATGGAGTTTCTGATGTTACTGGCTGGTGCTATCTTTTTATTCACGCTCGTCCTGGTTATCTGGCAACCCAGAGGGCTGGGGATTGGCTGGAGTGCCTCACTGGGCGCAATTCTGGCATTGCTGACTGGCGTCGTTCATCTGGGGGATATTCCGGTGGTCTGGCAGATAGTGTGGAATGCGACCGCCACCTTTATCGCCGTGATCATCATCAGTCTTCTGCTCGACGAATCCGGCTTCTTTGAATGGGCCGCGCTGCACGTTGCCCGTTGGGGGAATGGCCGGGGGCGGCTGCTCTTCACCTGGATCGTCCTGCTTGGTGCGATGGTTGCGGCACTGTTTGCCAACGACGGTGCGGCACTGATCCTGACACCTATCGTTATCGCGATGCTGCTGGCGCTGGGATTCAGCCGGGGAGCAACCTTAGCGTTTATCATGGCCGCAGGGTTTATCGCTGACACGGCAAGCCTGCCACTGATTGTCTCAAACCTGGTGAATATCGTCTCGGCGGATTTCTTTAAGCTTGGTTTCTCAGAATATGCCGCCGTGATGGTCCCGGTTAACCTGGCCGCGATTGCGGCTACGCTGGTGATGCTGCATCTGTTTTTCCGTAAGGACATTCCCGCCGTTTACGACGTTTCTCTGTTGAAAGAACCGAAAGACGCTATACGTGATGTGAATACCTTTAAAACCGGCTGGCTGGTTCTGGTGTTGCTTCTGGTGGGATTCTTCGGACTGGAGCCGCTGGGCGTACCGGTCAGTTTGGTCGCAGCCGCTGGTGCATTGCTTCTGTTTGCTGTTGCGAAAAAAGGGCATGCCATTAACACCGGTAAGGTGCTGCGTGGTGCGCCCTGGCAAATCGTTATCTTCTCGCTGGGGATGTACCTGGTGGTCTACGGCTTACGAAATGCCGGTCTGACCCACTATCTCTCTTCCTTGCTGAATCAGCTGGCAGAGCAGGGATTGTGGGCGGCAACGCTGGGTACGGGCTTCCTGACGGCCTTCCTGTCATCAGTGATGAACAATATGCCGACCGTGCTGGTCGGGGCGCTGTCGATTGATGGCAGCACAGCGACCGGTGTTATCAAAGAAGCGATGATTTACGCCAACGTCATCGGCAGCGACCTGGGGCCAAAAATTACCCCTATCGGCAGTCTGGCAACGTTACTGTGGCTGCACGTTCTGTCGCAGAAAAATATCAAAATTACCTGGGGATATTACTTCCGGGTGGGCATTGTCATGACAATCCCCGTGCTGTTTGTCACGCTTGCAGCACTGGCGCTTCGTCTGTCTTTCACTTTGTAATGAGATACTGATATGAGCAACATTACCATTTATCACAACCCGGCCTGCGGCACGTCACGCAATACCCTTGAAATGATCCGCAACAGCGGTACAGAGCCGACCGTTATTCATTATCTTGAAACCCCACCATCACGAGCTGAGCTGGTAAAACTCATTGCGGATATGGGGATCACGGTACGAGCGCTGCTGCGTAAGAATGTCGAACCTTTTGAAGCGTTAGGGCTGGCGGAAGACCGCTTTACTGACGAGCAGTTAATCGATTTTATGTTGCAGCACCCTGTTCTGATCAATCGCCCTATCGTGGTAACGCCGCTGGGTACCCGGCTATGCCGCCCTTCTGAAGTCGTGCTGGATATTCTTCCCGATGCGCAGAAAAGCGCGTTCACGAAAGAGGACGGTGAGAAGGTAGTTGATGAAAAAGGTAACCGGCTGAACTAAACGTGTTCTTGTGACGAAGGGCGAGAGAACTCGCCCTTTTTTATTTAAGATAATCAGTGCTAACGGAGGATAAGAAGCGGTTGTTGCGTCTTTTGCAGCATTTCGGAGGTATGACTACCGATAAAGAACTGCCGCAACCTGGAATGACCGTAGGCCCCCATCACTATCAGATCGACAGCATTTTCCTCGGCGTAACGAATAAGCGCGTCCCCGACTGATTGCCCGGTAAGATGTGTTGTGCTGTTTTCTATATCCGCGTCACGTAAAATTTGCTGTGCGGTCAGCAGCTCTTCCTTCTTACCGTTTACCATGACAAGGTGGCACTCCAGCCCCCTGAGTAAGGGACTCATCGTCAGACGTTCCAGGTTACTCCTGCTTTCTTCACTGCCATCATAAGCCAGCATGACTCTGGAAGGCACTGAGTAGTTCTCCGGAACAACCAGTAGGGGTTTCTTTTGCAGACGAATAACGCTTTCCAGATGAGAGCCTACCGGATGCTGGCTACCCCGACGCCCCAGCACCATGAGACGAAGGTCGCTCAGCTCTGCCAGAACTTCATCCGGTGTACCGTGTTTTTGCATCAAAAGCACATCCGGGCTTCCCTGTTTTTGAAGCAGTTCAGCACAACTTTCCAGTATTGCTTTCCCCTGGGCCATCAGCAGGCGATTACGTTGCCCTTCAATTTCTACCAGCTCATCGGTCAGCAATTGCTGACTGTCTATGCCGAGAGTGCCGGTCAGGTCTGACACTACCGGGGTGCTGTCTTTTTCGATAACGTGCAACAGTGCTAGCTGTGATTGCAAAGTGCGGGCTGCCCACGCCGCATATTCACACACTGACCGCGTTGAAAGTGAACCGTCCACACAGGCTGTAACAGTATTATTCATAGTTTTCCCTCCAGTCTGTTAATGACCGCCCATCAGTTTTTCGACTTCTTCAGGTTTATCGTGAACACCAAACCGGTCAACGATGGTGCGGGTGGCTTCATTCATCCCACGTATTTCAACCCCGGCGCCCTCTCTACGGAACTTAATGACCACCTTATCCAGGGCGCTGACGGACGTGATGTCCCAGAAATGGGCATGTGAAACGTCTATCACCACATTCTCAATCGCTTCACGGAAATCAAAGTGGCTCGTAAAGCGGTCTGCTGATGCAAAGAATACCTGGCCGGTGACGGTATACGTCCGGCTCGTCCCCTCCAGAACTGAGGTTACACGCATGAACCGGGATACTTTAGTGGCAAAATTGAGCGAAGCAATCAGTACACCGGTCAGCACACCGAAGGCCAGATTATGTGTTGCCACCACAACCGCGACGGTGGCAAGCATGACCACGCTGGTTGAAAGGGGGTGTGTCCGCAGGTTGGCAATGGAGCGCCAGGAGAATGTCCCGATGGAAACCATAATCATCACCGCGACCAGCGCTGCCATCGGAATTTGGGAGACCCAGTTGCGCAGGAACACAATCAGGCAAAGCAGCACCACGCCCGCCGTGAGGGTTGAAAGTCGTCCGCGTCCACCGGATTTTACGTTGATAACAGATTGCCCAATCATCGCGCAGCCTGCCATTCCTCCGATAAAGGATGTGCAGATGTTCGCGATGCCCTGAGCTTTGCACTCCCTGTTTTTGTCGCTTGGCGTGTCGGTCATGTCATCCACGATAGTGGCGGTCATCATCGACTCAAGCAGGCCAACCACCGCAAGCCCCGCAGAATATGGCAGGATGATGAGCAGCGTCTGAAGATTTAAAGGCACGTCCGGGAGCAGGAAGACCGGCAGACTGTCGGGAAGTTTCCCCATATCCCCGACGGTTCGCACATCCAGATGCAGCCACATGGCAATCCCAGTCAGCACCACGATGCACACAAGCGGTGAAGGAATGGTTTTGTTGATATAAGGGAAGAGATAGATGATCCCCAGCCCTGCCGCAGTCATGGCATAAACATGCCATGTCACATTGGTCAGCTCAGGCAACTGGGCCATAAAAATCAGTATTGCCAGTGCATTAACAAACCCCGTGACCACTGAGCGTGAAACAAAACGCATCAGCCCGCCAAGCTTCAGATATCCGGCTATCAGCTGGAATACCCCGGTCAGTATGGAGGCAGCCAGTAAATACTGTAAGCCATGATCTTTCACCAGCGTCACCATCAGGAGAGCCATTGCACCGGTGGAGGACGAAATCATCGCCGGACGTCCGCCAAAGAAGGCCATAACGAGAGGAATACAGAACGCCGAGTAGAGGCCCACCTGGGGATCAACACCGGCGATAATGGAAAAGGCGATCGCTTCTGGAATGAGTGCGAGCGCGACAACAATACCGGCCAGAACGTCACCACGGACGTTACCCAGCCAGTCCTTACGCGTCGAGGACAGCAACATAGTAATTTCTCAGTTTTTAGATACAGTCAGCCCTGGAGGGCTACATTTTTACGTACGGTAAAGCACATCCGCAGACGGGATGTTATTGAGTGCGTGCTGAGGCTTGCTCAGTACGACAGAGGAAGGAAAAACTCAGGGTGGCGTAATACGCATAGCGGTTGTCAGATTCTCCATAGCGGATGTGTATATATTGTCGGCTCTGTTGTCAGGAAGAACTTACAGAACACGTCGCGTTTGAACATGAAACACTTCAAAGCAGCCCAATACTACAAATAAAGCGAATACGGGGTCAACCCAACAAGGTACTCAAACGAAGAGGTTAAGATGCGATTTTTATCCAGGAATTCAATATTATCAAAGGACATTTGAACTTTGCCCCACCCCGGACATCTCTACTTAGCTTTGACATAAGTTATTGATTCATATGTGGTTATTTTTTAACATTTACGTTTCACGTACTGATAGATTGCCTTTGAAGCCAACGCTGACCGTCATTCATCTTGATCAGGAATTTGGGCATCTTCTAAAAACACCTTTGTACGGTAATCATCTTTCCAGCCTAACCAAACTGAATCTTCACCACCGGAAGAAACAACTTTACGGTTTCCTGTGAGATTATCAGCCTGTTCTAAGCATATTGACTGCATATCAATGAGCAAATCAGCTTCTGCGACTTCCGTGCCGCCGATCGTTTCATAGCCGGAAATCAGAACAATTGCCTCAGGGTCTCTTTCGTTCAGCATGGCGATCAACTCTTTCACTTTCATTTTAAGATACCAGTAGTTTATTTGTGTGCATTGCTGATGGATTTTATAGTGCTGCCGACCTTTTTCAAGGTGCTTCCGTTGCTTCCAACGATCATGCTAACGACCTTGTTGTCTGACCTGGTATTGCCGTGGTCATCCTTTTAGAGAAATGCTCCAAAGATCAACATGGCGGCATAGGTTTTCCAGCTTGACCAATCAATCGTGGAACCAAGCAACAGATAGAATGCCAGGGCTACCAGCCCCAGCTTTACTACTAGCGCGATTATTATGGTGAAGATAGACTCATCGCGTTCGCCTTTAAGTATTTTATACCGCGTAATTAAACTGTCGTTTTTCATGTAGCATCCGTTATAGTTATTAAAGTCCTGCATTAGAAGTTGTTATTTGCCGAAGTTACCTTGTATGAGTTAACTGTGGATCCAAAAATACAAAATATAAGCTGTGCCAATTGAAAGGATTAGAAAAGCACAGTTACTAATAAAATCTACTAATGCTTGTAGCTTCTTTATTCTCACAATTGCTGGACCGTGTTCAGTAGAGGTACTACTCAGCCCTTTTGTTCTGGCACTCTCTGCTTTTCTGAAAAAATTGTAATGCAATCCTGACCGCAAGCAAAACCATGCCAAACCAGTCGTTATTACGATATTTATGTAGAAAGCATATTGAATCATTTGTTCAGTTTCGAAGCTTTCCATTGAAAACCCTTTGTTGAAATGTTGAATAAAATTATTTTTAGTAAATGTAAGCAATAAATAGAACGAATATTAATAGTGAAAGATGCAATGCCAACATCTGCTTATGATGCCTTATGAGGATTTCTTCCTTCGCATTCATTAAATCGTACATCTCATCAATATTTTTATTGCTGGTATATTCGAGACGTTCATCACGAAGTAATTTGAACTTTACCAATACGACAAGTGATTTAATAATAAAGCTCGTAAGCATAACAGTTATAGACAAAAATAAAAAATAGGCCAAATTCATATATCACTCCATGGAGATTAATAGAAAAATTTATAATAAGTAATCTCATAGAGCATTACTTGAATCTTCTTCCCATACTAAGGACTCACCGAGAAACTTAGTTAAAGATGATTTGGCATACTGTGGTTCGGAAAAAAAACGTGGGAACCAGCCGTCAAAGCTTTGGGTACCATTGTGACGATTTTCAGGCGAGACTGATAAGCGGTACCCGTCTTCGTAAGGTGAAATGCTAAATGTGTATCCATCATCTGTCTTTGAGATCAGCGTTTTGCATGTCATATGACTGTTTGCTCACAAAGTTACTTTTCTAAGATATCGAAAAGTGTGGATTAGATCATCATTCAGATAGTCTTTTCATCACAAACTTTCCTGCCCACATTATCACAATTATAAAGGTAATAAAACCGATCTGCTCCCAACGTAAATTGGTTTGCTGTTCGGAATCATCCAAATGAATTGCATAAATGTAACATCCGAAGGTAAGCGTGAGTGGAACAACAAGCATCCCTACCTTTTTAGTAATATTTCCAATAAACCACCAATAAAGAACCCAGGAAATAATAGAAGAATAAAAAATTGCTTCTGAAACTATCATATGTAACCTCTTGAATTAGTCGATGCTGTGGGTAAATAAACCCGGACCGTCAAATGATGCAATTGCAAAATATTTAGTAACCATGAATCCTTCGGTTATCTATTTCAGCCATGTATGCAGTAGGCTTTTTTAAGAGATAGATTGGTGAAACGACATTCGTTTTGACTTTATAAGCCAGAATGAAAACACCTGCGGAGCTTGCCATAAGTACCGCAAGAAGAATAGATACCGTTAACTCCTTTGGTGTTTGTATCACCGAAAGAAGAAACAATGCGCTTATGGCTGCAAAAATCCAGCAATATAATGATGCATCCATAAAACCAGCTACAACACTCGATCCAAAAAAAAACCAAAATAAACTTATTAAGATTACTGAGTTTTCATTCATGTCTGTTCCTTGTTATTACTAATTATATTATGCTTTATAGTTGACCGTCAGACTACCCACGGGTTTTGACGAACAAAGTCACGCACTCCATTTATACATGCTTTTGAGATGACTTCAAAATAAGGATGGTTTGATGGAATCATATTCCCGGTATTATCAAGAAGCATAATAGTCCCTAAAGACCGAACCAGTTGATATTCATTGAGCTTACGCTTTAGCAAAGTTTGCAATCTATAAATTGTCTCACCGGAACTGTTACCTTCGATACCTACAACAGAGACCGTACAGTTCACTTCCTGATTATCAGATTGATAATCGAACCAGTAATTTTCGTTGCAATTTCCTTTTTGCGCATGCTCAATTTTGCCAGGCCATTTTACCCATAAAGAAGAGTTGTTTTTAGATCGTAAGATCTGCTTCAGCGTTTCCAATGGATTTTTTTCATCAACCTCAGACCAGGCCGAAATAAATTCTTTCTGCATTGCCTTAGGGTCTATAACGGCAATGAAATCAAATTCCTCTTTATTGATAGAGTTGGCTCGATCTTTGAGATAAAACAGACCGAGTTTATATCCCTTTTCACTTTTCCAGTTTGCTCCCACAGGCTGATAGTCTGTATTTATAAACGGTTTGAAAGTGTGAGTGTCGGGAGAAAAAATTACTGAGGGTGCCAGCACCCGGCCTCGGTATCGTATTGGATTTACAAATATTTTTTCCCCGTCACATAACATTTCAATAATTGCTTTTGTCACAACTACTGAAATAGAAGGTCTACATGTATTTTGATTTATTTCCCCGAGGTGCGCCAAACTTCCATCCTCACTCTTCAACACCTTTGTAAGGCAAGTCGGGCAATACTGTTGATCTCTATAATAAACAGGCATGGTTAGACGACCGGAATCGTTTAGTACCAACTGAAGTAACGGATGAGGCTCTTTCATCATGGTTATTTCTTCCCTTTCACCTTTCTGGGCTTTTCGTTTGCCTGTCTCCACTGCCATGGTGGGACAGGGTTGGTGTCTGCCCATAACCCTTTTGCCTCCTTTTGTGCTGCGGATTCATATTTGATATAGCCAGGGACAATGGCGTTATCTTCGAACCGATAAACCCACGCATATCCACTGTCCACCATAGAGGCATTGATATCATATCCATCTAACCAGATGGTACCTAACATACGGCCATAGATATCCGTACCATGGTCTATCACGGTAACGATTTTAGTTGCTATAGCTGTGGTTAAGGCCTGTTTTGCTTTTTGGCCAAAAGCCTGTTTAGATTCAGGAGCGTCTATACCATACATCCGTATTTTGATGGTTGTGTTTTGAGCATCCAACGCAGTTATGGTGTCACCGTCAACAATCTTAACCACCTTTGCCTCAAAAGTTGTTGAGTTCCCCCAGGACGCCACTGGGAATACAACAATCATGATGGGCAAAAGTAACTTTGTAAAAAAAAACATCATTTCACCTGAATTTGTTGAGTACAGACATGTATCCACAAGCCTATTTACAGGCAGTATTTTAACAAGTCATTATTTCATGGGCGGGCTTAAAACCAATCTTTTTGCAACTTAAAGGCAGAATAATCACAATAAATTTAGAACCTGAACCAAAAAATAATCCAAATTAAGCGTGTTAATCTATCTCAAAGATATTATTCCTGAGAGAGTTTGGATGAAACGTTACACTCATGATCTTGAGACAGACCTGAATGATGTGGATAAAACACCATCTCTGATCCACAAAACTTTGTTAACAGCTTCGACTATTTATGACCTGAAATATCTGGCTCAGGTATTAAATGATGAAAATGGCAGTAATTGGTCCCGTGCATCCCTTAAACGTCAGGTTACATGCATACCTGAGCATTGTGATCTGAGTATCGCAGATGGACGCTATCTACAGACTTTAATACCTTCACGACCTGCTGATTATGAGGACAGGCACTTTAGCTTTATCGATCTGTTTGCAGGGATAGGTGGACTGCGAAGCGGATTTGATGCCATCGGTGGTAAATGTCTTTTCACGAGCGAATGGAATACTTATTCCAGCCGTACTTACCGGGCGAACTGGTATTGCGATGAGAACGAGCACCGCTTCAATTCAGACATCCGTGACATCACTCTTAGCAACCGGCCCGAGGTTACTGATGACGAGGCATACAAATTTATCGATGCCTCTATCCCGGATCATGATGTTCTTCTTGCGGGATTTCCATGCCAGCCATTCAGCATCGCCGGTGTCAGTAAAAAGAACTCTATGGGTCGCAAACACGGTTTCGAGTGCGACACTCAGGGTACGCTCTTCTTTGATGTGGCCAGGATCATCCGGGCAAAACAACCTGCAATTTTTGTTCTGGAAAACGTAAAAAATCTGAAGAGTCACGATAAGGGTAATACCTTTAACATCATCATGAAAACGCTCGATGAGCTTGGCTACGACGTCGCAAACAGCGAAAGCACGGGCGCGGATGATCCTAAAGTCATCGATGGCCGTCATTTCCGACCCCAGCACCGTGAACGTATCGTCCTTATTGGTTTTCGCCGCGACCTACGTCTGAAAGACGGTTTTACTCTGAGAGATATTAAAGACTTTTATCCGGACAAGCGCCCTTCTCTCTCAGATTTACTGGATCCGAGCGTAGATAGTAAATACATCCTCTCCCCTAAACTCTGGGAGTACTTATACAACTATGCAAAGAAACATGCGGCAAAAGGCAATGGTTTTGGTTTTGGACTAGTAGATCCTTCCAATGTTAATAGTGTCACCAGAACCCTCTCAAGCCGCTATATGAAAGACGGATCTGAAATTCTTATTGATCGGGGCTGGTCTCATGAGCTGGGAGAAACTGATTTCCATAACACATACAACATGGACCGTCGGCCACGCATGCTAACGCCACGTGAATGCAGCAGGCTAATGGGCTTCGATAAACCCGGGGAAAGTGTTTTCCGTATCCCTGTGTCCAATACACAGGCTTACAGACAGTTTGGGAACTCCGTGGTCGTTGATGTCTTTGCGGCCGTCGCCAAACTGCTGAAGTCTCGAATTGAATTTGCAGCCTCCCAGCGCTTGCGGCAGTTTTACGACGAAGTCAGCTGACCTGAGCTCCTTCATCAATTTAAATGCTTAAGATTGTTGTAATAATGTCAGAGGTCAACCATGACGTATTTCGAATCAGCTGAAGGTGAGACGGTATCTAAAGAACGAGCATTACAAGAACTGTCCAGGCATTGCGTTCCCGAAACAGATTTCGAAGAATTCTTTAGCGACATGGGCGTAAAGGAACAGTATGACGCTCAGGAAGTGTTGCTTTGGTTGGGATATTAAACTTCCTGTTTAGGAGACTACTATGAGCCAAAAATTCGCAGTGATGATTGCTTACGACGACGATCCAAACGTCAAAAGGTACTCACCTGACTTTCAAACGCAGGATGAGTTTGCTAAAGGGTGGCAGTCGGCTCTTAAAAAGGCACACCACACCTCAGGTCAAAAATCAGTCATCACCTGCGGATGTCGTGGAAAAGGAGAAAAGCGACTTTATGTTCGTGCTTTACCGAACGGTGATGCCTTTATTCTCGTCAAAGCCGCTAACACGGGCATTGAGCATGATCCTTCCTGTGTATTCTTCTCCCTTGATGCCCGGCATACCGGCCTGAAAGGATATGCGAGTGGTGTGGTCCGGATTACAACCGAAGGTGATATGGCTGTAAGGCTCGGTATCGGTATGACAGAGAAAGATCCTCCTGAAAAATCAGAAGTGCCTCCCCTGCCCCATGTTCAGCGACCAGAAGGAGGTCAGGCCTCAATGACCCTCCTGGGCTTGCTTAGTCTTTTGTGGACAGAGTCTGGTCTGAATGTCTGGTACCCGAAAATGGCAGGGAAACGTAACGATTCACTGGTACGGTATCGTCTGCTTGAAACCGCTAAACAAATTCGTACCGGCAGAGCCTGCATAGGTGACCATTTATTCATTGGTGTACCTGACCCGAAACAACCTGTCGCTCAGTCGCAAATTCAGCGTCTTTCATCACAGGCGATGAGTGATAAACGTCTCATGCTCCTGTCAGTTTTACCTCGCTACGATGCTGAAAAGCATGAGAAGCCACTTAAATTTTTACCCCTGCGGAATTTTGGGGGGCTACCGCTGATTTTTTTCAATTCAGAAGGCCATTGGGATAGCGTAAAGAAACGATTTTCATCGGAGTACGCAGCATGGAAATCCGGGGCGAAAATAGTTGTCTTTGCGTTGACGTCACCAGCTGCGGTAACCGGCAGAGGCCCTTCTGTAAGAGCTCATCAAATTGTGCTGATGCACGTTAGCGAGAACTGGATACCTCTGGACTCCTCCTATGAGGCGGTTGTTGCAGAAAAGCTGGATGCAGAGCACCGGCAGTACGTTAAGCCCATGCGTTATGATGCGAGTATTAGTGAGGTGTTCCCTGACTTCTACCTGCTCGACACAAAAAGCGATAAGCCGTTCCCGATGGAAGTATTTGGTATGGCCACTCCTGCTTATCTGGCCCGAAAGCAACTCAAAAAAGATTATTACAACCGTGAATATGGGCCTTATGGATGGTGGCACTGGGATGCGACCACAGCATCTGAAACTATGGTGCTGCCTCATTTTCCAGAATCACGTAAACCTCTTTCAACTGGCACACCTGCTTAAAATGGAGAAAAAATGTCATACATGCTTTCACTAAGCGAACAGACAAAACTGAACGCTTTCCTGTCAGGGATCCTTGATGATTACAAGACTGGGGTTATCACTCAGATACAAGCTGTTGGTAAAATCGGTAACGTGTTTTCTGCACTGGAAAGTGGAGACTCAAAAAAGGTAGTGCATTTGTTGACTGAAGGACGAAAACTCCTGCGGACGGGCTGAATGTCCGCAGAAGGTCTACTGTGCCAGGGGATGCAGAGAAGTCTATCAACCTGGCTTCATTTATCATGATGTTTTTCTACTACGCGGCTGTTTTGACTTTCCAGTACCTCCCCCTGCCATTGCACCAGTCAATGTATCAATGGTGCCTTTCAGGGATTCTGAGATTGTTTTCTCTGCCTCCAGGGTAGCTTCCAGCTTCATTACTTTGGACTGGAGCGTTTTTAATTCACTGCTTTGTTCAGCCACTTCCGCTTCATAGCCCTGGCTGACCAAAGTTACTTTTTTCAGGTCGGCGCTCAGCGACTCGTTTAGTTTATGGAGTTCAGTAAGCTCGGCATTCACCGCCACCAGGTCACCCTCCTTCCCGGACAGTGCACTTTTCAGCTCAGCACAGAGGTTCTGTGCAGCAATCAATTCCTGTTCAAACCTGTCCCTCTCTGCCTTTGTATCTGACACAGTCTGACTTAACTGGTCGCATTGTCTGGAAAGACCGGCATTATCAGAACGCTGAGTGTTGATCTCTTCGTTCAGCTTTTTTTGATATTCAAGGTGACCAGCGATCTCTGTTTTACGTTCAGCCAGTTGCTGGGAGAGTGAGTCATTTGACTGCTGTGCGAGGCTTAATTCATGCCGTGTGCTATCTAACTGGTGATGGCAGGTTTCGAGTTCTGCTTCGGCAACATTCAGCCTTGTTTCTAACTCCTTGACGGTACTGTCCCGGATCTCTAATCGACCCTGTAGCGCCTGATTCTCAAGTTTCAGCTCATCCATATCGGTAGCGCTTTGCTCAAGCCGCTGTAAAAGCTGCGTTACCTCCTCCTCCAGCTGCATGCTACGTGCTTCAGCTTTTTTAACACTATCACTCTGTATTGCGGTATAGCTTCTACGGTAGTGCCAGGTGATGTACGAGATAATATCGCCGAGTGCAACCTTCACCTCATCGGGTATATCCAGGTAACGGGCCTCTTCAGGAACCTCTTTAACATACTTCTGGTACTCAGCGAACATCTCCTGTGACCTTGCAAACGAGCCGCCAACAGCGTTTCTGAGCCAGTGAACTTTGAAGCTCAGATCGATATTTTCCGGGTTAATTTTTTTCTCTTCGCACAGACGTTCGATTGCATTGAAGTAATCGATCATCGCAATAGATGAGTACCTTGAACGACCCATTTCCTTTGATTTTTCTGTGGATTCGCTGCGGATGTCATTCTGCACCTCTGGCGAGGTAGCATCGTTCAGGCTTTTTTCTTTATCGTTTTCGATCATCATTTTTTTCCTGCGGCCGGAAGCTGGTTTGCAAAATATATGCTGATAAGATCGTTCAGAGCATTCAGAAGCGAGATACTGTCGATACAAATATGAACGTTTCCATTCTCAAACAGGCGACACCGCCAGCCATTCTCATCGCAGACCTCGCCTGTGAAATCTGTATTTCTCATGGCCGTCAGCCTGTCGACCATACTCAGCCCACCGCCGGTTGCAGGTGTTGGAGTATCAGAACAGATGCATACAATATTCTCAAAGTCGCGTAAACAAAAGTGATTGTCCTGCGAGAAACCGTTGTACCTCAGTACGTTCACACCAGGAAAAATCCCCCGAAGAACAAGCTTTTTCGGCATTGTATATTGCCGTGCATTGCTTTTAAAACTTCGGTCAAGCTTGTTGAGAACATCAACGAAACCTTCTGCAAGCGTGTCTCGTCTGTTAGCCAGTGCATGCTGTAATGTTCCCTTAACAATCTCCAGGGAAGCGACGGGCGGATCCGTACGTAGGGATTCGTTAAAGGCTTCTTTTTGCTTATGGTTCCAGTACCGGTCCATACCTATTTCTTCAAAGAGCCTTTTCCACGTTTTACGGTCAATTTCCTTACGCCCCTCCTCGATGGTGCGATCCAGTGACGACGGAAGACCAAATGCGTTGGGCTGCATAATTCTGCTGGTGAAGAGAGAGAGACCGCACAGTTCCGACGCTTCCGAGATTAACCGCATCCCTTCTTCGAATTTCTGCATGGCCATATCCCGGGCGCTGATGAGCTGCCCTGTCCGGCTCGCCGGTACTGGCTCAGAACCCTGGTTTTGAGTCATTTTACACTCCATTTTGGTATGTCAGAACATTTTGATTTGAGCAAAGGTAGGTGTACACAGACATTAAAGTTGTCTCCTTTAACATGAAAAAGACTTTAAAGTTGTCTACTTCTTCAGATAGACCTACTTAACAGGATACTAAGTAGGTCATCTCCTTTCTCGCGTAGCATCTCTCGACGTTCACAGCAGAGGACACGTTTCAAAATGTCATCCAAAATTTTTTTCCATTATCTGACGTTGGGTGATTTTGATGGTCAGCGAGTAGAGGCTTTAACAATGTGGGTTGCCCTGAGCAAAGTAAGGGAAGTAGATGTACCAGAAATGTACGCGTTGCCTTGCATGAAGGGGGGCATCTTAAAGCTCATTGATTAAACAAACTCACTATGCCGCTACAAACAGCCCAAAACCGTCACTTGATAACGTGTTATTTAGATAAATTAATGCTCAGGGCTTTTAGCCAAACTGTCACTTGATGTAAGAATCCAGAACCTTCAGCACAACGTCCAGGTCTTCTTCTCGTTTCTGTTCTTCACTTTCATGAACAATATGTTCAGTCAAATGTCCTTTAATCACTTCACGCAATAAACCATTCACGGCACCACGTATGGCGGCTATTTGTTGCAGTACAGCGGCACATTCGTGAGGTTCATCAAGCATTTTTTTCAGCGCAGCAACCTGCCCCTGGATCTTGCTTGTACGTGCTTTCAGTTTTTGTTTATCGCGGATGGTATGTGACATGTGGGCTCTCACTCTCCTGGATATTTTATGTAACTATACCAGCGTTATTCTACTGGGGGGTAGTATATTTTACTGGGGGGGAGTAGAATCCGGCCTACACTTAATAACCAAGAATGATTCTCATGAACGAATTTACGACACTTCTTCAGCAAGGCAACGCATGGTTTTTCATCCCCAGCGCCATTCTGCTTGGCGCGCTTCATGGACTGGAGCCCGGGCACTCCAAAACAATGATGGCAGCATTCATCATTGCTATAAAAGGCACCGTACGTCAGGCCGTGATGCTGGGTGTCGCGGCAACATTGTCGCACACTGCAGTCGTATGGCTGATTGCTTTTGGAGGGATGTATATCAGTAATAAATTTACCGCAGAATCAGCCGAACCCTGGCTACAGATGGTCTCTTCAGTGATCATCCTTGGTACGGCTTTTTGGATGTTCTGGCGAACCTGGAGCGGTGAGAAAAACTGGCTGGAGGGAATGCAGGAGAATGAACATCATCACCATGACGAAACAAGGTTGATCGATACTGGCCATGGAAAAGTTGAACTGTCCATTTTTGAAGAAGGACAACTTCCCCACTGGCGGCTACGCACTCTTAGTGGCCAAAGATGGGCTTCTGAAGATATCTCATTAACCACACTTCGGGAAAACAGTACGATCTCTCAGACTTTTGAATTTGTTGATCATGGTGATTATCTGGAGTCAACATCTCCCATCCCTGAGCCTCACAGTTTCAACGTACGTCTGTCTCTGGGACATCGTGGTCATGTCCATGACTATGATGTGGCGTTCGCTGAACACGACCATGACCATGACCACTCTGAGCTTGATGGGCTGGATGTGAATTCGAAAGAGTATCAGGACGCTCACGAACTGGCTCATGCCAATGACATAAAACGCCGCTTCGACGGGAAAGAAGTAACCAACGGGCAAATCCTGATATTTGGACTGACAGGAGGGCTTATCCCTTGCCCGGCAGCTATAACTGTATTGTTGATCTGCCTTCAGCTTAAAGCGCTTACGCTGGGTGCCACACTGGTTGTTTGTTTCAGTATCGGC
Organism: Enterobacter cloacae complex sp. GYL001; assembly: GCF_049237125.1. Taxonomy (NCBI): domain Bacteria; kingdom Pseudomonadati; phylum Pseudomonadota; class Gammaproteobacteria; order Enterobacterales; family Enterobacteriaceae; genus Enterobacter; species Enterobacter cloacae complex sp. GYL001. Next base: position 2,734 of record NZ_JBMKGW010000028.1, on the reverse strand, counting down.
CTGGCATTGACCCTCGTAACGGTTGGAGTGGGTGCGGCGATCAGCGTTCGTCAGGTCGCCAAACGCTGGAGTGGCTTCAATACCATCGCCAGAAGAGCCCCCTATATTTCAAGCGCCCTGATTGCTGCTGTTGGGATTTACATGGGTATACATGGCTGGAATGGGCTGGTGCATTAACACCGGTACTGATGACACACACTCTGGGTACTTACAAAGTACATCCTAAGCGCCACCGTTGAGGTTATGAGCAGAAAAACCCGGAATATAAAGCTGCTCTTTCCGGGACTTGTTGCTGAGGCAGGGATTAAGTAACTGATTAAATCCATTCCCATAAGACTCAATGATAAATGAAAGAATAAAAAAAACGCTCCCGGACGGGAGCGTAAGCCAGTGACTTCGGCGTCAAATGAGGGTCTAACAAGTGGAGCTGCGGGTTAATTCTGGGTGATCTGGCTGCGATGCTTTTCAGCCTGCTGCTGATGAATAACGGAAGACTGACCATTATTCGCCTTCTCGTGCACAACAGCGGCTTTTTCATGCTCGTTCATTTCTGAAAATGACGTTGCTGATTCGTTGGTGGCCCCTGGTTTGCCTTTCATCATTTTTTTATGCATCTCCGCCATGTCCTGGTGGGCAGAAGCGTTGCCGTTTTGCATCATTTCATGGGACATTGCAGCCTGATCGTGTCCGCTCATATCCATCATTGTCATACTGTCTCCCTGAACAGCGCTTTTTTCAGAGGTTGACTGCATCTGATGGGCGGGTGCCTGGGCATTATTTACCTGGTCATGCATGTTCATTGTCTCTGCAGCCATGGCGGATGAAGCGACAGCCATAATGGCAACAAATGATACAAGGATCTTTTTCATGGTTGGGTCTCCGGTGTTTTCATACCCAAACAATCAACGGCTTATAACAGAGAAAGCATTTGATCTCAGGGCGGGTTATTCATCACTCCAGGAACCAGGCGATTGCGTTATCACTCTGCTCCTGATTTATGTATGATTATAAAAAACCGCCTCTGTTTATCGCGTGACTGAATGATGACAATTTTGTCACCTTCCAGGTTTCTCCTGAAGAACGGGATTAATCCATTAACAGGCGCACACTGAACACAATTTCCCGCCCCTGCTGTTCTGCTGACAGCTCGCCGCCATGAGCATGAATGATCGACCTTGTAATTGATAATCCCAGCCCCGCGCCTTCCGTGTTGTGGACCCTTGATGAATCAGCTCGATAGAACCGATCAAACAAACGTTCCAGATTAGCGGGAACCTGGCCGGACATCGTATTCGTAATCATCACGTTCACACAGTCACTGTCACGCTCAAGGTGTATCGCTGTACAGGTGTTATCGGGAGAATACTTGATTGCATTGGAAAGCAGGTTACTGAAAGCACGTCGCAGCATATCGCTGTCTCCGGCAACAACGCCCTCTCCTTCAACGGTGATTGTCTTTCCTGTTTCGTCTGCCAGAGGCTCGAACAGCTCACGTAATTCATTCAGTTCGGCGGCCAGATCCACATCATGTTTATCCAGCTGCAGCAGACCATGCTCTGAACGTGCCAGAAAAAGCATATCACTGGTCATTCGTGACAACCTTTTCAGTTCTTCCAGGTAAGCGAATAAGATTTCGCGGTAATGCGAAACATCCCTTTCCTTAGCCAGTGCAAACTGCGTCTGCATCATCAGATTACTGACCGCTGTGCGCAGCTCATGCGCGATGTCAGACGAGAAATCTGACAGTTTCCGGAATGACCCCTCCAGGCGATCGAACATGTTATTGAACTCCTGCATGGTCTCAGAAATTTCCGGCGGAGCCAAATCGGGATTAAGACGCTGATCCAGGCTGTGTACGGTCATGGAGGAAGCCAGACTGGTCATTTCCCGTAGCGGTTTCAGACCAATACGTGTGGTCAGCCAGCCCAGAAAAACAGAAATAAAGACCAGACCGATATTGAACCAGAACAGCCAGGTACTGAGCTTATCCATAAACAGGGTGTGATACCCAGTATCCGTGGCAACCGTAATGATGACATGTTTGCTTTTACCCTGTTCCGGCGTCACGGCAACCCGCCGCGAGATACTGCGGTACACGGTGTTATTTTCTTCCGTCTGGATCATATAGTCGAGAATATCACCCGACTTATTAAGCAGGACCGCTGGAACAACAGAATTTTTGGCATAGAGTTCAACAATTTTTTCATTTTCCATGTTTTTTATAGAAATGAATAAACCATTGTGCCCTACCATCGCATCGTTTATTTTTTCTGATAATGACTTAATATCCGTTTTGTTCCGGAACGTCTCTGTTTTAAGAAACTCTTCGGTGAGCTGAAGTTTACCTGTCAGAAAATCGCGGTCCTGATTATCGAAATAGCCATTAAGGGTGCTAATCAGGATAAAACTTGATAACCACCATACCGTAAGCATCACCGCGGCTTTGTTGAATAAATCGAACTTTTGCTGAGTTGAAGGATCAGATCACGCATCTTCCCGACAACGCAGACCGTTCCGTGGCAAAGCAAAAGTTCAAAATCACCAACTGGCCCACCTACAATAAAGCCCTCATCAACCGTGGCTCCATAACTTTCTGGCTGGATGATGAAGCTATTCAGGCCTGGTATGAGTCGGCAGCGCCTTCTTCACGAGGCAGACCTCAGCGCTATTCTGACCTTGCCATCACGACTGTGCTGGTCATTAAACGCGTATTCAGGCTGACCCTGCGCGCTGC
>NZ_JBMKGW010000027.1:0-22258 GCF_049237125.1 Enterobacter cloacae complex sp. GYL001 | reverse complement strand
TTGGTCGGAAAAACGCTTCTTCATGGGGGTGTCCTCATGTGGCTTATGAAGACATTACTAACATCGCGGTGTGTTAATCAACGGGGAGCAGGTCATTTTACTTCCGAGAAGATTAGCCTGACTTTTAACGAGTTTGCGAAGATGTGTGGTATCAGTTCAACAAACATCAACAAACGAACTCGTGCGCGCTTTAAAGAGTCATTAATGAACCTTGCATCGGTAGTGCTTGCCTTCTCAGACTCTCGTAGTGGTCGGTTCACAGTAACGCATCTGGTGCAGAAGGCTATGATTGATCCAAAAAGCGATACTGTTGAGCTGGTTGGGGATCCTTCTATGTGGGAACTGTATCGTTACGACCATAAGACATTGTTAAGCCTTCAGGTTCTATACATTTTGGCTAAAAAAGAAGCTGCGCAATCTCTCTATATTTATTTTGAAGCAATGCCAGCTGGTACGTTGTTCGTTAATATGAAACGGTTGAGGGAAAGGTTGCTTCTTACAACCCCTATTCGTACGCAAAACCAGATAATTCGTAAAGCAATGCGGGAACTTGAATCTATCGGATATCTCGATTATCAAGAAGTTAAGAAAGGTCGCGACATACAATTTCAGATCTTCAAAAGAAGCCCTAAGCTGGCCCTTGCCAAACAAGGTTGAAAGCTATCTGGTATGCACTGGTTATAACCTGCTGAAAAATAAGTTATTTATCAGTGCTATGCTTAGTGCTTCTTTTACTACTGGTCTTACATCTCGGCTTAATGTGCAAAAAAGTAACTTTTCAAACGAACTCCTGACTATTCATCTGTATGCCTTTCTGACTCAAGCGTACATGCTAGCCCATTCATTAAATGCCGTTGAGCAAGATGGTTTCGTGCGCACTCTATTCACGTGAATGCCTTTTGTGGATTACGCCTCTTACATTCATACAAATGCTTTTGATGTCGGTATCCCAAAAATTCATTCATTGAAATGCTTTTGTTTGCCACTGTATCCCGAGCATAGCTATGCAGTGGTATAAAAAGGCATTTTGGTGAATGGCATTAGGTCGAATGACACACAGTTCAGCTTTGTTAAGAGCGAGAATGGTCCAAGACATCTATGACATTGGGCATCAGAAGGACTATGTGCTTGATATGAGATCAAAAAAATATCAGAAGCATCACAACTCCAATGGCATTCAAAGAAATGCCTTTGTTTTGTTAGTACACCAAACAACCCAAAATTCATGCAGTTATATCAAAGACTCATTCGCAAAAGGACTCAGCCAGAAAGCATTTGCTTAAATAGCATTGGCCAAAAGCATTCGAATGAATGATGTTCGTATGGACAAGACAAAGTCCCACTCACGCCCAGAGGTGTAAAAGGCATTTAGATGAATGACGCACCGGCCCGAGGATTGTATGTAGTTTCTCCAACTGATAGTTGCCGAACCAGGGAGCACAGTGATATGCGGCCTTCTCAGAATCAAGAGATAGATAATAAGGGAACAAAAAAGATTAGATATGAAGCTTAGTTACCTGCCCGATATCTAGTTAGAGCTTTTCAAACCATCAAAAGTGACTTTTATGCTTGAGGAGTCTCATCAGCTTCAGGATTGAGCTTAACGTAATCTTACCCCCTCCCCTCTTTCAAACTTTTACTAAGCGTTCACTGGTACCTTTCAAAGATTATGCTTTAGGCCCTTTGCTTAAAAATTCACCAATCGCTAAACGTTAAAAAAAGGGGGTTTATGCGAACGGAAGGATCGGAATAAAAAAGTATTATTCATTCGCGTTTACGTGAACTCAAATCTACACGGAGTAATTATGGAACTTTCTTTAAATATTGGCCTTAGTGAAAAGAAATCTAACACGGCTGCACTTTTTAAAACAAAAAGCGCAAAAGTGATTTTGTTTGTTCTGCTGACCGTGCTTTTTTGCGGTCTGGCATATGCGGGTTCAGATGATGGGGCACTGGGAGATATTTGGTCATACATGAGTGAAAGTATGACTGGAGCTCCGGGCAAAATTCTGGCAGCCGCGATGTTGATCTCAAGCGTATATTTCTCTGTCCTTAAGCCTAACCCGGGCCTGGCACTGGTTTCATTATTCATGATGCTGGTAATGGCCAACGGCGAGAAAATTATCAGCACCTTTATGGATGCTGGCGTACCGCTGTAATTTATTGTTAATCATGCATGAGGGGGTTCATCCCCCTCTCTGGATTTTTAATGAGTAAGCAGAACGACGTTCCTCAGCATACCTATAGATTCCCTTTCAGGATCAACATGCCTCTACTGATTTTGTTTTGGGATGCCAAAAAATTAGGGCTTGCATTCATTCTGGTTGCATTTGGGAATATCTTCGAATGCTTCGGGTTTTCTGTTGTAGCAGCGGTTGTGTATTGGATTGCGTATAACAAAGCAGCTGAGTCAGGAATAAGAGGATTGCTAAAACACAAACTCTGGTGGCTCGGTTTTTTGCCAGGTAAAGCAGTTTTTAGTAGCCGTTATTTCAACGATCCATTTATCAGAGATTTGTATTCTTGATGGAGCTATGAATGAAAATGCTAAGTGGCATTAACATCCCTTTTTTCAAAAAATCTAAAAAGGATGAAAACGGTGATCTTGAACAGTCATACGTAAAGAAAGATGAAAGTGCTAAGGGACGTTTTTTGGACATTAAAAAACGATTTAGCCCACAAGCTGAAGCGTCAGGTGCTGGAATTACATACAGCGCCCTGATTAATCGTGATACAAAACTTATCCGCATTAATACTGTTTCAATAGCCGTCATTGGGTTATTGGTTGCAAAGATTCTTTTTTTCACTGACCCAGTGACGATTGTTACCCCTCCAAACATGAATGAAGAGATCACGGTTGTTGGTAACAAAGCATCGGAATCTTATAAAACACAATGGGCTCTCTTTTTTAGTACCCTTTTAGGGAATATTAATCCAACTAATATTTCCTTTGTGACGGCCTATGTCCTCGATGCCCTTTCACCTGAACTACAGGCTAAAACGAGTGAGTCTTTACAGGAGCAGATAAATATCATGCAGGCTCGTGGTGTTGAGCAGACCTTTAAGCCTAATGATATTTACTTTGATCCAAAAAATGACATGGTCTATGTCTGGGGTACCAAAACGACTCGACTTGTAAATGTTCCGGACAAAACTGAATCATCGAAATGGACTTATGAATGGGTTCTCGGGATGAAAAATGGTCGCCCAAGAATTGCATATGTAAATCAATATTCCGGAACACCGAATATTAAAAAAATTACGATAAACGGCAAAGAGCAACTGGCAACGCTGGATAATCCGCCACCGTCTACAGGTAACAAGTGATGATTAAAAAAAAGGGCTTAGGCTTCAACGCAATTACAGCATTGATCATGCTCACGACTTCGAACTGCGTAATCGCTGAAGAATACCAATTGCCAGCAACAATTAATAACCCGGTTGTAATGCCAGTTGGTGCTGACGGATTTCAGAATGGAGCTGCAAAAGCCATTATTCCGGGTCAAGCTGGTTCTGAACAGTCAGGTGCACAAACAAACCTTAGTGAAGCCGGTAATGCGCAGGGACAAAAACCTACAACTGATCTCCCTACCGTGCAACTTTCCCCAGCCAGCAATGCTTCGCCTGCGGTAAGCGCTATTACTGGAGCATTATCAAATAATCCTAGTCTCCCCGGATTTGACGCACAGACCCGATCTGGTGCAATTGATAGCTATGGGAGACCAACAGGTACCTCGTCCCAGCAGAATGCAACCAATGCGACCGCCACGTCAAAAGCCGATGAACTTTATGTCGAAGCTCGTAACCGATATAAAGAAGTTCAGCGTGTAAATGTGCCGCCTGGTGGGAATGTGGTACTGCCAGTTTCACGAGGACTTCAAAACAGAATATCGACCAGCTTCAAGAATGCTTCTGTCAGTACTTCTACCCCTGCTGAAGAGGCAAGCATATTTGTTAATGGTGGCGATGTCTTTATTTCAACTAATACCGATAAACCAATCGGGATTATGTTGTCTGAAGATCAGGTACCTGAATCGACCTATAACCTGACCCTGGTACCGCTTGATGTTCCCGGTGCGATGATTTCAGTTACTACATCTTTAAGCCCATCTATGCAAGCCAAACGTGAAACCTCATTGGATAAGCAAAACTATGAGGAAATGTTGGCCCGCTCCCAGTCAGAAGAACTGGCTCCAACGGATCCAAAACAAGACGATCATAAACAAAGAATCATTGATTTATTGACTCCTGTGGCTCTTGGTGAGGTCCCTTCAGGATTCAGTTTACAACAGGACCGACTTTCTCGTATTCCTGCGCCAGAGCAGTCACCATGTAACTTTAATATGTATGCAAAGCTCGGTCAGAGACTGGTTGGCTCACGTGAACTTATTGATGTAATTCTTGTGAAAAACGATAAACCATACGGTCAAATCGTTGCTGATCAGCAGTGTATGGCAGAAGGCGTTATTGCAAGTGCTTTATTTGATAAAGCATACCTGCAACCGGGAGAAGAAACAGAGCTTTACATAGTCCGGGATAAATTGTTCAAGGAACGCGAGGCCCGGGTTACAACCAGACCAAGTCTAATCAGAAAATAATATGGGAAAAGTTACTTTGCCTGCTCTGCTTGGGGCCACCGTGATTGGTTTTGTCGTATTTGCTTTAACCAGCTTTTACTACAGGTCAGAATATATACCAAAAAGGAGTGTATTAATCGTTCCGGACGCACCCATTAGTATCGAAGATGGCAGTAACGCTTTTCCCGTTCAGACAGTAATAATGAACGATCCAACTCTTATTGATAAATTTGTAGGAGAGGGCAATATTAATGAGGAGAATGCTTTTGACTATCACAAAAGTAACGTTTTGGAACCTAATTACAAACATGAAATATCTAGAACGAGCCAGATAGATAAAGCTGAAATGAATCATCCATCTGTTCGTGAAAACTGGGCCAGAGCAGGTGAACCCTATATCGTTCCTCAGATGTCTGACAGCGAACGAAATCTAAAAATTAAACGATTCCAGAAACCTACAAGTGGAGCTAATCATGGACATTAAAAAGGCCTGGGAAAATAAGACCGTCAGACTTTCTGTTATTGGCGCTCTGCTGGTAGTGATTGTTTATATTATTAGCCAGTCTATTTTTTCCACACCAGTTAAGAAAGAAAAGAAAACACAGAAAAAAGACATGCAGACCAATTTGTTGTTAGATGATTCGCAAATGAACAAATTGAGTAATGAAGAAAGCCAGAAAGTATATAAAGAAATGGTTAAGCAAAACCGACTTGACCAAAATGCGGCGAAAGAGGACCGCGAAAAAGCAGAAAAAGCCCAACAGGAAACTAAAGCCCAAGTTGCAAGTTTAACTTCTCAACTTCAGCAGCTGTCTCAGCAAATTAATGATATGCAGACAAATCGAAACGGCAATCGTAACTTGGATGCTGGTAGTTCGCGTAAAACGATTAATGAGCAGGCACCGGCAGCTCCTTATCAGCTTAATGCTAATGCGCCGATTAATGGCGTAAACCCTAATTACGCTTCTATCACACCTACGCGTAATAGCCCAATGAGAACAATCACACAAAGTTCCATTAAGACTAATGGTACCGATGGTGTCATTCAGGTTATGCCCGTGTCTGAAAACAGAATCAAGGAAGGCAGAGAGGTCATTGCAGGAGATAAAGCGCCAACTCGGACTGTACGAGGTGATGGTACTGCGCCAGTTGATAGCAAAGCGCGGCATGCTGCCCGAAAAGATGAAATGTTTCTTCCGGCAACATCTATTATCACTGGTGTTCTGATTACCGGGCTTGAAGCGCCTACAAGCCTTTCTTCCAAATCAGAACCAATGCCAGTAACGATGCGTATTAAAAAAGATGTCATCATGCCCAATAATTTCACCATGGATTTGCGTGACTGTAACCTTCTGGGTTCAGCTGTTGGTGATCTGGCGTCACAGCGTGCTTACATACGTGCCACTTCTATCTCTTGTGTTAATTCAAAAGGGAAAGCTTTTGACGTAAAACTGGAAGCATATGCTGTAAGTGAAAATGACGGAAAAAATGGGATCCGAGGCACGCTTATCAGCCGAAATGGTAACGCAATTGCAGGAGCTGCATTTGCCGGTGGACTTTCTTCACTTGCCGGTAGCTTAAGTCCCAGTAAGGTATCTTCACTTAACATCGACCCTAATTCACAGGCTCAGTATCAGTCCCCTAATTTTGGTGCACTTGGGGCATTAGCCGGGGCTGGTGCAGCTCAAGGTGGTCTTAATCGACTCGTCGATTACTACACCGCAATTGCAGAACAACAGTGGCCAATCGTAGAAATTAGCCCTGGCCGAGCTATTACATTTGTCGTTCAGACCGGAACTACAATTCCAACGAATCTGACCAGTCGCTGAGGTTTAAATGGATAGTTTAGAAAAAAAAGAATCGCCTGAATCAGCTGGACCTGAAATCACTAAAAAAATGGTGCGAGAAAGGACAACAAAAAAAATTACCTTCGAAATTGATATTGAAAAAATATTGAAGTATTTATTTTTCTTCGCCTTTGCCGTATTGGTCATTATTTATGGTTATAAAGGCTTTATGAATGTTTACGATTACTTCAATAAACAATCCCAGCCTTCGTACAAGATTGCAGTGCTTGACATGCCTGAATTACGTAAGGAATTTTTCAAGCATCACGGAGGCCGTACTGCTGACAATGATAGATCTCAATTCGAAGAATATTTCAGAACATTAATGAAGATCTACCGTGACCGTGGCTATTTAATTATTGATGCAACGCTTGCCGTTACTGTACCGGATAGTGTTGAAATCGTCACTTATATGGAACTTGAAGATAGCTCTGAAGCGGTACAATCAAGTTCTTATAATGCAAAGAAGTAGAGGGCACCCAATAGTGAAAAAGTTACTTTTCCCTTTAATGGCGGCTTTCGCCATTATGGCGAATACGGTCACTTATGCTTCAGAGCAGGTCCTAACTAATAGTGATGCTGCTGCGTTAATGGCAAAGGCAAAGGAAGGTGGCGTTTCACCCAGTCAGATCTCGGGTGTGTTATCAAAAATGAAAGGATATAAACCTAAGGATGCCATATACATTCCTTCTGGTGGGCTATACCTCTTTCAGGACGAACGTTCGCAGCTAATGGCAGTAACGACCGATGGCCGATACTCCCTTACTGGGGGAAGCCTTGTTGATGTAATTAAACGTAAACCTGTTCTGACTGTAGAAGAAATCAGGAATTCCTATTTTATTAGTCTTGATGAGGCCCCCTTCCCTCTGGAAACTGTAGCGTCCATTCCTCTGGGAAATTCAAAGCTTAAAAGACAAGCAGCCATTTTCATAACACTTGATTGTGACGGTTGCATGGAACTTGTTAAGAAATTCTATGCAGATCGGGACAAGTATCGGATAGATATTGTTTTAGTTCCCTCACCCGGTGAGCCAAAAGAAGAGCTTAGAAGGCTCTGGTGTAGTAAAGAAAAAGGAAAAATAAACAACCTCGATATTCTTCGTTGGCTAATGGGAAGCAAATCCGACATTGAAAAAAGATTGCTCTCTCAAAAAGAAGCAGAAGAATGTCCGGCGGAACCTTTGGTAGCGTCATTGATGCTCGCAGGAATTTATAAATTGCAGGGTGTACCTTCAGTTGTCAGACAGGATGGTTTGGCTGGTAATGGCATTCCAAAAGATTTCGACTACTGGTTGAACCAAAGCGTTGAACCTCTCTTAAAAAATCCATTTGAGACAAATTAAGGCTAGTTTATGAACATCAAAAGATTGGTACTCAGTGCTCTGGTTGTAGGTACATCCTCATATCTTACGGGGTGCTCCATCGGTAGTTCCGAATCCGAATGTCCAGGCATTGAAAAGGGCGTTATCTGTAAAGGTCCTCGCGAAGTTATGGAGTTAACTAATAATCGAGATGATCTGTCTGCACTGGCGGGGGAAGAGTCGGAATCGGGAAAGGAGAAATCGGCTGTCAATGACAGCCGTTATCCAACTGAAATTAGCCCTCCAGGGGAAGTCAAATATCCACAGTCTACTACCCTTAAAAATCAGCCTGTGGCTTATTCAAAAACCGAAATTAAGCCAGTTGGTCAGTTACCTGTCATGTACGATAAAACTTTAAAAATGGGTGCCCCTACTTCATCCATTGGACCACGGCCTATTTCTGGTGTACCGGTTAATTCAAACGTAAGGATGACTAGCAGTTATAGCACTGCCTCTTCAACTGGTAACCCTTTCGTTCATCCGGCTGCGGAAGTCGTTAAACAAACAAGCTATCCGGTTTCTGCTGGAAATGCCCCACGCTACGTTGCACCTAATTCTGATATCAGCCCTGGTAAGGATATGTACTCTCTTTACAATGGCCAGCCCGTTAACCCGACTCTCAACCCTGGGCAGATCCAGCAATACCGTTCGCAAGGTTATAAACAAGCTGTAGTGGCTCCTGAACCACTTGCTGTTCTGCAACAGGGGAAAGTAATGAGAATTACTTTTGCACCTTATACCGATGATAACGATGCGCTTAATCTTCCCGGCTACGTTTATGTCAACGTAAAACCGCAAACATGGATTGCTGGCAAGAATTCGACCTCAAACCCAGCTCGCATAGTTCCTTTAGAAGTACAGGATGCGGCCCGGGAAAATATGCAGCAGCAACAAAAAGCAACTAAAGCTGTCTCTTCGAACGGCATTGTTAGACAACTGTAAGGTCAAATATGGAAGCTATCAATAATTACAATAGCGGTTTAAATCGCCATCAATTAGGTGGGTTTATCCCTGTTTACGATCAATTAGCAGGGACTCACTATTTTTTGATTGATGGCAACAGATTAGGGTTTATGTTTATCTGTAATCCATCCCCTGGAGTTTTTGATAATCAGCAAGATGTTCTTGCTGAAATGTTCAAAATGGATTTCCCTACAGATACTGTCTGTCAAATATCTCTGACTGCATTGCCAGACCTGACTTTACAGCTTAGTGCTTGGTCAGCTGTGCGAGGTGGGCGTATGACTGGGAACGATAAGCTTAAAGCAGATCTGCTTAATGGTTATCAGTTGGACTACTACGACAGAAGTATGCATAAGCCTTTAAAACCTGATCATGATAACCTTATGTTGAGGGATTTTCAGGTATGGATCTCGCTATCGATTCCTTTACAGTCTGCCCTTCCTACCGAGCTGGAACATTCGCGTATCGATTCACTTTACTCTGAACTTGTAAGTAAGTTAATTACGATTGGATTGCATCCGTTTAAGGTCGATGCAGAAAACTGGCTCTATTGTATAGATAAGGTCGTAAACCCCGGAAAGAACTCCCGGTGGGCTGAAGGTTTCATAGACGTTAACACTATGAAAAGGCTTAATGAACAAGTTAACGTTCCCGGCCGTAAGTATACAGTCACAGAAAATCATTTCTCATCAGTCACACAAAGTGACGACGAATCTGAGCATCGTTACTTCAAACAACTTTCCGTTGTAAAGTTTCCTGAATACGTCAATTTCGGTTGTATGTATGAGTTAGTAGTTAACTGGATGCATGGACGTAAGACAATTTTCAGCCCATTTATGATCACTCAGACTGTTCAGTTTGCCGATCCGCTCAAGTTGTCAAAAGAAAACGTCCGCTACAAAGCAATCACTAATAAACAGGCAAGTATACCTTCAGTTGTCACATTCTGCCCTCGCCTGCGGGATATGGATAATGACTACATGGCCGTAACTCGCGAGCTTGAGGATGGCGCAAAGCTTTTAAGAGGGTATCTTACTTTCACTGTTATGGGTAGTAATGCCAATTCTGTGCAGACAGCAGCTAACGATCTCAAATCCTTTTACCTCGAAAGCCGGGTCAAAGTAGCAGATGATTCCTTTATCGTTTTCCCGTCATTTATGTCATGTCTGCCAATGTGCAATGACCCAAAGACAATTTTCGACCTTGACCGTTCCGAAGTAGTGAGCAACACCGGAGCGGCTCATATGACACCGATCTTTGGGCCCTGGAAAGGTAATACAGATAGACCAGTACTGAGTTTAGTTTCTCGTGAAGGTCAACTCATGGGACTTGATATTTTCAAGACTTCTGCAAGCTATAACATGGTTATTGGTGCAACGTCAGGTGCAGGGAAGTCATTCTGGACAGCATATCTAATCAATAACTATCTTGGAGCTGGACCGCGATCTAATAACCTCGTTCATTATCGCTCAACATTTAAGCATTTTTTAGAAAACGAATACCCAGATGATGATCCTGACGGTGCTCAAGTATTTGTTGTGGACGTGGGCCGTTCTTACCAGGGGATTGCGGAACAATATACAAACAGTCAATTTATTGATTTCGGTAAAACCCCTGACTTCACCCTAAATCCCTTTGCCTTCCTAACTGACATCACTGTTAACGACGATGTATTTAACGAAGCACCTGAATTTACCGGTGAATCAACTTCAAACGATGCAGAAAAAGACAAAGTTGCTCAGACCATAATGGTTTTGAATCAGCTAAAAATTATGGCTTCAGAGAAAGGCCTTATCGATGATTATCAACAATCAGTGATGCTTCAGCTTATTGCAGAAGAGTACCAAGAATCCAGAAAATCAGGTCGGACCGGTTCAATAACCGGCTTTGCTCTGCGTTGCAAGAAGCATGAAGACAAACGTATAAAGGATATTGGGGAGCAACTCGGAGCATGGTGCGAAGGTGGAATTTATGGGCACCGGTTTACCGATACGTTGCCTCCAATCAACTTCGACAGCAGATTTATTGTTTTGGAACTGGAGGAGCTAAAAGGCACCCCCCACCTTCAGACAGTTGTATTAATGTCTATCATTCAGGCTGCTCAGCATGCAATGTTCATCAAAAAAGATGGGCGTCGTCGCTTGTTCATCCTTGATGAAGCATGGGAGTACATTCGTCCTGATAATTCATCAGGTGCCGGAAATCAATCAAACCAATTCTTCTCTTCCTTCCTCGAAGCGGCATGGCGTAGGTTCAGGAAAACAAACTGCGCTGGCATCTGTATCACACAGTCGTTTGAAGATTATTTTACTTCTTCTGTTGGCCGGGCCCTGACTGCTAACTCGCCTTGGAAGATAATCATGAAACAAGAAAAAGAAAGCATTGAAGCAATGAAGGCTAATAAATATTTTTCTACTTCAGATGCAGAATATGAACGTATGAAAAATATTCGTACAGTCAAAAAGGTGTTTTCAGAGATGTTAGTCAGGTTCGAAAACTTCCAAGAGATCTGTCGGTTATACGTAGACCGGAAAATGGAGCTTTGTTTTACTACGGATAGTGCTGACAGGAGTAAATTATGGGAAATTCAAAGCCGCGAGAATTGTAGCTATGGCGAGGCAATAGAAATTCTCTATGCTCAAGAAGTAGCAGCGGGTTTGGCCGCGTAGAGTAAATATCTTCAAGCAAAAATAATTAAACCAGATGTCTCATAAGAATCTGGTTTTTTATTGTATGCCTTAAGTAAACAAATGAGGTTGTGACTTAATGAGTTCATCACTGTGCTGCAAATTTTGGTTTTATAATTAATGTGGTGTAAAAACAGTGACATAAATACAAATCGCAGTTAGGTTGTGTACGCATTAAGTAAACAAAATTTATAACTTCAATACTGACATTATAAGATGAAAATCACGTAAATTACATTTTTGTTTACCAAAGGTAATCAAAGTAGCGCGGCATTATTAGTGAAAACAGATCACTGGTGTCATTTTGCATACAAAACTTAATATCCTTTAATCATTCTTCTAAAAGTTTATTATTAACGGTTTGGTTTCTGAAAATTTATCCAATTTGCTCACCGAAGACTTTTAACTTATTTAACCCCCTTTATCGCCAAACTGTGATTTTCTAATGTTAGTCTACAGTTCTAGGGCCCTTGCTCCCATGATGCGAATCCTGCCACCTAATAAAGATTAACGCCTCATTCCTGTATGCCGGTCTTACGACGCCAGTGCACGGACTATTTTTGGTCATCACAAGGACAGGCGGGAGATTTAATCAGGGCGTGGTGTTGCTGAGCAGCAGCTGCGGCACTGTAAGCCGAAGGCGGAATTAACTCCTTTATCACCATCTGGGGACGTCATTATGGGTAGCCCTTTTAACTTGCTCAGGACCATTAAGCTAAAATTCCGGATAGCGATTGACGTAAGATTTAGGCTAAGCAGGTAAAGTGATCCCCGCTCCCGGGGTGACAACTTTATACAAAAGGCCGAGCGGAAGATTGTCCTTAGGGAATATTTCTTTAACACAGCACGGGCACTTACTCACGCTGCCGGATTTAACCCCCTTAATCGCCAAACTGGGGTTCTGTCCTCATGCTGGCCTTCAGTTCTGGGCGGGGTTGCTATCACTTGCTCCCTAATGCGAGATGTACCTGCTGATACAGATTAACGTCATATTCCTGCGTGCCGGTCTGCCGACACCAGTGCACGGGCTTTTTTCGGTCATCACATTACCGGGCAGGAGATTTTATCAGGACGTGGTGTGACTGAGCAGCAGCTGGGGCACTGTCATCCGCTTGCAGATTTAACCCCCTTAATCGCCAAACTGGCGTTCAGTCCTGATAGTGTCCTTCCGTCCTGGGCAGGGTTGCTAACACTGGCTCCCTTAATACGAAATGCGCCTGCTGATAAAGATTAAAGTCACATCACTGCATACCGGTGTGCCGACTCCGGTGCATGGCCTTTTCCGATAATCACAAGGACGGACGGGTGATTATATCTGTGCATAGTATGTCTGAGCAGCATCAGAAGGCACTGTCAGCCACTGGCAGATTTAACCCCCTTAATCGCCAAACTGGCGTTCAGTCCTGATAGTGTCCTTCCGTCCTGGGCAGGGTTGCTAACACTTGCTCCCTTAATACGAAATGCGCCTGCTGATAAAGATTAAAGTCACATCACTGCATACCGGTCTGCCGACTCCGGTGCATGGCCTTTTCCGATAATCACAAGGACGGACGGGTGATTATATCTGTGCATAGTATGTCTGAGCAGCATCAGAAGGCACTGTCAGCCGCTGGCAGATTTAACCCCCTTAATCGCCAAACTGGGATCAGTCCTGATAGTGTCCTTCCGTCCTGGAGAGGGTTGCTAACACTTGTTCCCATGATACGAAATGCGCCAGCTGATACAGATTAACGTCTCATTGCCCATGCCGGTCTGCCGACACCGGTGCATGGCCTTTTCCGATATTCGCAAGCACAGATGCTTGATTTTTTCAGGGTGTAATATACCTGAGCAGCATCTGAAGGCACTTTCAGTCGCTGTCAGATTTAACACCCTTAATCGCCAATCTGGGATTTTATGATGTTAACCTCCAGTTCAAGACCCTTGCTCCCATGATGCGAACCTTGCCACCTGATAAAGATTTACGCCTCATTCCTGTATGCAGGTCTTACGACTCTAGTGCACGGACAATTTTCGGTCATAACAAGACCTGGCGGAAGATTTAATCAGGCGTGGTGTGACTGAGCAGAAGCTGGGGCAATGTCAGCCGCTGGCAGAAAAAACCCTTATTCGCCATCTCAAACCGTCATTATGGGTAGTCCTTTTAACTTTCTCAGGACCATTAAGCTTAAACTCCGTTTAGAGAATGACGTAAGATTTAGGCTAAGCAGGTTAAGTGATCCCTCTCCCGGGTTGAACACTATATTCATCGTACGAGCGGAAGATTGTCCTTCGGGAAATATTTCTTAAACACCGCTCGGGATCTTATTGCCACTGGCGGATTTAACCCCCTTAATCGCCATACTGGGGTTCTGTCCTGATGCTGGCCTTCAGTTCTGGGCTTGGGTTGCTATCGCTTGCTCCCATAATGCGAAATGTGCCTCCTGATACAGATTAACGTCATATTCCTGCGTGCCGGTCTGCCGACACCAGTGCACGGGCTTTTTTCGGTCATCACATTTCCGGGCAGGAGATTCTATCAGGGCGTGGTGTGACTGAGCAGCAACTGGGGCACTGTCAGCAGCTTGCAGATTTAACACCCTTAATCGCCAAACTGGGATTCTGTTCTGATGTTGACCTTCCGTTCTGGGCGGGCTTTGGTTTACTAACACTTACTTCCATAATACGAAATGTGCTTGATGATGCAGATTAAATTCACATTACTGCATACCGGTCTGCCGACACCGGTGCATGGGCGATTTCCGACGATCTCAAGAACATATGGGAGATTATATCAGGGAGAGTAGTATGCCTGAGCAGCATCTGAAGGCACTGTCAGCCGCTGTGAGATTTAACCCCCTTAATCGCCAAACTGGGGTTCTGTCCTCATGCTGGCCTTCAGTTCCGGGCTGGGTTGCTATCACTTGCTCACATAATGCGAAATGTACCTGCTGATACAGATTAACGTCATATTCCTATATGCCGGTCTGCCGACATCAGTGCTTGGGCTATTTTCGGTCAAAACAAGACCTGGCGAGAGATTTAATCAAGCGTGGTGTGACTGAGCAGCAGCTGGGGGCACTGTCATCCGCTTGCAAATTTAACCCCCTTAATCGCCAAACTTGGGTTCAGTCCTGATGTTGGCATTCCGTTCTGGGCGGCGTTGCTATCACTTGCTCCCATTATGCGAAAAGTGCCTGCTGATACAGATTAACGTCATATTCATGCATGCCGGTCTGCCGACACCAGTGCACGGGTTTTTTTCGGTCATTACAATACCGGGCAGGGGATTAAATCAGGGCGTGGTGTGACTGAGCAGCAGCTGGGACACTGTCAGCCGCTGGCAGATTTAACCCCCTTAATCTCCACACTGGGGTTGCCTCCTTAAGTTGGGTTTCATTTCGGGGTGAGGTTGCTAACTCTGCTCCCATAATTCGTAGTGTGCCTCCTCAAGAGATTAACACCTCATATCTTTAGACTGGACTGACGACAACGGTTCACAGTTAGGAAACGTATATCAGCACACCGGTGAGATAGATTTTAGGGTCTAAGCAAGAAATAGGGTAGGCGTGAAGATTCATTAATGGAGCTCTTAACTTCAAAGCGTAGAGAAGGAGACAAGAATCGTGGTTTAAACAGGTTGTGCATTAGGTATGGACTAGAGAGTCTGAGCTCACATCTGCAAGTTAAGCTCACAAAAAATCATAAAAAAGTAAACAAACATTAGCTTAAGATTGAAACTAAGGATAGAATTGTACGCATAACAAGGAAATGGACGCATTATACGTAAAGTTTACATATATGCGTAAAAGTCGGTTTTCAGTGCAAAAAGGTCATAACCATGAATTTACTTGAAAAGATCGCCCTCGTTGGTCAGCGCATGAAAAGCGAGCAGATTTCTCTAAAGGAATCTCTGATGGCTTCATCAAGAGTATCTGTTTCTGATGATAGTGTTGATGGTGTTGATAGACTGATCTATAACCACTGTTTGAATAAAAAAAATCTCTCTGATTTTTTTGGGAAGTCACGAGTAACGTTCAATAAAATACTTTCGGACTTAGAAGAAAAAGAACTTGTTGGTGCACCTATTTATCAAAACAAAAATCATCTTTACACCCGCTGGGATGTTCAAAAAATAATGGATGCCCTGGGTTATCCCAAGTACCGCGATCATTACTTTAGCAGAGCTATTGTTACTCAGAATCATAAAGGCGGTACAGGGAAAAGCACTACATCTGTAGCTTTAGCAGTAGCAGCTGCTTTAGATCTACAACTCAATGCACGTGTATTAATGATCGAATGGGACCCACAAGGTTCGATTGGAAGCAGCATGATTCAAAGTGTCTCAGAAGATGATGTCTTCCTTACAGCAATTGATGCAATCCTTGGAATTTATGAAGAAAATTCTGAGTATAAAAAATATTTAGATTCAGGATTCTCTGAAGAAGAAATCATCACTAATATGCCTTTTTCAACGCATCTGCCAAACTTGGACGTAATAACGGCTTTTCCGACAGATGCTCGTTTTAAAGATAAATACTGGCAATGTTCTAGAGAAGAACGTACGTCTTTGTTACTACGTTTCAAGGAAGTTATCTTACCGGTACTGAAGCAGAACTATGATTTGATTATTATAGACACTCCACCTGAAGATTCACCTTTGATCTGGGCTGCTGACGAAGCGGCCGATGGGATTCTTGTCGCAGTGTCACCACGTGAATATGATTACGCCTCTACTACAGACTTCATGCTTACAATAAGTGAAAGGTTTAAACAATCACCAAGTAAGGGCGACAATTTAAAATGGTTCAAAGTTCTTGCTGTCAATGTAGATGACAAAAGTCCATATGAAAGAATAGTTTTGGATAAATTAATCAGAACTGTTCAGGACCTTTTGATGTCCGCTAACATAAAAAATTCTGAAGCATTTAAGGCAGCTGCTTCCAAAGGGCGTACAGTGCTTGATATCAAAAAATCAGAGGAACTTTGTTCCGCAAAGCAGCTTGATGTCGCAGAAGAATCTGTATTACAGGTATATCAGCAATTTATAAATGAAATAAAAAGTTTTTCAGCTAAGCAAGGAGTTAACGCATGAGCGATGAGCAACATATCGGGAATGATAAATCTCGATATTTAAACGCACCAAAGCGGACAGAAGTCGGTCACCGTTCAGGTCTTGCGGGTTTGAAAACAGCACCTCGCATAAAAAAGTTATTCACTCTTCATAAGGGCCGGAGACTTGAAGCGGAACATGTGATTGTTCCAGCCCAGAGAGTGGAGAAGGAGACCTTAGTCCATCCAGCGAACCCACGAAATCAAGAAGCCCTTACAGATTATTCTGTTAGAGATATTCTTAAGCAGATTGAAGAAAGAGGGGTCGATACCGAAGGGATCGCTGTAAAAAGAGATGGGGTTTATTTATTAATAGAAGGAAGTCGCAGACGTTTCTGCTGTATAAAGGCAGAAAAGGATCTCCCCCTGTGGGTTCTTCCGGATGAACTAACCGAAGATGATATAAATTCAATTATATCCGCAGCACAAACATCTCGAAAATTTTCATATAGAGAAGTTGGGTTTCAATTTATCAAAAAAATGGAAGAAAAAGGATTTTCTACTAATGAAGAACTCGCAGCATATCTTGGGATTAGTCATGTATCGGTAGCCAAAAGAATCCAGGCGGCCCGTATTGACGAAACATTGATCTCTTTATTCCCGGATTATGAAGGAATCCCGAACTCCTATTATAGTCGCTTGTCTCGTTTACAGAAATATGTGCAAAAAAATCTATTTCCTTTAGATGAAGTAATAGATAATGTTAAAGAGGAAACAAAAGATTTAGACATTGGAGATCTCCAGGTTGCTCAAAAAGTTGTAATGGAAAAAATCACACAATCTGTGGAAAGTGTTTGTGAAAAAACTTATTCCACAAAATGGGAAACAAGTGATCTTATTACTTTTGATAACAAAGATAAGTATGCAAGAATCAGTAAAAACAATACTGGTAGAAAAATTCGCTTTGAATTCAATAGGATAAATGCGGGTTTTATTAAGGAACTAGAGGAGTTCATAAAAGAAAAATTAAAAGTATCAGAATAAATATTGAACTGCATCTTTATGATGCAGTTCATATGATTTATATTTTTAATTTCTTGTTATATTAATATGGGGTGTGCGCAGGTTCAGACATATAAGGTCTTAGTTCTATATGAACAGAAGCGCCATTCCCATCATTTACTACGTTTAAAGGTGCTTTTCCCGGCAATGACATAGTTGCAACGTCAGGTCCAGAAACAGCAAAATTATTTTCTGCTGAAGGCATTACTGTAAAAATCTTTATAGCAACATTTTCATGTCTAAATAATGAAATCCCAAAAGTAGAACCAGCTTCGGTATTGCTCACGTCCACAACCACAGGGGTTTTTCCTAGATATTCATTAGTTAGTATGTTTTTTACTAATGCCCCTTCCGGGACAGTATAGATACGGTATGGATATGCTAAAGCCGTGTGACAAAAACATATTAAAATAACAATTAATGTTTGTTTCATAGATTATCCTCATTCAAAAATAAAAGATATAACTCTTGAAAATCGTGGTTAGTAATTAGGTCCGCTTTTCCGGGAAAATCGTAACTAACAGAAAATAAAAGCGAAAGCGAATCTTTTCCTTTTGCTTTGGGAGAGATTCTGCTAAAAGCACGGTTAATAAACATAAGTTGATCTTCATTGTTGAAGCAAAGTCCAAGCATTCCAACCGTAGGAACTACGAATGTGCTTACGCTGCCTGGGGGCAAAAGTTGCTTACTACGGGCATTGTAAGCACAACGACTACCACCTAGCGTTAGGCCTGAAAGCTCAATAAAACTTCTGGTTCCATTCTTGGCGACAAGCCAAACATCAGTTCCTGAACTTTCGACACGTAAAGTAACTTTTCCGTCAGTAAAGGCCTCACTTTTATTGTATAGAATAGGGTCAAAACCAACTGTCGGGAGTTCTTCGATTTTACTTTCTACTGACTGACAACCAGTCAGTAATGCAAACAATAAAAGTGTGATAACTTTAATCATCCCGCTTCCTTAGATTGTTTTTGGCGCTCGTTATAAAAGATAATGATTCACCGGGGTAGAGAATTGTTTCTTTCGTCCAATAACCATAACCACCGAGGATATTTTTTCTTTTCTCAATATAAACGGGTTCAGAAAATACTAAATGTTGATATTTAGGAAGAGATAAGATTTCATATTTTCCTTGTCCAACTAAGAGGTAATTCTTCTCTTTAGGATTGATGGTTACTGGATTACCAACACTTTGAGGTATGTTAAGTTTTTTTATATTTAGGTCAGAATAGTCAGGAACGGACACTTGATCATTAGACGTATTTCCGGGAAGAGTAAACCCTTTACCCTGATCCGGTCCAAAGATGGCAATTATATCTTTGTTGTTTCTTGTGATCGAAACGATAGCCTGAAGGGGCGTATTAGCAAGGTCATTTATAAACGATATAGTTAGACTTGATTTTGGCTCGACCCAAACAATGCTTTTTCCGGATGTGCCTTCGCTTAATGCAATTTTTTCATTTAGTAAGATTTTATTTTTGGCAATGATATTATACTCAAGTTTTGGTATCACAATAAAAAGTGATTCTTTATTTGAAACATTCATGATTTCTAAGAAATTGGTTTTGGTCATGCTGGTCTTTAGAACAGGCCTATATTTACCATTTATAAACCACCTTCCGTTTATAAGCTCCGCTTTAGCAGATATAAGTGAATCACTTTTCTGTGCGGCAGAAGAAAAAGCATCTTTTCTATGCTCTTTCTCTTGATGTGGTGCAGCTGCTGCGTGAAGATGCAAAAGTAATGTTGAAATTGAGATAATCTTCCAATTTATCTTCATCTTATTACCTCAATGTTGTTTTCAATCGAATCGAGTTCTAAAGGATAGGTTTTAAGTGAATAAAACTTGTTTGTTGTTTGTATTAGCTGATGACACAATAAAACTGGATTGTTCTTCATGATTATTTCTACTAATGTAAGTGCTGGTGAGTCAGTTTGCGGTATACCCGGAGCAACTATTACCTGGTCTTCTAATTTTGACATATAGAGTGATCCAGTATTTATATGCAAACAATTACCGATCAGTACTGGAAGATTGTTTTGAGTACGACCATGGGCTTTTCGAATGCTGTTTACAGGATTCCTACCTAGGACCATAAGGTTGACGTCATTTATCATCATTGGTATTACGGCATGGTCCATACCGAATAGAAACTGGCTCTGAAAAATATTCACATTGGCATAGTTGAATGCTTGAAGCGCATTATAAGTATCAGTGAATGATGTGCGGATAGGGGCGTAATCAGAAGGGCAAACCCCAATTTTTATATCGCCTTTTAGTAAAATCTGCATCATCGTACCAAGCTGGGTATTAAGAAGTTTTTTTACCTCTTCCTCTAAATAGTAACGATTCACAGCTTTATGCCACTTTCCGCCCATTACACACCATCTCTCATTGAGGTATGTGCTGGGGTAAAATGTTCTCCGGTCTTTGTTTAATGGTAACAATTTTTTTAACATTTCTTCTCCGGCTCCGGCAGCTGAGAAATGCCTCACAAAACGTCCATCGAAAAAGCCACTGTTTATCGCCTTCATCAATTCTATGGGTTCCGGCCCATAGTCAAACAAATTTCCAGTAGAGAAAATTACTATCTCTTCTTCTGGCTTTGTAACTGATTGGATCAAGTTGCACAGCGCAGAGTAATGTCCATGAGGATCTGCCAGAAAGAAAATCCTTCCGGAGAAGTTTGTAAGGTCTATAGTTTGGACGTGCTCAGCTGCCATAAATTCCTCTACGTATGTTTACATCGATGATACGGTATTTCGAACTATGATTTTTTTACAAAAAGGCGTCATTTTGGATTCTAAGCCTAAGGACCTTTGTTACTTACAGGTAAAGGCCCCAGTCCTGGCTCTCAAACAGTTCATACTTAGGATGCAAAGTAACTTTCTGATTATAATTGGCTCCTTTATAAACATGGTTAATACATGAATACAGGAAATTTAACGGTAAGGTATTTAAAATGGAAGGATGCTGAAATAACATAGACTTACGTATTTTTTTAATAGTGTTAATGTTGATAATAGGTCACCATTAATGTATAAAGTTAATATCTAATATGGTCCTATTAATAAAAGAGAGTTTTTATGGCTGAACTATTAAAATCTGAAAGTCCTGTTTCACCATCAGTGCAGGATATCACTGAAGCTTTAAAAATCGTTGTCGATGATGGAAGTAAAGCTGCAAAACTGGTTTGTCTTAATGAAAGAAACGAATTAGTTCCCTTGCTTACACAAAATAGTTTTGTTCCAGATTTCCGTGTTCGCCATGAGGGTCTCAATCCTTTTAACTATCTTATTGATGGGCTGGAAAGGTTTTCGCATCACAGCGAATCTAGTAACTCACTGGAATCGACTGATGTATCTCACCAATACGATGAAATTAGCCGGTTAAATGTTCACCATGCACTTCATGCTTCTGGTTTAGTTCCTCAGGATGTTCACCTCTTTGTTACTTTACCACTTAGCCAGTTCTATACTGCTTTAGGGGAAACGAATATTGAAAATATTCAGAGAAAAAAAGATAATCTGATGAAACCAGTAGAGCGTTATCTTGACGGTAAACGCTATTCTTTTAACGTTTTGTCTGTGACTGTTTTCCCTGAATCTTTACCAGCTGTGACCCGGGCAGATGAAATTGAGGATATTGCTTCATTTGAATCAAGTTTGGTAATTGATCTTGGTGGTACTACTCTTGATGTTGCAAGTATTACTGGGCAATTAGAACAGATTTCGAAAGTAAAAGGTTTTGACCGTATTGGTTGTTCTATTGTTTACGATGAGATCAGCAGGTATCTTGAATCTGAGAAACTGAATACGAGTAATGCTTACATTCATCATCTTGTTGATAATCGTCATGATAAATCAGCTTTGAAGGTTGCAGAGGACAAGCGTGACGGTGTTTTTGATGCGGTAAACTCTGCGGTACAGAAGTTGCAAAGTAAAGTAATCAGAGCGGTTACACAAGTCGAAGAGAGGCCTCATAATGTTTTCCTTGTTGGGGGAGGTTCATATCTCATCGAAACAGCTATTCGTAAACATTTTGAAACGGCTAAAGTTATCATGGTAGACAATCCGCAGTTCGCATTATCTTTGGCAATTGCTGATACTATTTATTCAGAATAATGAGCTAGAACATGGCTAAATACCCTATCTCAAATAAGGCAGATAACGACCGGATTCAGATCCGGTCTTTCTGGATATCCGAAAGAAAAGCACCCTATGTTTATAGTTTCTTGAAAAAAACAGAACTTTGTCATAGGGGTGACCAACTGGATTTAATTAGGTCGGCTATTAGTACCGGGTTGGTATTAAATAATTTATTTCCTGACTTGGCAAATTTTATAAATGGTTTAAACGAAAGATTAACACTTGCAGATCTTAATAGGTTTCTGAATGATGGAAATACTATAGATACTGAACCTAAGCCTCCTATTAATGTATTGCTAGAGAATGTCTTAGATCAAAAGTTTAAGGAGTATTTAACACCTCTACAATTAGATAATTCAAAGCAGGATTCTGTTTCTGTAAAAGAAACCTTCCTTGTACAAAAGGAACATGCCTGCTTTGGTGTGAAGATTGAAAATGAGGGAAGCGATACCTCTATACCATCTGAAAGCCCACTTTCTTCAGGTGCATGGCTTTGTTGAATAAATCGAACTTTTGCTGAGTTGAAGGATCAGATCACGCATCTTCCCGACAACGCAGACCGTTCCGTGGCAAAGCAAAAG
>NZ_JBMKGW010000026.1:0-26284 GCF_049237125.1 Enterobacter cloacae complex sp. GYL001 | reverse complement strand
TGAGTGCCCACACAGATTGTCTGATAAATTGTTAAAGAGCAGTTGCGACGCGCTTCAGCGCTCTGTCGCGAGGTGGCGTATATTACGCTTTCCTCCTTCAGAGTCAACCCGTTATTTCAGGATTTTTTCTCTTCAGCCGACCGGGTTGTCTGTGAAGTGATTCACATCCGCCGTGTCGATGGAGGCGCATTATAGGGATCCCAGTTTTTAGCACAAGTATTTTTTAGATCTTTTTTTCCAACTGATGATTTTCCGTGCTTTTCGCTGAAAACCCACCCGATCCGCTTAAAAATTGACGCATTTTGCCTTGCCTCGATCCAGGAATACGATCAAAGTCTTCTTTAATAGCGCTCATCTGTATCGAGGTAGATATGTTTGCAGTATTACGTCCTTATAAAGATCTGTTCCCCCAAAAAGGCGATCGCGTGATGATCGATGCCAGCAGCGTGGTCATTGGTGATGTTCGCATGGCCGATGATGTCAGCATCTGGCCACTCGTCGCGATCCGGGGCGATGTTAACTACGTTGCAATCGGTGCACGCACCAATATTCAGGACGGCAGCGTGCTGCATGTGACTCATAAGTCATCTTATAACCCTGAGGGCAATCCGCTCATCATTGGGGAAGATGTCACCGTCGGTCATAAAGTGATGCTCCACGGCTGCACAATCGGTAACAGGGTTCTCGTTGGGATGGGATCGATTTTGCTGGATGGCGTCATAGTAGAAGATGACGTAATGATTGGCGCAGGAAGCCTTGTTCCGCAAAACAAACGTCTGGAAAGTGGCTATCTCTATTTAGGCAGTCCGGTTAAACAGATCCGCCCCCTAAAAGAGGCGGAGATCGAAGGATTGAAATACTCAGCGAACAATTACGTTAAATGGAAGAATGACTATCTGGATCAGGATAACCAGACCCAACCCTGATCGTCTTCCTGCTGATCGCGGATCAAATCGCTGGCTTCCTCTTCCAGATCCCAGCGATTTTCGCAAAAGACCGCTAACGGATCTGAACCACCAAAGCGCTGATGCAACGTCTCCCCTTTAATCGCACAGGTGAGCTGCATTCCATGCACCAGCACCGGGAAACAAACCGCTTGCTTATTTTCATCCCAGATTTCTCTGTCGGGAAAATGAATCGCCTGATTCATGCCATCAGTTCCTGTTTCAGCTTTTCGATCACCGGTTCTACAACAGGTAACACGCCATGCCAGAGTAGCACCGCATGAGCCGCCTGCCCCACCAGCATGCCCAGACCATCAGCCACGTGTTTTGCCCCCTGTTGTTCACACCAGGTCAGAAAGGGCGTTTTCCCTTTTTGATAAAACATGTCATAGGCGTAGATGTGGGAATGAACCAGGGATGCAGGAATCGCCGGGATCTCTCCATTAATACCGCTTGAGGTGGCATTAATTACAAGATCAAATTCGTGACCCGCGAGATCGTCAAGTGCTACCGCAGTTACGCTGCCTGTGTGTGCGAACAACGCCGCCAGCTCTTCTGCTCTGGAGAAGGTACGGTTGGTGATTGTCACCGCACAATCCAGCGAAAGAAGAGGAAGCAATACGCCGCGCGACGCGCCACCCGCGCCGATCAGCAGGATCCGAAAGCCTGGTTTAATAAACGACAGTCGTTCCAGATCGCTGAGTAAACCTATGCCATCGGTGTTATCGCCCAGAAGGCGACCATCTTCGAGCCGCTTAAGAGTATTGACGGCACCAGCGAGCGAGGCACGCTCGGTCAGCTCATCCGCGCGCCCGAAAGCCTCTTCTTTAAAAGGCACCGTGACGTTCGCACCTTTACCACCCGCATCAAAAAAGCTATTCAGCGTCGGTATAAATGCATCAACAGGCGCAAGAACCCGACCATACGGGTGATCTATCTGCAATTGCTCTGCAAACAGCTGATGGATCAGAGGCGACTTACTGTGCGCGATCGGGTTACCAAAAACAGCATAGGTTTCCATAACATTATCCCTGGCGAAAACGTTCGCCGGTCAAGGCATCGCGAATTTCTGACGGGTTAAGACGCCCCCCGGTTTCACCCACGGCTACAGGGAAATCATTCCCGAACTGCGCCAGAACTTCTTCTGTTGTCCGACAAGGGGGAAGCCCGGTCAGGTTGGCGCTGGTTGAAACCAGGGGTTTACCAAATGCCTGGCATAACTCCACCACCAAGGGATGGTCGGTAACGCGTACCGCGAGTGAATCGAAACGCCCGGTTAACCAGCGCGGCGTTGTCGGTTGTGCAGGAAAGACAAACGTAACGGGACCAGGCCACACAGAGAAAATGGTTTCCCGCTGTGCAGGCGTCAGCATGGAATCATCAATATAAGGCTTAAGCTGCTCGTAGTTCGCAGCGATCAAAATCAATCCTTTTTCGACAGGCCGCTGTTTTAGCGCCAGCAGACGGTTAACGGCGACTTCGCTGTCAGGATCGCACCCGACCCCGAAAACGGCTTCTGTTGGATAGGCGATGACTTCTTCTTTTTTCAGGATGTCCACCGCCTGCGCGATGGAGCCTGATGGCAGGTTATTATTCACTGATTTGATCCGCCGAAACCGGCTTTCCACATTGTTTACTGGCGCAAAAGCGTTTCAAGCCTTGCGCGGTTTTCTTTTCTATAAGTAACGGATAATCGCAATGAGGGCAGACGCCCGCTACTGGTTTGAAATTGATAACGAACTGGCATTCAGGATAGCGATCGCACGAATGGAAGGTCTTGCCATAACGAGAGCGGCGCTGCACCAATTGACCACGCTGGCACTGAGGGCAGGCAATTGCCGTTTCATCTGGTTTATCAATTTGTTCCGTATGTTCACATTCCGGATAGCGGCTGCATCCAATAAACATCCCGAACCGCCCCTGCCGCAGCGCCAGTTCGCCGCCACAGAGTGGACAAAGCTGTCCCTCCAGAATTTTGACGATATGTCCGTCCGCCTGGCTTTTCAGGGGACGGACATAATCACATTCCGGATAGTGTGAACAACCGAGAAACGGACCGTGTTTCCCGGACCGAATAACAAGTTCAGCCCCACACTGTGGGCAGGGCTCGTTTTTATGCACCGTGAAGAGTGCTGATTTGGCCATAACAACTCTTGTTGCTGCACATAGAATTAATGCAGCATACCTTCATTCACTTCAAAGAGTAATTCTTCCATTTGCTGATAGGCATTTTCACAGCCTGGGATGTTGAACAGAACCATCAGGATCACCCATTTGAGATCTTCCAGTTCAAATTCAGCAGTATCCAGCGCCATGACGCGCTCTATCACCATCTCTCTCGTTTCGAGGTTTAGCACCTGAATCTGCTCGAGGAATAAAATGAATCCCCGGCAGCTGGCATCCAGCCTTTCACACTCTTCAGCTGTATAGATGCGCACAGACAATGGGTCAGAAGCAAGCTGCATCGGTTCGGCGAGGCCGTCCTGATAATCAGCCAACTTATCCAGCCACATCAACGCATTATAAATATCTTCCCGCTCAAAACCTGCGTCGGTCAGATCCCGTGTTAATTTGTCCTGATCCACCTGCATTTCTGCTTCGTTGTGGATGTAAGTCTCAAACAAATACATCAGTACGTCGAACATGGCATGCCCTCCTTAATCGGACATAGCCGCCGGGTACAGCTGCGATCCACCCTGCTAACTCCAGTTCGAGTAGCTGTGCTACCGTTACTGGCACAGGTTGGCCGGCACGTTCAGCGACAACGTCAACAGGTGTTACCTCATCTCCTACGTTAGCCAGGAGCTTGGGAAATGGCAATGCTACTGCCTCCTGATCCGATGAAATATGTCGCTTTTGGAGATCATCCTGCAACCAATGCAATCCATATTGCAAATTTTCCAGGATATCCTCTTTACAGGTCACCAGCGTCGCCCCCTGTTTTATCAGCCAGTGAGGGCCTTCGCAGCCAGGGTTCCCCAACGGGCCGGGTAGCGCAAAAACTTCACGCCCCTGCTCCAGTGCGCACCTTGCGGTAACCAGCGATCCACTCCGAATCGCAGCTTCGACCACCAGCACGCCCTGGCTTAACCCACTGATGATCCGGTTACGCCGTGGAAAGTTACCCGGTCTGGGCGATGTCGAAAGTGAAAACTCAGATACTATCGCCCCCTCTGAAGCGATAAGTTGCTCAGCCAGAATGTGATGACGACGCGGATAGAGACTAAAAAGACCATTGCCAAGCACGGCGACACTTCGCCCTTTTGCTGACAACGCCGCATGATGTGCCACACCATCGATGCCGCAAGCCAGGCCACTAGTGATCGTAAAGCCACATTGGGATAGCTGTTCACTCAGCATTTTCCCCCACCGCTCGCCATACCACGAGGGCGCACGGCTGCCCACAACCGCAAGCTGCATGCTATTAAGCACGTCAACGCGGCCTCGCACAAATAGCGCCCCGGGAAAATCAGGTATAGAACGTAACAATGGCGGAAAGCGAGGATCATCCGCTGTGAGAAGGTGGTTGTCGGTGTGTTCCAGCCATTCCAGACTACGTTCAAGCTCACTCTCACTGAACGAAAAAAACTTTACGGCATGTTTGGGCAAAAGCCCTGACGCGTTGACAGCTTCAGCATCGACGGTTGCCTGGCGAAGCAGCCTCTGCGCAATCTCCAGCATCGCGTCACCGTATAACGACCCGATGTTTATAAGCCGTAACCATATCTCTGTGGACGTCATCCTTTTCCCTGCCATAAGCAGCCTCAGCAATCTTTGCGATTGGTCACTGATGCTGTCAATCGACCGGGGATTTGTCTAGAATAGAAGTAATATTCTTATCAACTCCTGAACACGACTCTGGAAATTTATGGCAGTTTTGCAAGTGTTACATATTCCTGACGAGCGCCTTCGCATCGTCGCGGAACCGGTTAAAGAAGTGAATGCAGAAATTCAGCGTATCGTCGATGATATGTTCGATACCATGTACGCTGAAGAAGGCATTGGCCTTGCCGCGACCCAGGTAGACATTCACAAACGTATTATTGTGATCGACGTTTCTGAAAATCGTGATGAGCGCCTGGTGCTGATCAACCCTGAGATGCTGGAAAAAAGCGGCGAAACAGGTATTGAGGAAGGCTGTCTGTCTATCCCTGAACAGCGCGCTTTGGTGCCACGTGCCGAAAAAGTTAAAATCCGCGCACTGGATCGTGACGGCAATCCGTTTGAGCTGGAAGCCGACGATCTGCTGGCGATTTGCATTCAGCATGAGATGGATCACCTGGTCGGTAAGCTGTTTATCGATTACCTCTCACCGCTGAAGCAACAGCGTATTCGTCAGAAAGTTGAGAAACTGGATCGTTTACGTTCTCGCGCATAACGCCCCCCGGATACAAGGAATAACGTGTCTACATCACTACGTATAATCTTCGCGGGTACCCCTGATTTTGCGGCGCGTCATCTCGGCGCGCTGCTATCGTCTGGTCATCAGATTGTTGGCGTATTTACTCAGCCTGATCGTCCGGCTGGCCGCGGTAAAAAATTGATGCCTGGCCCGGTTAAAGTGCTGGCAGAAACGCATGGTTTGCCGGTTTTCCAGCCTGCATCATTACGACCTCAGGAAAACCAGCAGTTAGTGGCAGACCTGAACGCTGACGTGATGGTAGTTGTGGCTTACGGCCTCATTCTGCCGAAAGCGGTACTCGATATGCCCCGCCTGGGCTGTGTTAACGTTCATGGTTCCTTGCTCCCACGCTGGCGTGGTGCAGCCCCTATTCAGCGCGCTCTGTGGGCAGGCGATGCTGAAACTGGCGTGACAATCATGAAGATGGACGTAGGTTTAGACACGGGCGACATGCTGTATAAACTGGCGTGTCCCATTACCGCAGAAGATACCAGCGCCACGCTGTATGACAAGCTGGCGGATCTCGGTCCGCAGGGGCTGATTGAGACGTTGCAACAGCTTGCTGACAATACAGCGACACCTGAAGTGCAGGATGAGGCACAGGTGACCTATGCTGAAAAACTGAGTAAAGAAGAAGCCCGGATCGACTGGTCCCTGTCAGCAGCTCAACTCGAACGCTGTATCCGCGCCTTTAATCCATGGCCGATGAGCTGGTTGATGATTGATGAGCAGCCAGTGAAAGTCTGGAAAGCTTCAGTTATTAACGGCAATACTTCGGCAGAGCCCGGTACGATTATCGACGCCAGCAAAAACGGTATCCAGGTTGCGACCGGAGAAGGGATCCTGAATCTTGAATCGCTGCAACCGGCCGGTAAAAAGGCAATGAGCGTGCAGGATCTATTAAATTCCCGTCGTGAATGGTTCATCCCTGGCAATCGCCTTGCCTGAACAAATTTACTCTTAAGGCCCGGTGTTTCCGGGCATTTTTATTTTTACGGTTATGAAAAGACAAAATCTACGCACTATGGCGGCTCAGGCCGTTGAGCAGGTTATCGAGCAGGGCCAGTCACTGAGTAATGTCCTGCCTCCACTGCAACAAAAGGTTTCCGATAAAGACAAAGCACTGCTTCAGGAGCTGTGCTTTGGCGTGCTGCGCACCCTCTCTCAGCTTGAATGGTTAATTAATAAGCTGATGTCACGCCCAATGAGCGGCAAGCAGCGTACCGTGCATTATTTGATCATGGTCGGTTTCTACCAGCTGCTTCATACCCGCATTCCACCTCATGCTGCGCTGGCTGAGACAGTGGAGGGTGCCGTTGCGATTAAACGTCCCCAGCTGAAAGGATTGATTAATGGCGTGCTGCGTCAGTTCCAGCGTCAGCAGGACGAACTGCTGGCAGAATTTGCGCAAAGCGAAGCGCGCTTCCTGCACCCTGAATGGCTGCTGAATCGCCTTAAAAAAGCCTACCCACAGCAATGGCAAGACATTGTGGATGCCAATAACCAACGTCCGCCGATGTGGTTACGCGTCAATCGTAACCATCATACCCGCGACGCATGGCTGGCCCTGCTGGAAGAGGCCGGAATGAGCGGCTTCACACACGCTGCTTATCCTGATGCGGTTCGTTTAGCCTCCCCTGCACCGGTACATGCATTACCCGGTTTTGAAGAGGGCTGGGTAACGGTACAGGACGCATCCGCTCAGGGCTGCATGACCTGGCTTGAACCGAAAGACGGGGAGCAGATCCTTGATCTCTGTGCAGCGCCAGGGGGGAAAACAACGCATATTCTGGAAGTGGCGCCGCAGGCCAGCGTGATGGCCGTGGATGTTGATGAGCAGCGTCTTTCACGCGTCTATGACAACCTCAAGCGTCTGGGTATGAAAGCTCAGGTTAAGCAAGGCGATGGACGTAAACCCGCAGACTGGTGTGGTGATACCAGGTTCGATCGTATTTTGCTGGACGCCCCTTGCTCAGCAACTGGCGTGATTCGTCGTCATCCCGATATCAAATGGCTGCGTCGCGATCGTGATATCAAGGAGCTTGCCCAGTTGCAATCCGAAATTCTGGATGCCATCTGGCCGCATCTCAAACCCGGCGGAACCCTGGTGTATGCAACCTGCTCTGTTCTTCCGGAAGAGAACAGTCAGCAAATTGCGGCTTTCCTGAAACGCACCCCGGACGCTACGCTGCATGATACGGGAACACCTGAGCACCCGGGTCTGCAAAACCTGCCGGGCGCAGAAGAGGGTGATGGTTTCTTTTACGCTAAGCTAATCAAAGAGTGATGTTGAGAACAGGTCACGAAAGATGAAAATTATCATTCTGGGCGCAGGGCAAGTTGGCGGAACGCTGGCGGAAAATCTCGTGGGCGAAAACAACGATATCACCATTGTGGATACCAATGGCGATCGCCTGCGCGTTTTGCAGGACAAGTTTGATCTTCGTGTTGTACAGGGGCACGGCTCTCACCCACGTGTGCTTCGGGAGGCGGGCGCAGACGATGCCGACATGCTGGTTGCAGTAACCAGTTCAGATGAAACCAACATGGTTGCATGTCAGGTGGCCTACTCGCTTTTCAACACACCGAACCGCATCGCCCGCATTCGCTCCCCGGACTATGTCCGGGATGCGGAAAAGCTGTTTAATTCCGAAGCAGTACCTATCGACCATCTTATTGCCCCTGAACAGCTGGTTATCGACAGTATTTATCGTCTGATTGAGTACCCGGGCGCGTTGCAGGTTGTGAACTTTGCGGAAGGAAAAGTAAGCCTGGCGGTCGTGAAGGCGTACTACGGCGGCCCGCTGATTGGTAATGCCCTGTCGACAATGCGCGAGCATATGCCACATATCGATACGCGTGTTGCGGCGATTTTCCGTCACGACAGACCTATTCGTCCGCAAGGGTCCACCATTGTCGAAGCCGGGGATGAAGTCTTCTTTATTGCGGCTTCTCAGCATATCCGTGCGGTGATGAGTGAACTTCAGCGTCTCGAAAAACCGTATAAACGTATTATGCTGGTTGGCGGCGGTAATATTGGCGCAGGTCTGGCGAGACGGCTGGAAAAAGACTACAGCGTGAAGCTGATCGAACGAGATCAACAGCGCGCGTCGGAGCTGGCTGAAAAGCTTCAGAATACTATCGTGTTTTATGGCGATGCTTCGGATCAGGAATTGCTGGCCGAAGAGCATATCGATCAGGTTGATCTTTTTATTGCCGTCACCAACGACGACGAAGCGAATATTATGTCCGCCATGCTCGCTAAACGTATGGGGGCGAAAAAAGTAATGGTGCTTATCCAGCGTAAGGCTTATGTCGACCTGGTACAGGGTAGCGTAATTGATATTGCTATTTCACCTCAGCAAGCCACCATTTCTGCCCTGCTAAGCCATGTACGTAAAGCGGATATTGTCGGCGTGTCGTCTCTTCGTCGTGGTGTTGCTGAAGCCATTGAAGCCGTCGCTCATGGGGATGAAACGACGTCGCGCGTTGTTGGTCGCGCGATCGACGAAATTAAACTTCCACCAGGCACCATTATCGGCGCCGTAGTACGAGGTAACGATGTCATGATCGCCAATGATAATTTACGTATTGAGCAGGGTGACCACGTTATTATGTTCCTGACCGATAAAAAATTTATTACCGACGTCGAGCGTTTATTCCAGCCAAGCCCGTTCTTCCTGTAATGATTTGGGTGCTCAGACGAGAGCACCCAAATATTAACCTTCTAATTTTCATGCCTTTTATTTTTCATAACGATTATTTATCCCCAATGGCAATTAGCTAATCA
Organism: Enterobacter cloacae complex sp. GYL001; assembly: GCF_049237125.1. NCBI lineage: Bacteria > Pseudomonadati > Pseudomonadota > Gammaproteobacteria > Enterobacterales > Enterobacteriaceae > Enterobacter > Enterobacter cloacae complex sp. GYL001. The sequence continues at coordinate 17,148 of NZ_JBMKGW010000026.1, read as the reverse complement.
TTTGTTAAACTTATAGGCGTCAGCTGGCACAAGGAGAACATAATGAGTTTTATTAAAGAGTTTCGCGAATTTGCGATGCGCGGGAATGTGGTGGATTTGGCTGTGGGTGTCATTATTGGTGCGGCGTTCGGTAAGATCGTTTCATCATTAGTCGCCGACATTATTATGCCGCCGTTAGGACTGTTGATTGGAGGCATTGATTTCAAACAGTTCGCCTTCACCCTTCGGGAGGCTCAGGGCGATATCCCTGCGGTTGTAATGCACTATGGCGTATTCATTCAGAACGTATTTGATTTCGTAATCGTGGCATTTGCCATTTTCATGGCGATCAAACTTATCAACAGACTTAACCGTAAAAAAGAAGAACCGGCCGCTGCCCCGCCAGCACCAACTAAAGAAGAAGTCTTACTGACTGAAATTCGCGATCTGTTAAAAGAGCAGAACAACCGCGTTTAATCAGGCGACAGAAACAGAAAGGCCAGTGGTAAAAAAGCGATTAGCTTGCTTGCCACTGGCCTCCCAGTTACCCCGTTGTGCATGTTTACCTTTACGTAAATAACTCCCTTTTCCTTTCTTGTTCTTCTCAACACGCTGTCTGAAAAGCGGGTCGTGAAGCAATGCCTCAATGGCGTTATCCTTAATTTGTCCCTTCGTATGCTGATAGCGGCTCATCATTTCTCCTGAGCATAGTTAATGTCGGCGGGAGTCTAGTCCCTGGCTGATAAAAAATCAACAACCCTGAGTTTCACTACTGGCGCCCTGTTCAAGAGCTTCCAGTATTGAGCAATAAACACTGCTATGAGCGGTACCGCAGCACGCGTCATTTAACCTTTGCAGAGATCGCTGCATGGCTTGCAGCTCCTGAATGCGTCCTTCAACTTCATCCAGCCGGGCCTGAACGATGCTTTTAGATTCCTGACACGTATGATGTTCAGGATCGATACGGATCGACAGCAGTTCACGGATCGACTCCAGCGTGAAGCCGAGTTGCCGTGCATAGCGGATAAAACGAAGGCGTTGCAGGTCGTTATCCGTATAAAGGCGAAATCCACCTTCCGTTCTGACCTCATGATCGATCATCTGCTGCTTTTCGTAGTAGCGGATAGTATCCGGCGTTACGTTAGCAAGCTTCGCAAGTTCACCTATGCGGTACATGGCTACTCCTCGTTTATTTTTTGCATTAACCTTTCACTGTACTCACCATGCAAAAAGTCAGTATTCATTCCCGTCTGGCGCAGTTTTAGCTCGATGAGCGCCAACCGACGACTGATTTCGGAGTACCGCGGGTCATTCTTATGAATGCCTTTAAGCAGATCGGCAAGCTCGACGGCTTCATTGCGTTGCTGAAGTTCAGGCGGTAAACAACCTGCGTTTTTCAGTAAGCGATAACCGGCCCGTAATTCAGGGGGAATATGTGAATCATCGTCCAGAATCAGCGGCTCACCGCTACCGGGAAGATTTTCGAACTCGCCTTTGTTTTGGGCATCGCAAATATGGCGTTCAGCCCACTGATCGAGCAACCACATAATAAACTCCAGGGGGTGAGCAGAAAAGATACAGACATTGTAGATAAGTGGAGATTCTGCGGATATAAAAAAACCCGCCGAGGCGGGTTTTTTTACGTTACTACAGATTACTCTGCAGCAGCTTCTGCTTTCTCTGAACGATCAACCAGCTCGATGTAAGCCATCGGCGCGTTGTCGCCTGCACGGAAGCCACACTTCAGAATGCGAGTGTAACCACCGGCACGGCTCGCGAAACGCGGGCCCAGTTCGTTAAACAGTTTTGCCACGATCTCGTTATCACGAGTACGGGCGAATGCCAGACGACGATTAGCAACGCTGTCAGTCTTGGCAAGAGTAATCAGCGGCTCAACTACGCGACGCAGCTCTTTCGCTTTAGGCAGGGTCGTCTTGATGATTTCATGACGAACCAGTGAACCTGCCATGTTGCGGAACATAGCCTGGCGATGGCTGCTGTTGCGGTTCAGTTGACGACCACTCTTACGATGGCGCATGACCTTATCCTTCTCAGTAAAACCTTAACCTGTGATCCGGTTACTCGTCAGCAATGCTTGCTGGTGGCCAGTTTTCCAGGCGCATGCCCAGAGACAGACCACGTGAAGCCAGCACGTCTTTAATCTCGGTAAGAGATTTTTTACCCAGGTTCGGCGTTTTCAGCAACTCAACCTCGGTACGCTGTACCAGATCACCGATATAGTGGATAGCTTCTGCCTTGAGGCAGTTAGCAGAGCGGACAGTCAATTCCAGATCGTCAACAGGGCGCAGCAGGATCGGATCGAATTCTGGTTTCTCTTCTTTCACTTCCGGCTGACGTACATCACGTAAGTCAACAAAAGCTTCCAGTTGTTCTGCCAGGATGGTTGCCGCACGACGAATCGCCTCTTCAGGATCGATTGTGCCATTGGTTTCCATTTCGATGACCAGCTTGTCCAGGTCGGTACGCTGTTCTACACGCGCTGCTTCAACATTGTAGGCAATACGCTCTACAGGGCTGTAACATGCGTCGACCAGCAGACGGCCGATTGGGCGCTCATCTTCTTCCGAATGAATTCGGGCAGAAGCCGGCACATAACCACGACCGCGCTGAACTTTGATACGCATGCTAATAGCTGCGTTCTCATCGGTCAGGTGGCAGATCACGTGCTGCGGCTTGACGATTTCAACATCACCGTCGTGGGTGATGTCGGCTGCAGTCACAGGGCCAATGCCAGATTTATTCAGAGTAAGAATAACTTCATCTTTACCCTGAACTCTCACCGCCAGCCCTTTCAGGTTGAGCAGGATTTCAAGGATATCTTCCTGAACGCCTTCTTTGGTGCTGTACTCATGAAGTACACCATCAATCTCAACCTCGGTCACCGCGCAACCCGGCATCGATGAGAGCAGAATACGGCGCAGTGCGTTACCCAGAGTATGGCCAAAGCCACGCTCTAAAGGCTCAAGGGTCACCTTGGCGTGCGTCGAACTCACTTGCTCGATATCTACCAGGCGCGGTTTTAGAAACTCTGTCACAGAACCCTGCATTGTGTCCTCTCTTTGGTACTAAGCTTTACTTGGAGTAAAGCTCGACGATCAGGTGTTCGTTAATGTCCGCAGACAGATCAGAACGTTCTGGCTGACGCTTGAACGTACCTTCCATCTTGCCAGCATCAACTTCCAGCCAGGTTGGCTTTTCACGCTGCTCAGCCAGCTCCAGAGCGGCTTTCACGCGAGATTGCTTTTTCGCTTTCTCACGAATGCTAACAACGTCATTCGCTTTAACCTGATAAGAAGCGATGTTAACAACACGACCGTTTACCATGATTGCTTTATGGCTAACCAGCTGGCGTGATTCAGCACGAGTCGCGCCGAAGCCCATACGGTATACAACGTTGTCCAGACGACCTTCCAGCAGAGCCAGCAGGTTTTCACCTGTGTTGCCTTTCAGACGTGCTGCTTCTTTATAGTAGTTACGGAACTGACGCTCCAGCACACCGTAGATACGGCGAACTTTTTGCTTTTCACGCAACTGCACACCATAGTCAGACAGACGCGGTTTACGCGCACCGTGCTGGCCAGGAGCTTGTTCAATTTTACACTTGGTATCGATCGCGCGAACGCCAGACTTAAGGAATAAGTCGGTGCCCTCACGACGGCTCAGCTTGAGCTTAGGACCCAAATATCTTGCCATTTTCTATCTCCAACTAACCTAAAAAACGAGCGTTATACGCGACGTTTTTTCGGCGGACGACAACCGTTATGAGGGATCGGAGTCACATCAGTAATATTCGTGATGCGGAAACCAGCGGCGTTCAGAGCGCGAACAGTAGATTCACGACCCGGACCCGGACCTTTAACCATAACTTCCAGATTCTTGATGCCGTATTCTTTTACGGCTTCAGCGCAACGCTCTGCTGCAACCTGAGCTGCGAACGGAGTGGATTTGCGAGAACCACGGAAACCGGAACCACCGGCTGTTGCCCAACCCAATGCGTTACCCTGACGATCAGTAATAGTAACGATGGTGTTGTTGAAAGAAGCATGGATATGAGCCACGCCGTCAGAGACTTGTTTTCTTACACGTTTACGTGCACGAACTGGTGCCTTTGCCATTATTCAATCACCCCGATTATTTCTTGATCGGTTTGCGCGGACCCTTACGGGTACGTGCGTTGGTCTTAGTACGCTGACCGCGCACTGGCAGACCACGACGATGACGCAAACCGCGATAGCAACCAAGATCCATCAGGCGCTTGATGCTCATGCTGATTTCACGGCGCAGATCACCTTCAACGACAAATTTGGCAACTTCGTCACGCAGCGTGTCGATTTGTTCTTCAGACAGCTCACTGATCTTAACATCTTCAGCGATACCCGCTGCAGCCAGAATGGCTTTAGAACGGGTCTTGCCGACGCCATAGATCGAAGTTAATGCGATCACAGCATGTTTCTGATCAGGAATGTTAATGCCTGCTATACGGGCCACTATGCACTCCTACTATTTAATATGTACGCACCATGCTGAAAAGCCCGTTTTCAGGATACTCAAATGGAAACGTACAGACATACAAAAGATTGGCTGGCTAATCTAGCCAGCTCAACCCAACTTTGCAAGAAAAATATGCGAAATAATCAGCCTTGGCGCTGTTTATGCTTCGGCTCGGCACTGCAAATCACACGGATGACACCATCACGCTTAACGATTTTGCAGTTACGGCATAATTTCTTGACGGAAGCACGAACTTTCATTTTTACTCTCCGTAACTTCTCAGGCGACCAGTTAGCGGCCGTAGCCTTTCAGGTTCGCCTTCTTCAATGCAGACTCATACTGACTGGACATCATCAGAGTTTGCACTTGAGCCATAAAGTCCATAATCACGACCACAACGATAAGCAGTGAGGTCCCACCGAAGTAGAACGGTACTTTCATTGCATCACGCATGAACTCCGGGATCAGGCAGATAAAAGTAATATAAAGCGCACCAACCAAAGTCAGGCGAGTCATTACTTTATCGATATACTTCGCCGTTTGCTCTCCCGGACGAATTCCTGGTACAAATGCACCGGACTTCTTCAGGTTATCTGCTGTTTCACGCGGGTTGAAGACCAACGCCGTGTAGAAGAAACAGAAGAAGATGATCGCAGACGCATAGAGTAACACATAAAGTGGTTGCCCAGGCTGCAAATACAGCGAAATTGTTGTCAGCCAGTTCCAACCAGTACCGCCCCCGAACCATGACGCGATGGTTGCCGGGAACAGAATAATACTGGAAGCGAAGATAGCCGGGATAACCCCCGCCATATTCACTTTCAGCGGTAAATGTGTGCTCTGTGCAGCATAGACACGACGACCCTGCTGACGTTTAGCGTAGTTCACCACAATGCGGCGTTGACCACGTTCAACGAAGACAACAAAGAACGTCACTGCAAATACTAATACTGCAACCAACAGCAACAGGAGGAAGTGCAGGTCGCCTTGACGCGCTTGCTCGATAGTATGGGCGATGGCCGGCGGGAGACCCGCAACGATACCGGCGAAGATAATGATTGAGATACCGTTACCGATACCTCGTTCAGTAATCTGTTCGCCGAGCCACATCAGGAACATGGTCCCTGTGACCAGACTTACAACAGCGGTGAAATAGAATGCAAAGCCTGGGTTTAATACCAGGCCCTGCATACCAGGCATATTCGGAAGACCGGTAGCAATACCGATCGACTGGAATATTGCCAGCACCAGAGTGCCGTAACGGGTGTACTGGCTAATCTTACGACGTCCAGACTCCCCTTCTTTCTTCAACTCTGCCAGGGCCGGATGAACGACCGTCAGCAGCTGGATAATAATCGATGCCGAAATGTACGGCATAATACCCAGTGCGAAAATAGAAGCACGGCTGAGAGCACCACCAGAGAACATGTTGAACATTTCAATGATGGTGCCTCGCTGTTGCTCAAGCAGTTTGGCAAGTACAGCGGCATCAATACCAGGGATCGGAATAAAAGAGCCAATACGGAACACAATCAGCGCGCCGATTACAAACAGCAGTCTGCGTTTCAGCTCGCCAAATCCACCTTTGGCACTTTGAAAATCTAATCCCGGTTGCTTAGCCATCTGCTACTTATTCCTCAATTTTACCGCCAGCAGCTTCGATAGCAGCACGAGCACCTTTAGTAACACGCAGGCCACGAACAGTTACCGGAGTAGAAACTTCACCAGCCAGGATCACTTTCGCGAACTCGATCTGGATACCGATAATGTTAGCCGCTTTCAGCGTGTTCAGGTCTACAACGCCGCCTTCAACTTTCGCCAGGTCAGACAAACGGATTTCCGCTGTGATCGCTGCTTTGCGAGAGGTGAAGCCGAACTTCGGCAGACGACGGTACAGTGGCATCTGGCCACCCTCGAAACCGCGACGTACGCCACCGCCAGAACGAGAATTCTGACCTTTGTGACCACGACCACCGGTTTTGCCGAGGCCAGAACCGATACCACGACCCAGGCGTTTACCCGCCTTTTTAGAGCCTTCGGCCGGAGACAGAGTATTTAAACGCATCTCTTACTCCTCAACTTTAACCATGAAGTAAACCGCGTTGACCATACCACGAACAGCAGGAGTATCCTCGCGCTCAACGGTATGACCAATACGACGCAGACCCAGGCCAAGCAGCGTTGCCTTGTGTTTCGGCAGACGACCGATTGCACTGCGGGTTTGAGTGATTTTAATAGTCTTTGCCATGGTCAATTACCCCAGAATTTCTTCAACGGATTTACCACGCTTGGCAGCGACCATTTCTGGAGAATTCATATTTTCCAGGCCATCAATAGTTGCACGAACCACGTTGATCGGGTTGGTGGAACCATATGCTTTAGCCAGAACGTTATGAACTCCAGCAACTTCCAGAACGGCGCGCATTGCACCACCGGCGATGATACCGGTACCTTCGGAAGCTGGCTGCATGAATACACGAGAACCCGTGTGAACACCTTTAACTGGGTGTTGCAGGGTACCGTTGTTCAGCGCGACGTTAATCATATTGCGACGGGCTTTTTCCATCGCTTTCTGGATCGCTGCTGGAACTTCACGCGCTTTACCGTAACCAAAACCAACGCGACCGTTACCATCACCCACTACAGTCAGAGCTGTGAAGGAGAAAATACGACCACCTTTAACGGTTTTAGATACGCGGTTTACCGCGATCAGCTTTTCCTGCAGTTCGCCAGCCTGTTTTTCGATGTGAGCCATCTTACACCTCTACCTTAGAACTGAAGGCCAGCTTCACGGGCAGCATCTGCCAGTGCCTGGACACGACCATGATATTGGAACCCGGAACGGTCAAAGGAAACATTGCTGATGCCTTTTTCCAGAGCGCGTTCAGCGACAGCTTTACCTACAGCTGCTGCGGCGTCTTTGTTACCGGTATACTTCAATTGTTCTGAGATAGCTTTTTCTACAGTAGAAGCAGCTACCAGAACTTCAGAACCGTTCGGTGCAATTACCTGTGCGTAAATATGACGCGGGGTACGATGTACCACCAGGCGAGTTGCACCCAGCTCTTTGAGCTTGCGGCGTGCGCGGGTCGCACGACGGATACGAGCAGATTTCTTATCCATAGTGTTACCTTACTTCTTCTTAGCCTCTTTGGTACGCACGACTTCGTCGGCGTAACGAACACCCTTGCCTTTATAAGGCTCAGGACGACGGTAGGCGCGCAGATCTGCTGCAACCTGACCGATCAGCTGTTTATCAGCGCCTTTCAGCACGATTTCAGTCTGAGTCGGGCATTCTGCAGTGATACCGGCCGGCAGCGGATGCTCAACAGGGTGTGAGAAGCCCAGAGACAGGCCTACTGCATTCCCTTTGATAGCTGCACGATAACCTACACCAACCAGCTGAAGCTTTTTAGTGAAGCCTTCGGTAACACCAACAACCATTGAGTTCAGCAGGGCACGCGCGGTACCAGCCTGAGCCCATCCATCCACGAAACCATCACGCGGACCGAAGGTCAGAGCGTTATCTGCATGTTTAACTTCAACAGCATTGTTGAGGGTACGAGTCAGCTCGCCGTTTTTACCTTTGATCGTAATAACCTGACCGTCGATTTTTACATCAACGCCGGCAGGAATAACGACCGGTGCTTTAGCAACACGAGACATTCTTTCCTCCGATTAGGCTACGTAGCAGATAATTTCGCCACCAAGACCAGCCTGGCGCGCTGCACGATCAGTCATAACACCTTTAGAGGTAGAAACAACTGCGATACCAAGACCAGCCATTACTTTTGGCAGCTCATCTTTTTTCTTATAGATGCGCAGGCCTGGGCGGCTGACACGCTGAATGCTTTCTACAACAGCTTTACCCTGGAAATACTTGAGAGTAAGTTCCAGTTCCGGCTTGGTGTCGCCTTCAACTTTAAAATCTTCGATAAAACCTTCTTCCTTCAGCACGTTGGCAATTGCCACTTTCAGCTTGGCGGAAGGCATGGTGACCGCAACTTTGTTCGCGGCCTGACCGTTACGGATACGGGTCAGCATATCCGCGATCGGATCTTGCATGCTCATCTGTCTTTACTCCCGTGATTCAATTGGTAATTACCAGCTAGCCTTTTTCAAGCCTGGCACTTCACCGCGCATGGCGGCTTCACGCAGTTTGATACGGCTCAACCCAAACTTGCCCACATAACCATGTGGACGACCTGTTTGACGACAGCGGTTACGCTGACGAGACGGGCTGGAATCACGCGGCAGAGACTGCAGCTTGAGAACCGCATTCCAACGATCTTCGTCGGAAGCGTTCACATCAGAAATGATCGCTTTCAGTTCAGCGCGTTTAGCGAAGAATTTATCAGCTAAAGCTACGCGCTTTACTTCGCGTGCTTTCATTGATTGCTTAGCCATTCAGTAACCCTACCTTACTTGCGGAACGGGAAGTCAAAGGCAGCCAGCAGAGCACGGCCTTCTTCATCAGATTTCGCAGTAGTGGTAATGGTAATATCCAAACCACGCACGCGGTCGACTTTATCGTAGTCGATTTCTGGGAAGATGATCTGCTCACGGACACCCATGCTGTAGTTACCACGACCGTCGAAAGACTTAGCGGACAAGCCACGGAAGTCACGGATACGTGGAACAGCAATAGTGATCAGGCGCTCAAGGAACTCCCACATGCGTTCGCCACGCAGAGTTACTTTACAGCCGATCGGATAGCCCTGACGGATTTTGAAGCCTGCAACAGATTTGCGTGCTTTGGTGATCAGCGGTTTTTGACCGGAGATTGCTGTCAGGTCAGCTGCTGCGTTATCCAGCAGTTTCTTGTCAGCGATCGCTTCACCAACACCCATGTTCAGGGTGATCTTCTCGACCCGAGGGACTTGCATGACAGAATTGTAGTTAAACTCAGTCATGAGTTTGTTAACTACTTCGTCTTTGTAGTAATCATGCAGTTTCGCCATCGTACTACTCCAAATTACTTGATAGTTTCGCTGTTAGATTTGAAGAAACGGACTTTTTTACCGTCTTCGAATCTAAAGCCTACACGGTCAGCCTTACCGGTAGCCGCATTGAAGATTGCAACGTTAGAAACCTGAATAGCAGCTTCTTTTTCAACGATGCCGCCTGGTTGGTTCAGGGCCGGAACCGGCTTCTGATGTTTCTTAACCAGGTTAATACCTTCAACGACAAGTTTGCCGGAAGACAGAACATTTTTTACTTTACCGCGTTTACCTTTATCTTTACCGGTTAACACGATAACTTCGTCATCACGACGGATTTTCGCTGCCATGATTCGCTCCTTAGAGTACTTCTGGTGCCAGAGAGATAATTTTCATGAACTTCTCAGTACGAAGTTCACGAGTTACCGGCCCAAAGATACGCGTGCCGATAGGCTGCTCGCTGTTATTGTTTAAAATAACGCATGCATTACCATCGAAGCGAATGACAGAACCGTCAGGGCGACGAACACCCTTCTTGGTGCGCACCACTACCGCCTTCAGCACATCACCTTTTTTGACCTTACCACGTGGAATTGCTTCCTTGATGGTGATCTTGATGATGTCGCCTACGCCTGCGTAGCGACGGTGCGAGCCACCCAGAACCTTGATACACATTACGCGACGTGCACCGGAGTTGTCGGCGACGTTCAGCATAGTCTGTTCTTGGATCATTTTAGTGCTCCGCTAATGTCAACTACTACCTGAGACTCTAAAATCAGAGCCGTTAAAAAGCCCCATATCGAGGGCGCGGCATTATAACACCGCTTCTGCAATATGGGTAGAAAAAATAAACGGCTCATCGCTGAGCCGTTTATTCGTATTGAGAATGCGTACTCTATTACAGAACCGCTTTCTCTACAACGCGAACCAGCGTCCAGGACTTAGTCTTGGACAGTGGACGGCATTCACGGATTTCAACCTTGTCGCCGATACCACATTCGTTGTTCTCGTCATGTACGTGCAGTTTGGTCGTACGCTTGATGAATTTACCGTAGATCGGGTGTTTCACAAAACGTTCGATAGCTACAACAATGGATTTCTCCATTTTATCGCTAACAACACGACCTTGCAGAGTACGGATTTTATCGGTCATTACGCACCCGCCTTCTGAGTCAGTAAAGTCTTAACGCGCGCAACATTGCGACGCACTTGCTTCAGCAGGTGAGTCTGTTGCAGCTGGCCACTTGCAGCCTGCATACGCAGGTTGAACTGCTCACGCAGCAGGTTCAGCAGCTCAGCGTTCAGCTCTTCAACGCTTTTTTCACGCAGCTCTTTTGCTTTCATTACATCACCGTCTTAGTTACAAAGGTGGTTTTGATAGGCAGTTTCGCTGCTGCCAGGCCGAAGGCTTCACGGGCCAGCTCTTCCGGAACACCGTCCATTTCATAAAGGACTTTGCCCGGTTGGATCAAGGCAACCCAGTACTCCACGTTACCTTTACCTTTACCCATACGAACTTCCAGTGGCTTCTCGGTGATCGGTTTGTCCGGGAATACACGGATCCAGATCTTACCTTGACGCTTAACTGCACGGGTCATTGCACGACGTGCTGCTTCGATCTGACGTGCAGTCAGACGACCACGGCCAACAGCTTTCAGACCGAAAGTGCCGAAGCTAACATCCGTACCCTGCGCCAGACCACGGTTGCGGCCTTTGTGCACTTTACGGAATTTTGTACGCTTTGGTTGTAACATCAGCGACGCTCCTTATTTACGGCCTTTACGCTGCTGCTTTTTAGGTTGAGCAGCCGGTTTTTCCGGTTGTTCAACAGCAGCCATACCACCCAGGATCTCACCTTTGAAGATCCATACCTTAACGCCGATTACACCGTAAGTGGTGTGCGCTTCAGAGGTGTTGTAGTCGATGTCAGCACGCAGAGTGTGCAGCGGTACGCGACCTTCGCGGTACCATTCGGTACGTGCGATTTCCGCGCCGCCCAGACGGCCGCTAACTTCAACTTTGATACCTTTAGCGCCCAGACGCATTGCGTTCTGTACAGCACGCTTCATAGCACGACGGAACATAACGCGACGTTCCAGCTGAGAAGTGATGCTGTCAGCAACCAATTTAGCGTCCAGTTCAGGCTTACGAACTTCAGCGATATTGATCTGTGCAGGAACGCCAGCGATATCCGCTACGACCTTGCGCAGTTTTTCTACGTCTTCGCCTTTCTTACCGATAACGATGCCAGGGCGAGCAGTGTGAATAGTCACACGGATGCTCTTAGCTGGACGCTCGATAACGATACGAGATACAGACGCTTTAGCCAGTTCCTTAGTCAGGTACTGACGTACTTTAAAATCGCTGTCCAGGTTGTCAGCGAATTCTTTGGTGTTCGCAAACCAGGTAGAGTTCCATGGTTTTACAATACCCAGGCGAATACCATTAGGATGTACTTTCTGACCCATTGCTAGTCTCCAGAGTCTCAGCGATCGGACACAACCACAGTAATGTGGCTGGTGCGCTTCAGGATGCGATCTGCACGACCTTTCGCACGCGGCATAATGCGCTTCATGCTTGGGCCTTCATCTACGAAAATTTTCGCGACTTTCAGATCGTCGATGTCAGCGCCATCGTTGTGTTCAGCGTTAGCAATGGCAGATTCCAGTACTTTCTTGACCAATACCGCAGCTTTCTTGTTGGTATAGGTCAGGATGTCCAGGGCCTGCGACACTTTCTTACCGCGAATCAGGTCAGCAACAAGGCGAACCTTCTGTGCAGAAGAACGAGCATGGCGATGTTGAGCTAAAGTTTCCATCTCTTCCTCCTACCTTATTTTTTCTTCGCTTTTTTATCAGCAGCGTGGCCGCGATAAGTACGAGTCGGTGCGAATTCACCCAGTTTGTGACCAACCATTTCGTCGGTAACAAAGACTGGAACGTGCTGACGACCATTATGGACAGCGATGGTCAAACCGATCATGTTAGGAAAGATCGTTGAACGACGGGACCAAGTGCGCAGGGGCTTCTTGTCTCCGCTTTCCACCGCTTTCTCTACCTTCTTCAGCAAGTGCAGGTCAATAAAAGGACCTTTCTTGAGAGAACGTGGCATGGCTTATCCTCTAAAATTATTTGCTACGGCGACGTACGATAAATTTATCAGTACGCTTGTTGCTGCGGGTCTTCTTACCTTTGGTCTGAACGCCCCACGGAGTTACCGGGTGCTTACCAAAGTTACGACCTTCACCACCACCATGTGGGTGGTCGACTGGGTTCATCGCAGTACCGCGAACGGTAGGACGAACACCACGCCAGCGTGCAGCACCAGCTTTACCCAGAACGCGCAGCATATGCTCAGCATTGCCAACTTCGCCCAGAGTAGCGCGGCAGTCTGCTTCGACTTTACGCATTTCACCAGAACGCAGACGCAGGGTGACATAAGCACCGTCACGCGCAACGATCTGAACGTAAGTACCCGCGGAACGCGCCAGCTGACCGCCTTTACCTGGTTTCATTTCTACGTTATGAACGGTAGAACCAACCGGGATATTGCGCATCGGCAGGGTGTTGCCTGCTTTGATTGCAGCATCAACGCCAGACTGAATCTGGTCGCCAGCTTTCAGGCCTTTAGGGGCCAGGATGTAACGGCGTTCGCCATCTTTGTACAGAACCAGCGCGATGTTCGCGGAACGGTTCGGATCGTACTCAAGACGCTCAACAACTGCTGGGATACCGTCTTTGTTGCGTTTGAAGTCAACAATACGATAAGCCTGCTTGTGGCCACCACCGATGTGACGAGTGGTGATACGGCCATTGTTGTTACGACCACCGGATTTGCTGTTTTTTTCCAGCAACGGAGCAAAAGGTTTGCCCTTGTGCAGCTCAGGGTTAACCACTTTAACTACGTGGCGACGACCCGGAGATGTCGGTTTACATTTAACAACTGCCATTGTATTACTCCTCCGACTTACTCAGCGCCGCCAACGAAGTCCAGGTTCTGGCCTTCTTTCAGGGTGACGTAAGCTTTTTTCCAGTCGCTACGACGACCGATACGCTGTCCGTGACGTTTAACTTTCCCTTTAACTACCAGGGTGTTAACGACTTCGACTTCGACTTCAAACAGTTTCTGCACAGCAGCTTTGATCTCTGCTTTGGTCGCGTCTTTAGCAACTTTGAGAACGATGGTGTTTGTTTTTTCCATCGCAGTAGACGCTTTTTCAGAAACGTGCGGTGCGCGCAGCACCTTCAGCAGACGTTCTTCACGAATCATGCCAGCATCTCCTCAACTTGCTTAACAGCATCAGCAGTCATTACGACTTTGTCGAAGGCGATCAGGCTAACCGGGTCGATACCAGTCGCGTCGCGTACGTCAACCTTGTGCAGGTTACGCGCGGCCAGGAACAGGTTCTCGTCCAGCTCACCGGTGATGATCAGCACATCTTCCAGAGCCATGTCTTTCAGTTTCTGTGCCAGCAGCTTAGTTTTAGGCGCTTCAACAGAGAACTTCTCGACAACGATCAGACGATCCTGACGTACCAGTTCGGACAGAATGCTTTTCAGCGCGCCGCGGTACATCTTTTTGTTAACTTTTTGACTGTGGTCCTGTGGACGCGCAGCGAAGGTCACGCCACCTGAACGCCAGATCGGGCTCTTGATAGAACCTGAACGCGCACGGCCGGTACCTTTCTGGCGCCATGGCTTTTTGCCTGAACCAGTTACTTCAGCACGAGTCTTCTGAGCACGAGTACCCTGACGAGCACCAGCTGCATAAGCAACAACAACCTGGTGAACCAGCGCTTCGTTGAAATCACGACCGAAGGTAGTTTCGGAAACAGTCAGCGCGCTCTGCGCGTCTTTCAATACTAATTCCATTGCTATCCCCTTACGCCTTCACAGCTGGTTTAACGATCAGGTCGCTACCGGTTGCACCCGGGACCGCACCTTTAACCAGCAGCAGGTTGCGCTCAGCGTCAACACGTACTACGTCCAGGCTCTGAACGGTTACACGTTCGTTGCCCAGCTGACCTGCCATTTTCTTGCCTTTGAACACTTTGCCCGGAGTCTGGTTCTGACCGATAGAACCCGGAACGCGGTGAGACAAGGAGTTACCGTGAGTAGCGTCCTGGGTACGGAAGTTCCAGCGCTTAACGGTACCAGCAAAACCTTTACCTTTAGAGGTACCGGTTACGTCAACTTTTTTAACGTCAGCAAACAGCTCAACGCTAATGTCCTGACCTACGGTGAACTCTTCGCCTTCAGCAAGACGGAATTCCCACAGACCACGGCCAGCTTCAACGCCAGCTTTAGCGAAGTGACCCGCTTCTGGTTTGGTTACACGGTTAGCTTTTTTAGCACCAGTGGTAACCTGAATAGCGCGGTAGCCATCGTTAGCCAGATCTTTAACCTGAGTAACGCGGTTTGCTTCAACTTCGATTACGGTTACTGGGATAGAAACGCCATCTTCAGTGAAGATGCGGGTCATACCCACTTTTTTACCGACTAAACCAATCATTGTTTCAACCTCTCAATCGCTCGATGACCTGATTAACCCAGGCTGATCTGCACGTCTACACCGGCAGCCAGATCCAGACGCATCAGAGCATCAACGGTTTTCTCAGTTGGCTCAACGATGTCAACCAGACGCTTGTGAGTGCGGATTTCGTACTGATCACGCGCATCTTTGTTAACGTGCGGAGAGATCAGAACGGTAAAGCGCTCTTTGCGGGTCGGCAGCGGGATCGGACCACGGACTTGCGCACCAGTGCGCTTAGCAGTCTCGACGATTTCCGCGGTTGATTGATCGATCAGACGATGATCAAACGCTTTAAGGCGGATACGGATTCTTTGGTTCTGCATGAGACCAGAGCTCCAATTATTTTATAAACGAAAATGATTACTCCTCAAACCCATTACGATTGATGGGAGAGTGTAACCGTTCTTACGTAGCTCCCCAATTGGGAGCATTGTTGAGTAACAAAGTGAGCTACTCTGGTTCAGATTGAACCCGCCGTCAATTACGACAAGCCCGCGCATTATACGTAAATCAGAGAAAGACGCAAGTGCCGTTTAGAAATTAAGCGCCAAAGACGTACTATACGTAAGGCCGCGCAATTTTTTATGCAAAGTATCCCTTCTCAACTCTTTGTATGAAGCCGCTACGCAATTGCTGTTTTTACACATTGCCGGGCATGCAGATTATTACGAGTATGCGCTCAAACCATTTTGAGGCTCTCGCTATGCTACTGTCCCTCCCCTTTCTGTTGATCTATTTTGCGTTATCGGCCTTGCTTGTTCGCACCGATATTCGCACGGGGCTTCTTCCCGATAAATTTCTTTGCCCGCTGCTATGGACGGGCCTGCTCTACCAGCTTTGTCTCCATCCTGATTTTTTGCCGAGCGCGGTAGTGGGTGCGATGGCAGGATACGCCGGATTCGCCATTATCTATTGGGGATACCGTCTCATCTGCCGACGTGAAGGGATGGGATATGGCGACATAAAATATCTGGCGGCGCTGGGGGCATGGCATGGCTGGTGTGTACTACCAATACTGGCATTAGTGGCCGCGTTAATGGCTCTGCTGTATCTGGTTGCTTTCTCGTTGTTTACTCCTGATAAGCAGGCATTAAAAAAACCCACTGCCTTTTGGGCCATTTCTGGCGGCAGCGGGTTTATGCGTTGGCTGGGAAAGCCTGATTAACTTTCCACTTTGATCTGAGACTGAAGGTAGTTCTGTAGGCCAATTTTGCTAATGAGATCCAGTTCGGTCTCAAGCCAGTCGATGTGCCCTTCTTCATCGGCCAGGATCTGGATCATCATATCGCGGCTGACGTAGTCATGTACGCTGTCCGCATAGGCAATGGCTTCACGCAGATCTTTTGCACCCTCCAGCTCCAGCCGGAGATCAGAACGCAGCATCTCTTCGACATCTTCTCCGATGCCCAGTTTTCCGAGATCCTGTAGGTTAGGAATGCCTTCGAGGAATAAAATACGCTCAATGTATTTATCGGCGTGTTTCATTTCATCAATGGACTCATGGTATTCAACATCGTTGAGGCGAGTCAGTCCCCAGTTTTTAAACATTCTTGCATGGAGAAAATACTGATTGATTGCGACAAGCTCATTTCCCAATAATTTATTGAGATAACTTATGATTTTAACATCACCTTTCATTATATAGTCCCTCCGCTTCCACTCATTGAAGCGTAGATCGGGCTACGGGGATGTCAAAAAAAAGATAGAGGCTTACGCGATCTCTTTGAATTCCGGGATCTGCATCAGTTCGTCCTGCATGATCTCACGCGCTGCGCGAACGCATTTACCGCATTGATTTCCCACCGGAACAAACTTGCGAAGCTGCTGGAAAGATTGTGGTTGAAACTGGCGAACGGCCTGACGAATTTTTTTGTCGCTTACACCATTACATAAACAAACGTACATAAAGACTCCCGTTCAAAATATGCGCAAAGTGTAAGTGAGAATGGTTATGATTACAATAGCGCGGGCGTCGGAATACGTGGCGGGAGAAAGCAAAAAATGCGAATTTTTATGACAATGCCCCAACGGCAGAAAACAAAAAAGGACGCCGGAGCGTCCTTTTTATTTCAGGGATAATTAATTAGCCCAGAACTTTAGCAACAACGCCCGCGCCAACGGTACGGCCGCCTTCACGGATTGCGAAACGCAGACCGTCGTCCATCGCGATTGGGTGGATCAGCGT
>NZ_JBMKGW010000025.1:0-26577 GCF_049237125.1 Enterobacter cloacae complex sp. GYL001 | reverse complement strand
GATTTTTCGCGAAACCATTTGATCATATGACAAGATGTGTATCCACCTTAACTTAATGATTTTTACCAAAATCATTAGGGGATTCATCAGCGCTTCACCCCCATGTGGATGTCCGTCTGCGTATTAACAATAATATCGTCAATATTGCTGCAGAGGGGCTCGATCTGGCTATCAGGTTTGGTACCGGGATATGGCCCTCAACCAATAATGAAAAAATATTCGACGCGCCGTTTGGCGTGCTGTGCGACCCAGAAATGGCCGGACGGCTTCGTGCACCCCGGGATTTGCTGAACGAAAGGCTGCTTCGTTCTTACCGGATGAATGAATGGGAAGACTGGTTTCGTGAGGCCGGGGAGGACGTCGCCGGCATCAGCGGTACGGTCTATGACTCGTCAGGACTGATGATCCAGACCGTCATACATACCGGCGGCGCGGCGCTGGTTCCCCTGAATATGTTTACACGGGAGCTCACATCCGGGCAGGTTGTGCAGCCCTTCGAAACGGTTGTCAATGCCGGCAGCTACTGGCTGACATATTCAAAATCCAGAATCATACGCCCCGTAGTCAGAACCTTCAGGGCCTGGCTTCTCAACGAAGCTCATAGTGATTAAACTATCGGTCAGACAAGTCTTTTATTGTACCACGGGAGAAAAATCCTTAACGTGCCTCCCCAGAATACACCATCAAACAGTCCGGTGAGCCCACCCATCAGCATGCAAAAACTCGCTGACGCCGCAAGACCGGGCTGCAGGAAGATGGCTGAAGTAAGAATGAATTTTGTACAAAAAGTAATAACAATCATTCCCAGCGTCAGCGGCGTCCCGGCCCTGATAACCCTGCCCGGGTTGCCTGAATCCTGCAGGGGAGGTTGTGATCCCCACATCCAGTAGCCGAGTGCTCCTCCCGCGAGTAATCCTGCGATCATCATGGTGAGACTTACCCCTGCCCTTTCTGTTTCAGTCATAATTCCGTAGCCTCCCCAGACAAGAAACACTACCGGGAGCAAAAAAAGCCGTCCGGTTTTCATTTCCCTGTCATAAAGGGCGGTAAAACCACGACGAAGTAAAAAAGCCAGCAGGAGCCAGACCCAGATCGGTACATGACTGAAAAATTCAGACAGGTTCATGGTTTTTCCTTTCCGTTTATTGATGATTACATTTAGCCGTAGAGAATTGCTCCAGCGTTTTACTTGATTGACCCCAGGTTATTTTCCTTTTTTTGTGCCCGGACGGAGGAGATTATTCAACCTGCGCTGTTGCCATGACTTAAGCCGATCGTGAATAACAAACACCCTCAGCCCCCTGAACATAACAAGGCTGCCCCATATGGCGGTCACAACGAGGGACCAGTAGCTTTCCGGAGTCAGCAGATAGTTGATAACCATCATTGCGGTACATGTCAGAAGAGCCGTTGCGAGTATCCGCCAGAACGTCATTTCCCGGGCAACCTGGGCTCTGGCATCACTGATACGTTCATCCAGCGCGTTGACGGCATCCCCGTCCTCTTCCGAGAGCTCAGATACGCTGACGTCAAAGGCAGAGGCAAGCGCACTCAACGTTTCAAGACCAGGTTTCTGCCCTTTTTCAGTGCGCTGAACCGTTCTGACAGAAAGCGAGGCGACTTCTGCCAGCTGCTCCTGAGACCAGGCCTTCTTCAGGCGAAGGGCTTTCACTTTCTCTGCGACGGTCATCGATAACCTCATGTATGTTTGTAGCGGCTAAGATATTCGCATTTCCTGCCCGCACCGTAAACGACACGGGCCTGACAGAAAGACGACACAAGGGCGACAGACGCTGCCTGAATGACGGGATAAGCCTGTATCACAGACTTACTCTTCAAAAATAACGGTATCTCCGCACGCTACAGGATGCGTATTCCTGAGCCACAGTTTTCCCCATCTTCCGGTGCAGTGGCAGCCCAGAACATGCTCAGGTGCGAGCTCACGCAAAAATGCTTTCAGCCTTATCAGCCTGAGCGGTGACGCTGCCCGCAGATGAAATCCCCCGATAAGGGCGTAGACGCGGTTTTCTCCCGTAATGTTCACGCAGTGGCGAACGGTGTTCTCCAGCCCACGGTGGCCACACCCGGTCATAATGACCAGCCCGCGGGACGAGCGCCAGATAAGTGCGCCTTCGTCAGACACATAATCAGGCGTGGCGTTCCTGTAATCGGTATAACCCCAGGGCTCCGGGCTTTCCACGGGGATTTCACCACTCCAGACAAAACGTCCCGCCACGACGCGCGGGGTTTTGCTGTACTCCACGTCAAGACCGCAAAAACGCTCCACGACCGAAAGTTTCTTAAGAGGAATGACCTTTCCCGGCAGCCTGACAGCGGCATACCTTTCCCGTAATACTCCGGGATGACAGATAATCCTCGTCCCTGGGTCAAGAGACGTTATTCCGCCGCTGTGATCGTAATGCCCGTGTGATAATACAACCGCGTTCAGATCTGTCAGCGGCTCGTTGATTAGCCTGGCGTTGTGAGCAACGGTTTCATCCGGGCCGGAGTCAAACAGTATCCGGCTCTCTCCGTCGTCCAGGAGGATGGAGAGGCCTGCACGGGACTGCATTCCTGCAGCCGCGTGAGGCGACAGATGGTTTTCGACCAGAATGGTCATTTTGAGTGCCACAGGTCAGTTCTCCCTTAGCGGTTAATTACCCCATTGTCCCGACAGCAGCGCTGTTACGTGTTTCAGGGCGGCATTTTTCTCACTGCAGCAGATAAAGAGTTATCAGCATGCCAGCCCGCCACATCATGCTCCCCGATAGCAGCCAGATTTCAGCAGTGACAACGAAAATGAGTGATGCTGTCAGAACGATATCAACCCGGTTAAAAAAATAATTAACCTCTTTAAAATCTGCGCTTATATTCATTACAGAGTACATCCCGCTGCGTGCACCTGCTTAAATAACCCTGAAACGTAAAGGGATTAATGATTATCACGTCACTAAACAGTGATAGTGTATTCATGGAAAGACCCCAAAGGACGAATAATGAAATTACGAAAAAGGGCGCTGGCTGCCGGAATTATCGTACCCGCAATCCTGGCTACACTGCTGTCGTCAGGGATGGCCTGGCGCCAGCTGAGCAGGGACACGTCCGTGACGGCAGACATACTGATGAGCCAGGTCGACCACATCACGTCCATTGCCCGCCATGCAAGCCTGGTAACCGCCAGGCTCGCCACTCAGCCCTGTGAAAGCGTCCTGCAGCAGATGACGGAGAACGGCGCCCTCACGCCCTACATCCGCAGCACCGGGCTTATACGGGATGGTAAAGTAATCTGCTCCTCCGTGACCGGAGCCAGACAGCAAAGTGCCGATGAGATTTTTGGTGTTGCCGTTTCAGTACCCACAGGGAAGATAAACGTTATCGCCACGGAGGGGACCAGCAGCGTGCCCGGGCACGTGGCTGTTATCTACGCTTATGGCGCCGGCAACCGGACGACGGCATTCAGCGTGGTGGATGCCCGATACGTTACGGACCTGATGGACTCCCTGGATGATGAGAATCATTCGGTTCAGCAGCTCAGGTTCAGTGATGGCCCCGTCATTTCCGGGCAGGAGAAAATCTCCCCACGTGTGAAAGTGTTCACAGCTGAGTTCCACTCTGCCGCGAGTCAGGCGCAGCTTCAGGTTCTTACACCGACGCTGTCGCTTCGCCATTACATCCTGCGTAATCTGCTTTTCCTCGGTCCCCTGTCCCTGCTACTGACCCTGGCCATGCTGTACATGTGGCATCGCTGGGATTCTAGAAAGATGTCTCTGGCGGAAGAAATCAGGAAAGGGATGGCAGACGGCGAATTCAGCGTGCATTACCAGCCGGTCTGTGACACCGCGACTGGTGCCTGCTCCGGCGCCGAAGCCCTGATGCGCTGGCAGCGTACTGACGGTAGAAGCATTTCACCGGTGGTGTTTATCCGGGCCGCTGAAGAGGAAGGTCTGATTGTCAGCCTGACGCAGCATCTCTTCAGCCTGATAGAAGACGATGTCAGGGCATGGCAGGTGACTGACCCCTTCCATCTGGGCGTGAATATCGCAGCCCCTCACCTGACGGACCGGTCGTTTACCGCTGACGTACTGAGACTGTGGGTTTCTCTCGATCCCGCTTTTCGACTGGTGCTGGAAATTACCGAGCGCAGCCTGGTTGAGGACACTGAAGCGGCATCAGCGAAACTTCATGAGCTACGCCAGAAAGGCTGTCAGGTGGCCGTGGATGATTTTGGTACGGGCTACTGCTCGCTGAGCCTGCTTCAGAGCCTGCCGGTGGATTACCTGAAAATTGACAAAATATTCATCGACAGCCTGACGTCGGCCGGTGCGGACACGCCGGTACTGGACACCATTTTGGGCCTCAGCAGACGGCTGGGGCTGACCACCATTGCCGAGGGCGTAATGGCCGCACATCAGGCTGAATGGCTGATAAAAAATCAGGTACCTTACGTTCAGGGTTATTATTATGCCAGACCCATGCCGGCTGCCGCGTTTTATCAGTGGTACCGGGAGCAGGGCGTGAGACTGAAAGACGACGTTATTGCGTAAGATCAATATTAACCGGATTTTCGCCTGTTTATGTCATGGCGTTGATGTTACATGTATCTCCTTCTTTATATTTTGAATGAGTGATGTCACACCATTTTCTAACTTCAGCCGAGGTCAGCATGATTATTTCCAGCCTGATAGCGATTGCCACCGTTCTGACAATGGGGGTTATCAGCCCGGGTCCCAGTTTTATCTATGTCGCGCGGAATGCGGTCGTCCACTCCCGACGCCACGGGCTTGTGACCGCTCTCGGTACCGGCGTGGGCGCTGCCATTTTTTCGCTGGCCGCCATGCTCGGCCTGCAGAAGCTGCTGCTCATGGTTCCGGAGCTGTTCATGGTGCTGAAAGTTGCGGGCGGGGCCTATCTGTTATGGCTTGCTGTTAAAATGTTCAGGGACGCAACCCGGCCTCTGTATCTGGCGCTTGACGGCGATAAAAATGACGGCAGGACGCTGATGATGACGTTCCGGGATGGCTTACTGACGCAGCTCAGTAACCCTAAAACAGCAATCATTTTTGCATCGATCTTCAGCGCCCTGCTGCCTGAAAATATCCCGGCCCTTTTTTATGTCGCGATCCCGCTGATGAGTTTCCTGATTGATTTTGGCTGGTACGCGATCGTTTCGCTCTGCCTGTCCTCCGAAAGACCGCGCAGGGCTTATCTTCGTCTGAAAACCTCAGTCGATCGGGCATCATCCGCGGTTCTGGCAGCACTGGGTATGCGGCTGATTTATTCCTCCTTTGTTAAATAACAGGACCAGACTGCTTTACCTGTCAGCAGGGTAAAAAGGCTCATAACTGATGAAAAATTTCACAATGCAGAAAGAATGAACTGCAACCTGTGAGATATTTGCCCTGCTTTCCTCAGATTGTCAGGGCTTTTTTTGCGCGATTTAATCAGATTAAAAAGTATCTGTAAGGAATTGATGTCATGATGAAAAATATTTTAGCTGCATTAACTGTTTTCATATCGTTTTCGGCAATGGCTGAGAAAAGGAATATACACAATGAGTGCTCCTTTAGAGCCGCTACGCTTTCGGATATGGTGGCGCTGTATAAAGAGAGGCAATGCAGCAAAAATCAGGCTAAGCAGTTCATCCATGAGGTGGCGACCGGTGAAACTCAAACTCTCAACAGCTGTATCCCAAAAAGCAGATACAAAAACCCAGACTTCATTGATGGCAATAACTTTGAAAAGTGGTCTGATTCTTTAATTGAGAAAATATGGTCCAATACAATGAAAGGCCCTGACAACTACGGTACTTTTATGGATGCGTGCATGAAAAATCCTGACAAGTATATCGGCGGTCAGTGGCTCTACAAATGACATGTGCAGGTTCAATTCATCGCTGAGGGCACATCGGCTAAACCAGCACCGTATATGGTGTCAGTAACCATTGCTGGCGTAGATAAGGCTGGATGACACAATCCAGTCAGTAAGGGGATGATCATGAGAGGATTTTTTAACAGATTAATAGCAACCTTTTAAAGTTAAGTTTGTGTGATAACAAATAAATTCTGAACAAAAAGGATCTGTTCAGCCGGACGGTCCGGTACAACCTTCATCCGGATAAGTACCGGACCGATAATCCGGTCGAAGACTGGCGCCGCCACTTGAGCCACCAAAATACTGTCGCGCTTTCGGATAGTTATAGCCATAACCAGCACCACCTCAGGAGGGCTCGCCGTGGTGATGCCTGTCGTACAGGCTGGATAAAATAATTTCAGCCCGCTCTTCCGGCCCGCAAAGCGGTAACCTGATGAGGTTATAGCCGCATCTGCCGTAGGCCTCAGCCATTGCATGGTACGTCTGAACCGCTTCCCCGAATGACTGCTTACGCTCCGTATCCTGTACGTAGATGTCTTCCCATGGCGGCGCGATGAACACGGTATGAGCATACCGGAACAGTTCAGTCGCTCTCTTCATATGGGGCGGCACCGGCAGATTACAGAGCGTAAGATAGCCAACTATATCCGGCAGCCCACGGTCAAAGAAAAATGGCGTTTCGCTTTGAGCAGCTTCATGCCACGAGCGTAACTCCCAGTTCAGCATCAGCCCGGCGAAAGCTTCCCTGTCCTTCCAGGGCAGCGCATTTCCGCCGATCGCCACCTGGTTCCGTATGATTGCGCGTCCGGCCTCAGCTGCCGTCGGATAACCTTTTGCGCGCAGGGAATTCAGCAGCGTGCTTTTACCTGACCCCGGTCCGCCGGTAATAATAATTCTTTGGTTTTCAGAATACATAAAAGCGTTCCTTTTCGGAAAAAACAACACACTGATGTTGGATACTTCATAATGAAAAGATGAAGACATCATTATACCGGTGCCCTACAGATAGCCTGCAAGCAACATTTTGCACCACTGATTTCCGTTCCCTGCAGATAAAACGTGTCGTCGTGTCTCACTTAATATATCCACGACGCCCGGGCTTTGCATTACAGGCGCTTCCGCCTGTCGGTTCACCCACGTGACACACTGCACAAAAGAGACATAGCAGCACAGATTGTCAGAACCAGTCCCAGTTGCTGCACCATGCCGGCGAGCCCCAGCATCATTCCCAGTAATAAGTAATAGCTCAAGCCGAATAATGCTCCCGCAGCTCCGGTCTGTTCGCGATAACGGTGCAGCGCCTGGCTCAACACGTTGGGTATCGCTATGCCATAGGCAATTACAGTTCCGGCTACCGGTATAAGTATCCACGCCGAGTGCTGCAACCACCAGGCAGCAACACCGGAAAGCAGAGCCAGTGTACATGCATGACGTACCAGCTGTTCCGGTGTTATACCGGTTGTTAACAGTCTCCGGTTCAGGAGGCTGCCCGAGAGTGAAGCAAGTGCCAGTAATATCCCCGTCCATCCGAATGCCCTGGAGCTCCACCCCAGCAGCCTGAAAAGAAACGGAGCCAGGCTGTAATAACTGAACAACATTGTATTCAGCAGGGCTACGAGTATTGCATTTTTCCAGAGCATACCGTCCCGGATCATGCGGGACGCCAGACCGCTCCCCCGGATTCTGAGCGTGTTCTCTGGCCGCGTTTCCGGCAGTAAAACTGCTGCCAGTATTAGCAATATTATCGCCAGTGATGCCAGAGCAATAAATACGCCGGTATGGCCGTACAGACTTACCAGCCAGCCTCCACTTACCAGACCGAAAACCGGACTCAGTGCAAGCGCCGCTCCCATGACGGAAAAGACGCGGGCCAGTGAGGTTGATTCATAACTGTCCCTCAGCATGGTCTGCACTACAACAGACCCGGCGGCAGCACCCGTGGCTGCCACCATACGGGCCAGCAGTAATACGCTAAAATCGGTGGACACAATTGCCATTACAGATCCCGCTCCGTAACAGATGAGTCCAGCCATGATGGCCGGACGTCGTCCGAACCAGTCACTCAGCCAGCCCCACAATGCCACTCCGGCAGCAAAGGAGAAAAAATAGACTGAAAGCGTCTGAGCAGCACGCTCGCTGCTTACCTGAAAAGATCTGGCGATATCTGGCAACGCAGGGCTGTATATAGTTTCTACCAGTTGTGGAAACATAATAAGCAGCGTCAGCAGCCACAGGGGAGGGCGAATAATACTATTCATAACAATATCCAGAGAAACAGAAAACTGGAGGGCATTATTGCTGAGACGATAATGTCTTATTATAATAATAAGGACTTTAAATACTAAATATCAGACATTTTATGAAAATTAGCCCCGACGATAGTTTCGATCCGGATAGTTTTAGTGAGCCGGTAATCGGAATTGCGTCCGATTTAGGTGTACACGATTCAGGACAACACAGTCACCTTCGTCATCAGCTGCTCTTTTCAGCGTCGGGGAGCATCACAATTGAACTTGAACAAACCCTGTGCCAGCTTCCCCCCCGCCGAGCAGCCTGGATCCCTGCAGGAACAATTCATCGCGCCATGATGCGTGGTGTGCTGGCCTATCGTTCCCTCTACTTTTCAACCACGCTTCCGTTATCTCTACTGCCACTGCAAATAGTCGAGGTTAATCCCCTGTTTTTTGAAGTCATAGAACGAATGGCATTCTGGCCATGGGGAATGCTGGCAGAGCAACAGGCCAGTCTCATTAACGTTTTCTGTGAAGAAATACAGACTGCACGCACAGAAAACTGGACATTACAGCTCCCCTCAGACGCTCGCCTGAACTTATGGCTGGATGGAGTACGTACGGGCGAATTACCCCCACGCCTTGGCCAGTTGTCCCAACAGATTGGTGCATCTGAGCGCACGATAAGCCGGGTCTTTATCAGAGATACCGGAATGAATTATCAGAACTGGCGGCAGCAGTGGAGGCTGCTAAAGGCAATGGAAATGCTGTGTGACGGATGGCAGTTAAGCTATGTGGCGCAACAGCTGGAATTTGTCAGCGACAGTGCATTCATCACGTTTTTTCGACAGCATACAGGTACGACTCCAGCACGTTATTCACTTAAGAATATTGCTGAAAAAAGTCCCCGCTGACGGTGATAAATCAATAAAAAAACAATATCCTAAGTTTTTGTATTTTCTATTAAGGTCGATTTTTGACCTCAACGTACAATAATTTTCGATATCCAAACTGGCCCCAATAAATGCGCCGAAGGCGCATGAAGGCGCCCTCTGTCGCTGAATACTGCACCTCCGTAAATGGCGCCGTAGCCCGGCGCAGCCGGTATCAGTTTTGATAGGTTCCACCAATCCATCACTTCGCCCTGCTAAGCCATAACCCGCAGACAGGCGGCACAGGAAATGATGTGCGCCGTCGGAGTGGTCACGACAAGGCTTCGCCGCAGTCGGGGCGTATCTCCGCGTTAGCGGGCCGTTAGGACCGCTTACGGGCGTGTTGCACAGGGTCTGCCGGAGGTGTGAATTAAAGCGGCTCGGGTTCTAGTTACAACATCCATAATTAAAAGCGATGTTGTTCCGGGCCTTCGGCCCGGGCGGCGGCGCTTTTCAGTGGTGGGTTTTTTGTGGGGAGCTGAGGATCCTAGGAGTAAGTGGTCGACTGTTGCTGTTGTAACGTTCTGAACCCTGCCCGCCATTTTTGGCGGGTGCTAACTCTAGGCGCAAAGCGCCTGAACCGAACCGGCGCGGACTTTGTCCGCTGCAAGGGCGGGCGTTATACACATGTCCACAGGACAGGTGGCGAATAGGTTTTATTTTTAAATGTAAGTAATGACTGAAGTTTAAAAGATAGGAGATCAGAAGTTTAAAAGGATCATCGCGGTTTGTAGAAATTCCTTATTGTGGTTTAAAAAGCATCCATCCAGTAGCTTATCACTTTAGCCTCTTGTGGTTTATGTGGATAACTGGATGAAAACCTAAAAGCGGTGAAATATTGGGCGTTCGGTCACAGAAATATGCGGGCAACAAAAGAAGAATTTTGGTTAAGTTTAGAAAACCCGGCATCAGCAGGACATGTTTGTCATTCAGGTCCCCGACGGGGGCCTGAAACAGGGGCTGAAGAAGGTTAACACGGCAATAAAAGCCGAAAAGTGGGCAGGCGTAAACCGATGCCAGGGCACCAGATTCAAAAAGGCAGCGTATTAGCTGGCGTTAGGTTGTGACCAGCAATGCATCACCAAGTCGTGCGTAATGGCCACGCGAAAGCTTCATTCGCTCCGAGACACGGCGTTCTATCTCTGCCCGAACCGCATCAAGATTACCGAAGAAGCGGCCTTTCCTGATTTCTTTTTGGATTTGCTGGCGAACCAGCAGCTCGATCTCTTTGCGCGTTCGCGGAGCGTCCTTACGCGCCCTGTGACGTTTCATGCCGTGTTCATAGCGTGACTTGTGGTACTGACGGAAGCGTTCACGAACGAATGACCAGGCCGCACTGATAAGTTCATCAGCACCGGCGCGAGGAAGCCCTTTCTTCTCACGCTGCTTATTTTCCCACTCAATACGGCTGCGGCGCGCAGCAGCAACGGCTTCTTCAGACACCCCAAGCACCTGCCACATCAACGGTGTGAAAGTGATGTCTGTGGGGATATTACAGCCAATTTCTTTATCGTATTCGGTGTTATAGGTAATGAGGTTCAGCTGAGCGAGAAACTTCAGGGCACCCGTCAGACGGGTGATCGACAGACGTTTTTTTTCTGTGGCCAGTCCGCAGCGAATGCTCATGGTAGTGAGCGATGAACCAACGCGATTAGCAAGGGGATTAAAATAGTGACACATTGCCTGTACGGATGCTTCCAGTGCCCGTATGCGTAACACTGGCGGGCGCTTTTTGCGCTCACCACGGGCGATCAGCATAGCAACCAGTGCCTGGAACTCTGCACGCTCAGTGAAGCCAACAGCTTTCTCGCGAATTTTTTCACAGAACGGAAGGGTTTTCTTTCCCTTTTCAGGAATGAAAACTGGATTCGGATTTTTTACCTGACGGTAAAGTGTAGTGGTTTCGGAATTCTGCTTACTCACCACTTCCTGCGCTTATGTTGCACAGAAGGAGTAAGTACGGAATCTCTTGTCTTTTTTCGCGCACGGGTTATACTCCCATACAGAAGCAACAACTTCTGCATGATTTGTTAAGGACCCCGTTAATCTCGCGATGCCGCCAAGTATCTAAGATTATCGGGGTTTTTGCTTTTCTGGGCTTTGCTAACTAACCACCCAGAACCTGCCACCTTCTTCGGCGTGACAACCTAATAAATTCATTTAGAACAATAAGTTCTCCGACTTTATCACCACAACAATGCAGGATCAATTTTTAGGATCTATCCGGCAGCAGGATCAAACATCACCTCTGGAGCGATGCGCTTCTGCGTCTCGTTTTAAGCTTTCGAACAGCTCAAGTGGTACAAGATAAAATGCCGGCGCGCTACGGTTCAGAATAGCAATAGCATCACCCTCTGCTGACTCGACAGTCCCTAACGGATCCCTTTTGAACTCCGTGATACCAGCGACTTTCGTGCAATGTATCGGATGTGCCATAACTCCTCCTGATTTACAGATAGCACCTACGAATTATTGTATCGTAGCATACAATCAGACACTTAAAAGCATCATTAACTAATATTATGATCGCAGATCAAATCCAGTTAAGTGTCGCCTTACATGATATAGTACATCAACACACAGAATATATCTCTAAATTTCAAATACATACGGCTCTTAGTGGATGATGTCTAAACTCGTTTCTTCAAAAAAAAATTCCAACTCGCTCCCCAGGTTTTAAACCTGATATCCAACAGCAGAGAACCGATGACAATCAAGAACGGCAATCTGCAGTATGTAGCGGTAAACCAAGCTTTTCTTCGATTATTAAAACTCCCCAACGATTATCCGATTGTAGGAAAAACGTTGGACCAGCTCCCTACCTCCTTAGCTTACCTCTCACAACGAATACATAAGCAGGAGGAACTCGTTATGGAACATGAAGATAAGTTTTCTTCAATCGTTACGCATCCAATAGGTGAGAGCAACTCCATACATGCCCTATGCTTCGAATCTAGACCCTATTACGACGATGACGGGATCTGCTCAGGAACGATGCTTCAAGTTAGGCCTGTTGATATTTTTGGGCCAGACAGCTTGCTATCGGGAGACGTTCCCAAATCGTTGGTATACAGGGTACCGTCTGAGATATTCACAAATGCTGAATGGGAGGCCATCTTCTTAATCTCTCTAAAATACAGCAGGAAAATGATGTCTCGAATATTAGGAACCTCTCTTAAAGCGGTAGAACACAGAATCAGCCGATGCCTGCAGAAAACCGGGACCTCGTCTGGAGCCGAACTATTAGACTTTTGCAAAAAGAATAACTGGGATGCATATGTTCCCCCTCGTTTTTTAAAGCCTCGGTTTCGACTATTCAGAGCTGCTCCTGATGCGTATCTAGTTGACTCATCACTAAGCAGACAGTAGTCTTCAAAGGTCACAGTAAATCCTGTGATCGGGCGTGAGAACCCGTATCTACACGTGCACATAGACACGCACAAGCGTGTTTTTTTGTGTACTGAACCAGCACATCTTCGTAATGGCGGTTCAGGTAGGGCAACCGTAAGGTTGGCCGGTACCGTGTAGGCCGGTTTCTCACCCCTGCCTGGGCTGCCACCAGAGCGTGAGAACTCCTTGGTAGCCGACATAGTATCTACACGGGAGCTTCATCTATGATGTGCAAGAACCTATCAAAAATTTCTATATCCCCCTTAGCAAATGAACATGCCTTTATAGGCCTAGCTGCTAAAGCTCACCCTCATCAGAAATCCTTCGCCCATACCACATGTCGCGACAAGGTCCATGGGGTTTCTCCCCATTAAAGGGGATGCATATTGCGCGTAAATTTACTACGTATAGATTTGCTAGGGGACTTAACGATGATTAATGAAAACACTATTAACGCCCTGCATAGCGTATTTCCTGAGCTTTCCAGAAAACAGTTAGAAATCGTTACTCTGTATGCTCACGGTAATGCATATGAGACAATCGCTGACATTTGCAATATTTCTGTTGAGACAGTCCGCTCGCATCTGAAGCGAAGTACTAAAGCTCTGAACTTAAAAAGTAACGATGCAATGCGTGCAGTTATATTGTCACGCTCATACTTTTTCATGATTTCATTGATGATCACAAATTAATCAAAAAATGCACCCTTGAGGGTGCATTTTTAGGATTCAGCCTATTTACACTTTACTTCATTATACAGAGAAACAAAAATACGCACAGTTCCTTAAGTATTGCCGCCAATTTTACTTAAGGGACTAACCTACAAGAGCATCCTGAGCCATGAAGGCGCTCGAACTACAGCATGCAAACTTAAGTGTTTGTTAGTAAGACTGTTTCGCCTTCATGGTTGAGTATGTTCGACCCCATTGAACTTGAATTATCCTTTCATGGATCAATTCTGCGCGAAGCGTTCAAAAATGAATATTGAGACTGTATGTAACCAACAATGGTATCTTGCTCTCTATATTACCGGGGGCAAAAACCGCGAGAACTTATTCGACTGGCTACACGACAGGAGAATAACTCCATGGACACCTTTATCCTTAACGCAAATACGGCGTGCGGATGCCCCGCATGTTTTCAGAAAAAGGATCTCGGCCGTTTTCCCAGGATATTTCTTCCTTAAGGCAGATTTCGAATCACAGAAAATAGATATGATTCGGGCGCACTCTGCATTCTGCGACTTTGTGAAATTCGGCAGTAAAATTGCCCCTGTGAATACAAGGGTAGTCGAAGCATTAATGAAGAAATACCCCGACCCGACTCATCACCCTGCTGCAAGAGCTGAACTCGAAGCGGCATCAGATATCTGGCTGACAAAAAGCCAATACAAACGCCTTACGCAGTTAGATAAAACGGATCATCCCATATCCCGGACTGCAATGCTGTTCGATATGATCACCCATGCTGATGCGTGGGGATTTTAAAATGTACTTAACCGAGCCTCTTAAGCTGGTTCAAACCAGTTTTACACCATCCCTTTAGTTTCCCCCGTTCACGGGGGCTTTTTTTCACCGTTTTCCGGCAATGACGTCTGGGCTGGCCCTGCCCAATGAACACCCTCTGTTCCTGTAGCCAGCCTGCTTTCAGGCTTCTTTCATTCTGGCGGAATGAAGGTACAGACGTCATTGCCAGAAACCGGAACCAGAGAGAGACAAACCATGCAATCCACCCAGGAACAGGTCAGCCATCTCTTGTGGTGCATTCTCGTAGCCTTACGTACGGCAGTCGAAAACCATCACATAACCTCAGAGCGTGGCAAACGTAGATTCATCACAGAATGGCTAAGCGGAGCACGAAGAATACCAACATTCAAAGGGATGAGTAGCGAGTTTATGACTATCCGGCAGTTGCTCGAAAACGAACGAAATCGTCCCATTGATGACGTCCTGACTGCGCTCTGGACCAACGCTGTTTCAACCGGGAACTGTGATCTGTTTCGTTTTCGGGCAGTTCTTAATTCACTTCTCGGCCTTGGCTGGAAGCACTGCCTTTGCCCCTGGCCTGAGCAGGTTGTAACTGAAATCATGGAACGCCAGCGAAATCGTAAGAACCACATCCTACAGTTCACCCGTATGGAAGAAGCATTTACCGCGACAGGCTCAATGGCTTCCCCCGTCACGCTTCAACTCCTCCTGAAAAAAAATGAAGATGATGAGGTAGAAAAGTCTTTCTATCTCGATCGTTTCTCTGTTGTCCGTGGCCGCGATATCTCACTACCCAAAGCCACTCTTCGCACACTCTATATCGGACATCACACACTGCCGGAGTCAGCATGGGGTGCCCGTGAAGGCGTCCGCTACGGAGATGTATGGCGCCCTGACCTTCATTAATCTTTTTGCCGAGGCTTAATCATGAAAACGCATACATTGGGCGTGCTATGTTCCCTGCTGGCGTTATATGGCTGCAACGGAGCTACTACTTCAAACCAGGCTCATCACCGTAATGAAATCGGGCAGTATCAGAAAAACGAAACTGCATACATTCCTGTCAGAGCCAGTATTTACGAGCTTTCCACTCCCGTAACGCCTGAACTAAAGGAATTGCTTGAACAGCCAGGTGCAAAAATATCTTTAAGACCGGTCAGCGCTTCACTGGGAGACGAACTCACGGAACTGGTCGCTAAAGGGGACGTCAGACTGCTCTACGATATGTCAGGAGTCACAACCAACAACAAGGCATTACTTTTCTCTGTTTCAAATTACTCCGCTCAACAACACGCAACGACAGGGGAGAAGAAGAAAGAAAATGTCGTGGATGATCTCTCATTAGTGATAACGCCGGCTCTTTCCGCAGACTCTGCATTAATGCAGATGACCGTAGAGCTTTCCCGGACCACTGGCAGCTCAAAAAATGAATATTCCCGTTACGCTATCAACTTCCGACAACTTCTCAGATTAAAAGGTGGACAGAAGCTCAGTGTTGCTCTTCCCCTCAATGACGAAACGAACCGCCTCATTATCATCTCTCAAAAAACATAACCGTCCCGACTCGTCACTTCCTGCTCCCTTTCATACCTGTATTTCACTAACAACTAACTCCGGAGTAAAAAACATGAAACATATTACCCTTGCCGTATTGCCGCTTATCCTGAGCGCCTGCTCATCCTCACAGCCCGATCAGCGTATTGACATTACTCACGGCAAACCAGCCTCTGTCCAAAAAGTGGTTTCTCTCAGGATGGATGCGCCGCTCAGCCAACCTGTTACTTTCGACAACTCAGACAGCGTACGCTATGTAAATTCGGTCACTACGGAAGATGGGAAAATCGTCAGTAAGGAATACCGCACTCTCTCTTATGGAACCACGGTCAGGGCTGTCGTCAGCGATGCAGGGGATGACAAACAACTCGTTTCACTGGCGGTACGACACGCCTGCCATCCCGAATTATCAAAACTCTCAGCTGGCTCAGCCGAGGAAGGGATAGACCTGCCCTCGCAAAATTACATAACTCAACAGCAAAAAATTCTGATAGCGCGCGGAGACGATGTTCTGATCAGCGGTATCGGTTTTGACGCGAACTGTGCTTTTCCACGTATTACCGTTCACCCCACCGAATAACCCCGGGGATCATCATGAAAAAACTTGCCCTGCCCCTGTTAATACCGTCGCTGTTAAGCAGTTGCGCGGGATTTAATAACCGTAACATTGCTCCTGACACACCTGCGCTCGTGTTTGTCGACGGCCAGATCAGCGATAGTGCCGATATCATTACACAGACACAGCGGCGAATTGCGCCTCCGGCGGCCACTCCCGTTCCCGTACGCCAGCCGACATCTGTAGCGGTAACATCGCAGACCTCCCCGCTGCCGCAACCAACAATGATGGCCTCCTCCGCAAAACAAGTCAGCTCAGTGAGCCCCATCATGAATCCAGCGCTGCCGGCACTCACATTTACCGGCACACCAGGTCCCGTTGCCGTTCTGTCATTATCACAGGTGCGTAACCTCACTTTCGAACAGTGGGTCAGGCGCATCATTCCGACTGGCTGGACGCTGAACTATGAGAATGCCCTGCGACCTGTACTGAATACCCGTATCGTCTCGGTCGACACCAATGACCAGTGGACCAGGGTGCTCAACCGTCTGCTGACAGAGCAATCCATCCAGGGTCAGCTGGACTGGGATCGTCATGCCGTCACATTGCAGCGAAAGGGGCAAACCGCTCAGATGACCGTCCCTGCACTGTCCACTGGAAACCTCCCTGCGCCGCCACAGGCGTCTGGCGCGCCGAGAAATCCGTTCAGCGGACCGGAGGTGACCCAACCCATACCGACGGCAGCGGTTAAAACCAGCACATCCTCTGTAACAACAAAACCGATGAAGGCACCAACAGCGGTAGTTAAAGCACAACCAGCCACCGGGGAACCAGTCGCACCTGTGGTTCAGGGTAAAACCTGGCTGGCGCCATCGGGAACGACTCTTCGGGAAATGTTGATGAAATGGGCGCAGGATACCCGCTGTGAATCAGGCGCATCATCGCACTGGACGGTTATCTGGCCAGTATCCGTGACGGATTATCGGCTTGACGCACCACTGACCTTCCGCGGCTCATTTGAAACCATGCTCGGTCAGATGTTCGACCTTTACCGTTCAGCACAGAAACCGCTTTATGCTGAAGCTTCCCGCATGCAGTGCGTGGTATCTGTCACAGACACTCCGGCAGGTCGGTGATGGGCTGGGTCATACTGGCAATCAGCATGATATTTTTCCTGATTGTCGGTGATATAGATTCGCAACAAAATCAGACCAGCCGGACTGCAATACAGACGCAGAGCGGCCAGCTTTATGCCTCCCAGATCCTGACTATCGCCAACCGCGTTAACGACTGGCGTTACAAAACTGGCCAAACGAATGGCACAGTTCCAGTTGACCAGCTGGGTCTTCCCTTTACTCCCGACGCCCGGATCCAGTACCGGTTACTTCAGAGTAGATTGTGGGTCTGGATGCCGGAACAAGCTGGACTCGTTGATGCCTTACGGGCACAGAGTCGCGGTTCGGCACTCATCGGCACCATGAGAAGCGGCCAGTTAATCTGGCTTTCCGGTCTGGCCACCGGGCTCACGGCTCCACAGGGCGTTCCTGAAGGCGCTGTGGTTTACCTCAACTAATCCGGATTTCCCCCATGAAGAAAACCCTTTTGCGGCGCCTGCTGATGGCGTCCTGCTTTGCCATGCTCGCAGGTTGTACCTTCTCTGAAATCAACAAAATGCAGACTAAGGCACAATCTGACGCCACGGTAGCCCGCGCACAGGCACAGCTCCCGCGAACACAACATCAACAACCACTGACCTGGACGGAGCGTCAGTGGATTAATCCGAGTCCTATCCCGGTCGCCGTTCGTGAACGGAACCACCAGGCTCCGTCATGTAATATCACCCAGGCAAAAAATACTATTACGCTACAGGAACTGGCACAACGCATCACCGCGCTGTGTGGAACCCCCGTTATTTTTACTCCTGACGCCCTTGATATCAGCCAGAGCAGCGTCAGTACCGGCGTCACACGCCAGATGAGTGGCACACTACCACCACCTGATGACAGCGGTCGGACGCCACTGGCCAGTCTGGGGGGCGTAACTTCTTTGCCGACTGGAGGAACCAGCCAGCCCCTGAACCTTACCGGACTGATGTGGCAGGGAGACCTGGGCGGACTTCTGGATCTGATGGCCAGCCGTAGCGGTCTCTACTGGCGAATGGATAATGGAACTATCGTGTTCTATCTGATGGAAACCCGGACCTATTCGCTGGCCATGCTGAACACTAAAACGTCCAGCACGTCGAGCGTCAGCTCAGGGACGACCAGCAGTATGGGAGCCACCAGTGGTACAGATAACTCCGCCTCCGGCGAATCCACAACCTCCCAGAGCACAACCACGGGGCAGGAATACGATTTGTATGCTGATCTGCGAAAAGCTGTGGAGTCGATGCTGACCCCGAACAAAGGTCGCTACTGGCTGTCCTCCTCCAGCTCATCACTGATTGTGACAGACACGCCGTCAGTACAGGCCGCTGTGGCCCGTTATGTGAACGAGCAAAATCTCATCATGAACAGACAGGTAGCCCTGAATGTTGAAGTCCTGAGCGTCGGTAACTCACGAAACGAAGATTTCCGGATTGACTGGAACCTGGTGTACAAGTCACTGCACTCTGCTGGCGCCACGCTTAACAACGCGACAGGGGATCTCACTGGTGGTATTTCTGCCGGCGCGTCCATTCTTGATACCGCTACTGGTAATGCCGCGAAGTTTGCTGGCTCCAGCCTTCTGCTGAAAGCATTGTCAGAACAGGGCGATGTCAGCGTCGTCACTTCTCAGTCCAGTACCGTGACTAACCTGACGCCCGTGCCTATTCAGATGGCAGATCAGACGGTCTATGTAGCGCAGTCGGCTACAACGACAACCACCGATGTCGGCGCCACCACAACGCTGACGCCTGGGATGATCACCACCGGTTTCAACATGACCCTGTTACCGTTGATTCAGGAAACAGGTAACGTTCAGCTACAGGTAAACTTCAACCTGTCAGATCCACCGACCATCCGTAACTTCACGTCAAAAGACGGGAACTCTTACATCGAGATGCCATATACCAAACTGCGCTCTCTGAGCCAGAAGGCAAATCTCCGGGCCGGGCAATCGCTGATCCTCACTGGTTTTGATCAGAACAATACCTCCGTCAATAAATCCGGCACCTTTACGCCAGGGAACCCGCTCCTGGGCGGAAGTCAGTCAGGTAAAAACGAACGGACCACTCTGGTCATCGTGATCACACCGACATTCCCGCAAAGTTCCGGAGGCTGAAATGAAGGATGAGGATTACCTGTTTACAATCCGGGATGGAAAATCCCGCAGCCGTTACTGGCTGGCGGGGATGGACTGGGCGCCAACGGAAAGACAAAAATTTCGGCTGCCGCCATTTCAACCAATAAAATCACGTTCCGGAAGAACAGACGGCATCGGCGTCCACACCTCAACAGGACAGTTCAATAAACGGGACACAGGGCAATCAGTCGCTGGGAGTGGCAGATTGCCCGTCCGTCATCGCCGTCACCAGCTCTTTTCGCTGGCACTCGCGTTCTGTGCCAGCACACGAAATGGATACGGCATTTATCGGTTGAGTAGTACCGACTTCGTGTTTCTGGCCAGTATTAATGGTGTGCCTGCCGTCACTGCCGATAAAACAGGGAGTGCGGACAAAATGCAGGGGCTGCTGACACTGTTCCTGAGCATGAACGAACCGCCCCCAGAAGGCTGGGTCTGTCTGGCATCAGTGGAAAACCCCCTTGATGCTAACAGCCTCTTTGCCGGACTATCTGCACGCAGGCGACAGCAATGCCGTGTGCATGTAGATGGACTCCGGAGGCAGCGCTGGTTACTGGCTTGCGCGATACTGCTGCTCAGCACAGGCGCCATTGCCTGGTGGCAGACGGCCACACCACCGGAGGAACCGGTACTCACCGCTGAAGAAATACAGGCCAGGGCGCGCGCAATGTTCGCCAGTCAGGCAAAACCTAAGGTTTTGCCTCATCCCTGGGCACGCGAGGTAACAGCCCAGGCTCTGATTGATGATTGTCAGAGAAAGACCGATCCGGCGCTACATGTTCTGGGGAGCTGGAAACTGGCATCCGGGACCTGTTCTCCTGACGGTATAACCCTTTTGTACCAGATTATGCCCGGTGGCACAGTCGAGGGGTTTCTCGCTCGCAGTCAGGAAGTCTTCGGTGTCACGCCAGTATTCAATCTTAAGGAGGGGGGGCGGGAAGCCCGAATTTCATTACCGCCCCCGGACAGACCACTCAGGGATGAAGCAGTGCCTGACAGTTCATTGCAGCTCATCCGCATCCTATCCTGGTTCCAGCGTCAGCAAATCACACTCAACATCACCGATGTAGCCATGCCTCCAGTCCTGCCGGGGTCGAACGGAGAACCGCCTCCTGTGCAGGACTGGCAGGAATACGCGTTTAGTTTTTCCGCGCCCCTCCCCGCCATCATCTTATTCGACGGTCTGGATGAAACTGGTATCCGACTTACCCGTTTAACATTCGAGCTGAACGGAAGTGCGTTCAGCTATACCACTGAAGGTAAAATTTATGCGTCAGCAAAGTAAATTTCTTCGGCAGGCGACACTCTGGCTCCTGCTGCCAATATTCGGGCCTTTACCCGTTCAGGCCTCTCAGTCCACGAACCAGCAGGTATCACCGCCAGCAGGGAACGTGATACCCGGTGTGACAAAGGGACAGCTTGAACAGCTGCATATCCGAAACGTCATTCTTCAGGCAGAAGTTCAGGGCGCGCAACTGCAGCGCCAGCTTGAGGAAAATCAATCCAGCGTCGGCACTCCTGCCACCGCTCTTCCCGGTGCCTCCTTCGGCGATACTTCACTGCCTGGCCAGCCTGCACGTCCGGTTACTGTGAGTAATCGCCCTGTCGTGCTGGAGATTAACGGCCGCGATAAAAACCTCCGCGCCACACTACAACTGCAATCAGGACTGTCATTGGTCGTATCACCCGGAAGCCGTATTCCAGGAATGGAGAGCACAGTCAAAAGCATTACCTTAGCCGGAGTCACACTCAGCGATGGCACACTGCTTGCCTTTGGGGACTAACCATGAGCGCTATTACTGCAGAATCTCTTCTGCTGTTTGATGACGGTGACAGGAAAGAAATCCTCATTGATACCAACCAGCGAGTCGACCCAGGTGTACAGGCCGCGCTGATGGACTTAATGAACAAACATCCGGGGATCAAACATCGGTTTGTCACTCTCTCAGACTTACGAGAGGCGCGAAAAAAGCAGGAAGCTCAACCTCAGGCCAGCGATAAGACAGGATTAACTCTGGCAGACCTGGATGGAGACAGCAGCCAAAGTGAACAACGGATCCTGAACTATTTTTCAGTGGCCAAAAAGCTCGGTTCCTCAGATATTCACTTTCTCATTTCAGATTCACTCTTCCAGGTCAAAATGCGCGTCCACGGCTATTTGCATGTGGTGGATGAACGTCGGCGGGAGGAAGGTATATCCCTCTGTGCCACCTGTATTCTCTCGATGTCGGATGTGTCAGAAACCAGCTTCTACCCACACCGGGAACAGGATGCACGACTCTCCCCGGCAATGATGCGGAAAATAGGTCTGTTTGGTGCCCGCTACAGTCACCGCCCAACTGGCGATGGGCTGATTGCGGTTATGCGACTTATTCCGGATGACGGTAACAACGTACCTGACTTCCTGCAACTGGGTTATCTACCCGAACAAATCAAGCTGCTTAAACGCATGATTGACCGACCTGAAGGTAAGATCATCCTCTCGGGGCCAACTGGTTCCGGTAAATCCACCACGCTCCGTACCGCCTGCCGTGAATATCTGGATACCAACCCCGGGCAACACCTTCTGACCATCGAAGACCCACTTGAGGGGCAGGTCGTGGGAGCTGTTCAGACGCCAATCATCTGCGACAAATCAGATGAGGAAGCAGTACGTATCGCCTGGGGAAAAGCTATCTCGTCAGCGCTGCGACTGGATCCGGACGCCATTATGGAGGGTGAAATGCGTGACCTTGTCTCGATGCTGGCCACCATTTATGCCGCCCAGACCGGACACCTGGTGATGACAACCCTGCACACAAACTCAGCACTCGGCATCCCGGAGCGTATGGTTACGCTCGGTGTTAACGAAAATCTGTTGTGTGATGCCCAGCTTTTAATCGGATTAATCAGTCAGCGTCTGGTACCCACACTATGTCCGGAATGCCGTATATCCTGGCAGGATAAGGTCAACACCTTAAGTGACGAGGAAAAGAACTGGCTGGAGAAATACTGCAATATTGAAGGCGTCTGCTCGACCGACAGGCTCTATTTCCATAACCCGGACGGGTGTGAAGCATGCACACAGGTAGTGGAGATCAACGGCCAGGTGCGTGGCAAAGTCGGTCAGGGTATCAGGGGACGTACCGTCATTGCCGAGGTTATCGAGACCAATAACCGTCTTTTTAAGCTGCTGAAAACTGACGGCAAGGTTGCGGCTCGCCAGTTCTGGATAAACAACATGCAGGGGATCAGCCGTGTCCGGCACGTTCTGCATAAAATCAACGAGGGGCTGGTCGACCCGCTGATGGCCAACCGGATCATTCCACTCGATGAAGATGAACGTCTGGAG
The DNA here is from genome assembly GCF_049237125.1 of Enterobacter cloacae complex sp. GYL001. Taxonomy (NCBI): domain Bacteria; kingdom Pseudomonadati; phylum Pseudomonadota; class Gammaproteobacteria; order Enterobacterales; family Enterobacteriaceae; genus Enterobacter; species Enterobacter cloacae complex sp. GYL001. Next base: position 3,940 of record NZ_JBMKGW010000025.1, on the reverse strand, counting down.
GTGGATGATGCGTGAAATGCACTTCCTGAAACGACTCCGATATAACCTGGTCCGTAAGACGTTCAGCGGTCAGTATCGTGTTCAGTTCTATGATGCGCTGCGGTTTCTGATTGAAAACCGACAGAAACTAAAGCCTTCACTGGAGAAAATGCGCAATGCATGGACGAACTTCGGCCAGAACTGGCATCCCTACGTTGAGCTGACGGACGACTGTATTGATGCGTTAAGGGAAAACAGCGGCGAAAAAACGCTGGAGCGCACCCTCACCCGGTGGCTACCTGCCGCAGAAGCTTCCGTTATAAGCGCCGGCATACGCAGTGAGTCACTTCCACGCTCACTAAGATACGCCTGTGCCCTGACCCACGCGGGTAAGCGTATTCGCGCAGCTGTATGGCAGATGGCCATCTATCCGATTGGTTTTGCCATCATGTTGTCCAGTTCCATCTATGTACTGAATGCCGAACTACTTCCTACGCTGACAGAAATCAGCCCGCCAGAGAACTGGACCGGGGCGCTAGGGTTTCTTTACGGGATCTCAGTGTATTTCAGTGAGTATGGAGTGATAACCGGCATCGCCGCCACCGCTTTAATTATCTGGACGGTCTGGTCACTCCCGCGCTGGCATCGCCCTGACAGGCTTCGTCGTATATTCGACGGGCTGATGCCATGGTCGGTTTATAAGGATATTCAGGGCGCGACCTTCCTGTTGAATATCGGTGCACTGCTACAGTCCGGCGTAAGAACCAAAGACGCGCTGGAGATCCTGCTGGAAACGGCATCCCCCTGGCTTGCTGTGCGTATTGATGCGATTACCGAACATGTGCGTGAAGGTAAACATTTCGGACTGGCCCTGAAGGACTGTGGTTACGATTTTCCGTCGCAGGAAGCGGCCAACTTCCTCTCCCTTTTGCAGGGTGATGGAGACGATGAAATCATCATTAACTACGGACAGCGCTGGCTTGAACAAACCCTGGAGCGCGTAGCAAAGCGCGCTGTTGTAATCCGCGGACTCATGTTCCTGGCAATGATCCTGATGCTTCTGCTTCTGGTCCTTGTCGTTATGGATATTAATGCCCTTAACAGCTCGTCGGGCTCTTTTTAAATGAGGAAACATCATGCAATTTAATTCTGAACCAACTTCTCAGCCATACAAACCAACTAAGGCGCTTTCGCAACACCGCGGCTGGGGCTTCCTGGAGCAGGGCAGCATCGCGCTAATCGTACTGGTCGTCATCGGGATCGTCCTGGCGGGATACTTCGCCCTCAAAAATAACGTCAACGTAGGTAAGGAGTCGTCGAACATTCAGTCGCTCATCACAAGCACCCAGAACATGATGAAAGGAGGAGATGGATACACATTCACTTCCGGTGCCAAAATGATGGGCTCGCTTATCCAGATGAAACTTCAGCCTAAAAGTATGACTGTACGTGGTACCCCCTCTTCCGGCACCGCCACGCTTTATAATGGATGGGGTGGAGCCGTGACACTGTCACCTGTCACAGTCTCCGGGTTCTCAAATGGATTCTCTTTGACCTACGAAATGGTTCCTCAGGGTGCCTGCGTCTCGCTCGTCACAGCACTCAGTCGCGCCAAAATTGCTGATGCGATCACCATCAACTCCACGGCGCACAGTGATGGGGTTGTGACAACTGAAGAAGCCAGCGCGCAATGCACAGCTGACAATGGCAGCACAGGTACCAACAAGCTGATCTTCACGATGAACAGCTAAGGAGACAACATGCGGAGAGAACGCATTCTCTCCTGCCGCCTGGTAATGACGCTGCTCATTCTGTCCTTTTCCTCCGGCCCATTGATGGCCAGCACGAACTCCCCGCCTGCGACTTTTGATGCCTGCTTTAACAATGCCGGTGCCCGATACCAGATCGAGCCACTGCTGCTTAAGGCAGTGGCCAAAGGGGAGTCTTCGTTCCGTCCATGGGTCACAAACACCAACCGGGATAAAAAGGGTAATCCGGTCAGCACGGACTATGGGTTGATGCAGATTAACTCAACCCATGTTCCTAAGCTCGTCCGGATGGGTGTCATCCAGGGGGCAGAAGACCTGCTGAAGCGCCCCTGTCTGAACATTCAGATAGGGGCGTGGATCCTGGCCAGCCACTTTCAGGTATGTGGTGTGACCTGGAATTGCCTCGGGTCTTACAACGCTGGATTCCGTAAGGATCGGCACGAAACCCGTGAGCAATATGCCAACCGTATCTGGGGGTTCTATCTGGAGCTGAAAGGTCTTCGAGTCTGTCGACAGGTGAAAGGAAAGCGAATATGCGAACCATCATAGTTACGAGTCTGACGACAGCATGGAGTCTGCCGTTACTACTGGGGTTCGCAATCATTGGCAGAGTCCTGATGTGCCGCGTGCTCGAATTTCTGGAGGAGCACCCGATAAACGTTAAGGAACAGAAAACAACCTTGACGGCAGGGATTTGGTTCTTCGCTACTTTCAGTATGATCGCTGCCCTTGCACCGGTTCCTGTTGCTGATCGGGCAGCTGCCATAGTGATGATGGCCTTCCTTCTTCAGGCCGGGAGCACAGACGCAGTCAGTGGATATCTGCCACGAACCTTCACAGTACGGCTGTTACTTGGGGGATTGCTCTGGGGAGCAGCATCAGACGTTTCAGTTGAAAGTATATCTACACAACTGGCGGAGATCGCAGCAACAGTCAGTCTGATGGCACTACTGAGTGTCCTGGTAAACCGGGGCACTCAGCGTCTGGGTCAGGGGGATTTATGGCTGATAACTGGCCTGACTGCCTGGATGGGTGGGAAAGATGCTGCACTGGTCACTCTGTTTGGAGCAGCAGCCTTTGTTCTCTGGCTGCTAACCTGGAATGTATCGGGGAAAAAAGAGGGACCGCTGGGACCCTGGCTTTGTCTTAGCGGGAGTATTTTCCAGCTCACTCTTCTGTATCAACCTGTATGGATATCGATTCTATGAAAAAGCATGATCGTGGCTGGGCAAATCTTGATGTCGCTCTGTCGCTCCTTGTTGTGATGGCAATGGCCGTCTTTGGACTCACTAAATACAAGGACTGGCAACAGGAGAAAAACTGGCAGGTTGAAGCAGCCCATATCAGTACCTACGCAGCAGCTGCGCGTGGCTACGTCGGGCGAAACTATGCCACGCTGTTAAGTGCAACCAGCACTACCGCGCCGACAGTGATCACCACAGCCATGCTTAAAAATACCGGTTTTCTGCCGTCCGGTTTTACCGAAACAAACAGCCAGGGTCAGCGTATGAACACGTACCTGGTCAGAAACGGGCAAAACACGGAATTGTTGCAGGGAATGGTGGTATCAAGCGGTGGAAGTGTATATCCGGCCAAAGCATTGAGGCTGATATCGAGGGACATCAAAACCGGATTCGGAGGATACATCGATGACGGTAAAACTGCCACCGGTGCCTTGCGGACTTGGAAAATCCCGCTGAGTAGCTACGGAGCTACTTCCGGAAATGGACATATCGTCGTGCTCCTCTCAACAGATGAGTTATCTGGTGCACAGGAGGATAACGACAGGTTGTACCGTTTTCAGGTTAATGGCCGCCCCGACCTGAATAAAATGCACACAGCAATAGACATGGGGGGAAATAATCTGAACAGCGTCGGTACCATTAATGGTAAGACAGGAACATTCAGCGGAAATGTGAGTGGTTTAAATGGTATTTTTTCCCAGAATATTACAGCGGGAGCACAGGTAAAAGGAGCTACAGTCCGTGCTGACAGTGACATCAGCGCCGGACGCAATATTACGGCAACAAACGAGGTCTCTGGTGCCACAGTTAAAGCAACAGGCAACCTTTCAGCTGGCGGTGTTTTGCAACTGGGTCAGGTAAACGTTGCAGGTATAGCCTGTTATCCGAATGGGCTGATAAGCCGTGATGCCAGTGGTGGCGTACTTTCCTGTCAATCCGGTGTGTGGA
>NZ_JBMKGW010000024.1:0-29119 GCF_049237125.1 Enterobacter cloacae complex sp. GYL001 | reverse complement strand
ACGCTGATCCACCCAATCGCGATGGACGACGGTCTGCGTTTCGCAATCCGTGAAGGCGGCCGTACCGTTGGCGCGGGCGTTGTTGCTAAAGTTCTCGGCTAATCGCTGATAACATTTGACGCAATGCGCAATAAAAGGGCATCATTTGATGCCCTTTTTGCACGCTTTCACATCAGAACCTGGCTCATCAGTGATTAATTTTGTCATAATCATTGCTGAGACAGGCTCTGCGGAGAGCGTATAATACGAAAAGCGAATAGCATTTCGATTGGTTTGCCTCGCACACGCGGGGTGAAAATGTTTGTAGAATACTTCTGACAGGTTGGTTTATGAGTGCGAATACCGAAGCTCAAGGGAGCGGGCGCGGCCTGGAAGCGATGAAATGGATAGTTGTAGCCGTGCTGCTGATTGTGGCGATTGTCGGCAACTATCTTTATCGTGACATGATGCTGCCGCTACGCGCGCTTGCAGTGGTAATTCTGATTGCTGCGGCGGGTGGTGTCGCGCTGTTGACGACGAAAGGCAAAGCGACCGTTGCGTTTGCCCGCGAAGCGCGTACCGAAGTCCGCAAGGTCATTTGGCCGACTCGCCAGGAAACATTGCACACCACGCTGATTGTAGCGGCGGTAACCGCTGTAATGTCACTGATCCTGTGGGGACTGGATGGTATTCTGGTTCGCCTGGTATCCTTTATCACTGGCCTGAGGTTCTGAGATGTCTGAAGCCCCTAAAAAGCGCTGGTACGTCGTTCAGGCGTTTTCCGGTTTTGAAGGCCGCGTAGCTACGTCGCTGCGTGAGCATATCAAATTACACAATATGGAAGAGTTATTTGGCGAAGTTATGGTTCCGACCGAAGAAGTGGTTGAGATCCGTGGCGGCCAACGTCGCAAAAGCGAGCGTAAATTCTTCCCGGGTTACGTGCTGGTTCAGATGGTGATGAACGACGCGAGCTGGCACCTGGTGCGCAGCGTACCACGCGTGATGGGCTTTATCGGCGGCACATCTGACCGTCCGGCGCCAATCAGCGACAAAGAAGTTGATGCGATTATGAACCGCCTCCAGCAGGTTGGTGATAAACCGCGTCCGAAAACGCTGTTTGAACCGGGTGAGATGGTTCGTGTTAACGACGGTCCGTTTGCTGACTTCAATGGCGTCGTCGAAGAAGTGGACTACGAGAAGTCCCGCCTGAAAGTTTCCGTTTCTATCTTTGGTCGTGCGACCCCGGTAGAGCTGGACTTTGCTCAGGTAGAAAAAGCCTAAGCAGCGATCAAAAAAGCGACGATTTAATCGTTGCACAGGGCGCGAGATTGGAATATAATTTCGCGCCTTTTGTTTTTATGGGTCCCGACCCGTAAAACGAATTTTATTCACGGGGAGCCTCTCCGAGGCGTTATTACCCAATCAGAGGATTTTAGAATGGCTAAGAAAGTACAAGCCTACGTCAAGCTGCAGGTTGCAGCAGGTATGGCGAACCCAAGTCCACCAGTTGGTCCAGCTCTGGGTCAGCAGGGTGTGAACATCATGGAATTCTGTAAAGCGTTCAACGCCAAAACTGAATCCATGGAAAAAGGTCTGCCAATCCCAGTTGTAATCACTGTTTACGCTGACCGTTCTTTCACTTTCGTTACCAAAACCCCTCCAGCAGCAGTTCTGCTGAAGAAAGCAGCGGGCATCAAGTCTGGTTCCGGTAAGCCGAACAAAGACAAAGTGGGTAAAATTTCCCGCGCTCAGTTGCAGGAAATCGCGCAGACCAAAGCTGCCGACATGACTGGTTCCGACATTGAAGCGATGACTCGCTCCATCGAAGGTACTGCACGTTCCATGGGCCTGGTAGTGGAGGACTAAGAAATGGCTAAACTGACCAAGCGCATGTCCGTGATCCGTGACAAAGTTGATGCGACCAAACAGTACGACATCAACGAAGCTATCGCTCTGCTGAAAGAACTGGCAACTGCTAAGTTCGTTGAAAGCGTTGACGTTGCCGTTAACCTGGGCATCGACGCTCGTAAATCCGATCAGAACGTTCGTGGCGCAACTGTACTGCCACACGGTACTGGCCGTTCCGTACGCGTAGCTGTATTTGCTCAGGGTGCAAACGCTGAAGCTGCTAAAGCTGCCGGCGCTGAACTGGTAGGTATGGAAGATCTGGCTGATCAGATCAAGAAAGGCGAAATGAACTTTGACGTTGTTATTGCTTCTCCAGATGCAATGCGCGTTGTTGGCCAGCTGGGCCAGGTTCTGGGTCCACGCGGCCTGATGCCAAACCCGAAAGTGGGTACTGTAACGCCTAACGTTGCTGAAGCGGTTAAGAACGCTAAAGCAGGTCAGGTTCGTTACCGTAACGACAAAAACGGCATCATCCACACCACCATCGGTAAAGTGGACTTTGACGCTGACAAACTGAAAGAAAACCTGGAAGCTCTGCTGGTTGCGCTGAAAAAAGCAAAACCAACTCAGGCGAAAGGCGTGTACATCAAGAAAGTTAGCATCTCCACCACCATGGGTGCAGGTGTTGCAGTTGACCAGGCTGGCCTGAGCGCTGCTGCAAACTAATGCCTTTACGTGGGCGGTGATTTTGTCTACAATCTTACCCCCACGTTTGCTAACAAAAGTTAGCGGCTAAAAGAATTGTTCGTTGGAGCCTGGCCTATCCAGGCCTCCGTCGAAGACCGCAGGTGTTTCGCAAGAAACTTAATCCCCTGCGTAGACGGTGACAGAACGCTAAGATTATTTTAAATACTCTGGCTTGTTTCTGCTCACCGTATTAAGACGCTCTTCCCGTTGGGTCGAGTGAAGTGAGTTCCGGAACATGAGTTCCGGCAAACATCCAGGAGCAAAGCTAATGGCTTTAAATCTTCAAGACAAACAAGCGATTGTTGCTGAAGTCAGCGAAGTAGCCAAAGGCGCGCTGTCTGCAGTAGTTGCGGATTCCCGTGGCGTTACTGTAGACAAAATGACTGAACTGCGTAAAGCAGGTCGTGAAGCTGGCGTATACATGCGTGTTGTTCGTAACACCCTGCTGCGTCGCGTAGTTGAAGGTACTCAGTTCGAGTGCCTGAAAGACACGTTTGTTGGTCCGACCCTGATTGCATACTCTATGGAACACCCGGGCGCTGCTGCTCGTCTGTTCAAAGAGTTCGCGAAAGCGAATGCAAAATTTGAGGTCAAAGCTGCAGCCTTTGAAGGTGAGTTGATCCCGGCATCGCAAATCGATCGCCTGGCAACCCTGCCGACCTACGAAGAAGCAATTGCACGCCTGATGGCAACCATGAAAGAAGCTGCGGCTGGCAAACTGGTTCGCACTCTGGCTGCTGTACGCGATGCGAAAGAAGCTGCTTAATCGCAGTTATCTTTATAAAGCATTTGCTTACGTATAAACTTATTCTGATTTTCAGGAACAATTTAAATGTCTATCACTAAAGATCAAATCATTGAAGCAGTAGCAGCTATGTCCGTAATGGACGTTGTAGAGCTGGTTTCTGCAATGGAAGAAAAATTCGGTGTTTCTGCTGCTGCTGCTGTAGCTGTAGCTGCGGGCCCGGCTGAAGCTGCTGAAGAAAAAACTGAATTCGACGTAATTCTGAAAGCTGCTGGCGCGAACAAAGTTGCTGTAATCAAAGCAGTACGTGGCGCAACTGGCCTGGGTCTGAAAGAAGCTAAAGACCTGGTAGAATCTGCACCAGCTGCGCTGAAAGAAGGCGTGAGCAAAGACGACGCAGAAGCACTGAAAAAATCTCTGGAAGAAGCTGGCGCTGAAGTTGAAGTTAAATAAGCCAACTTTTCTGGTTGCAGCCTAAGCAATTAGGCTGATGGCTGGTGACTTTTTAGTCACCAGCCTTTTTGCGCTGTAAGGCATCAGCAGCATTTCACACTGTTTGACTGCTGGTTGTCCTGACAATGCTTGTTTCTATCGACGACTTAATATACTGCGACAGGGTGCTCGCTCTGTGTAAATCGCAATGAAATGGTTTAAGCGTGATAGCAACAGGTATTGCGGAAAGTATTCAATTTTCCGGTCCACAAAATGGTGTTGCACAAACTGTCCCTTCGTCGGACAGATGGGTCGACTTGTCAGCGAGCTGAGGAACCCTATGGTTTACTCCTATACCGAGAAAAAACGTATTCGTAAGGATTTTGGTAAACGTCCACAAGTTCTGGACATTCCATATCTCCTTTCTATCCAGCTTGACTCGTTCCAGAAGTTTATCGAGCAAGATCCTGAAGGGCAGTACGGCCTGGAAGCAGCCTTCCGTTCCGTGTTCCCGATTCAGAGCTACAGCGGTAATTCCGAGCTGCAGTACGTCAGCTACCGCCTTGGCGAACCGGTGTTTGACGTTCAGGAATGTCAGATCCGTGGCGTGACCTATTCCGCACCGCTGCGCGTAAAACTGCGTCTGGTGATCTACGAGCGCGAAGCGCCGGAAGGCACCGTAAAAGACATTAAAGAACAAGAAGTCTACATGGGTGAAATTCCACTCATGACGGACAACGGTACTTTCGTTATCAACGGTACTGAGCGTGTTATCGTTTCCCAGCTGCACCGTAGCCCGGGCGTCTTCTTCGACAGCGATAAAGGTAAAACGCACTCTTCCGGTAAAGTACTGTATAACGCACGCATCATTCCTTACCGTGGTTCATGGCTGGACTTCGAATTCGATCCAAAAGACAACCTGTTTGTCCGTATCGACCGTCGTCGTAAGCTGCCTGCAACCATCATTCTGCGTGCACTGAACTATACCACTGAGCAGATCCTGGACCTGTTCTTTGAGAAAGTGATCTTTGAAATCCGCGACAACAAGTTGCAGATGGAGTTGGTGCCGGAACGTCTGCGTGGTGAGACCGCGTCGTTCGACATCGAAGCCGACGGCAAAGTGTATGTGGAAAAAGGTCGCCGTATCACCGCGCGCCACATCCGCCAGCTGGAAAAAGATGATATCAAACACATCGAAGTTCCGGTTGAATACATTGCAGGAAAAGTAGCCGCGAAAGATTACGTTGATGAATCAACTGGCGAGCTGATCTGCCCGGCGAACATGGAGCTGAGCCTGGATCTGCTGGCTAAGCTGAGTCAGGCTGGCCACAAACGTATCGAAACGCTGTTCACCAACGATCTGGATCACGGTCCGTACATCTCTGAGACTGTACGCGTCGACCCAACCAACGATCGTCTGAGCGCGCTGGTCGAAATCTACCGCATGATGCGTCCTGGTGAGCCACCAACTCGCGAAGCGGCTGAAAGCCTGTTCGAGAACCTGTTCTTCTCCGAAGACCGCTACGATCTGTCCGCGGTTGGTCGTATGAAGTTCAACCGTTCTCTGCTGCGCGACGAAATCGAAGGTTCCGGTATCCTGAGCAAAGACGACATCATTGAAGTGATGAAGAAGCTCATCGATATCCGTAACGGTAAAGGCGAAGTGGATGATATCGACCACCTCGGCAACCGTCGTATCCGTTCCGTAGGCGAAATGGCGGAAAACCAGTTCCGCGTTGGCCTGGTACGTGTAGAGCGTGCGGTGAAAGAGCGTCTGTCTCTGGGCGATCTGGATACCCTGATGCCTCAGGATATGATTAACGCCAAGCCGATTTCTGCGGCAGTGAAAGAGTTCTTCGGTTCCAGCCAGCTGTCTCAGTTCATGGACCAGAACAACCCGCTGTCTGAGATCACGCACAAACGTCGTATCTCCGCACTCGGCCCAGGCGGTCTGACCCGTGAACGCGCAGGCTTTGAAGTTCGAGACGTACACCCGACTCACTATGGTCGCGTATGTCCAATCGAAACGCCTGAAGGTCCAAACATCGGTCTGATCAACTCCCTGTCCGTGTATGCACAGACGAACGAATACGGTTTCCTCGAGACCCCGTATCGTAAAGTGACCGACGGTGTTGTTACTGACGAAATTCATTACCTGTCTGCTATCGAAGAAGGCAACTACGTTATCGCTCAGGCGAACTCCAACCTGGATGACGAAGGCCACTTTGTAGAAGATCTGGTTACCTGCCGTAGCAAAGGCGAATCCAGCTTGTTCAGCCGCGATCAGGTTGACTACATGGACGTATCCACCCAGCAGGTGGTATCCGTCGGTGCGTCCCTGATCCCGTTCCTGGAACACGATGACGCCAACCGTGCATTGATGGGTGCGAACATGCAACGTCAGGCCGTTCCAACTCTGCGTGCTGATAAGCCGCTGGTTGGTACCGGTATGGAACGTGCTGTTGCCGTTGACTCTGGCGTTACAGCAGTTGCTAAGCGTGGCGGTACCGTTCAGTACGTTGACGCATCCCGTATCGTTATCAAAGTTAACGAAGACGAGATGTATCCGGGCGAAGCGGGTATCGACATCTACAACCTGACCAAATACACCCGTTCTAACCAGAACACCTGTATCAACCAGATGCCATGTGTGTCTCTGGGTGAGCCAGTTGAGCGCGGCGACGTGCTGGCAGACGGTCCGTCCACCGACCTCGGTGAACTGGCGCTCGGTCAGAACATGCGCGTAGCGTTCATGCCGTGGAACGGTTACAACTTCGAAGACTCCATCCTCGTCTCCGAGCGTGTGGTTCAGGAAGATCGTTTCACCACCATCCACATTCAGGAACTGGCATGTGTGTCCCGTGACACCAAGCTGGGGCCAGAAGAGATCACCGCTGACATCCCGAACGTGGGTGAAGCTGCGCTCTCTAAACTGGATGAATCCGGTATTGTTTACATCGGCGCGGAAGTGACCGGCGGTGACATTCTGGTTGGTAAGGTCACGCCGAAAGGCGAAACCCAGCTGACGCCAGAAGAGAAACTGCTGCGTGCTATCTTCGGTGAGAAAGCGTCTGACGTTAAAGACTCTTCTCTGCGCGTACCAAACGGTGTTTCCGGTACGGTTATCGACGTTCAGGTCTTCACCCGTGACGGCGTTGAGAAAGATAAGCGTGCGCTGGAAATCGAAGAGATGCAGCTCAAACAGGCTAAGAAAGACCTGTCTGAAGAACTGCAAATCCTCGAAGCAGGTCTGTTCAGCCGTATCTATGCGGTGCTGGTTGCCGGTGGCGTTGAAGCTGAGAAGCTCGACAAACTGCCACGCGATCGCTGGCTGGAACTGGGCCTGACCGACGAAGAGAAACAGAATCAGCTGGAACAGCTGGCTGAGCAGTATGACGAACTGAAACACGAGTTCGAGAAAAAACTCGAAGCGAAACGCCGCAAAATCACTCAGGGCGACGATCTGGCACCAGGCGTGCTGAAGATTGTTAAGGTGTATCTGGCTGTTAAACGTCAGATCCAGCCTGGTGATAAGATGGCAGGTCGTCACGGTAACAAGGGTGTTATCTCTAAGATCAACCCGATCGAAGATATGCCGCACGATGCTAACGGTACGCCGGTAGATATCGTACTGAACCCACTGGGCGTACCGTCTCGTATGAACATCGGTCAGATTCTGGAAACCCACCTGGGTATGGCTGCGAAAGGTATCGGCGATAAGATCAACGCCATGCTGAAACAGCAGCAGGAAGTCGCGAAACTGCGCGAGTTCATCCAGCGTGCCTACGATCTGGGTACCGACGTTCGTCAGAAAGTCGACCTGAACACCTTCAGCGATGAAGAAGTGCTGCGTCTGGCAGAGAACCTGCGCAAAGGTATGCCAATTGCAACGCCGGTATTCGACGGTGCAAAAGAAGCTGAAATTAAAGAGCTGCTGCAACTGGGTGGTCTGCCAACGTCTGGCCAGATTACGCTGTTTGACGGCCGTACCGGTGAACAGTTCGAGCGTCCGGTAACCGTAGGTTACATGTACATGCTGAAACTGAACCACCTGGTCGACGACAAGATGCACGCTCGTTCTACCGGTTCTTACAGCCTGGTTACTCAGCAGCCGCTGGGTGGTAAGGCTCAGTTCGGTGGTCAGCGCTTCGGGGAGATGGAAGTGTGGGCGCTGGAAGCATACGGCGCAGCATACACCTTGCAGGAAATGCTCACCGTTAAGTCTGATGACGTGAACGGTCGTACTAAGATGTATAAGAACATCGTAGACGGCAACCATCAGATGGAACCGGGCATGCCAGAATCCTTCAACGTACTGTTGAAAGAGATTCGTTCGCTGGGTATCAACATCGAACTGGAAGACGAGTAATTCTCGCTCAAACAGGTCACTGCTGTCGGGTTAACGCCCGACAGCAGAGTGTGCTAACTCCGACGGGAGCAAATCCGTGAAAGACTTATTAAAGTTTCTGAAAGCGCAAACTAAAACCGAAGAGTTTGATGCGATCAAAATTGCTCTGGCTTCGCCAGACATGATCCGTTCATGGTCTTTCGGTGAAGTTAAAAAGCCGGAAACCATTAACTACCGTACGTTCAAACCTGAGCGTGACGGCCTTTTCTGTGCGCGTATTTTCGGGCCAGTAAAAGATTACGAGTGCCTGTGCGGTAAGTACAAGCGCCTGAAACACCGTGGTGTGATCTGTGAGAAGTGCGGCGTTGAAGTGACCCAGACCAAAGTACGCCGTGAGCGTATGGGCCACATCGAGCTGGCGTCTCCGACCGCTCACATCTGGTTCCTGAAATCTCTGCCGTCCCGTATCGGTCTGCTGCTGGATATGCCGCTGCGCGATATCGAACGTGTTCTGTACTTCGAATCTTATGTGGTTATCGAAGGCGGGATGACCAATCTGGAACGTAACCAGATCCTGACCGAAGAACAGTATCTGGACGCGCTGGAAGAGTTCGGTGACGAATTTGACGCGAAGATGGGTGCGGAAGCTATCCAGGCCCTGCTGAAGAGCATGGATCTGGAGCAAGAGTGTGAAACTCTGCGCGAAGAGCTGAACGAAACCAACTCCGAAACCAAGCGTAAAAAGCTGACCAAGCGTATCAAACTGCTGGAAGCGTTCGTTCAGTCTGGTAACAAACCAGAGTGGATGATCCTGACCGTTCTGCCGGTTCTGCCGCCAGATCTGCGTCCGCTGGTTCCGCTGGATGGTGGTCGTTTCGCAACGTCGGATCTGAACGATCTGTACCGTCGCGTGATCAACCGTAACAACCGTCTGAAACGTCTGCTGGATCTGGCTGCGCCGGACATCATCGTACGCAACGAAAAACGTATGCTTCAGGAAGCAGTCGATGCCCTGTTAGATAACGGTCGTCGTGGTCGTGCGATCACCGGTTCTAACAAACGTCCTCTGAAATCTTTGGCCGACATGATCAAAGGTAAGCAGGGTCGTTTCCGTCAGAACCTGCTCGGTAAGCGTGTTGACTACTCTGGTCGTTCTGTAATCACCGTAGGTCCATACCTGCGTCTGCATCAGTGCGGTCTGCCGAAGAAGATGGCACTGGAGCTGTTCAAACCGTTCATCTACGGCAAGCTGGAACTGCGTGGCCTCGCCACCACCATCAAAGCCGCGAAGAAAATGGTTGAGCGTGAAGAAGCTGTCGTTTGGGATATCCTGGACGAAGTGATCCGCGAACACCCGGTACTGCTGAACCGTGCACCAACTCTGCACCGTCTGGGTATCCAGGCCTTTGAGCCAGTCCTGATCGAAGGTAAAGCGATCCAGCTGCACCCGCTGGTTTGTGCGGCCTATAACGCCGACTTCGATGGTGACCAGATGGCTGTTCACGTACCGCTGACGCTGGAAGCCCAGCTCGAAGCGCGTGCGCTGATGATGTCTACCAACAACATCCTGTCTCCAGCGAACGGTGAACCTATCATCGTTCCTTCTCAGGACGTTGTACTGGGTCTGTACTACATGACCCGTGACTGTGTTAACGCCAAAGGCGAAGGCATGGTGCTGACTGGCCCGAAAGAAGCTGAGCGTATTTATCGCGCTGGCCTGGCCTCTCTGCATGCGCGCGTTAAAGTGCGTATCACCGAATACGAAAAAGATGAAAACGGCGAGTTCGTTGCGCACACCAGCCTGAAAGACACGACCGTTGGCCGTGCCATTCTGTGGATGATCGTACCGAAAGGTCTGCCTTTCTCCATCGTCAACCAGGCGCTGGGCAAGAAAGCGATCTCCAAAATGCTGAATACCTGTTACCGCATTCTGGGTCTGAAGCCGACCGTAATCTTCGCTGACCAGACAATGTACACCGGCTTTGCTTATGCAGCGCGTTCAGGTGCATCTGTTGGTATCGATGACATGGTCATCCCAGAGAAGAAACACGAGATCATCTCTGAAGCGGAAGCTGAAGTTGCTGAGATCCAGGAGCAGTTCCAGTCTGGTCTGGTAACCGCAGGCGAACGTTACAACAAAGTTATCGATATCTGGGCTGCGGCGAACGATCGTGTATCTAAAGCGATGATGGATAACCTGCAAACCGAAACCGTGATTAACCGTGACGGCGTAGAAGAGCAGCAGGTCTCCTTCAACAGCATTTACATGATGGCCGACTCCGGTGCGCGTGGTTCTGCGGCACAGATTCGTCAGCTGGCAGGTATGCGTGGTCTGATGGCGAAGCCAGATGGCTCCATCATCGAAACGCCAATCACCGCGAACTTCCGTGAAGGTCTGAACGTACTCCAGTACTTCATCTCCACGCACGGTGCGCGTAAAGGTCTGGCGGATACCGCACTGAAAACGGCGAACTCCGGTTACCTGACGCGTCGTCTGGTTGACGTTGCGCAGGATCTGGTCGTCACCGAAGACGATTGTGGCACCCTCGAAGGTATCACCATGACCCCGGTTATCGAGGGTGGTGATGTTAAAGAGCCGCTGCGCGATCGCGTACTGGGTCGTGTGACCGCGGAAGACATTCTGAAGCCGGGCACCGCAGACATTCTGGTTCCACGCAACACCCTGCTGCACGAACAGTGGTGTGACCTGCTGGAAGCGAACTCTGTTGACTCCGTGAAAGTGCGTTCCGTTGTATCCTGTGACACCGACTTTGGTGTGTGTGCGCACTGCTACGGTCGTGACCTGGCGCGTGGCCACATCATCAACAAAGGTGAGGCTATCGGCGTTATCGCGGCACAGTCCATCGGTGAGCCGGGTACACAGCTGACGATGCGTACGTTCCACATCGGTGGTGCGGCATCTCGTGCGGCTGCTGAATCCAGCATCCAGGTGAAAAACAAAGGTAGCATCAAGCTCAGCAACGCGAAGTCGGTTGTGAACTCCAGCGGTAAACTGGTTATCACTTCCCGTAACACCGAGCTGAAGCTGATCGACGAATTCGGTCGTACCAAAGAGAGCTATAAAGTGCCTTACGGTGCGGTTATGGCGAAAGGTGATGGCGAGCAGGTTGCTGGCGGTGAAACCGTTGCAAACTGGGATCCACACACCATGCCGGTTATCACCGAAGTAAGTGGTTTCATCCGCTTCACTGACATGATCGACGGCCAGACCATTACTCGTCAGACCGACGAGCTGACCGGTCTGTCTTCTCTGGTGGTTCTGGATTCTGCTGAACGTACTACCGGCGGTAAAGATCTGCGTCCTGCACTGAAAATCGTTGATGCTCAGGGTAACGACGTTCTGATCCCTGGTACCGATATGCCTGCGCAGTACTTCCTGCCGGGTAAAGCGATTGTACAGCTGGAAGATGGCGTACAGATCAGCTCTGGTGACACCCTGGCGCGTATTCCTCAGGAATCCGGCGGTACCAAGGACATCACCGGTGGTCTGCCACGCGTTGCGGACCTGTTCGAAGCACGTCGTCCGAAAGAGCCTGCGATCCTGGCTGAAATCAGCGGTATCATCTCCTTCGGTAAAGAGACCAAAGGTAAGCGCCGTCTGGTTATCACGCCAGTAGATGGCAGCGAGCCGTACGAAGAGATGATTCCTAAGTGGCGTCAGCTCAACGTGTTCGAAGGTGAACGCGTAGAACGTGGTGACGTGGTTTCCGATGGTCCAGAAGCGCCGCACGATATCCTGCGTCTGCGTGGTGTGCATGCTGTTACCCGTTACATTGTTAACGAAGTACAGGACGTATACCGTCTGCAAGGCGTTAAGATTAACGATAAACACATTGAAGTTATCGTTCGTCAGATGCTGCGTAAAGCAACCATCGAAAACGCGGGCAGCTCCGACTTCCTGGAAGGCGAGCAGGTTGAATACTCACGCGTTAAGATCGCTAACCGCGATCTGGAAGCGAACGGCAAAATCGGTGCGACCTTCGCACGCGATCTGCTGGGTATCACCAAAGCGTCTCTGGCAACCGAGTCCTTCATCTCTGCTGCATCGTTCCAGGAAACCACTCGTGTCCTGACCGAAGCGGCTGTTGCAGGTAAACGTGATGAACTGCGCGGTCTGAAAGAGAACGTTATCGTGGGTCGTCTGATCCCGGCCGGTACCGGTTATGCGTACCACCAGGATCGTATGCGTCGTCGCGCAGCGGGCGAACTGCCAGCTGCACCGCAGGTGACTGCCGAAGATGCATCCGCGAGCCTTGCAGAACTGCTGAACGCAGGTCTGGGCGGTTCCGACAACGAGTAATCGTTGATGCCCGGTAGGTAAAATTACCGGGCATATGAATCACAGGTCGGGTAAGCGTAGCGCCACCCGACAATAAAAAACCCGCCTCGGCGGGTTTTTTTACATCTGTATGTCTTCAGTTCACTAACGGGATACGTCGATAAAGCTCAATCATATCGCCCGCCAGATCCTGAATAACCATCGCGTTCATCAGGTGATCCTGAGAGTGAACGGTGATCAGGTTAACCGGAAGTTTCCCGGTCCCTTCATCAAGACCGATAAGCTGCGTCTGGATCGTATGCGCATGTTTCACATATTCACGCGATTCTTCCATCGCTTTCTCGGCTTCATCAAAGTCGCCTTTTCGCGCCATCTGTAACGCCGTCAGGGCCGCGCTGCGCGCTGCGCCTGCGTTGACCAGCAGTTCCATAATCGTGGTTTCTAAGTCTTCCATTATGACTCCAGAAGTTTGAGCGCTTTTTCCAGTACGGCATCACCTTTCATCATGCCGTAATCCATCATGTCGATGACCGCAACCTTTTTTCCGAGCGGATCGGCCTGCGCCTGGAGTTTTGCCTGTTCGTATTTAACCTGTGGCCCCAGTAATACGATATCAGCCGTCGCGATGTTATCTTTAAACTCCGCGACCGGAACGGCTTTAATGGTTACTTCGACTCCTTTTTTCTGCGCGGCATCTTTCATACGTTGAACCAGCATGCTGGTTGACATTCCCGCTGCACAGCATAAAACGATGTTCTTCATAGTCAGCCTCGATCTACATGTGTTTATTGATAATTATCCCGTGCAGACCGCTTCAACAACCGCTTTACCGCGATTGTGTGTCAGGCATCACAAAGAAATCGGCATTTTTCTGAAACCGGTTACAATTTTACAGCGGAGAGCATTCTGCCCGTCAGATCGGGCAGAATTTGAGGAAGGGTATTATCGGCTGGCCGTGCTTACGATGCGGTTTTTACCCTGTTGTTTAGCGGTATACAGCGCTTCATCTACGCTACCGATAAATTGTTCCAGCGGTTCGAAGTGCCACTCTCCCATCCCGGCGCTGAAGGTCACTCGCAGGTTCTCTTCCCGCCAGGTCCGCTTTTCAACGGCGGTGCGCCAGGCTTCCAGTAGCGCGTGCGCGGAGTTCATCAGCTCGGCCGGGAATATCACGCCGAACTCTTCTCCACCGTAGCGGTAAACGGAAACCTGGTGCGGCTGCATGATCTGAATACCTTCCCGCGCCACGTTGCGCAGCACAATATCCCCGCTCAGGTGGCCCCAGGTGTCGTTAATGGATTTGAAGTTATCGATGTCGATCAGCGCCAGAACGAAGGGTTGATGAGCGGTCAGCAGCTCATCCACATCGTTATCGAACGCACGGCGATTTTTGCAGCCTGTCAGCGCATCATGGGTGGCCTGACGGACATAGGCCAGCTCGCGTTCTTTATTGGTTCGAATGGTATGGCTGAGCATCGCCTCAAGGCGTGGTGCCTGGTTGACGTCGCCGGTTTTGATGGCGTTGATAATGTTCATCAGCACAGAACGCGAGGCATGACGAAGGTAAAGCCCGAACAAAATGATGATGATTGCCGCCAGCGCAAATCCCCAGCCGACGACGGTGGTTTCATGCCGGGTGATGACGGTAAGCGTGGTATCGGAGACCCGATAAATTACAAACCAGTCCGGATTGGTGAAAGAGTAGTAGTAATACCAGGTTTTACTTTTGGGGTCGAAAAGATGGCCTTCGCCGCTGGTCATTTTGTCCATCAGCGCTTCGCTTACGTACTGCTTAAAGAGCGCCCCCGTGTCCGGATGCAGCACAACGGCGCCGTCACGCTCCACGACAAAAAACTCACCCTGAACCGGCGCCACCATCTGGCGCAGGGTATACCCCATGGACGTTAAATCAAGATGGAAAGCGAGCGTGCCCTTCAGACGGCCTTCCGGTGAAATGACCGGCTTATAAAGAGTGACCGTAGGATGTTGGGTGAAATAGTCCAGATAGGGGCGGGTGTAGTGAGGAAAGTTGCTGGCTTCCGCTTGCCCGACAAACCATGGGCGGGTTCTGGCGTCGAAAGACTTACTTTTCTCCGTTGGCAGCACTTCCGGCGCGCGCAGATGGCGCCCTTCTGTGTCCGCCAGAGAGATAGAGGACACCGTCGGCATCAGGTTCTGCAAATGCATCAACATCTGCAAACCGTGTGTCGGATCGATATTTATTGTCTGATTTACTCTGTCGTTACGGGCGAAGTACATCGCAGCGCGACCAAGAATATAGTCATTTTCTCGCAGGATGGATTCGGTATAGTTCACCGCCAGATTATGGGTGAAATTACCATTAATTTTATGATAATCCTCAAGAAAATCCTTTCTCTGTGAAAGGATGACCAGGACGGCGATCAGCGCGAAACTGAACAGGATCCCCGCGAAGCTGACCATAATTGGCCGGGTAAAAGAGAGCTTTTTACTGTGGAGTGCCATGAGTTGTACATCAATCCAGATGGTAGACGCGTTGCGTCTGTCGATACCCTCAGCATAGTCGCTGTCCGGTTGCTGGTAGTAAATTATACAGAAGGCGATTACCGACGAGATGATTTATCTTAAGCGTAGATAAGAAACGACGTATTTATTGTATCAATTGAATTTTGTTTAAGAGGCGGAGGGCAGGGCGAAACGAGGAAGAAGCATTTTCACCCTGGTCAGCGTCCGTTGCTGACGTGGTTAAGCATAAGAAAACCGGGCAGATCGCCTCAATCGCCCGGTTATGATCTTACGAGCCGCCTCGTAACCTTTTCGCATTTTTGCAGACAGTTTCAGCGCTAATGCGAGGCTCTTCCCAGCCAGCTATCCCAGTCTTTCCACACCGGCTGTAGCCCCTGTGCAGTCAGGGCTTCCGCCACCGCTTCGGGCCGTCGGCCGTCGTGCGGTGCAAACTGTTCCAGTTCCGGGTGATCGTCCGCGTAACCGCCCGGCTGCGTTTTGGAAAAGGCGCTGACGTTATTGATCGCCAGCGGGATCGCGCGGTCGCGAAACGCGGGGGATTCACGCGTGGAGAGCGACAATTCCACTTCCGGCGCGAACAGGCGAAATGCACACAGGGTTTGCACCAGCTGGCGCTCATCCATCAGCGAGGCGGGTTCAACGCCTCCCGTACAGGGACGCAGTCGCGGGAAAGAGATGGAATAGCGGCTTTGCCAGTACTGCTGCTGTAGCCACAGCAGATGCTCCGCCACCATATAGCAGTCCACCCGCCAGCTGTCGGACAGACCGATAAGCGCGCCCAGCCCAATTTTATCGATACCGGCGCGCCCCAGCCTGTCCGGCGTTTCCAGCCGAAAGATGAAATCCTGCTTCTTCCCTTTCAGGTGATGCCGGGCATAGGTCGCCTCATGGTAGGTTTCCTGATAAACCATTACGCCGTCCAGCCCGAGGGTTTTCAGCTCTGCATATTCCTCCTGCGACAGAGGCTGCACTTCCATTTGCAACGAGGCAAATTCGCGGCGGATGGCCGGAAGATGCTGGCGAAAATAGTCCATCCCCACTTTGCCCTGATGTTCACCCGTCACCAGCAGGAGATGTTCAAAACCCATCTCACGAATAGCCGCACACTCGCGGGCGATCTCATGCTCATCCAGCGTTTTACGCTTAATACGGTTGCTCATGGAGAAGCCACAATAGGTGCAGTCGTTGGCGCACAGGTTAGAAAGATAGAGCGGCACGTAAAAGCTCACCGTGTTGCCAAAGCGCTGGCGGGTGAGGCGTTGCGCGCGCTGGGCCATCGGTTCAAGGTACGCGCTGGCTGCCGGAGAAAGCAGGGCCATCAAATCCTCGCGGGTCAAATGCCGGGCTGTTAATGCCCGCTCTACGTCCGCAGAGGTTTTACTGTTGATGCGTAAGGCAATATCGTCCCAGTTAAGCTGACGCCAGCGATCGGTAAAGGTAGCCATCAGAGCGCCTCCAGAAAATCGGTCAGCGGGCTGGTGGCCTGCGCCTGAACACTGCGCGAGCCGGGGCCGGACTGCCGAGCCAGCAGACCGGACTCCACGGCAAGGCGGAACGCACGCGCCATCATCACCGGGTCGTCGGCCACCGCAATCGCGGTATTGACCAGCACCGCATCGGCCCCTATCTCCAGCGCCTGCGCGGCGTGACTGGGTACGCCGATGCCCGCATCCACCACCACGGGCACGGTCGCCTGCTCGATGATGATCTCCAGCATCGCCCGGGTCTCCAGTCCCTGGTTGGAGCCAATGGGCGCCCCTAGCGGCATTACAGCCGCGCAGCCGACCTCTTCCAGACGCTTGCACAGCACAGGATCGGCACCACAGTAGGGCAGAACGGTAAACCCCTGCTGCACCAGCTTTTCTGCCGCTTTCAGGGTTTCGATCGGATCGGGCAACAGCCAGCGGGCGTCCGGATGAATTTCCAGCTTCAGCCAGCGGGTGCCGAGCGCTTCCCGCGCCAGTTGCGCAGCGAAAATTGCTTCCTCGGCCGTTTTCGCACCGGAGGTATTCGGTAAGAGCGTCACGCCTGCCTCCAGTAACGGCGCAAGTATGGCATCGTTGTGCTGACGCAAATCCACGCGCTTCATCGCCAGCGTCACCAGCTGGCTGCCGCTTTCACGAATGGCATCCACCATCAGTTGCGGGGAGGCGAATTTTCCGGTTCCGGTAAACAGATGTGAATCAAAGACTTTGTCGGCAATACGTAACATCTCAGCCCCCTGCGATAACCTGAAACAGCAGGATCTGGTCGCCCTCATTGACCTGCTGATGTTCCCACCGCTCGCGCGGCAGGATCTGTTGATTGAGCGCCAGCGCCGTTCCCGGCTTCAGCTGGCGCAGCATGTCGAGCAGGGCGGCAACGGTGAGATCGTCGTCGCACGTCATCGGCTCATCGTTAAACAGAATGCGCATTGCGGCCTCCGCATACCGGGCAGTGGCTGGCACGGTTTAACGCCAGATGACGCCAGCCGCTAGAGCGGGCGTCGAACAGCCGCAGCGTGTTGCGTTCTGTCACCATGCCGCTGAGCAACTTGATGGCCTCCAGCGCCTGAAGAGTACCCATCACGCCCACCACCGGGCCCAGAATGCCTGCCGTGCGGCAGTTACGCTCCGGTTCAGCCTCGTCCGGCCACAGGCAGCGGTAGCAGCCCTGTGCCCACGGCGGCGTAAGCACCATTATTTGCCCACCGAAACCGACCGCGCTGGCGGTGATCAGCGGCGTGTTCTGCGCAACACAGGCCGCGTTGATGGCCTGACGTGTCGCCATATTGTCCGTACAGTCCAGCACCACGTCGGCAAGGGCCACTTCGCGTTGCAGATATTCCCCGCTCAGCCGCGTCTGGAGTGCGACCAGTTCGATATCGGGGTTAAGCTGGTTCAGCCGCTGGCGCGTAACGTGCGCTTTAGGCTGGTTGATATCTTCTGTCGTAAAGAGAATTTGCCGTTGCAGATTGCTGAGATGTACCTCGTCGTCATCGGCCAGCACCAGCGTGCCCACGCCCGCGCCGGCCAGATACAGCGCGGCGGGGGTGCCTAATCCGCCCAGACCGACAATCAGTACCCGGCTGGCGAGCAGCTTTTGCTGCCCCTCGATGGCGATATCCTCCAGCAGGATCTGGCGGCTGTAACGCATAAAATCACGATCTTTCATCACCTGCTCCTGCCAGTTGTAAAAGCTGCGCGGTGGCGGCCTGCCAGTCTGCCGCCTGGGTGATAGCGCTGACGACGGCGATACTGCCGACGCCGGTCTCCAGCACCGCGGGCGCACGTTCAAGACTGATCCCGCCGATGGCGACGGTGGGGTAATCGGCAAGGCGCTTAACGTGGGCCGCCAGCTGCGTCAAACCCTGTGGAGCGGACGGCATCTGTTTGGTTTGCGTTGGGAAAACGTGCCCGAGCGCGATGTAAGAGGGGCGGGCCGCCAGCGCCACGTTGATCTCCATATCATCGTGGGTAGAAACGCCCAGCCGCAGACCGGCGTCACGGATCGCGTTGAGATCGGTCGTTTCCAGATCTTCCTGTCCCAGATGCACGCCGTACGCCTGGTGTTTAACCGCCAGCCGCCAGTAGTCGTTGATAAACAGGCGGGCGTGGTAGCGACGTCCCAGCGCGATAGCGGCGATCACGTCGGCCTCCACCTCTTCATCGCGTTTATCCTTGATGCGTAGCTGGAGGGTGCGAACGCCAGCTTCCAGCAGGCGGGCGATCCACTCCACGCTGTCCACCACCGGGTAAAGCCCTAAGCGGAAGGGCACGGAGGGGAAATCGGGCTGGTACATTACGCCTCCTCCTTTTTGAGGTAGATTTCGCCGCCTTTCGCGCGGAAGGTTTCCGACATGTCCGCCATGCCGACTTCAATGGTCTGCGCGGCGGCGTAATCGCGTACTTCCTGGCTGATCTTCATCGAGCAGAATTTAGGTCCGCACATGGAGCAGAAGTGCGCAACTTTGCCCGATTCCTGCGGCAGGGTTTCGTCGTGATAGGCGCGGGCGGTGAACGGATCGAGGGCCAGGTTAAACTGGTCTTCCCAGCGGAATTCAAAGCGCGCTTTGGACATGGCGTTGTCGCGAATTTGCGCGCCCGGATGGCCTTTCGCCAGATCCGCCGCGTGGGCGGCAATCTTGTAGGTGATCAGCCCCTGCTTCACGTCCTCTTTGTTTGGCAGCCCGAGGTGCTCTTTCGGCGTCACGTAGCAGAGCATGGCGCAGCCGAACCAGCCGATCATCGCCGCGCCAATGCCTGACGTGAAGTGGTCGTAGCCCGGCGCAATATCGGTGGTCAACGGCCCCAGGGTGTAGAACGGTGCTTCGTGGCAGTGCTCCAGCTCCTCGGTCATGTTGCGACGGATCATCTGCATCGGCACATGGCCCGGGCCTTCAATCATCACCTGCACGTCGTACTCCCAGGCGATTTTGGTCAGCTCGCCCAGCGTGTGCAGCTCGGCAAACTGCGCCTCGTCGTTAGCATCGCGGATGGAGCCAGGACGCAGGCCGTCGCCCAGCGACAGGGAGACGTCGTACGCGGCGCAAATTTCGCAGATTTCGCGGAAGTGTTCGTAGAGGAAGTTTTCCTGATGATGGGAAAGGCACCATTTAGCCATAATCGAACCGCCGCGTGAGACGATACCGGTCAGACGTTTCGCCGTCATCGGCACGTAGCGCAGCAGCACGCCCGCGTGGATGGTGAAGTA
This sequence comes from Enterobacter cloacae complex sp. GYL001, assembly GCF_049237125.1. Classification (NCBI taxonomy): domain Bacteria; kingdom Pseudomonadati; phylum Pseudomonadota; class Gammaproteobacteria; order Enterobacterales; family Enterobacteriaceae; genus Enterobacter; species Enterobacter cloacae complex sp. GYL001. Next base: position 9,523 of record NZ_JBMKGW010000024.1, on the reverse strand, counting down.
GTCCACGCCCTGCTCGGCCTGCTCCAGCAGCGTGTCGCGGAACGCTTCCCAGGTGAGGTTTTCGGCGATGCCGTTGACCTTCTCCAGCGCCTGATAAATCGGGACGGTGCCAATCGGCACCGGGCTGTTACGCAGGATCCACTCGCGGGTCTCATGAATATAGCGGCCAGTGGAAAGGTCCATCACCGTGTCCGCGCCCCAGCGCGTCGACCAGACCAGCTTTTCCACCTCTTCTTCGATGGATGACGTCACCGCTGAGTTGCCGATGTTGGCGTTGACCTTCACCAGGAAGTTGCGGCCGATAATCATCGGCTCGGATTCCGGGTGGTTGATGTTGGCGGGGATAATGGCGCGCCCGGCGGCCACTTCGTCACGCACAAATTCCGGCGTGATGTTTTCCGGCAGGCGAGCGCCAAACCCTTCACCAGGATGCTGGTGGCGCAGCACTTCGCTGCGGATGCGCTCACGGCCCATGTTTTCGCGGATGGCGATGAACTCCATCTCCGGCGTGACGATACCCTGGCGCGCGTAGTGCAGCTGGGTGACGCATTTGCCCGCTTTAGCGCGTTTCGGCGTCAGCAGGCCGGTAAAGCGCAGCTCGTCCAGACCGTCGTCGGCCAGGCGCGCGTTGGTATACGCCGAGCTGCGCACGCTCAGTTCTTCGCAGTCGTTACGGGCGTCAATCCACGGCTGGCGCAGTTTTGCCAGACCCTGCTGTACGTTGATAGCAACAGAAGGGTCGCCGTACGGGCCGGAGGTGTCATACACCGGCACGGCTTCGTTATCTTCAAACTGCGGGTTTTCTTTGCTGCCGCCGATAAGCGTCGGGCTGAGCTGGATTTCGCGCATCGGCACGCGGATATCAGCCTGTGAACCGGTGATGTAGATGCGCGTTGAGTTCGGGAAAGCGGTGCCTTCCAGGGTGTCGATGAAGCGTTGTGCGTGTTCGCGCTGTTCGCGGCGGGTCAGTTTTGTTGTAGACATAGCTCATTCCAGATGTGAAGGACATGGCTTGTCAGACGACGGATGAAGCAAGAGAAGATCGCCTCAGGGGCGATACAACAGCAGTGTGACTCTTGTTCCCTTCGCAGGTATTAACCTGATCAGGTTCCGCGGATCCCGAATTAACGGTCTCAGCCCGTGCTTTCACACTGGGCACTCCGACAAGAAAAATCCCCCTCGTGAGAGGGGCGAATGGTTGTAAATTACTCGTTAACGATTAAGAACTCAAGCAGGGCGCGCAACGTTATCGCTGGTGCTGATATTCAGGTTGTTGTCCAGCACGAGGGCGATGAGCTTGTCTTCCAGCGTGAATCGCTCTTCCAGCGCTTCGCCAAGATCGGAAAGCGCCTGCTGAAACTCAAGATAGTTATCGTGATCGATAGCGTTCTCTAGCGTGGAATCGTAGTAGTCCATTATCTGCTGGGTGTTGGCTTCCAGCAGCGGACAGAGTTTGCTGGCCGCTAAATACGGCGTTGTCCCTTCCATTTCGCGGATAATGCGTTCATAAAGGTTGAAATGGCCGTCGGAGAGGTAGTCGACCAGGCTCTGACAGAAGTCGTCCAGCGCTTTTTCATTCAGCCGCATAAAGGATTCTTTGCCAGGCTTAAGACCAACCAGATTGTAATACGCCACGAGTAGATGCTTGCGCACATGTAGCCAGCGATCCACCAGGGTGTTACTTCCTCCAACGCGCTCAGTCAGGCTTTCCAGCTGGTTTAACATGGTCGACTCCATAAGGTTTAGAATGGGATCTGCTTATCCAAAATGTAACCATAATGCTAACAACATGTCAGTGAAGCGAAGGTAGTGCAATAGATATGGATCGTATTATTGAAAAATCAGATCTGGGTTGGTGGATCGTCAGTCACGAACAAAAATTATGGCTGCCCGGTGGGGAGATACCCTACGGTGCGGCAGACATCTTCGATCTCGTCGGTCAACCGGCGCTGCGGATCGGCGAGTGGCAGGGCGATCCGGTATGGTTGATCCAACAGGCTCGTCGTCAGGATATGGGATCCGTTCGTCAGGTGTTGGATCTGGACGTCGGCCTGTTCCAGCTGGCGGGGCGCGGCGTGCAGCTGGCGGAGTTTTACCGCTCGCACAAATACTGCGGCTACTGCGGCCACACCATGCACCCGAGCAAAACCGAGTGGGCAATGCTCTGCGGCCACTGCCGTGAACGCTACTACCCGCAAATCGCACCGTGCATCATTGTCGCCATCCGCCGTGATGATTCCATCCTGCTGGCGCAGCATACCCGCCATCGCAACGGCATTCACACCGTCCTCGCCGGGTTCGTGGAAGTCGGCGAAACGCTGGAACAGGCGGTGGCGCGCGAGGTGATGGAGGAGAGCGGCATTAAGGTGAAAAACCTGCGCTATGTGACGTCGCAGCCGTGGCCGTTCCCGATGTCCCTGATGACCGCGTTTATGGCGGAATACGACAGCGGCGAGATTGTTATCGATCAGAAAGAGCTGCTGGAGGCGAACTGGTATCGCTACGACGATTTACCGCTGCTGCCCCCACCGGGAACGGTGGCGCGTCGCCTGATAGAAGATACCGTGGCAATGTGTCGGGCCGAGTATGAGTAGTGTTACACTGACGGACTGACGCAATAAGGAACTGCAAAATGACCGAACTGAAGAACGATCGTTATCTGCGTGCGCTGCTGCGCCAGCCCGTTGATGTCACCCCGGTGTGGATGATGCGCCAGGCGGGACGCTATCTGCCAGAGTACAAAGCCACGCGCGCGCAGGCAGGCGATTTTATGTCGCTGTGCAAAAACGCCGAGCTGGCCTGTGAAGTGACGCTCCAGCCGCTGCGCCGCTTCCCGCTCGATGCCGCCATTCTTTTTTCGGACATTCTCACCATTCCGGATGCGATGGGCCTTGGGCTCTATTTCGAAACCGGAGAAGGCCCGCGTTTTACCTCTCCGATCAAAAGCAAAGCCGACGTTGATAAGCTGCCGATCCCCGATCCTGAAGGCGAGCTGGGCTATGTGATGAACGCCGTGCGCACCATTCGCCGCGAACTGAAAGGCGACGTGCCGCTGATTGGCTTCTCCGGTAGTCCGTGGACGCTGGCCACCTACATGGTGGAAGGCGGCAGCAGCAAAGCCTTTACCGTCATCAAAAAGATGATGTACGCCGAGCCGCTGGCCCTGCATGCCCTGCTCGACAAGCTGGCGAAGAGCGTCACGCTCTATCTCAACGCGCAGATTAAAGCGGGCGCGCAGTCGGTGATGATTTTCGACACCTGGGGCGGCGTGCTGACCGGACGTGATTATCAGCAGTTCTCCCTGTACTACATGCACAAAATTGTCGATGGCCTGCTGCGTGAAAACGAAGGCCGTCGCGTGCCGGTGACGCTGTTTACCAAAGGCGGCGGTCAGTGGCTGGAAGCGATGGCGGCCACCGGCTGCGACGCGCTGGGCCTCGACTGGACCACCGATATTGCCGATGCGCGCCGTCGCGTGGGGGACAAAGTGGCGCTCCAGGGCAACATGGATCCGTCCATGCTCTATGCGCAGCCTGCCCGTATCGAAGAAGAAGTGTCGACTATACTGTCTGGTTTCGGCCAGGGCGAAGGCCACGTCTTCAACCTCGGTCACGGTATTCATCAGGATGTACCGCCAGAACACGCTGGCGTATTTGTGGAGGCGGTGCATCGGCTTTCTGCCCAGTATCATAAGTAAGGAGTGGTTATGGATCTCGCGTCGCTACGCGCTCAGCAAATCGAACTGGCTTCATCAGTGATCCGCGAGGATCGTCTGGATACGGACCCTCCGCGGTACATTGGCGGGGCGGACGTCGGATTTGAGCAGGGTGGTGAAGTGACGCGAGCGGCGATGGTGGTGCTGAAATACCCTTCGCTGGAGCTGGTGGAGTACAAAGTGGCGCGTATCGCCACCACCATGCCCTATATCCCCGGCTTTCTCTCCTTCCGCGAATATCCCGCGCTGCTGGCCGCGTGGGAGCAACTCTCGCAAAAACCCGATCTACTGTTTGTTGATGGGCATGGTATCTCCCATCCGCGTCGCTTAGGCGTCGCCAGCCACTTTGGTCTGCTGGTGGACGTGCCGACCATCGGCGTAGCGAAAAAACGCCTGTGCGGCGCGTTTGAGCCGCTCTCTGCCGAACCGGGCGCACTGGCGCCGCTTATCCATAAAGGCGAGCAGCTGGCGTGGGTCTGGCGCAGTAAAGCGCGCTGCAACCCGTTGTTTATCGCCACCGGGCATCGGGTCAGCATGGATAGCGCACTGGCGTGGGTGCAACGCTGTATGAAGGGCTACCGTTTACCTGAGCCAACCCGCTGGGCTGACGCCGTGGCCTCTTCACGTCCGGCATTCATTCGTTGGCAGGAAATTCAGCCGTGATTCAGGTAAACTGCGGCTAATTTTCGATTCGAGACATCATCATGTTACAAAACCCGATTCATCTGCGCCTTGAGAAGCTGGAAAGCTGGCAGCACGTGACGTTTATGGCTTGCCTGTGCGAGCGCATGTATCCCAACTATGCCGCGTTCTGCAAGCAGACGGCGTTTGGCGAAGGCCAGATTTATCGTCGTATCCTGGATTTAATCTGGGAGACGCTGACGGTCAAAGATGCGAAGGTAAATTTTGACTCTCAGCTCGAAAAGCTGGAAGAGGCTATTCCGGCTGCGGATGATTTCGACCTGTATGGCGTCTACCCGGCCATTGATGCCTGTGTGGCGTTGAGCGAGCTGATCCACTCCCGTCTGAGCGGTGAAACCCTGGAACACGCCATTGAAGTCAGTAAGGCATCCATTACCACCGTTGCGATGCTGGAAATGACCCAGGAAGGCCGTGAAATGACCGACGAGGAGCTGCGTGCTAACCCGGCGGTTGAACAGGAATGGGATATTCAGTGGGAAATTTTCCGTCTGCTGGCGGAGTGTGAAGAACGTGATATTGAGCTGATCAAAGGGCTTCGCGCGGACCTTCGCGAGGCTGGTGAGAGCAATATTGGTATAATTTTTAACCAATGAGACAACAAAACGTGATTTAACGCCTGTTTTGTCACTCCTCGACTCTTCCCTTTCGCCCCCCGTCTGGTCTACATTTGGGGGGCGAAAAAAAGTGGCTATCGGTGCGTGTATGCAGGAGAGTGCTTTTTTGGCATTTTCGTCGCACTCGATGCTTAGCAAGCGATAAACACATTGAAAGGATAACTTATGAACAAGACTCAACTGATTGATGTAATTGCGGACAAGGCTGATCTGTCTAAAGTGCAGGCTAAAGCTGCTCTGGAATCTACCCTGGCTGCTATTACTGAGTCTCTGAAAGAAGGCGATGCTGTACAACTGGTTGGTTTCGGTACCTTCAAAGTGAACCACCGCGCTGAGCGTACTGGCCGCAACCCGCAGACCGGTAAAGAAATCAAAATCGCCGCAGCTAACGTGCCGGCATTTGTTTCTGGTAAAGCACTGAAAGACGCAGTTAAGTAAGACGCGTGGCAGTGAACAGTTTTAACGAAGGGGCGGCAACGCCCCTTTTGTCATTCTGGCGTGGAACACTCGCGCTGGCAGGCGTACTGTTGCTGTCTGCCTGTAGCCATGATTCCTCACTCCCCCCGTTTACCGCCAGCGGCTATGCTGACAACCAGGGTGCGGTCAGGATCTGGCGCAAAGATTCCAGCGATGAAGTCCATATGCTCACCGCATTCAGCCCGTGGCATAACGGCAACACCTCGACCGCAGAATACCGCTGGCAGGGCGATGCGCTGTCGCTCATTGAACTGAATATCTACAGTAAGACTCCCGAACACGTGAAGGTGCGTTTCGACGACCACGGCGAGCTGAGCTTTATGCAGCATGAGGTCAGTGGACTGAAACAGCAGCTTTCCAGCGATCAGGTCGCTCTCTACCGCTACCGTGCTGAACAACTCCGCCAGACCAGCGATGCGCTGCGTCAGGGCCGCGTGGTGCTGCGCCAGGGGCGCTGGCATGCCGACGGCACGGTGACCACCTGCGAAGGGCAGACGGTGAAGCCTGAGCTTGAATCCTGGGCAACCGAACACATTCAGCGTCGTCAGCGGCATTCATCTGTGGAGGTGAGTGTGGCATGGCTGGAAGCGCCGGAAGGCTCTCAGCTGTTGCTGGTGGCGAATGAAGATTTCTGCACCTGGCAGCCGACAGAGAAGAGTTTCTGACGTAAATCCCCTCTCCCTTGAGGGAGAGGGTTAGGGTGAGGGGGAAATTACTCTCCCTGCTCCCGCGCAATGGCACGATAGCCGATATCCTGGCGGCTGAAGCTGCCATTCCAGTGAATATCCGCCATCAGCGCATAGGCGCGCTTCTGCGCCTCTGCCACGGTCTGGCCCAGCGCGGTCGCACACAGCACGCGACCGCCGTTGGTGAGCACGCGGTCGTCGTCAGAGAGCTTTGTACCGGCGTGGAACACCTTCGCACCGTCAATCTCTTCCAGCGGCAGGCCGTGGATCTCATCTCCGGTGTTGTAGCTACCCGGATAGCCACCCGCAGCAATCACCACACCTAAAGAGGCTCGCTCGTCCCACTCGGAAGTTTTCTCGTCCAGCTTGCCTTCGCACGCCGCCAGACACAGATCAACCAGATCGGACTTCATGCGCAGCATGATCGGCTGGGTTTCCGGATCGCCGAAGCGGCAGTTGAATTCAATCACCTTCGGGTTACCCTGCTTGTCGATCATCAGGCCTGCGTAAAGGAAACCGGTGTAGGTATTGCCTTCCGCAGCCATCCCCTTCACGGTTGGCCAGATGATGCGGTCCATGGTGCGCTGGTGTACTTCGTCAGTGACCACCGGAGCAGGGGAGTAAGCTCCCATCCCGCCGGTGTTTGGCCCCGTGTCGGCATTGCCTACGCGCTTGTGATCCTGGCTGGTCGCCATCGGCAGAACGTGCTCGCCGTCAACCATCACGATAAAGCTCGCTTCTTCGCCGTCGAGGAACTCTTCAATCACGATGCGGTGGCCCGCGTCGCCAAAGGCGTTACCCGCCAGCATATCCTGCACGGCGGCTTCCGCTTCTTCGAGGGTCATCGCCACGATAACGCCTTTCCCGGCAGCCAGGCCGTCGGCTTTGATCACAATCGGCGCGCCTTTTTCACGCAGGTAAGCCAGAGCAGGCTCTACCTCGGTGAAGTTCTGATATTCCGCCGTCGGGATGTTATGACGCGCGAGAAAATCTTTGGTGAAGGCTTTTGAGCCTTCCAGCTGCGCAGCCCCTTCCGTTGGGCCGAAAATTTTCAGGCCCGCGGCGCGGAAGGCATCTACAACGCCGATCACCAGCGGTGCTTCCGGGCCAACAATCGTCAGATCGATATTCTCGTTTTGGGCAAAGCTCAGCAGCGCCGGGATGTCGGTTACGCCGATGGCGACGTTCTGTAGTGCGGGCTCCAGCGCGGTCCCGGCGTTACCCGGTGCCACAAAGACGGTTTCAACCTGCGGAGACTGCGCTGCTTTCCACGCCAGGGCGTGCTCGCGCCCGCCGTTACCAATCACTAATACTTTCATTTTCTGCTCCGGGGATTAATGGCGGAAGTGGCGCATGTCGGTGAAGATCATTGCGATGCCATGCTCGTCGGCAGCGGCAATCACTTCGTCATCACGGATTGAACCGCCAGGCTGGATCACACAGGTGATGCCCACAGCAGCGGCCGCGTCGATACCGTCGCGGAACGGGAAGAAGGCGTCAGAGGCCATGGCGGAACCTTTGACTTCCAGACCTTCGTCACCTGCTTTAATACCCGCGATTTTCGCAGAGTAAACGCGGCTCATCTGGCCTGCGCCTATTCCGATGGTCATGTTCTCTTTGGCGTAGACGATGGCGTTGGATTTCACAAACTTCGCCACTTTCCAGCAGAACAGCGCGTCACGCAGTTCCTGCTCGGTTGGCTGACGTTTGGTGACGACACGCAGATCGGCTTCGCCCACCATACCCAGATCGCGGTCCTGAACCAGCAGCCCGCCGTTCACGCGCTTGAAGTCCAGGCCTGGAACGCGCTCTGCCCACTGGCCGCAAACCAGTACGCGCACGTTCTGTTTCGCCGCGGTGATTTTCAGCGCCTCTTCGGATGCTGATGGCGCGATGATCACTTCGACAAACTGACGGGAGATGATGGCCTGCGCGGTTTCCGCATCCAGCTCGCGGTTGAAGGCGATAATGCCGCCGAACGCGGAGGTCGGGTCGGTTTTGTAGGCGCGATCGTAAGCTTCCAGAATAGACGCACTTACCGCAACGCCGCATGGGTTGGCGTGCTTGACGATAACGCAGGCTGGCTCGCTGAACTCTTTCACGCATTCCAGCGCGGCGTCGGTATCGGCAATGTTGTTATAGGAGAGGGCTTTGCCCTGTACCTGCTGGGCAGTCGCTACAGAGGCTTCTTTTACCTCTTCTTCTATATAGAAGGCAGCCTGCTGGTGGCTGTTCTCGCCGTAACGCATATCCTGCTTCTTAATGAAGTTCAGATTCAGGGTGCGCGGGAAGCGGCCAGAAGGATCTTTGCTTTCACCGTGGTAGGCAGGTACCAGGCTACCGAAGTAGTTGGCGATCATGCTGTCGCAGGCGGCGGTATGCTCGAAGGCTTTGATGGCGAGATCGAAACGCGTTTCAAGCGTCAGGGACCCTTCGTTGGCATCCATCTCATTAATAATGGCGTTGTAGTCACTGCTCTTTACCACGATGGCTACATCTTTATGGTTCTTGGCTGCGGAGCGCACCATGGTCGGGCCGCCGATGTCGATATTCTCAACAGCGTCTTCCAGAGAACAGCCTTCGCGGGCAACGGTCTGGGCGAACGGGTAGAGGTTAACAACCACCATGTCGATGGGGGCAATATTGTGCTGCTCCATAATGCCGTCGTCCTGACCGCGACGGCCCAGAATACCGCCGTGCACTTTCGGGTGCAGGGTTTTGAGGCGTCCATCCATCATTTCCGGGAAACCGGTGTAATCGGACACTTCGGTTACCGGCAGACCTTTATCTGCTAACAGGCGAGCGGTACCGCCTGTAGAAAGCAGCTCTACGCCACGTGCAGAAAGTGCCTGAGCGAATTCGACGATACCGGCTTTATCAGAAACACTGAGCAGAGCGCGGCGGACTGGACGACGTTGTTGCATGGTAAATCCCCTGGATTTCACGATTACAGAGAGCGTTAGATGAATTTTCCTGTGAAAAACTCATCTAACACACCTGACGAGGCATCCTTGTGAAGCGCGAGCATTTTAACGAAAACGTTTGCGCAACGCTCGCACATTTTTACTTTTTCGTATCATTGTGGATAAGTCTGTGTGTAAAAAGGTATAAGGCGGGGTTTTGCTGTGGAATGCAGCAGTCAGTCATTTTTCTGTCATTTAGCGGTTGCGGCCTGCGGAGAACTCCCTATAATGCGCCTCCATCGACACGGCGGATGTGAATCACTTCACAAACAACCCGGTCGGTTGAAGAGAAAAAATCCTGAAATAACGGGTTGACTCTGAAAGAGGAAAGCGTAATATACGCCACCTCGCGACAGAGCGCTGAAG
>NZ_JBMKGW010000023.1:0-39501 GCF_049237125.1 Enterobacter cloacae complex sp. GYL001 | reverse complement strand
CAACCCGTTATTTCAGGATTTTTTCTCTTCAACCGACCGGGTTATCTGTGAAGTGATTCACATCCGCCGTGTCGATGGAGGCGCATTATAGGGAGTTCCCGAGCGACCGCAACAGAAAAGTTGCAAAAAAATGACTGACTGCTGTATTCCCCAGCAAAACCCCGCCTTATACCTTTTTACACACAGACTTATCCACAATCTATTGACGTTCCCGGTGTGATCCAACGATTTGAACACTATACTAGCGGCAAATATTTCTCTCGCGGGCCAACCTCATGACGACACAACGACTTCAACGTGACTGGCGTATCCCAACCGCCGGGCTCGCCATGCTGGTGTTACTTATGGCAGGTTTTGCACTGCATACGCACTGGAATGCTTTTATTCAGTGGTGCCTCGCCACCCAGATCACCCTGCACCGATATCTGGTGATGTATCTGCTGCAACTTAATAATCATCAGTACAGCGGTGGGCTATGGTTGTTAACCGGTGCGTTTCTTTATGGTGTACTCCATGCCGTTGGACCTGGGCACGGCAAATTTATCGTCACCACGTATCTCACCACCAATAAAGAGAGCCAGCTCGCGGCGCGCGTCGTACCGTTTATCGGTAGCATGATGCAGGGCGTCAGCGCGATCGTCTTTGTCTTTATCCTGGCGGTTGGATTGAACCTCGCGTCAGGAGATATCAGCACCAGCCGTTGGTACGTCGAGAAAATCAGCGCCGTGCTGATTGCCGTCTTCGGCGCGTTTATCATTTATCAGGCGCTCAGCAGCCTGCGTCCGCGCAAAATGGCGATTAGCGCCATCAAGCCGCTTCACCAGCATAATGAACGCTGTGGCTGCGGCCATCACGGCGTAGGGGTGGATCTGACTAAAAGCGACTGGAAAACCCGTCTGGGCGTGGTGCTGGCCATTGGCGCACGCCCGTGCAGCGGGGCAATTATGATCCTGATGTTCTCGAATGCGCTCGGTATTATTAGCTGGGGGATTGCTGCTGTGATGACAATGTCGCTGGGCACGGCGCTGTCGATTATGGGGCTGTCGCTGGCAGTACGTTACGCGCGTGAACGCACAGTAACCTGGTTTGGCGGCGGCACGTCCCTGAACTGGGTAATGCCGATGGTCAAAATTGCCGGAGGGGTTGTTCTGATACTGTTCGCGACGATCCTGTTCCTGACGGTGATCCCCGTCAGCGCCGGCGGCGACTATATTGCCGCAGGATGCTAATAAAAGAAAACCCGCCAGCGGCGGGTTTTTTTATCACTCGTTAATTCGCGGATGCTGATCGACAAGGCGAGAGCGTTTTGTCTGGAGCGCCTCAATCTCTGCGTCAATATCTTCAATCTTCTGCTCTACATTATCGTAGTGCTCACGCAGGATCTCTTTCGCTTCCTGAATATCAGACGCCGCAGGCGTTGCCCCTTTCAACGGACGATTCGCCGTCTCCTTCATGGTAATACCGGTAATCAGGCCGATCACCGCAATGACCATCAGATAGTAAGCAGGCATCATCAGGTTCTGCGTGCTCTCCACCAGTGAAGCAGCAAGCGTCGGCGTCAGGCCCGCAATCAGAACGGAGATATTAAAGGCTGCCGCCAGCGCACTGTAGCGAATATGCGTCGGGAACATTGCCGGCAGCGTAGAAGCCATCACCCCGATGAAGCAGTTGAGGATCACCGCCAGCATCAGCAGACCGGCGAAAATCAGCCCCAGCACATTGCTGTTAATCAGAATAAAGGCCGGGATTGCCAGTGCGAACAGGGCGACGCTGCCGAGAATAATGAATGGCTTACGGCCAAAGCGGTCGCTCAGCAGACCCATAATCGGCTGAACAAACAGCATACCCACCATGATGGCGATAATAATCAGCACACCGTGGTCTTCCGAGTAGTGTAGGTTATGCGACAGGTAGCTCGGCATGTAGGTCAACAGCATGTAATAGGTCACGTTGGTGGAAATCACCAGACCAATACAGGTCAGCAGGCTGCGCCAGTGTTTGGTCGCAATCTCCTTGAACGACACTTTCGGGCCATCCTGTAACCCTTCACGGTCACCCTGCTCCAGCTTTTCAACGTGCTGCTGGAACGCAGGCGTCTCTTCCAGGGCGTGACGCAGATAAAGCCCAATGATGCCCAGCGGCAGCGCCAGGAAGAACGGAATACGCCAGCCCCAGTCAAGGAAGTTCTCTTCACCCACTACGGTTGAGATCAGAACCACAACCCCCGCGCCCATGACAAAACCGGCAATCGAACCAAAGTCCAGCCAGCTGCCCATAAAGCCACGTTTACGGTCCGGAGAATATTCAGCGACAAAAATCGATGCGCCGGTATATTCGCCACCAACGGAGAAGCCCTGCGCCATCTTACAGATCAACAGCAGAATCGGCGCCCATATACCAATAGTTGCATACGACGGAATAAGGCCGATACAGAATGTACTTATCGACATGATGACAATGGTAATAGCCAGGATCTTCTGGCGACCATATTTATCACCCAGCATGCCGAAGAAAAGGCCACCGAGAGGACGAATCAGGAAGGGAACGGAGAACGTACCCAGCGCAGCAATCATCTGCAAGCTGGGATCGGCACCAGGGAAGAACACTTTACCAAGTGCATAGGCCACAAAGCCGTAAACACCAAAATCGAACCACTCCATCGCATTACCGAGCGAGGCCGCTGTAATCGCTTTGCGCAGTTTCGCGTCATCAATAATGGTGACATCGCGCAGCGTGATGGGTTTTACTTTTTTCCTTCTAAGCATAGCTTTCCTCGTAGACTCAGCCCCGTCCGTTTCACAGCGCATTTTGCAAGCTGTGAACCAGAGACCCGCTCCATGCGAATCTCCTTATTCAAGCGTAGCAGGTTTACTTACATTGACGTTTTACCTCAATACAACCGAACCTGTTGACGCCTGTCTGGGCAGTTAAAGACCTTTTTACCCTACCAGCGTTTATATATGTGATCAACTTCACACATATTTTTCCTGTTCGTAAGTTGCCTTCAGCTTTTGTCAATTCACGATAAATAAGGTCATTCTAAACCCCCTTATCAAACAGATCTTAACGCCCGTTATTATTCTTCCCCAAACAAAATGCAAGCACATTTCTTCACAGCAAATTTACACAAAATTCAATTATTAACAGTGGGCAATCCTGTTTACATTCAATATGTGACGAAGATAACTAAAACAGCGTTTTATTTTCGTTGAATCACAATTCCAAAGATCGCATGATAAATCCGAACACGATATCCCAGCAGCTTTCAAATGAAGGAATGCTGAACACCTGAATTTCGCTCTACAGCATAAATAACGAATCGATTGGTCCCAAAAAAGGCAATCGTTTGAATTTGTTGATCTATTTTTTGAGCTTTCCGCCAGCCATGCGGACGAGATGTGAGGGTTAATGATGAAGATTAAAGCAACAATAGAACGCATCCCGGGCGGGATGATGCTGGTCCCGCTGGTACTTGGCGCGATATTAAATACGCTAGCCCCGAATACCGGTGCTTATTTTGGCGGTTTTACAAAAGGTATGATTACCGGAACGGTACCGATTCTGGCAGTCTGGTTCTTTTGCATCGGCGCATCTATTAACTTGCGTGCAACAGGTACGGTATTACGTAAATCAGGGACGCTGGTCATTACTAAAATTGCGGTCGCCTGGGTTGTTGCGATGATCTGTGCGATGTTCATTCCGGAGAATGGAATTCAGACCGGCTTCTTCGCCGGATTATCTGTTCTGGCCATAGTCTCAGCAATGGATATGACCAACGGCGGTCTCTATGCCAGCCTGATGAATCAATATGGCACCAAAGAAGAATCGGGCGCGTTCGTGCTGATGTCCCTGGAGTCGGGTCCGCTGATGACGATGTTGATTCTGGGTTCTGCCGGCCTTGCCTCTTTTGAACCACACCATTTTGTCGGGGCGATCCTGCCGTTCCTGATTGGTTTTGCGCTGGGCAACCTCGATCACGATCTGCGTGATTTCTTCAGCAAAGCCACCCCGGTACTGATCCCGTTCTTCGGCTTCGCGTTGGGCAATACCATCAACCTGAACGTGATTCTGGAAACCGGCCTGCTGGGCATTGTGCTGGGTGTTGCCGTCATCGTCATCACGGGTATTCCACTGATTATTGCAGACCGCGTCATCGGAGGCGGCAACGGAACCGCGGGCGTGGCCGCCTCTTCGGCCGCAGGCGCTGCGGTAGCCAACCCGGTGATTATCGCCCAGATTAACCCGGCCTTTGAACCCGTGGCCGCTTCCGCCACGGCTCTGGTTGCCGCCAGCGTGATTGTGACGGCAATTCTGGTCCCTGTCATCACGGCACTGTATGCCAGACGCTTTGGGCATGTGCCTGAGTCCCGGACAGAACCTGAAGCGGTAGAAATGCACCACTAACCCTTTCGCCCCCTCCTTAAAAAGAGGGGCAATCACGTACCAAATATCTCTTCCACCATGCCATCCACCAGCCGTTTTGCCGAACAGAGTCTCGGCATTCCCAGCGCGACCGTTTGCCAGCTCTGCGTCACTGACCAGCTCACCGGATGTTTATCCGCCTGACACCAGTCCCCCAGCCAGCCCAGCATATCTTTATAATCAATCAGACCGGGAGAAGCGGGCGTCGTCAGCCACTGATGGTAAAAATGCCGGGTGGTGGGAGAAGCATTAATTCCCTGTGCCAGATAGTTTGCGGCCATGCTGCGCAGATTATCTTTCAGCATGGCCGCCACATCGCTATTCGCCAGACGACAGGCATCGCCAAACGCCCCCCAGCGCAACTCTTCCAGCACGATAAAGCAGCGGCCAGCCAGCGACCAGCCGTCATACTGCCCGGCTCGCCAGCGGGTAAAAATTTGCTCACTGTGCTCACCCGCCTGAACCGTAAGGCCGCGCTGCGCGAGCGCTTTCTCTTTATAGGCGGCACGCTGGTTGAAATGTGAGGAGAGCTCTTCGTACTGTTGCAACAATCCGGGCGGTTGAGGGAGGCGTGGATTCACCTGCTGGCGCAGGGCTACCAGCCTGTCGGACATACGGGTCAGCGCAAGGTGTCCGGGGTCGAGCATACCGGCCAGTTTCTCCGCCAGACCCAGCCGCAGCGCTGCATTTTCGTTGAGCATTCCCGCCATTGCCCACGGCCGCAGCCGGGTCTGCGTAATGATCTCCTGCGTCAAACGCTCACGAAATTGCAGTTGCTGTGGCCCCAGGAGGGAGTGACGTGCAGCGTCCGCCCCCTGGACCAAATCGACCATAAATTTTGGGTGAATACACTCCAGCGTCCGCCCGGGACCGTCCAGTAGCTGTGTTGTCATGGTTGCTCTGCCGCGAATAAGGTTTGAATATCATCGCGTAACAGTCGGGTATCTTCCTGAATCCACGCCGCAGTAGTCATACTTTGCTTCAACAACTGGCTAAGCGCCCGGGTTGAATGTTCATTCTGCTGCCGCACGGCAAGGCTATCACGCAAGCTTTCCTGTAACCCGGTCAGGCACAACGAAAACTCTGCAAAGAACGTTGCCATACCTGCCGTAACAGAGACATCGACCTGCGCGGCCAAAGCTTTACGTATTTGATCGCAAAACTGATCGATATGTTGCGTAAATTTGCCATGAAGCTGAACGATGTCGATGACATAGCGTGTGCGCGTCACGACATACTCTTCCCAGCCCCAGCCGGGATTATTGAGCCAGCGCGAGACGGTATTACGTACGCTGCCTGCCCCGGCTGGCTGACTGGCGGGAGGGGTGTCCTGCACAATGGCATCATTAAATAAGCCGCGCGTATTGAAATTAAGCTGGTTTGCCTGAAACGCCGGGAAGCTAATCCGCGCCCGAAATCCGGCATGACTGAGCTGTTCCTTGATTCGCGTCTCGATAGGGCGCATCGCCTCATTCAACGATCGGGCAAGCGTAGACTCCAGCTGATCGAAGCGTAACGCCAGCTCCCGGCCAATTCTGCTCTGCGCATTCAGCATAATCTGCTCGCATGACGATCGAATCTTGCTCAGGACAATCTGCGCCTGCCCTTCATCGTCAAGCACCAGCTGCTGGATTGCATCCGCGTCGTCTGCACGCAAACTGGATGGCTCGCGCCCTGCTAAATCAAGAATAGACGGGCGGCTAAAAATGTCGCCCAGCGCCTGGTGAAGTTCACCTTTCTGGCGAAGCAGGAATGCATCCGTTGTGTTGAGCGCCTCTTCAACTTCATGCTGGACCTCATCGCTCACCACGCTCTGCCGCTGACGCAGCAACGTCATATCCTCTTCCAGACGCGCAATATTCAGCTCCAGCTCATCAAAAGCGACCGTCAGTCCCTGATGGCGAAAATCCAGGTATTCTCTGGCATTTTGCGCATAGTTCAGCAGCTTATGCGATGCCGACCGCAAAGCGAACAGCGAGGCGTTGGCGTAAGCCGCGTAAATCAGTTTGCGGATGGGCTGTTCGAACAGCGAATCCTCCCACAGCAGATCCGCCGCATGGCGAATATGGTCAATATCGTCCAGGTCGGCCGTTCGCCAGCGGCGGCCCAGCGCGGCCTCGGCAAAATCCTGTACCCAACGCTGATCCTGATGATCGGGAAGGCGCCCATGAACGTTCATCTCATAGCGGGCGCGGTTTGCCAGATAGGCCCACATGGAAGAGACCGGATAAATTTGCCCCGGAGAAATATTTCCTTTCATCAGCGTGCCGGAAATCATCGCCCGCACCTGCTCTTCATCGTCGCTGTTACGATCTTTCTGATCGAATTTGTTGACCAGGGCGTAAAGCGGCACGGATTTGCCGGCAGCCGAAATTGCCTGACGAACCTCCGCATCAGAAATAGATTTAAGCTGTGTATAGTCCATCACCGCCAGCACGGCGGAGGCGCGCGCCAGCTGCTCGCTGAGCATTTTTTGCAGGTGCGGCTGACCGGCCTCGTTCGGCCCCGGCGTGTCGAGCAGCGTCAGTTGCCCCAGGTGCGCATCCAGACCGGCGAGATGCACAAACTCCACCTCAATCACCGGAATATGTTCTATCGCGGCATACTCAGAGAACGGAAACTCCACGCCCAGCGCCTGAGACAGCCGCACCAGATCGTTCAGGCTTTTCAGACAATGAAAGATGGGCTCCGCGCCCAGGTGATGTTTTTCAAACGCCTCACCTCTTTCTATGCGCTCCAGCAGCGTATTCATGTCCTTGTCGATTTCCAGACGCCGCGCCAGCTTGCCGCGATCTTTATCGCACAGTTTTTTCTGCAACTGGGTAATCAGGGTATCGATGGGCGAAACGTGCAAAAAATGCAGTACCGGCTCCTTCTGGCCCGGCGTATGGCGGATCAGCGTGGGAAGTGCCGTCATCGGACGATTGCGGTTCGGCAGCACTTCCGTGCCCACAATCGCATTAATGGTGGTCGATTTTCCCGCTTTCATGGTACCCACAATCGCCAGCACCATTTCGAGGCGGGTTATTTTGCGTAATTCGTTATTCAGCATCGCCTGCTGAGCGTCGACACCCCGTGCGCTAAAATGTAACGGCAAAACGTTGTTATTAACGCCGCTCATCGCAGCGGCTGTGCTATCCAGCTTTGCAATCGGCATAGATTTTAATGAATCAAGATTGTTCAGAGCGAGCTGTAACAATCGTTCAGCTTCCTGGCTTAATTCAAATATGGTCTGTGTGTGCATGATAAAAGCCTTCCCTTAACGCAAATTTATTACTTTTATTAAGCCACGATGTTTTAATTATACTTTTCAGGCTTATATGATCACGTATGGAAAACATGTTCATTTAATACAACTAACTGAAGATAATGAGAATTTAAAAACCACCCTCGTAATACGTGTAAAACATCCCCTGGCCAGAAAGCCAAAAGTGAATAGACAAAACGCATTTTCAGGAAACATCAGGATATATCATCGTTATTTACCCACCAAAAAAGAGAGGTATTCCCTGGCGCCAAAAGATGTATGGCGTCAGAAGAGGATAGATAAATAACGGCTTGTTCCTTCACCTTATCCGAAATGGCACAGCGTAGCAATTTGCTGTAATAAAATATTCGATACATTTTGCATGATTACGATCTCTGCCGTACAGGGATTAAGATTCCCTTAATTCACTGACATTTCGTGTCATCGCTTGCGCATTTATGCGCTATTTTTATAAAACAATATCACCGACAAAAGTGGGGATTTGCGTTATACTCGCTGCCTTTTTCGGCACACTGCCGTCATTTAGCTGGCGTTTTCCAGCGTGTTAACACTTTTGAGGATACCAACATGCAACTTCCACACTGCCCGAAATGCAATTCTGAATACACCTATGAAGACAATGGCATGTTCGTTTGCCCGGAATGCGCCCATGAATGGAACGATGCGGAGCCTGCACAGGACAGCGATGCGCTGATCGTGAAAGACGCGAACGGCAACCTGCTGGCAGACGGCGACAGCGTTACCGTTGTGAAAGATCTGAAGGTAAAAGGCAGTTCCTCCATGCTGAAGATCGGCACTAAAGTCAAAAATATCCGTCTGGTTGAAGGCGATCATAATATCGACTGCAAAATTGACGGCTTCGGTCCGATGAAACTGAAATCTGAGTTCGTGAAAAAGAACTGATTGTCCCGCCCGGTGACGCTTCGCTTACCGGGCGTTCGGGAACTAGACTTAACGGGCTTTTCTTACGTGAGGTAAAGATTATGCCGTTAAGTCCCTACATCTCTTTCGCCGGCAACTGTGCGGAGGCGACCGCCTTCTATCAGCAGGCCATCGGCGCAGAACTCCTCTACAAAATCACCTTCGGCGAAATGCCCAAAGACGAAAACAGCGAAGAAGGCTGTCCGTCAGGCATGAACTTCCCGGATACCGCCATCGCCCACTCTAATGTCCGCATTGCCGGCAGCGATATCATGATGAGCGATGGTCTGCCACCCGGTAGCAACACGCAGTACGCCGGATTTACGCTGGTGCTCGACACGCAGGACGTGGATGAAGGCAAACGCTGGTTCGACAACCTCTCTGATGGCGGCAATGTCGAAATGGCCTGGCAGGAGACTTTCTGGGCGCACGGATTCGGGAAAGTCACCGATAAATACGGCGTGCCGTGGATGATTAACGTCGTTAAATCGTAGGCCACATAAGCGCAGCGCATCCGGCAACAGCGCCCGGAGACGCTGCGCTGACCGGGCCTGCGGTGATTGTCATCAAACTCCCCTCAACTCTTCAAATTCCCGCAACCGAGACTTAACCCAAATGTCATATTGATGCGCCAGCATGAGGCCACATTTATCGTGAGGCCCGGCACATGCAAACTGTCATTCGCGTCGAGAAACTGAGCAAAACCTTCCATCACAACAAGGCGCTGCATGCCGTTGATCTGACCGTCCAGCAGGGCGAAATGGTGGCGCTGTTGGGGCCGTCTGGTTCAGGTAAATCAACCCTTCTTCGTCACTTGAGCGGCCTGATTACCTGTGACAAAACGCCGGAAAGCCGCGTCGAACTGCTGGGTAACACCGTGCAACATGCGGGGCGTCTGGCGAGCGATATTCGCAAAAGCCGCGCCCAGACGGGCTATATCTTTCAGCAGTTCAACCTGGTGAACCGCCTGACCGTGCTCGAGAACGTGCTGATTGGCGCGCTCGGCAGCACCCCGTTCTGGCGCACCTGCCTGCGCTGGTTCTCCCCATCCCAGAAGCAAGAAGCCCTACAGGCGCTGACCCGCGTCGGCATGGCGCATTTCGCCCACCAGCGCGTCTCCACGCTCTCCGGCGGACAGCAGCAGCGCGTCGCCATCGCCCGCGCCCTGACGCAGAAAGCCAAAATCATTCTGGCCGATGAACCTATCGCCTCGCTGGACCCGGAATCGGCCCGCATCGTGATGGAAACCCTGCGCGACATCAACCAGAACGACGGCATCACCGTGGTGGTGACGCTGCATCAGGTGGATTACGCCCTGCGCTACTGCGAGCGCATCGTCGCCCTGCGTCAGGGCCATGTGTTCTTCGATGGCGCAAGCCACCAGTTTGATAACGAACGTTTCGATCATCTCTACCGCAGCGTAAACCGCGTCGAAGAGCGCGCGCAGGCTGCTTAACGTCCCCATAACGAGGAATGGACATGAACTACAAAGCCGTTGCCGCGCTGGCCTTCACCAGCATGTTCAGCATCAGCACCCTGCTAAGCCCTGCTTACGCTGAGGAACAGGAAAAAGCGCTGAACTTTGGCATCATTTCAACGGAATCACAGCAAAACCTGAAGCCGCAGTGGGAACCGTTCCTGAAAGATATGGAAACCAAACTGGGGATCAAAGTAAACGCCTTCTTCGCCCCGGACTACGCGGGCATCATTCAGGGAATGCGCTTCAACAAAGTCGACATCGCCTGGTATGGCAACCTCTCTGCTATGGAAGCGGTAGATCGCGCGAACGGCCAAGTCTTCGCCCAGACCGTTGCGGCAGACGGCTCCCCGGGCTACTGGAGCGTGCTGATCGTTAACAAAGACAGCCCGATCAACAATCTCAACGACATGCTCGCCAAACGCAAAGAGCTGACCTTTGGTAACGGCGACCCGAACTCCACTTCCGGCTTCCTCGTCCCTGGCTATTACGTCTTCGCGAAAAACAACGTCTCCGCCAGCGACTTTAAGCGCACGGTCAACGCCAGCCACGAAACCAACGCCCTGGCCGTGGCGAATAAGCAGGTTGACGTCGCCACCAACAACACTGAAAACCTCGACAAGCTGAAGACCTCCGCGCCGGACAAGCTGAAGGAAATCAAGGTTATCTGGAAATCGCCGCTGATCCCGGGCGACCCGATCGTGTGGCGCAAAAACCTCTCTGAGAATACCAAGGACAAGGTCTACGACTTCTTTATGAACTACGGCAAAACGCCGGAAGAGAAAGCGGTTCTGGCGCGTCTGGGCTGGGCGCCGTTCCGCGCGTCCAGCGATTTGCAGCTGGTGCCGATTCGCCAGCTGGCGCTGTTCAAGCAGATGCAGGGCGTGAAGGACAACAAGGGTCTGAAGGAAGAAGAGAAGACCAGCAAAGTGTCGGAAATTCAGGCGCAGCTGGACGATCTCGACCGCCTGACCGCCGCGCTCGGCGCCATGACCAGCGTGAATAAAGCGGTGCAGTAACGCTTTTCTCCCTCTCCCTTGAGGGTGAGGGGGAAATACGCACGCTGATGCCCTCACCCCGGCCCTCTCCCACAGGGAGAGGGAGAACAGATCGTAGGCCGGATAAGCGTAGCGCCATCCGGCACACAAAGAGCCACGGAGTAAAACATGCAAACCATCACCCTCCCGCCGCCAAAGCGCAGCTGGTTCTCGCTCATAAGCTGGGCCGTTCTGCTGGCGGTGCTCGTTATCTCCTGGAAGGGCGCGGAGATGGATCCGCTGCTGCTCTTCAAAGATTCCGGCAACATGGCGACCTTCGCCGCCGACTTCTTCCCGCCGGACTTCAGCCAGTGGCAGGACTACCTCGGTGAAATGGCGATCACCCTGCAAATTGCCGTCTGGGGCACCGCCCTCGCCGTGATCCTCTCCATTCCGTTTGGCCTGATGAGCGCCGAAAACATCGTGCCGTGGTGGATCTACCAGCCGATGCGTCGCCTGATGGACGCCTGTCGCGCCATCAACGAAATGGTCTTTGCGATGCTGTTCGTGGTCGCCGTCGGCCTGGGTCCGTTCGCGGGCGTGATGGCGCTGTTCATCCACACCACCGGCGTGCTCTCCAAGCTGCTCTCCGAAGCGGTTGAAGCCATCGAGCCCGGCCCGGTGGAAGGCATCCGCGCAACCGGAGCGAACAAAATCGAAGAGATCCTGTACGGCGTCCTGCCGCAGGTGATGCCGTTGCTCATCTCCTACTCCCTGTACCGCTTCGAGTCCAACGTTCGCTCCGCCACCGTGGTCGGCATGGTGGGCGCAGGCGGCATTGGCGTCACCCTGTGGGAAGCCATTCGTGGTTTCCAGTTCCAGCAAACCTGCGCCCTGATGGTGCTCATCATCGTCACCGTCAGCCTGCTGGATTTCCTCTCTCAACGTTTGCGTAAGCACTTCATCTGAGAAGCGAGGCTTTGATTTGTATGCACTTATCCAGACATCCGACCAGTTACCCCACCCGCTGGCAAGAGATTGCGGCAAAGCTCGAAGTGGAGCTGCGCACGCACTACCGCTGCGGAGACTACCTGCCCGCCGAGCAGCAGCTTGCCGACCGCTACGAAGTGAATCGCCACACCCTGCGTCGCGCCATCGATCAACTGGTGGAGCGCGGCTGGGTCCAGCGCCGTCAGGGCGTCGGCGTGCTGGTGCTGATGCGTCCGTTCGACTACCCGCTCAATGCCCAGGCGCGTTTTAGCCAGAACCTGCTCGATCAGGGCAGCCACCCCACCAGCGAAAAGCTGCTGTCAGTCCTGCGCCCCGCCTCCCGCCACGTGGCGGACGCGCTGGGGATTCAGGAGGGCGACAACGTCGTTCACCTGCGCACGTTGCGCCGGGTGAACGGCGTGGCGGTCTGTCAGATCGACCACTACTTCGCGGACCTCACCCTCTGGCCCGTGCTGCAACATTTCGCCAGCGGTTCCCTGCATGATTTTCTTCAGAACGCGACGGGTATCGCGCTCAAACGCACCCAGACGCGCATCAGCGCCCGCCGCGCGCAGGCGAAAGAGAGCAAGGTGCTGGAGATCCCCAACATGGCCCCGCTGCTCTGCGTGCGCACCCTCAACCACCGTGACGGCGACGTCAACGCAACGGAATACTCCGTCAGCCTGACCCGCGCCGACATGATTGAATTTACCATGGAGCACTGAATGCACTTCGACACCTCCACTCGTCAGCGCTGGATGCGCGTGCTGGCCCACAGCCAGCCTAATGCGCTGGCTGCCCGCATGAGCACGCTCGGCCTGACGCCGGACTACGACACGATCCGCGCGCCGGAGATCGGCCTGGTGCAGATCCAGGCACGCATGGGCGGCACCGGCGAGCGCTTCTTCGCCGGCGATGCCACCCTCACCCGCGCGGTGATCCGCCTGAAAAGCGGCACGCTGGGCTACGGCTACGTACTTGGGCGCGACAAAACGCACGCCGAGCGCTGCGCAGCGATCGACGCGCTTTTACAGGAACAGCCGCATTTTCAGACGTTAATGGAAACCCTTATTGCCCCGCTGGAAGCCGACCGCGCCGCACGCCTTGCCGCGCGTCAGGCCGAAGTGAATACCAGCCGGGTCGACTTCTTTACGCTCGTTCGCGGAGACAACGCATGACGCTTCAACCTGCTTTTACCCTGGCCGTCCAGGATGCCCAACAGAGTTTCCGTCGCCTGCTGAAAGCCATGAGCGAGCCGGGCGTCATTGTCTCGCTGCATCAGCTCTCCCAGGGCTGGCTGCCGCTGAACCTCGCCTCGACCAGCGTGCTGCTGACCCTGGCGGACAACGACACCCCGGTATGGCTGTCAGGCGCATTGCTGAACGATATCGCCAGCCAGAACCTGCGCTTTCACACCAACGCGCCGCTGGTCGAGCAGCCCCAGCAGGCGGTCTTCGCCGTGGCCGACGAGCAAATCAGCCACGAACAGCTTAACGCCCTGAGCGAAGGCAGCGCCGTCGCACCAGAAACCAGCGCTACGCTGATTTTGCAGGTCTCCAGCCTGAGCGGTGGCCGCATGCTGCGCCTGACGGGTGCAGGGATTGCCGACGAGCGGATGGTCGCCCCCCAGCTGCCGGAGTGCATCATTCATGAGCTGACCGAGCGCCCGCATCCGTTCCCGCTCGGTATCGACCTGATCCTGACCTGCGGCGAGCGCCTGCTGGCGATCCCGAGAACCACTCACGTGGAGGTGTGCTGATGTACGTTGCCGTCAAAGGGGGCGAGAAGGCGATCGCCGCCGCCCATGCCTTGCAGGCGCACAGACGCCGGGGGGATGACGCCCTTCCCGAGCTGAGCGTCGCCCAGATTGAACAGCAGTTAAACCTGGCCGTCGACCGCGTGATGACCGAAGGCGGCATCGCGGACCGCGAACTGGCGGCGCTGGCGCTGAAACAGGCCAGCGGCGATAACGTGGAAGCCATCTTCCTGCTGCGCGCTTACCGCACTACGCTTGCGAAGCTGGCGGTTAGCGAGCCGGTGAATACGGCGGAAATGCGATTAGAGCGCCGTATTTCTGCGGTGTACAAAGATATTCCTGGCGGCCAGCTGCTTGGTCCGACCTACGACTACACCCATCGCCTGCTGGACTTCACTCTGCTGGCGAACGGTGAAACACCGCAACTCAGCGCCTCTGACGCTGAACAAGACGCCTCCCCGCACGTCTTTAGCCTGCTGGCAAACCAGGGGCTGGCGAAGGCGGAAGAGGACACCGGCAGCACACCGGATGACATCACCCGCACGCCGCCGGTCTATCCCTGTTCGCGCTCGTCCCGCCTGCAACAGCTGATGCGCGGCGATGAAGGGTATCTGCTGGCGCTGGCCTACTCCACGCAGCGCGGCTACGGGCGCAACCACCCCTTCGCGGCAGAGATCCGCAGCGGCTATATCGACATTGAAATCGTGCCGGAAGAGCTGGGTTTTGCGGTGAACATCGGCGAACTGCTGATGACCGAGTGCGAAATGGTGAACGGTTTTGTCGCGCCAGAGAATGAAGATCCGCACTTTACCCGCGGCTACGGGCTGGTGTATGGCCTGAGCGAGCGCAAGGCGATGGCGATGGCGCTGGTTGACCGTGCGCTCCAGGCGCCGGACTACGGCGAGCATATTGCAGGCCCGGCACAGGACGAAGAGTTCGTGCTGGCCCACGCGGATAACGTTGAGGCCGCCGGCTTTGTCTCGCACCTCAAGCTGCCGCACTACGTCGATTTCCAGGCCGAACTGGAACTGCTGAAACGCCTGCAACGGGAGCGCGCCAATGGCTAACTTAAGCGGCTACAACTTTGCCTATCTGGACGAACAAACTAAACGCATGATCCGCCGTGCCATCTTAAAAGCGGTGGCTATTCCGGGCTATCAGGTCCCGTTCGGCGGCCGTGAAATGCCGATGCCCTACGGCTGGGGCACGGGCGGTATTCAGATCACCGCCAGCGTGATCGGCGAGGCTGACGTGCTGAAGGTCATTGACCAGGGTGCAGACGACACCACCAACGCCGTGTCGATCCGCAACTTCTTTAAGCGCGTAACGGGCGTCAACACCACCGAAAAAACCGAAGACGCGACGTTGATCCAGACCCGTCACCGCATTCCGGAAACCCCGCTGGCCGAAGATCAGATTTTGATTTTTCAGGTGCCGATTCCGGAGCCGCTGCGCTTTATCGAGCCGCGGGAAACCGAAACCCGCACCATGCACGCCCTGGAAGAGTACGGGATCATGCAGGTCAAACTGTATGAGGACATCGCCCGCTTCGGCCATATCGCCACCACCTACGCCTACCCGGTGAAGGTGAACGGCCGCTACGTGATGGACCCGTCGCCGATCCCGAAATTCGATAACCCGAAGATGGACATGATGCCCGCCCTGCAACTTTTTGGCGCCGGACGTGAAAAACGCATCTACGCCGTACCGCCGTACACCCGTGTGGAGAGCCTGGATTTTGACGATCACCCGTTTACGGTGCAGGAGTGGGACGAGCCGTGCGCCATCTGCGGTTCGAAGCATAGCTATCTGGATGAAGTGGTGCTGGACGACACGGGCAAACGGATGTTTGTCTGCTCCGACACCGATTACTGCCGCCAACAGAGCGAGGCGAACAGCCAATGAAACCGCTGCTTTCGGTTAATAACCTGACTCACCTTTATGCGCCGGGCAAAGGCTTTAGCGACGTGTCGTTTGAGCTGTGGCCGGGCGAAGTGCTGGGCATTGTCGGCGAGTCCGGCTCCGGTAAAACCACCCTGCTGAAGTCCATCTCCGCGCGCCTGACGCCGCAGAATGGCGACATTTTGTATGAGGGCGTGTCGCTGTATGGCATGAGCGAAGCCGATCGCCGCCGCCTGCTGCGCACCGAGTGGGGCGTGGTGCACCAGCACCCGATGGATGGCCTGCGCCGCCAGGTGTCGGCGGGGGGCAACATCGGCGAACGGCTGATGGCCACCGGCGCGCGCCACTACGGCAACATCCGCGCCACGGCGCAGCACTGGCTGGAAGAGGTTGAAATTCCCGCCTCGCGCATCGACGACCTGCCGACCACCTTCTCCGGCGGCATGCAGCAGCGTTTACAGATTGCCCGCAATCTCGTCACCCATCCGAAGCTGGTGTTTATGGATGAACCGACCGGCGGGCTGGACGTCTCCGTGCAGGCTCGCCTGCTCGACCTGCTGCGCGGCCTGGTGGTGGAGCTAAACCTGGCGGTGGTGATTGTCACCCACGATTTAGGCGTCGCGCGCCTGCTGGCAGACCGCTTGCTGGTGATGAAGCAGGGTCAGGTGGTGGAAAGTGGGTTAACCGACCGCGTGCTCGACGATCCCCATCATCCGTATACCCAGCTGCTGGTGTCGTCCGTATTGCAGAACTGAGGGCGCGGTTGCCGGGTGGCGCTGCGCTTACCCGGCAAAACGAACACCGCACCCGTAGGCCGGGTAAGGCGAAGCCGCCACCCGGCAAAACGAATCGCGAGGCCAAAATGATCCACGTTGAAAATGTCAGTAAAACCTTTGTGCTCCACCAGCAAAACGGCGTCCGCCTGCCGGTACTGCAAAATGCCTCGTTAGAGGTCAGCAACGGCGAATGCGTGGTGCTGCATGGCCATTCCGGCAGTGGAAAATCCACCCTGCTGCGCTCCCTGTATGCCAACTACCTGCCGGACGAAGGCCATATTCATATTCGCCATAACAATGAATGGGTCGATCTGGTTCAGGCTCCCGCGCGCAAAGTGCTGGAAGTGCGCCGCTCGACGATCGGCTGGGTCAGCCAGTTCCTGCGAGTGATCCCGCGGATCTCCGCCCTGGACGTGGTCATGCAACCCCTGCTGGATCTCGGCGTGCCGCGCGAAACCTGCGCCGCTAAAGCCGCCAGCCTGCTGACGCGCCTCAACGTACCGGAGCGTCTGTGGCACCTCGCCCCGTCGACCTTTTCCGGCGGCGAGCAGCAGCGCGTCAACATCGCCCGCGGCTTTATCGTCGATTACCCGATTTTGCTCCTGGATGAACCCACCGCCTCGCTCGACAGTAAGAACAGCGCAGCGGTGATGGAACTGATCGAACAGGCCAAAGCGCGAGGCGCGGCGATCGTCGGAATCTTCCACGACGACGCCGTACGCCAACGCGTGGCGGACAGACTGCACCCGATGGGGACAAACGTATGATTATCAATAATGTCAGGCTGGTGCTGGAAAATGAGGTTGTGAACGGCTCGGTTGAGGTGCGGGACGGTGTCATCCGCGCCTTTGCCGAAACCCGGAGCCACACTCCTGAAGCGATGGACGGCGAAGGCGGCTGGCTGCTGCCGGGGCTGATTGAGCTGCATACCGATAATCTCGATAAATTCTTCACCCCGCGCCCAAAGGTGGACTGGCCTGCTCATTCAGCGATGAGCAGCCACGACGCGCTGATGGTCGCCAGCGGCATCACCACCGTGCTGGACGCGGTGGCGATTGGCGACGTGCGCGACGGCGGCGATCGCCTGGAGAACCTGGAGAAGATGATCAACGCCGTGGAGGAGACGCAAAAGCGCGGCCTCAACCGCGCCGAGCACCGCCTGCACCTGCGCTGCGAGCTGCCGCACCACACCACCCTGCCGCTGTTTGAGAAGCTGGTGGGCCGCGAGCCGGTCTCGCTGGTTTCCCTGATGGATCACTCGCCGGGGCAGCGCCAGTTCGCCAACATTGAAAAGTATCGCGAATACTATCAGGGCAAATATTCGCTCAACGACGCGGAGATGGCGCGCTACGAAGAAGAGCAGCTCCAGCTGGCGGCCCAGTGGTCGCAGCCGAATCGCCTCTCCATTGCCGCGATGTGCCGGGACCGGAATATTGCCCTGGCCAGCCATGACGACGCCACGCACGATCACGTGCGCGAATCCCACCAGCTTGGCAGCGTGATAGCTGAATTTCCCACCACGTTTGAAGCGGCAGAGGCATCGCGTAAGCACGGCATGAACGTCCTGATGGGCGCGCCAAATATCGTGCGCGGCGGATCGCACTCCGGCAACGTGGCGGCAAGCAGGCTCGCCTCGCTCGGCCTGCTGGATATCCTCTCCTCTGACTATTACCCCGCCAGCCTGCTGGACGCGGCCTTCCGCGTCGCGGACGACGAGAACAACAGCTTCACGCTGCCACAGGCGATTCGCCTGGTGACGAAAAACCCGGCCAGCGCGCTTAATCTTCACGATCGCGGTGAAATTGCCGAGGGGAAACGGGCCGATCTGGTGCTCGCCCACCGTAAGGGCGAGCACATTCATATCGACCACGTCTGGCGTCAGGGAAAAAGGGTGTTCTGATGGGAAGACTCATCTGGTTAATGGGCCCGTCCGGCTCCGGGAAGGACAGCCTGCTGTCGGCGTTACGGCAGCGGGAACATTCACAGCTGCTGGTCGCGCACCGCTATATCACGCGCGATGCCAACGCCGGAAGCGAGAACCATATCGCCCTGAGCGAGCAGGAGTTTTTTACCCGTGCCGGACAAAACCTGCTGGCGCTGAGCTGGCATGCCAACGGTTACTACTATGGCGTCGGTATTGAGATTGACCTCTGGCTGCATGCGGGGTTCGACGTACTGGTTAACGGCTCGCGGGCGCATCTCCCGCAGGCTCGCGCCCGGTACGAAGCGGCGCTGCTCCCGGTCTGTTTGCAGGTTTCCCCGGACGTTCTCCGTAGCCGGCTACAAAAGCGGGGGCGCGAAAACGCGCGCGAGATCGACCAGCGGCTGGAACGGGCGGCGCGCTACACCCCGTCGGGTTGTCACGTCCTCAATAACGACGGAAGTTTGCTACAGTCAGTCGAGACCTTGCTATCGCTTATTCGCCAGAAGGAGAAACAGCATGCCTGACTGCCAGCTTCGCCCCGCCACCGCCGACGATGCGCCGATCGTTTACGCGCTGATCTGCGAACTTAAGCAGGCCGAGTTCGATCATCAGGCGTTTCACGCCGGGTATCTGGCCAACTTGCAGGATCACAATATGCGTTACCAGCTGGCCGAGCTGGACGGGCAGATCATCGGTATGATCGGCCTGCATATGCAGTTTCACCTGCATCACGCCCGCTGGATCGGCGAGATCCAGGAACTGGTGGTGATGCCGCAGGCGCGCGGATTAAAAGTGGGCAGCCAGCTGCTGGCCTGGGCAGAGGACGTCGCGCGACAGGCAGGCGCCGAGCTGACCGAGCTTTCCACCAGCGTGAAGCGCGTGGACGCGCACCGTTTTTATGTTCGTGAAGGATATACGCAAAGCCATTTCCGCTTCACCAAACCGCTGTAGAGGTGCGTTATGAGTCTGACGATCACGCTGACAGGAACCGGAGGGGCTCAGCTGGTGCCGGTGTTTGGCTGCGACTGCGCGGCGTGCCGACGGGCGCGTTTACAGGAAAATTATCGCCGTCGCCCCTGTAGCGCGGCGGTGAAATTCAACGATTCGGTCACCTTGCTGGACGCGGGTATTCCACACCTGATGGACGACTGGCCCGCGGGGAGTTTCAGGCAGATTTTGCTTACCCATTATCATATGGATCACGTTCAGGGGCTTTTTCCTCTGCGCTGGGGCGTGGGAGCGACCATTCCGGTTTACGGTCCGCCGGACGATGCAGGCTGTGACGACCTGTTCAAGCATCCGGGCCTTCTCGATTTCAGCCACACGGTGGAGCCGTTTGTGATGTTTGAACTTCAGGGCTTGCGGGTCACGCCGCTGCCGCTCAACCATTCAAAACTCACGTTTGGCTATCTGCTGGAGTCCGCCCACAGCCGCGTGGCGTGGCTTTCTGATACCGCCGGGCTACCGGATAAAACGGTGACGTTTCTGCTAAACAATCAGCCGCAGGCGATGATTATCGACTGTAGCCATGAACCGCGCCCGGAGACGCCGCGCAACCATTGTGATTTGAATACGGTGATTGCGCTGAACGAGGTGATTGGCTGTCCGCAGGTGATCCTGACGCATATCAGCCATCAGTTTGACGTGTGGATGATGGATAACCCGCTGCCGTCCGGCATTGAAGCGGGGTATGACGGGATGGTGCTGGTGTTGGATTAAATTTTGCCGGGTGGCGGCTGCGCCTTACCCGGCCTACGCGTTGCAATACCAGGGTTACCACCGATCGTAATCATCCTCTAACCGGCGCTCATCCTCTTCTAACCGACGCCGATCGTCATCCAGCTGCCGCTGACGCTCGTCTAAACGCTGGCGTCGATCTTCTAACTGTCGACGACGATCGTCGTACTGGCGGCTGTCGGTTTGACGGCTGCGATCGTAACGATCGTCGTCATCATCATTACGGCTGCTGCCGGGGTTATAGGCATCGTTGATCGCCTGCTGAATATTGCCAATGGCATCATCAATCACATCGGCATACGCCAGTTGGCTGGTTAAAGTCAGCAGACCCAATAACAGAGCGGTAGAGTAACGTTTCATAAGGCCAGACTCGCAGGTGAACTGGCCTTACGGTAATGAATGGCAGGGAACCGGGGTAGCGGAGGAATCTCAATTCCTGGCCTGTTCAATCGCCCCTATCGCATCGACTCGCGCCTGATGTCGTCCCCCTTCAAACGGTGCATTTAGCCAGGCATCGACGATCATTTTTGCCAGCTCCAGTCCGACCACGCGCGAACCAAATGCCAGCACATTCGTGTTGTTATGCTGCCTTGAAAGCTGAGCTGAATAAGGTTCGCTACAGACCACTGCGCGGATGCCCGGGAACTTATTGGCCGTAATGGAGATCCCTACCCCCGTTCCGCAGATCAGGATGCCGCCATCCACCTCCTTATCGATAATAGCCTGTGCAACCGCGCTGGCATAATATGGGTAGTCAGTACGCTCCGGGGAACAGGTGCCCTTATCCACCACGTCGATGCCACGCGCGCGCAGATGGGCCAGAATATCCTCTTTCAGCATAAAACCTACGTGATCGCAGCCAAATGCAATCTTTTTCATAATAAACCTCATCGTGGGTTAACTTTACGAACTCGATGGAGTTGTGATTTAAGACCGGTCAGTTGTGCAATAAAACCTCAAAACCATCGAGTTCTGCGCGTGTTCTACACCCCTGACTTTGACATTTCAACTCTCTCATGACGGTATATTTCTTACGGCATGCATTAAAATCCGTTAACGTGTCATGATTATATTATTGATTTTTAAGGTCATCCTAAAGCAACCGCCCATCAAAACTTCACAGACAATAAAACTTTATGAATTTTCAAACATTGTGAAGTTGCCAGCATATTTTCATGCCAGAGTGTGGTGATATAGTGTCGTCTTCATTTTTAAGGACAAAAGAGAGCGATGAGTCAGTCAGAATTTAAAAAAGAGCTGCCTAACGGCATTGGCCTTGCACCGTACCTGCGCATGAAGCAGGAAGGCATGACCGACAACGAAAGCCGTATCGTCGACTGGCTGCTCCAGCCGGGTAACCTGAGCGGCGCGCCTGCGATTAAAGACGTTGCCGAAACGCTGATGGTGTCGGAAGCGATGATCGTGAAAGTGGCCAAACTGCTCGGCTTTAGCGGTTTCCGTAACCTGCGTGCGGCGCTGGTCGACTACTTCTCGCAATCCGAACAAGTATTACCTGCGGAACTCGCTTTTGATGAAGCACCACAGGATGTGGTTAACAAAGTGTTCAATATTACGCTGCGCACCATTATGGAAGGCCAGTCGATAGTGAACGTGGATGAAATTCACCGCGCGGCACGTTTCTTCGCCCAGGCCAACCAGCGCGATCTGTACGGTGTGGGTGGTTCTAACGCTATTTGCGCCGACATCCAGCATAAGTTTCTACGCATCGGCGTGCGCTGCCAGTCGTATCAGGACGCGCACATTATGATGATGTCGGCATCGCTGCTGAAGGAAGGGGATGTGGTACTGGTGGTCTCCCATTCCGGCCGCACCAGTGATGTGAAAGCAGCAGTTGAGTTAGCAAAAAAGAACGGCGCCAAAATTATCTGTATTACCCATAGCTACCATTCGCCGATTGCTAAACTTGCTGATTATATTATTTGTTCGCCAGCACCAGAGACCCCGTTATTAGGGCGCAACGCCTCCGCGCGTATATTACAGCTTACATTATTAGATGCGTTATTTGTTTCCGTTGCACAACAAAATATCGAACAGGCCACACTTAATATGCAAAAAACCGGCGCTATTGTGGATTTCTTCTCTCCTGGCGCACTGAAGTAAATTAAAAGGTTAATCCTGCTCAGGCGGGATTAACAACAACATACCCTACATTGAGAACACTGCTATGAATAAATATCTGAAATATTTCAGCGGCGCCGCTATGGGCTTAATGTTATCCACCAGCGCGTTTGCTGCTGCGGAATATGCGGTGGTATTAAAAACGCTCTCCAATCCATTCTGGGTGGATATGAAGAAAGGGATTGAAGATGAAGCCAAAACCCTGGGAGTAAGCGTTGATATTTTTGCCTCGCCGTCAGAAGGGGATTTTCAGTCCCAGCTACAGCTGTTCGAAGATCTGAGTAATAAAAAATACAAGGGTATCGCTTTTGCCCCACTCTCCTCCGTGAATCTGGTCATGCCCGTCGCGCGCGCCTGGCAGAAAGGTCTCTATCTGGTGAATCTCGATGAAAAAATCGATATGGATAACCTGAAAAAAGCAGGTGGCAATGTAGAGGGGTTTGTCACAACGGACAACGTGGCCGTCGGCGCAAAAGGGGCCGATTTTATTATCAATAAACTTGGTGCGGAGGGGGGCGAAGTCGCAATCATTGAGGGTAAAGCCGGTAACGCATCGGGCGAGGCGCGCCGCAATGGCGCAACAGAAGCCTTCAAAAAAGCAAACCAAATTAAGCTGGTTGCCAGCCAGCCCGCCGACTGGGATCGCATTAAAGCTCTGGATGTGGCAACCAACGTGCTGCAACGAAACCCGAATCTGAAAGCCTTCTACTGCGCGAACGATACCATGGCGATGGGCGTGGCGCAGGCGGTGGCAAACGCCGGTAAAATCGGCAAAGTGCTGGTGGTCGGCACCGATGGTATTCCAGAGGCGCGTAAGATGGTCGAAGCCGGTCAGATGACGGCAACCGTCGCACAAAACCCGGCGGACATCGGGGCGACCGGCCTGAAATTAATGGTGGATGCCGCGAAAACCGGGAAAGTCATCCCGCTGGAAAAAACGCCTGAATTCAAGTTGGTGGATTCGATTCTGGTGACGAAATAACGCAGAACTGTGCGGCTTGATGCCCTCACTCCGGCCCTCTCCCACAGGGAGAGGGTGAACAGAGAAGGAAATAAACATGGTCACGCCATATATCTCGATGGCGGGGATCGGCAAATCCTTTGGTCCGGTTCACGCATTAAAATCGGTTGATTTAACTATATACCCTCATGAGATCCACGCGTTATTAGGGGAGAATGGTGCCGGTAAATCAACCTTAATGAAAGTATTGTCGGGAATTCATGAGCCGACCAAAGGCTCCATTATTATTAATGAAAAGAATTACGACAAATTGGATCATAAACTGGCAGCACAACTGGGCATCGGCATTATATATCAGGAACTCAGCGTTATTGATGAATTAACCGTGCTGGAAAATCTATATATAGGCCGTCACCTGACTAAAAAGGTTTGTGGCATCAGGATTATTGACTGGAAAGAGATGCGCATTCGCGGTGCGATGATGCTCTTACGCGTCGGATTAAAAGTCGATTTAGATGAAAAGGTAGCGAATTTATCCATCAGCCATAAACAGATGCTGGAAATCGCGAAAACCTTAATGCTCAATGCCAAAGTGATCATTATGGATGAACCCACATCTTCATTAACCAATAAAGAGGTGGATTATCTTTTCTTGATCATGAATCAGCTGCGTAAAGAAGGCACCGCCATTGTCTATATCTCGCATAAGCTCGCGGAAATCCGCCGCATCTGCGACCGCTACACGGTAATGAAAGACGGTTCCAGCGTATGCAGTGGCCTGGTGAGTGACGTTTCAAACGACGACATTGTGCGCCTGATGGTCGGCCGCGAACTGCAAAACCGCTTTAACGCCATGAAAGAGAGCACCAGCAACATCGAACGCGACACGGTGTTTGAGGTGAAAAACGTCACCAGCCGGGACAAGAAAAAAGTGCGTGATATTTCGTTCAGCGTGAACCGCGGCGAAATACTGGGTTTTGCGGGTCTGGTCGGCTCGGGACGTACCGAACTGATGGACTGTCTCTTCGGCGTGGATAAACGCGCGAGCGGTGAAATTCGCCTCAACGGCAAAACCATCTCTCCGCGTTCGCCTCTGGATGCGTTGAAAAAAGGGATGGCCTACATCACCGAAAGCCGCCGCGAAAATGGCTTTTTCCCCAATTTCTCTATCGCCCAAAACATGGCCGTCAGCCAGAGCCTGAAAAACGGTGGCTATAAAGGGGCCATGGGGCTCTTTCGCGAGCATGAAGAACGCAAGACCGCCGAAGCACAGCGCCAGTTGCTGGCGTTGAAGTGCCATAGCGTAGAGCAAAACATCACCGAACTCTCCGGCGGCAATCAGCAAAAGGTGCTGATTTCTAAATGGCTGTGTTGCAACCCGGACGTCATCATTTTTGATGAACCCACGCGAGGCATCGACGTCGGCGCAAAGGCCGAAATCTACAAGGTGATGCGCCAGCTGGCTGACGAAGGCAAGGTCATCCTGATGGTGTCGTCTGAATTACCTGAAATTATCGCCGTCTGTGACCGCATCGCCGTGTTCTGCGAAGGGCGGCTGACGCAAATCCTGACCAATCGCGACGACATGAGCGAAGAGGAGATCATGGCATGGGCATTACCACAAGAGTGAAAGGCGATATGGCGGAGAAAAAGCCATTTAACTTCGCGCTGTTCTGGGACAAGTACGGTACCTTTTTTATCCTCGCGATTATAGTCGCCATCTTTGGCACGCTGTCATCGGAGTACTTCCTCACCACCAACAACATCACGCAGATTTTTGTCCAGAGCTCGGTAACGGTGCTGATCGGGATGGGCGAATTCTTTGCCATCCTTGTAGCGGGTATTGATCTGTCCGTCGGAGCCATTCTGGCACTCTCCGGCATGGTGACTGCCAAACTGATGCTGGCTGGTGTCGACCCGTTTTTTGCAGCACTGATTGGCGGCGTACTGGTCGGCGGCGCGCTGGGGGCGATCAATGGCTGTCTGGTCAACTGGACCGGGCTACATCCGTTCATTATCACTCTCGGTACTAACGCCATTTTTCGCGGCATCACGCTGGTGATTTCCGACGCTAACTCCGTCTATGGCTTCTCGTTCGACTTTGTAAACTTCTTCGCTGCCAGCGTCCTCGGGATACCCGTACCGGTCATCTTCTCGCTGATCGTCGCGGTGATCCTCTGGTTCCTCACCACCCGTATGCGGCTGGGGCGCAATATCTACGCCCTGGGCGGTAACAAAAACTCGGCGTTCTACTCCGGCATCGACGTGAAGTTTCATATTCTGGTGGTGTTCATTATTTCTGGCGTATGCGCCGGGCTGGCGGGCGTGGTGTCGACTGCGCGTCTGGGCGCAGCGGAGCCGCTGGCCGGGATGGGATTTGAAACATACGCCATCGCCAGCGCCATCATCGGCGGAACCAGCTTCTTCGGCGGTAAAGGCCGCATCTTCTCGGTCGTGATTGGTGGTCTCATCATCGGCACCATCAATAACGGACTCAATATCTTACAGGTACAAACCTACTACCAGCTGGTGGTAATGGGCGGGTTGATTATCGCCGCTGTTGCCCTCGACAGATTGATCAGTAAGTAAGGAAATCACTATGAAAATTTCACCCTCCCTGATGTGTATGGATCTGCTGAAATTCAAAGAACAGATCGAATTTATTGACCAGCACGCGGACTACTTCCATATCGACATCATGGACGGCCACTTTGTGCCTAATCTGACGCTGTCTCCGTTCTTTGTCGGCCAGGTGAAGAAGCTCGCCACCAAACCACTGGACTGTCACCTGATGGTGACTCGCCCGCAGGACTACATAAGCCAGCTGGCGCAGGCCGGAGCAGACTTCATCACACTGCACCCGGAGACCATCAACGGTCAGGCTTTCCGCCTGATTGAAGAGATCCGTCGTCACGGTATGAAGGTGGGACTCATCCTCAACCCGGAAACCCCGGTTGAGGCGATGAAATACTATATTCATAAGGCGGACAAAATCACCGTGATGACCGTCGATCCAGGCTTTGCCGGGCAGCCGTTCATTCCGGAAATGCTGGAGAAAATTGCCGAGCTGAAAGCCTGGCGCGAACGCGAAGGGCTGAGCTATGAGATTGAGATCGATGGCTCATGCAATCAGGCCACCTATAAAAAACTGATGGCCGCCGGCGCAGATGTCTTTATCGTCGGAACGTCTGGTCTGTTCAACCATGCAGAGAATATCGGGGATGCATGGCAGCTTATGGCCGGGCAGATCCTGTCGGCACGAAACGAGGTTGTTCCTCATGTAAAAACAGCCTGATGTCGTCGCCGGAGTGGATATGGGGGCCACTCATATCCGTTTTTGCCTGCAAACGGCCGACGGTGCGGTGTTGCATTGTGAAAAACAGCGCACCGCGGAGGTTATCCGCTCTGGTGTGGTGTGCGGCGTGACGGAAATGATCACGGCTCAGCTGCGTCATTTACAGGTTCACTGTCGCGGTCTGGTCATGGGCTTTCCGGCACTGGTCGGCAAAGACAAACGCACCATTATTTCGACGCCTAATCTGCCTTTGCAGGCGAATGAGCTCCGCGATCTGGCGGGAAAACTTGAAGATGCGCTAGGCTGCCCGGTCGAATTTTCCCGCGACGTTAACCTTCAGCTTTCGTTTGACGTGGCGCAACACAATCTCCAGCAGCAAGAGGTTCTGGCGGCCTATCTTGGCACCGGCATGGGATTTGCCATCTGGCTAAACGGTGCTCCATGGACGGGCGCGCACGGCGTAGCGGGCGAGCTCGGGCATATTCCACAGGGGGATATGACGCGGCACTGTGGTTGTGGCAACCCGGGATGTCTGGAAACAGTTTGTTCCGGTATCGCATTGAAACAGTGGTACGAACAGCAGCCCCGCGAGTATGCGATGGGAGATATCTTTTCAGCCGTACCCGATGACCCCTTCGTACAACAACTCCTGAATCATGCAGACCGCGCCATTGCCACCAGTGTAAATCTGTTCGATCCGGATGCGGTGATCCTCGGTGGCGGCGTAATGGATATGCCTGGCTTTCCGCGCGAAGCGCTGATTGTCGGGATAAAGCAGCATTTGCGCCGCCCGCTGCCGCATGAGTCCGTGAAATTTATCCCTGCCTCGTCGTCGTCTTTTAACGGCGCTCAGGGGGCCGCTACCCTGGCTCGCTGCCGGTTCCTGCCATCACCTTGCGCAGCGCCTGCGCCAGCTGTGCGCGGGTGAACGGTTTTCGCAGTAACTGAACGTCCGGCAGCTGCGGGTTATGCGCCGGGCGCAAATCCTGCCCGCTGATCAGCAGCACCGGCAACTGCGGATAGTGGCTGCGTACATGGCCGATCACCTCCGCGCCGCTCAGGCCGCCCGGCAACATCAGGTCGCTGATAAACATGCCGATATCCGGCGATGCGTCCAGCATGTTCAGCGCCTGCTCGCCGTTTTCGGCTTCAAGCGTCAGGTAGCCAAGCTGGTGCAGTTGCTCGCACAGTGTCTGCCGCACGCCCGCCTCATCTTCCAGGACCAGCACAAGCAGCTCACTCTCTGCCGGGGCCGTGGTCGCCAGCGCGGCATCATCGGAGAACGCGGGCAGCGTCGAGCGCGGCAGCTGGAGCCGCACGGTGGTTCCCTGCCCCGGCGCGCTTTCGATCTCAACGCGCCCCCCGGACTGACGCACAAAGCCGTACACCATCGACAGCCCTAACCCGCTGCCGCTGCCGGTCTGTTTGGTGGTGAAGAACGGTTCAAAGACCTGCGATTTCACCTCCTGCGACATCCCGCAGCCGTGGTCAATCACCTCCAGCGCGACCATATCCTGCCTGCGCCCGTCGCTGCGGGTCACACGCTGGTTCCAGGTGCGGATTTTGATCACACCATTTTGCCCCTCCATTGCATCACGGGCGTTCATTACCAGGTTGATAATGGCGTTTTCCAGCTGGCTGACGTCAATCCATGCGGGCCAGGCCGGGGTTTGCGCTTCAATATCCAGCGTCAGCGTGGCGGGAAGCGAGTGCCGCATCAGCTCGCTCAGGTTCTCCAGCAGCGGCTTCATCTCTACCGCATGAGGTTGCAGGGATTGCTTGCGCGAGAAGGCCAGCAGACGCTGGGTGAGCATGGCCCCGCGTTCCGCGGCTTTGAGCGCACGAGTGATGCGCGGCGCGTCCGGTGACGCTGAATCGGTCAGCTCCAGACTGCCGATAATCACCGCCAGCAGGTTATTAAAATCATGCGCCAGCCCGCCCGTCAGTTGCCCAACCGCCTTCATTTTCTGGCTGTGCAGCAGCGCCTCCTCCAGCCCCTGACGTTCGATGCGGTCGACCTCCATCTGCGAGGTCTTCTCCTTCAGTAGCCGCGTGGTGTGCTCCAG
This sequence comes from Enterobacter cloacae complex sp. GYL001, assembly GCF_049237125.1. Lineage (NCBI taxonomy): Bacteria > Pseudomonadati > Pseudomonadota > Gammaproteobacteria > Enterobacterales > Enterobacteriaceae > Enterobacter > Enterobacter cloacae complex sp. GYL001. The sequence goes on along the minus strand of NZ_JBMKGW010000023.1, from coordinate 10,890 downwards.
CGAAGCGGTATTGCGGGCAAAAACGTTAAACGCGCGCGCCAGTTCCCCCAGCTCATCACGCCGCTGTAGCGCGGGCACCGACACATCCTGCTCGCCGTGAGCGAGGCGCGACATTGCCCTTGAGATAGCCGTCAGGTTGGAGCCCAGATTGCGGTAAATATACCAGCAGGCGCAGCCGGTGATGATCAGCGCCAGCACCGCGAAGACGCTGATAAACACGCTGATGGAGCGCAGCTCCTGGTGGCTTTGGGCGGTACGCAGCCGGGAGGCCTGCGCCACCTGTTCAACGTACTGATTGATGTCGCGGTTTAATATCGCCACCAGCGCCTTGATGTGGAACATGTACCAGCTGATGGACAGATCGCTCTCCTCCAGCTGCTTTGACAGTGGCGCGAGCTTGCGCAGCTCATCATTAAAATCCGGGAGCACCAGGTTGACCACCGGTTGCAGGGCGCTCGCGGGTAACATCGCGGTTACTGCATCCAGCTGCTGCACCGTGGCGCGCGGTGAAGGGGTATCAATGGCGGCAACGATCAGCCTGTCCATCTCTGCAAGCTGCCGGGCGTCTGGCACATTGCTCGCGTAACGGCGGTTGATATCCTGCAAATGACGCAGATAGCTTTGGCTTTGATACAGCGCGCTGAGCAGCGCGTTACGCTCCAGATGCCGTTTTTGCCCGCGCTCCAGCATTCCCGTCACGCTCTGCTGTAACTCATTGCTCCTGCGAATAATACGCGCCACCAGCGCCGGCTCCTGCTGCGCCAGCGGCGCATCGGCAAGCTGCTCCAGCGAGTGGCGCAGCGCCGTTTGCATCTGCTTCAGCCGCTCGGCTTCGCCTTTGTACTCCAGCGCACCGACCACCTGCGACAGCCGCACCGCCGCTGTTGCCACGTTGGCCGTGTCGCGCGCGAGGTTCATGCTGCCGGTCATGTCATCCAGCGTTTGCTGCTGCACCTGCTCCTGGATCTGGCTGGCATGACGAAAGCCGAGCACCGCCACGCCGCTTACCATCAGCGTTACCGCCACCACCAGCAGGTTAAATATCAGCAGGCGACCGCGGGCGCTGGTGAAGAACGGGGGGCGTGAAGACATGGGTTTGGGCTCCTCTGCGGTTTGGTGCCCTCACCCTGGCCCTCTCCCATAGGGAGAGGGAAAAGGAAAATGTGATGGCGATTAGCTATTCATAACTATGACAAATATGAACAGCTTCTGACATTTTGCATTTACGCGCCTGTGATGAAGTACAGATATCGACATTCACAGGAGATCCGCCATGAGCAGAACCCCGGTTTTAGAGATGCGCCACATTGCCAAAACCTTTGGCAATTTCCACGCGCTCAAGGGCGTGGATTTGACGGTTTTCCCCGGTGAGATCCACGCGCTGATGGGGGAAAACGGCGCCGGAAAAAGCACGCTGATGAAGATCCTCGCAGGCGCCTATACCGCCAGCAGCGGCGACATCCTCATCGACGGTAAGCCGTTTCACATCAAAGGGCCGAAGGATGCGCTGGCCGCAGGCATTACCCTGATTTATCAGGAGATGCAGCTTGCTCCTAACCTGACCGTGGCGGAAAACATTTTTCTCGGCAGCGAGCTGTCGCGCGGCGGGCTGGTCCAGCGCAAAGAGATGGCAGCCCAGGCGCAGGCGGTCATTGACCGTCTGGGCGCGCAGTTCAGCGCCACCGACCTGGTCATGAAGCTGACCATCGCCGAGCAGCAGCAGGTGGAGATCGCCCGCGCGCTGCACCGCAACAGCCGCATTCTGGTGATGGATGAACCCACCGCCGCCCTCTCCTCGCGCGAAACCCACCGTCTGTTCGAACTGATTTTGCGCCTGCGCGATGAAGGGATGGCGATTATCTACATCAGCCACCGCATGGCGGAAGTGTATGAGCTCTCTGACCGCGTCAGCGTCCTGCGCGACGGGCAGTACGTCGGCAGCCTGACGCGCGACAAGCTGAATGCCTCTGAGTTGGTGCGCATGATGGTGGGCCGCCCGCTCAGCGATCTGTTTAACAAAGAGCGCGATATTCCGCTCGGCAGCCCGCGTCTGAACGTGCACCACCTGACAGATGGCAAAAAAGTGCTGCCGTGCAGTTTGCAGGTTCGCTCCGGTGAAATCGTCGGGCTGGCGGGGCTGGTCGGGGCCGGTCGCTCCGAGCTGGCGCAGCTGATCTTCGGCGTGCGCAAAGCCACCGGCGGCATGATCGAGGTCGACGGCGAACCGGTGGTGATCCACTCCCCGCGCGCGGCCATTGAAAACGGCATCGGTTTTCTTACCGAGAACCGCAAGGAGCAGGGGCTGTTTCTGGAGCTGGCGGCGCAGGAGAACATCACCATGGCGACGCTGGAGCGCGACGCCACCTTCGGCTGGCTGAACCGCAAAAAAGCGCAGTCTATTTCCGATGACGCCATCGCCCTGCTCAATATCCGCGTGCCGCATTCTCAGGTGCGCGCGGGCGGGCTCTCCGGCGGCAACCAGCAAAAGCTGCTGATCTCCCGCTGGGTGGCGATTGGCCCGCGCATTCTGATTCTGGACGAACCTACGCGCGGCGTGGACGTCGGCGCGAAAAGCGAGATCTACCGCATCATGAACCAGATGGCGCGCAAAGGGGTGGCGATTCTGATGATCTCCAGCGAGCTGCCGGAAGTGGTGGGCATGAGCGACCGGGTGTACGTGATGCGGGAAGGCAGCATCGCGGGTGAACTCCACGGACGCGACATCTCTCAGGAAAACATTATGACGCTGGCAACCGGCGTGAACGACACACATCATCAGGCGGTGTAATTATGACAACTCCAACCCATCCGCAGCAGGTGGCGAAATCCGCCTCCGCCAAAAAAATGCTGATGAGCGATCTGATGCAAACGATCGGCATTTTGCCAATTTTAATCCTGATTGTGGCGGTATTTGGCTTTATCGCCCCGAACTTTTTCACCGAGAGCAACCTGCTGAATATTACCCGGCAGGCGTCGATCAACATCGTGCTGGCGGCGGGGATGACCTTCATCATCCTGACCGGCGGGATTGACCTCTCTGTGGGCTCGATTCTGGGCACTACGGCGGTAGCGGCGATGGTGGTCTCGCTTATCCCGGAATTTGCGATGCTCTCCATTCCGGCGGCGCTGATGCTCGGTATGGTGCTGGGGCTGTTCAACGGCGCGCTGGTGGCCTTTGCCGGGCTGCCGCCGTTTATCGTCACCCTCGGCACCTATACGGCACTGCGCGGCGCGGCGTATCTGCTGGCGGACGGCACGACGGTCATTAACTCCAACATTAACTTCGAGTGGATCGGCAACAACTACCTCGGCCCGATTCCGTGGCTGGTGGTGATCGCCCTGGCGGTGATTGTGGTGTGCTGGTTTATTCTGCGTCGCACAACCCTCGGCGTTCACATCTATGCGGTCGGCGGCAATATGCAGGCGGCACGCTTAACCGGCATCAAGGTCTGGCTGGTGCTGCTGTTTGTCTACGGCATGAGCGGCCTGCTCTCGGGATTAGGCGGCGTGATGAGCGCCTCGCGCCTCTACAGCGCCAACGGCAACCTCGGCACGGGGTACGAGCTGGATGCGATTGCGGCGGTGATCCTCGGCGGAACCAGCTTCGTCGGCGGGATCGGCACGATCACCGGCACGCTGGTGGGTGCTTTGATCATCGCCACCCTCAACAACGGCATGACGCTGATGGGCGTCTCCTACTTCTGGCAGCTGGTGATCAAAGGGGCGGTGATCATCATAGCGGTGCTGATCGACAAATACCGTACCCGACACCATCAAAGTGCATAACAACAATACCCTACGTGAGGAATACAGCATGAGATTGAAGCCCTTAGTGACCGCGCTCTGTGCTGGCGCGCTGCTGGCCGCAACCCCGTTTGCGCAGGCAAAAGATCTGAAGTCCATCGGCGTGACGGTGGGCGACCTGGCTAACCCGTTCTTCGTACAGATCACCAAAGGCGCCGAGCTGGAAGCGCGCAAGCTGGCGGGAGATAACGTCAAGGTGACGCTGGTCTCCAGCGGGTACGATCTGGGCCAGCAGGTGTCGCAGATCGATAACTTCATTGCGGCGAAAGTGGACATGATCATCCTCAACGCCGCGGATTCCAAAGGGATCGGCCCGGCGGTAAAACGCGCCAAAGAGGCGGGGATCGTGGTCGTGGCGGTTGACGTGGCGGCGGAAGGGGCCGATGCGACCATCACCTCCGATAACACCCAGGCGGGGGAGATGGCCTGTAAGTACATAACCGACCGCCTGAAAGGTAAAGGCAACGTGGTGATCATCAACGGGCCGCCGGTTTCTGCGGTACAAAACCGCGTGGAGGGCTGCCAGACCGAGTTCAGGCGCCACCCGGATATCAAAGTGCTCTCGGATAATCAGAACGCCAAAGGCAGCCGCGAAGGCGGACTGGAGGTCATGACCTCCCTGCTGGCGGCCAATCCGAAGATCGACGGCGTATTCGCAATTAACGATCCGACGGCGATCGGTGCCGATCTGGCGGCGAAACAGGCTCAACGTAATGAGTTCTTTATCGTTGGCGTGGATGGCAGCCCGGACGGTGAAGAAGCTCTGAAGCGCGAAAACTCCCTGTTTGTGGCGACGCCGGCGCAGGATCCGCAGGTGATGGCGGCGAAGGCGGTGGAGATCGGCTATGACATTCTTCAGGGCAAACCTGCGCCGAAAGAGCCTGTGCTGATCCCGGTGACGATGATCGATAAAAAGAACGTCGGCACGTATAAGGGGTGGACGGTTAAGTAACCCCGGTGCGGCCTGATGCCCTCACCCTAACCCTCTCCCCCTCTCCCTTGAGGGAGAGGGCCGGGGTGAGGGGGTGGCATAAAACGCAAGGAGTCCCCATGAAACGCTCCGACATCAATGAAATCCTCGGCCACACGCGGCAGTTCTTCTCCATGCACAACGTGCATCTCCCGCCGTTTGCCAGCTTTCCGCCAACAAAATGGCAGCAGCTTGACCAGGCCGCCTGGCAGGAGGTGTTCGACCTCAGGCTCGGCTGGGACGTGACGGCGTTTGGCGGCAACCACTTTGCCGCACAGGGGCTGACGCTGTTCACCCTGCGCAACGGCTCCCCCAACGGCGTGCCTTATGAGAAGTGCTATGCCGAAAAAATCATGCACGTCCGCGACGGCCAGGTGACGCCGATGCATTTCCACTGGCGCAAGCGGGAGGACATCATCAACCGCGGCGGCGGGAATCTGATTATTGAGTTATGGAATGCGGGCGCGCATGAGGAGACCGAAAACACCGACGTGATCGTCACGATAGACGGTTGTCGGCAGACGCACACGCCCGGCAGCCAGCTGCGCCTCACGCCTGGGGAGAGCATCTGCCTGACGCCCGGCCTGTACCACAGTTTCTGGGGTGAACGCGGCTTTGGCGACGTTCTGGTGGGCGAAGTGTCGTCGGTCAATGACGATGAACACGACAACCACTTTTTACAGCCCATCGATCGCTACAACACCATCGAAGAAGACGAACCGGCGGTGCTGGTGCTGTGCAACGAGTACAACCTGTTTCGGATATAAGGAGTGAATGATGCCATTGATTTCTCTTGCCGACGGTCTGGCACACGCCAGAGAACACCGCTACGCCCTGGGCGCGTTCAACGTTCTCGACTCCCATTTTCTGCGCGCGCTGTTTGCCGCCGCGAAGCAGGAACGCTCGCCGTTTATCATCAACATCGCGGAAGTGCATTTTAAGTACGTGTCTCTGGAGTCGCTTGTCGAAGCGGTGAAGTTCGAAGCCGCCCGTCACGATATTCCCGTGGTGCTTAACCTCGACCACGGGCTGCATTTTGAGGCCGTCGTGCGCGCCCTGCGCTTAGGGTTCAGCTCGGTGATGTTCGACGGCTCGACGCTGAGCTATGAGGAAAATATCCGCCAGACCCGGGAAGTGGTGAAGATGTGCCACGCGGTGGGCGTCTCGGTGGAGGCGGAGCTGGGCGCAGTCGGCGGAGATGAAGGCGGCGCGCTGTATGGGCATGCGGATGAAGCGTTCTTTACCGACCCGCAGCTGGCGCGCGAATTTGTCGATTTAACCGGTATCGACGCGCTGGCGGTCGCCATTGGCAACGCGCACGGGAAATACAAGGGCGAGCCGAAACTCGATTTCTCGCGCCTGGACGCCATTCGCCAGCAGACGGGCCTGCCGCTGGTTTTACACGGCGGCTCGGGAATTAGCGATGCCGACTTCCGCCGCGCTATCGAGCTGGGCATTCATAAAATCAATTTTTATACCGGCATGTCGCAGGCCGCGCTCGCCGCCGTTGAGCAGCGCATGGCGAACCGCCAGCCGCTGTACGATGAGTTTGCCGAACTGCTGCTGGGCATTGAAGAGGCCATTACCGATACGGTCGCGGAGCAGATGCGCATCTTCGGCAGCGCGGGGCAGGCATAATGGAACGCAAAGGGATTATCGCCGCAGGCAACATGCTGGTGGATCACGTCCACCAGATCGTACAGTGGCCGGAGCGCGGCTGGCTGGCGGAAATCACCCACAGTGAGCGCTCAACCGGCGGTGCGCCGCTCAACGTTCTGCTGACGCTGGCGAAAATGCACGTCGGCCTGCCGTTACAGGCGGTGGGGCTGATTGGGGAAGACAGCGACGGAGACTATATTCTGGCGATGCTCGACCAGTATCACGTCAATCGCCAGCGCGTGCAGCGCACGACGTTCGCCCCAACGTCGATGTCGCAGGTAATGACCGACCCCAGCGGACAGCGCACCTTTTTTCACTCGCCGGGCGCCAACCGCCTGCTGGATCTTCCCGCCTTCGATCGCCTCGACGGATCGCTGAAGATCTTCCATCTCGGCTATCTGCTGCTGCTCGACAGCCTGGACATGCCGGACGAGGAGTTTGGCACCCGCAGCGCGCGGTTACTGGCACAGATGCGCGATCAGGGGTATGAAACCTCGCTCGATCTGGTCTCCCGCAAGGGCGATCCACGCTATCAGCCGCTGGTGCTCCCTGCCCTGCGTCATCTTGATTATCTGGTGATTAACGAGCTGGAAGCCGGTGAGTTTAGCGGGCTTGAGATCCGCGACAGTCATGGTGCGCTGAACATGGTCCATATCGCCGACGCTGCCGCACAGTTGCTGGCGGCAGGCGTGCGGCAGCGGGTAGTGATCCACTGTCCGGAAGGGGCATGGGGTGAAGCGCCGGGTGAAAAAGGGCAATGGGTTCCTTCGTGGAAGCTGACGCAGGACGAGATTATCGGCAGCGTCGGTGCGGGCGACGCGTTTTGCGCAGGCTTTTTATACGGTTGCCATGAATCGCTGTCGCTTACCGAGAGTATTTATCTGGCGCACGCCTGCGCGCGGGCCAGCCTGCTGGCGGCCAATGCGATTGACGGCGCGAAAACGCTGGCCGAGCTTCAGGCGTTTATTCAGGAGAACGGTCAGGCGGCTTTCTCATGATGGGAAACGTCCGTGGCAAAAACATAGCCCAGACCGCGAATGGTTTTGATCAGCAAAGGCTGGTGCGGATTGACCTCAATTTTTCGCCGTAGCCGCATGATCAACACGTCGATAGTGCGGTCAAAGACCTCGGCGCTTTCGCTGTGGGTCAGCTCCAGCAGCTGTTCACGACTCAGTACCCGGCGGGCGTTTTGCGTTAATGCCAGCAGCAGGCCGTATTCGCCCTGGGTTAATGGCACGGTATTACGCTGCGGATCGCTCAGCTCGCAGCGGGTGGTGTCCAGCGTCCAGCCGTTAAAGGCAATACCTTCAACGCGCGGCGCGGCAGGCTCCGCGTCCAGCGCGCCGGTACGACGCAGCACCGCCTTAACGCGGGCGACCACCACGCGCGGATTGAACGGTTTTCCGATGTAATCATCGGCGCCCATTTCGAGCCCGACGACCACATCTGATTCACTTCCCAGCCCCGTCAGCATCACCACCGGTAGCGATGGTCGCTGCTTTTGCAGTTGCAGCAAAACCTGTAATCCGTTGATATCCGGCAGCATCATGTCCAGCAGAACCAGCGCAATGCCAGGGTCCTGCTGGACACGGTTCACCGCGTCCTGACCGGTGTGACACGTCAGCACGGTAAAGACGTGCTCGCTGAGCACATCCTGTAGCAGTTCGCAGACTGCGACATCATCATCAACCACCAGAATCGCCGGTTTCATCGCATGCTTCCGTCAGGGAATTATGTTAAGTCTGAACCATTCTGCCGCTGGCTCCAGCCGAATTGTTTTTTACGTGACGGAATTCCAATCCATGTCACATCCCCTGCCCTTTCGACACGTCAATTTTGACGATTGGCTGTTTTTCGTCAGGGTTTTGCCCCGCAAAGGGCCGTAAAGTCAGGAAATACCCATAGTAAAAACATGGCATAGAAGCTGCATATTGGGCAGGTAAGAACTGTTTAACTGGAGCAAAGTGATGAAAAAAGTCGTCACGGTTTGCCCTTATTGTGCCTCAGGTTGCAAGATCCACCTGGTGGTCGATAACGGCAAAATCGTCCGGGCGGAAGCGGCGCAGGGTAAAACCAATCAGGGCACACTGTGCCTGAAAGGGTACTACGGCTGGGATTTTATTAACGATACCCAAATCCTCACGCCGCGCCTGAAAACCCCTATGATCCGCCGCGAGCGCGGCGGCAAGCTGGAAGCCGTCTCCTGGAATGAAGCGCTGGATTACGTCGCCACGCGCCTCAGCGCCATCAAGGCCAAGTATGGCCCGGATGCGATTCAGACCACCGGCTCCTCACGCGGAACCGGGAATGAAACCAACTATGTGATGCAAAAATTCGCGCGCGCCGTTATTGGTACCAATAACGTCGACTGCTGCGCTCGCGTCTGACACGGCCCATCGGTTGCAGGTCTGCACCAGTCGGTCGGTAACGGCGCAATGAGTAATGCCATCAATGAGATAGATAACACCGATCTGGTGTTCATCTTCGGCTATAACCCGGCGGATTCTCACCCTATCGTCGCGAATCACGTTATTCGCGCCAAACAGAACGGGGCGAAAATCATCGTCTGCGATCCGCGTAAAATTGAAACCGCGCGCATTGCGGATATGCACATCGCACTGAAAAACGGCTCGAACATCGCGCTGTTGAATGCGATGGGGCACGTCATTATTGAGGAGAACCTCTACGACCAGGCGTTTGTCGCGAGCCGTACGGAAGGGTTTGAAGAGTATCGCAAGATTGTCGAAGGCTATACGCCGGAGTCAGTAGAGGCGATAACCGGCGTCAGCGCGCAGGAGATCCGCCAGGCGGCGCGGATGTACGCCGGAGCGAAAACCGCCGCCATCCTGTGGGGCATGGGCGTGACCCAGTTCTACCAGGGTGTGGAAACCGTGCGCTCGCTCACCAGCCTCGCCATGCTGACCGGCAATCTGGGTAAAGCGCATGTGGGCGTGAACCCGGTGCGTGGTCAGAATAACGTGCAGGGTGCGTGTGATATGGGCGCGCTGCCGGACACCTATCCGGGCTACCAGTACGTGAAGTTCCCGGAAAACCGCGAGAAGTTTGCGAAGGCCTGGGGCGTGGAAAGTCTGCCGGCACACACCGGATACCGCATCAGCGAGCTGCCGCACCGCGCGGCTCACGGTGAAGTACGTGCGGCCTACATCATGGGTGAAGATCCGCTCCAGACCGACGCCGAACTGTCCGCGGTGCGCAAAGGCTTTGAGGATCTGGAGCTGGTGATTGTTCAGGATATCTTTATGACCAAAACCGCGGCAGCGGCGGATGTGATTCTGCCGTCGACCTCCTGGGGCGAGCATGAAGGTGTCTATACGGCAGCAGACCGCGGCTTCCAGCGCTTCTTCAAGGCCGTCGAGCCGAAGTGGGATCTGAAAACGGACTGGCAGATCATCAGCGAAATCGCCACCCGCATGGGCTACCCGATGCACTACAACAACACCCAGGAGATCTGGGACGAGTTGCGGCATCTGTGTCCGGACTTTTATGGGGCAACCTATGAAAAAATGGGTGAGCTGGGCTACATCCAGTGGCCGTGCCGGGATGAGTCAGAATCCGATCAGGGGACGTCATACCTCTTTAAAGAGAAGTTCGACACCCCGAACGGGCTGGCGCAGTTCTTCACCTGCGACTGGGTCGCGCCGATCGATAAGCTCACCGACGAGTATCCGATGGTGCTCTCCACCGTGCGTGAAGTGGGCCACTACTCCTGCCGTTCCATGACCGGCAACTGCGCCGCGCTGGCGGCGCTGGCGGATGAACCGGGCTACGCGCAGATCAACACCGCCGACGCCGAACGGCTCGGTATTGAAGATGAAGCGCTGGTGTGGGTGAACTCGCGTAAAGGCCGCATCATTACCCGCGCGCAGGTCAGCGACCGTCCGAACAAAGGCGCGGTCTATATGACCTACCAGTGGTGGATTGGCGCCTGTAACGAGCTGGTGACGGAGAACTTAAGCCCGATAACCAAAACGCCGGAGTATAAATACTGCGCCGTAAACGTGGAGCCAATAGCGGATCAACACGCTGCGGAACAGTATGTGATCGACGAATATAACAAGCTGAAAGCCCGCCTGCGCGAAAGCGCAATGGGATGAAGCCGTTAATTAATCGCTGACTAAATGGGGTGAGATATTCACCCCATTATTATTTCTGGCACCGCTATTAATTACATCTATATATATTTCTGAAGACGTCTCGCAGAAAAAATGTAATTTGCACGAAAATTAATTACATCTTTGCATTTTAATTCAGCGAGATAAGATATGCGGCGGGTGCTTAAGACTTTCTGTCTTGAGCATTGTTGAGGGACAGAAAGTGGAAAGCCCCGGGAAATTTGCATTTACCTGTACTGCACCCATTTTGTTGGACGATGAAATGGAATAGTCCCTGATATGTCAAAGCCAAAATACCCCTTCGAAAAGCGCCTTGAAGTCGTG
>NZ_JBMKGW010000022.1:51697-56078 GCF_049237125.1 Enterobacter cloacae complex sp. GYL001 | reverse complement strand
ACTTTTGCTTTGCCACGGAACGGTCTGCGTTGTCGGGAAGATGCGTGATCTGATCCTTCAACTCAGCAAAAGTTCGATTTATTCAACAAAGCCGCCCCGCAGAGTCCGGAACGCTGATACGGATCCATATCATTAGTAACAGCGAAAGTACTGACATAATACCGAACGTCAGGCGCCAGCCAAGATAATGCCCAAGCCAGGTTCCCAGCGGAACGCCTAGTGAGAGCGCCAGCGGTGTCCCAGCCATGGCTATCGCCATAGCCCGACCCTGATGAAGCGGCTCAACAATTCGGCGTGAAAACCCCGCCAGCAGGCTCCACGCCAGTCCCGCAGCCGCCCCGGCCCCCAAACGCGCTAACAGGGTCAGGTAAACATTTGATGAAAGTGCGGTAATGGTATTAAAAATGAAGAATCCCGCTACGGTCATTAATAAGACATATTTCCGATTCCACGACCGGGTAACGATAGTTAACGGAATAGCGGCAAATAATGACCCGAGGGCGTAGACGGTGACCCACTGGCCTGCGCTAGCCAGCGAAATATTCATTCCCTTACTGATTTCTGGCAATAATCCTGCTGGAATAGTTTCCGTCATGATGCAAATAAATCCGGTCATCGCAAAAGCCATTAATGGCATATAGGGAAATGTGTCATTCATTTTCTGCATTTTGCAATACCGTTAATGTTTAATTAAGCCTGCCAGGTGCGCAGGCTTAGCGCCTAATAGAGTAGATCGTTAGTCAATTAAAGTGCCATGTTCAGTATTGTTTCCGCCACTTCAGCAGTAATTTTTCCATGTTCACCTAATGCGATGTGCCCATGTTCTTTTAACTTGCCGATAACAGCTGAAATATCTTCCGCGCCCAGACCATAATCAGAAAGTCGGGTTTTAACGCCCATCAGTTCAAAAAATTCCACGGTGGCATTGATAGCCTCATCGGCCATTTTTTCGCTATCAGACTCAGGAATATTCCAGACACGCGCACCGTACTGAGCCAGCTTTTCTGCTTTTTCCTTTTTGCACAAGCGCCATAGTGCAGGCATAACGATAGCGAGGGTACGGGCGTGGTCGATTCCGTATAATGCAGTAATTTCCTGGCCAATCATGTGAGAAGCCCAGTCAGTTGGGACACCTGCGCTCAACATTCCATTCAGGGCCATCGTCGCAGCCCACATGATGTTAGCTCTGGCGTCGTAGTTCTGTGGATTTTTAAGGGCTACTGGGCCTTCTTCTTTCAGCGTGCTCAGCAGTCCTTCCGCCAGGCGATCCTGCACCTTAGCGTTAACCGGGTAAGTAATGTATTGCTCAAGAACGTGGACAAAGGCATCAACAACCCCGTTTGCGGTTTGTTGTTCAGGCAGCGTGTAGGTCATTTCCGGTTCGAGCACTGAAAATTTCGGCATAACGTAAGGGGAGGTGAAAAAGAGTTTATCCTGGGTGGTCACCCGATTAATCACCGCCGTGTTATTCATCTCTGAACCCGTGGCCGCCAGGGTCAGCACGCATCCAAAAGGGAGAGCTTGTTTCACCACGCCGCCATAACTCTTGACGATCTCCCATGGATCATTTTCGTAGAGGGCTGCGGCGGCAATAAATTTAGTCCCGTCGATCACTGAACCGCCGCCCACGGCCAGAAGAAAATCAATTTTTTCTGTTCTGACAATCTCAACGGCTTTCATCAGGGTTTCATAATGAGGGTTTGCTTCTACACCGCCAAACTCATAAACCAGGGTGTTTGTCAGGGACTCTTTTACGCGTTTCAATATACCGTGTTTTATAACGCTGCCCCCGCCATAGACAATCATGACCTTTTTACCCTGCGGGACTTCTTGTGCTAACGCAGAAATTTGATCGCGACCAAAAAGAATTTTTACCGGATTATGATAGATAAAATCTTGCATAATGATTACCTCATTTTCAGAATTAAAAGCCGTCACTACAACGAGGACATATTCACGTCGTGGAATATAAAGTACCATTTTGAATTTTATTTATTAATCAACATAAATTTCACTTACTTGTGAAATTTATTTGATAATTAATGACAGACTGGTACGCTGACGTCTCCAGTAGGGACCGAGGAGGAGGAATCGTGTGGATGAATTAAAGGTTTTTTTAACAGTGGCCAGGCTGAAAAGCTTTACCAAAGCCGCAGCTGAAATAGGTGTGACACCCTCAGCCATCAGCCACACGGTGAAATCTCTTGAGGAAAGGCTTGGGATCCGCCTGCTGGCCAGAACCACCCGCAGTATCTCCACTACGGAAGCAGGTGAAAGGCTCATTAACGAAGTTGGCCCGTTAATGGAACAGGTTGATGATGCTATTAGTCGGTTGAGTGAGCTTAGGGAAAAACCCACTGGCGTCATACGCCTCACGGCGGCAGATGATGTTATCCAGTATTTGATCCGTCCTGTATTACCGGACTTTCTGAGTCGCTACCCAGATATTCAGATTGAAATCGGCATTGACTATGGATTTACAGATATTGTTGATCAGCGTTTTGATGCCGGGATTCGTCCGGGCGATGTTCTGAATAATGATATGATTGCCGCAAAAATAAGCCAGAACTGGCGCCAGCTTGTTGTTGCTGCACCAGATTATTTTAAGCGTTATGCTAAGCCCAGGAAGCCGCAGGATCTTTTGAACCACAACTGCATTAACGTCCGCTATTCTGATACGAGTGGATTGTACGCCTGGGAATTCGAGAAAGATGCTCAGAAATTCAGTCTGAAAGTCAAAGGGCAATATATTGCGAACAGCACGATTCATCAGCTCGATGCAGCATTAGACGGGCTGGGGATTGCCTATATTCCCGAGTATGTTGCAGATGGATATATCAAAAGCGGCAAGCTGATTGCTGTTCTGACCGAGTGGTGTCCATATTTTGACGGCTACCATATTTATTATCCTCACCGCCGACAGGATTCTCCTGCGTTTATGGCTTTTCTGCAACTTTTGCGCGACAGGTACAATAATGGAATAAGATAAATTTATGAGTAAAGGATTATGTCCACGATAAGCACCTGGGTCGATTCCTGGGAGGCGGCCATGAGGGTAGGGAAGCGCCGTCCCGTCAAGTCAGCGTAATGCTCTGCCAGTGTTACAACCAATTAACCAATTCTGATTAGAAAAACTCATCGAGCATCAAATGAAACTGCAATTTATTCATATCAGGATTATCAATACCATATTTTTGAAAAAGCCGTTTCTGTAATGAAGGAGAAAACTCACCGAGGCAGTTCCATAGGATGGCAAGATCCTGGTATCGGTCTGCGATTCCGACTCGTCCAACATCAATACAACCTATTAATTTCCCCTCGTCAAAAATAAGGTTATCAAGTGAGAAATCACCATGAGTGACGACTGAATCCGGTGAGAATGGCAAAAGCTTATGCATTTCTTTCCAGACTTGTTCAACAGGCCAGCCATTACGCTCGTCATCAAAATCACTCGCATCAACCAAACCGTTATTCATTCGTGATTGCGCCTGAGCGAGACGAAATACGCGATCGCTGTTAAAAGGACAATTACAAACAGGAATCGAATGCAACCGGCGCAGGAACGCTGCCAGCGCATCAACAATATTTTCACCTGAATCAGGATATTCTTCTAATACCTGGAATGCTGTTTTCCCGGGGATCGCAGTGGTGAGTAACCATGCATCATCAGGAGTACGGATAAAATGCTTGATGGTCGGAAGAGGCATAAATGCCGTCAGCCAGTTTAGTCTGACCATCTCATCTGTAACATCATTGGCAACGCTACCTTTGCCATGTTTCAGAAACAACTCTGGCGCATCGGGCTTCCCATACAATCGATAGATTGTCGCACCTGATTGCCCGACATTATCGCGAGCCCATCTATACCCATATAAATCAACATCCAGGTTGGAATTTAATCGCGGCCTCGAGCAAGACGTTTCCCGTTGAATATGGCTCATAACACCCCTTGTATTACTGTTTATGTAAGCAGACAGTTTTATTGTTCATGATGATATATTTTTATCTTGTGCAATGTAACATCAGAGATTTTGAGACACAACGTGGCTTTGTTGAATAAATCAGATTTCGGGTAAGTCTCCCCCGTAGCGGGTTGTGTTTTCAGGCAATACGCACGCTTTCAGGCATACCTGCTTTCGTCATTTTGTTCAGCGCTCGTACCAGGGCCATAGCCTCCGCAACCTGACCATCGTAGTCACGCAGCGTCAGTGAACCCCCGAACAGCTGTTTTACCCGGTACATCGCCGTTTCCGCTATCGAGCGACGGTTGTAATCTGTTGTCCATTTCCACCGCGCATTACTCCCGGTCATTCGCTGATTAGCCACTGCACGGTTACGGTCTGCATATTCACCGGGCCAGTAACCCGCGCCTTTTCGGGGC
>NZ_JBMKGW010000022.1:51442-51687 GCF_049237125.1 Enterobacter cloacae complex sp. GYL001 | reverse complement strand
TATCGTAAGCGCCATCGGCGGCGGCTGACCTGATTTTCCGGTGGGTTTGCCGGATTAACCCGGGGAAGGCCTCTGAGTCCGTAACATTGTTCAGCGACAGGTCAGCGCAGATGATTTCATGTGTTTTACTGTCAACGGCGAGATGCAGCTTACGCCAGATACGGCGGCGTTCCTGGCCATGCTTTTTGACTTTCCACTCGCCTTCACCGAAGACCTTCAGCCCGGTGGAATCAATCACCAGATGC
>NZ_JBMKGW010000022.1:0-51432 GCF_049237125.1 Enterobacter cloacae complex sp. GYL001 | reverse complement strand
TCCGGGCAGCGTAGCGGAACGTTCATCAGAGAAAAAATGGAATCAATAAAGCCCTGCGCAGCGCGCAGGGTCAGCCTGAATACGCGTTTAATGACCAGCACAGTCGTGATGGCAAGGTCAGAATAGCGCTGAGGTCTGCCTCGTGAAGAAGGTGTTGCTGACTCATACCAGGCCTGAATAGCTTCATCATCCAGCCAGAAAGTTATGGAGCCACGGTTGATGAGGGCTTTATTGTAGGTGGGCCAGTTGGTGATTTTGAACTTTTGCTTTGCCACGGAACGGTCTGCGTTGTCGGGAAGATACGTGATCTGATCCTTCAACTCAGCAAAAGTTCGATTTATTCAACAAAGCCGTTTTGAAACTGACGTTAACCGACTTTGCCCGCCTGCTGACACAGCTGTAATCCGGGCAGCGTAGCGGAACGTTCATCAGAGAAAAAATGGAATCAATAAAGCCCTGCGCAGCGCGCAGGGTCAGCCTGAATACGCGTTTAATGACCAGCACAGTCGTGATGGCAAGGTCAGAATAGCGCTGAGGTCTGCCTCGTGAAGAAGGTGTTGCTGACTCATACCAGGCCTGAATAGCTTCATCATCCAGCCAGAAAGTTATGGAGCCACGGTTGATGAGGGCTTTATTGTAGGTGGGCCAGTTGGTGATTTTGAACTTTTGCTTTGCCACGGAACGGTCTGCGTTGTCGGGAAGATGCGTGATCTGATCCTTCAACTCAGCAAAAGTTCGATTTATTCAACAAAGCCGATAGACTTTCCTCCGACTGAAACAACAGGATGATTGAGCCCATGCTTCGATACGAGTTAACGCCGAACAATGCAGGTTTTATACTGTGGGGAGATTCAGAAGCCCTGAATGAATTACATGAACTCATTCATTACATCGTGGATGAAAGCCCACTGATTAAAGTTAAAGACGGATTTATGTTATCCCTTGCCTATGATATTCGTAAAGCACGGGAAGGTAATCGTCGTGTTGAGCAACATCAGTATGATCAACATGATACATATAAGCTTTATGGTGTTGAGCTTTTATGGCCTCTGGTCCTGGTACAGTCCTCAATACTCAGAAACTCAATGGGTTATATTCAGACAGACAAAAACCAGCTGTCTGTCATGTATGCCTTTGAATACCTGATAGAATCAGCATTAACAGAGTCTGAGAGAACAACGTCGAATGATATTATGCTAACAGTAAAATATGCATCAGACTCTGATTTTAATTTCATTGAGGATAATATTGACAGCAGGTGCTGCTATTTTATCAGCCTATCTCCGGAGCAAAGAAAAAAGCAGTTAATCAGTATTGTTCGTTCTTTTCATTCATTATGGGGTAAGTATGCCCGTGAAAAGCAGGACATAAAGATGCTGAACGAAATGAATAATACATCATGGGTCTGGCCGGACAATATCAACTGGTGAGCAACCACTGTCCGGCCAGTGAGTACCATCAGCGGGCTCTTTTACCAAAAATGTCCTCTGAACGTGACTGAAGCTGTTTGAGTGCTTCGAGCATGTCATCATTATCCAGTGAGCGCTGGGATTTCTTCCCTTCCTGCTTTGGCCGTCGTCGGGAAGGGCCATCTCCAGCGGGAATTGACTGAGAGCGCGTGTTATCCCGCTTGCTCTGCACCAGACTGATAAACTCCAGGGTTCGGCCAAGACGCTTGTTATCGACAATCGCGCCCTGGTCGATTTCTGACAGTCGGTCGTAGGTAGAGTAGGGAAGTAGCGTACCGTTCAGGCGCAGCTCTTTTCTGCCATCAGGATAGTGATACACATCGATATATTTACCTATTGCACGGCGACTCAGTTCGCTGTCTTCAATCAGGTACAACATTTTATCATATTGTATCGTCAACGATTTTGAGACTTTACGTTTTTCACGAACAGTGAAAATAAGCCCCAGGTCCTCATCATGTTCTACAGCACGGTGTACGTCAAAATCATGTCGCGGTACTTTGCCAAAACGGCGGTTATAGTCAGCCATATAGGCCTCAGCGAAGTCATTTGCAGCCTCCATTGAACAAATGCCCTGTAACCGCAGCTCTTTGACCAGACGATCCTGTAAAGTGAGGTGAGCTCGTTCTACACGCCCTTTGGCGGGACTGGTTTCTGCACAGATAGTCTGGATGTTCAGTTCATGCATGGCTCGCCCAAACTGAGTATGCCCGTCTCCGCCTGTGGCGTGTTTATTGTTAACACGAAAAACACCGGCTTTATCGCTGTACAGTGCCAGCGGTTTACCATGCTTATCGATATAGCGCCGCGTGGCTTCGAAGTAAGAAAACGTGGACTCCGATTTAACAAACAACAGTTCCATCAGTTTGCTGGTTGCATCATCAACATAGACCAGCGCGGTGCAGGCCGGGCCACGGCCTTCAAACCAGTCGTGATCACAGCCATCTATTTGTATCAGCTCACCAGTACACGGACGCCGGTACCGTGGTTGAGGGATCCTTGCGGCACGTTGTTTACGGGGAACCCATAAGCCAGCCCGCACCATGATGCGCCGGACAGTTTCTTTGCCAAGAAACAGTCCGTGGAGTTCTTCGAGCTTTTCACGCGCCAGAGTCGGACCGAAATCAGCATAACGCGTCTTGATCAGTTCCAGAGCCTGATCTGCGAGCCCGGGTGGCAACTGGCGGTTACCACGCATGCCACATCGTCTGCTGGCCATACCAAGCGGTCCGCCTTCACGGTAACGGGCAAGAAGTCTGCGGCATTGCCTGTCGCTGATACCGAGGTGCTCGGCCGCACGGCGCGTTGTGATGCGACGTTCAATGACGTCCTGTATAATCTTGATCCGGTTGATCTCTTTCAAAGTAAACACTCCTGAGCTTTCTGCGCTCATGATATGCCTCCCGGTAGTTTAAACGGACCAGTGAAGCTTACCATAGCGCGGACATCTGAATTGAGCCACAGGCGGACATTACTATTGAGCCATTACAACTTATGTCTAGCCAATGTTGAAATGTCGTGCTGAAAACAAAGCTGACCTGACGTCAGTGGAGAGTCTGGACAATGCCTTTTTAAGGTTGAGTCAGGCTTTGGAGGAAGAACGTGGTTGCCAGGTTTTCTCGGCTATCATCAGTTTACGTACGGTCTCTTTTGAAATCCGGACACCGTATTCTGTGGTCAGAATTCGCCAGATGGCTGACGGATTCATACCCCGGCCGCGTGAGCGAATAAGCTGCAGTGCCTGATCTCTGATGGTGGTGTTTAACTGATGATTGCCGGGCTTTCCACGGCGCCGGCTGACCAGACCGGCTGGCCCCAGCTCGCGATAGCGCTTAATCAGGCGGGAGCACTGACGACGGGTGAGCTCCATGGACTCTGCCACTTCTGCCAGCGTGATTTCCCGCGCCATATAGGCTTCAATCAAATCCAGGCGTAGCGCTTCGTGAAGTGTCAGGAGCACTGGTTTGTTGTCGTCCATTTTTCTCTCATCTGTCGGCCATATCAGATCCACAGGTGAGGGAAGGGCTCATCGCTTCAGGCTGGGGATAAAATCCTGCGGACTGGCCAGCACCGGGTTGATCGCCCTGAGCTCTTCCAGTGCACGCTCCTGAGCGCGCCTGCGGGGCATTTTTGTACTGCGCATTCGCTTTCCTTCAGCCTCCAGCTCGTCCTGTTTCTGCTGTGCCAGCCTCAGAACGGCACCCAGTCGTTTGTTATCAACAACCGCCCCCTGATCAACGCAGGTCAGTTTATCGAAAATCTTATAACCCAGTGGCCGGTGCTGATGCCGGAAAGTAATGCTTCCGTCAGGGTAATCATAAACGGTAATTTTTTCACCTGCTATGCGCGTATTTTGTTCGGTGGGTTCAATGATATACATGACTTTATCATACTGAAAAGTCAGTGCTTTCGATAAGGTCCGTAGCTCCTGCCAGGCGAAGATATCATTCAGCTCCAGTGGACTCTGTGTGACCGCACGGTGCAGATCTTTAGGGTATTTTGCCGGCCGGGAGAAACGACGGTTAAAATCAGACATGAAATGTTCAATCCACTGATTGGCTTCAGCAACCGAGCTGATGTTCTGCAGGCGCATCTCTTTAATCAGTCGATCCTGGAGCGTTTTATTTACCCGTTCCACGCGACCTTTTGCCTGGCTGCTGTTGGCACAAATCAATTCGATCGCCAGTTCCCGGAGAGCCCGTCCGAACTGGGTTGTGCCGGTACGTCGGCTCTCGGGTCCGCTGACCCTGAACACCGCATGCTTGTCGCTGTAAAATGCGACAGGTTTACCATGTTTATCAATGTATTGCCGGGTAGCCATCATGTAGTCAAACGCGTTTTCTGAATCACAGAATCGCAGGTGCATCAGGCGACCTGTGGCGTCATCCATGAAGACCAGAAGACAGCATTTTGGGGCTCTTCCTTCGAACCAGTCATGGTGAGAGCCATCGATCTGAACCAGTTCGCCGAAACAGTCGCGACGATAGCGCGGCTGGTAAACCCGGGTTCGCCGGCGGGAATGAGGACGCCAGAGACCGTCGGCTGTCATCCAGTTACGGATGGTTTCAACGGAGAGATATATATGATGGCGTTCAGCCAGTTTTTCGGTTGCGAGCGTTGGGCCAAAATCTGAATAGTGGCACCGGATCAAATCCAGGGCTTTACAGCGTGTTTCTTCATCGATCCGGTTGTTTGCAGGACGTCCACGGCGGGAAGATGCAAATGCGGTTGCGCCATCTGTCCGGTACAGACGCACAAGACGCTGCACCTGACGAACACTGAGCTTAAGTATGTCTGCTGCGTCGCGCTGAAGCAAAGCCCGGTCAAATACTCGCTGAATGATGCCAAGCCGGTAAAGTTCTTTGTCTGTCATAGTCACCAACATAAGATCGCGGTCCTGTGCTGAGCAAAATGAAGGCTTAGCGTACACGACGCGTGTGAATTGTGCTGAGACGACAATAACGCTTTGTGCTGACAACTTAAGTGCGCATAATCAGGATTATGTAAGATCAGCGTTAAGTAGTCGATTTATTTGAAAGTGACGTCGTCTTTAAGTTAAAATCACCTATAATCAATACCTACTGGAGCAGCTCATGGCTGACACCTACCTCCCCCCGGGCTTTAAAAAATGCAAATCATGTCAGCAAGTTAAACCCTTTGAACAGTTTGGAAAAGAGCTCAAGGGCAAGTTTGGCCTCAAGAGTAAATGCCGAGCGTGTATTAGCGAGAAAAACAAAACGTACGCAGCAGGCCCAGGGGCCGAAGTAAAGACGCAAAATAATAGGACCTACCAGGCAGAAAACAAGACTGAGCTCGCGGAGAAAATGCGCGTTAAGCGTGCGAAAGGTAATGACTCCAACTTATTGATAGTGTTTTATGTTCAGATAATGCCCGATGACTTTGTCATGCAGCTCCACCGATTTTGAGAACGACAGCGACTTCCGTCCCAGCCGTGCCAGGTGCTGCCTCAGATTCAGGTTATGCCGCTCAATTCGCTGCGTATATCGCTTGCTGATTACGTGCAGCTTTCCCTTCAGGCGGGATTCATACAGCGGCCAGCCATCCGTCATCCATATCACCACGTCAAAGGGTGACAGCAGGCTCATAAGACGCCCCAGCGTCGCCATCGTGCGTTCACCGAATACGTGCGCAACAACCGTCTTCCGGAGCCTGTCATACGCGTAAAACAGCCAGCGCTGGCGCGATTTAGCCCCGACGTATCCCCACTGTTCGTCCATTTCCGCGCAGACGATGACGTCACTGCCCGGCTGTATGCGCGAGGTTACCGACTGCGGCCTGAGTTTTTTAAATGGCGGAAAATCGTGTTGAGGCCAACGCCCATAATGCGGGCGGTTGCCCGGCATCCAACGCCATTCATGGCCATATCAATGATTTTCTGGTGCGTACCGGGTTGAGAAGCGGTGTAAGTGAACTGCAGTTGCCATGTTTTACGGCAGTGAGAGCAGAGATAGCGCTGATGTCCGGCAGTGCTTTTGCCGTTACGCACCACCCCGTCAGTAGCTGAACAGGAGGGACAGCTGATAGAAACAGAAGCCACTGGAGCACCTCAAAAACACCATCATACACTAAATCAGTAAGTTGGCAGCATCACCACCTCGCTGAACCTTGCCATATAAGCATCGTACTCAGCCTGGTCTTCAGGAGATAAAAAATTTGGTGGGAGGAGCATCAGAATCCTTTCATCCTAGCTTGTATACCTTCTTCGTAGGCCAGCTCGCCATTATCGGTAAAAGATGGTTTTTGATGTTTATGATAAAGCTTAATTTTTCGTCAGGCTTGATAGCGTTACCGGAGAGATTTGATCTTTTCTCTTCAACTCGCAATACTGTTTATACATACAGTACAAGAATTCGAGTGTAGCTATGTCTGTTATCCTTGAGCACATTAGCAACAAGCCTTACGAAATGGCACCTTTTTTCAGTGATTTACTAAGCTGTGGAGTGATGAGTCCGTGCGCCGGGCATGAAGATAATGAATTAAATTTGCATGAATATGTAGTCCGCAACCGCCCCTCAACCTTCTTTGTCAGGGCGGCGGGCCTCAGTATGATCAATGCCGGTATCAATGATGGAGCAATACTGGTTGTGGATCGGTCTTTAACAGCACGACACGGCTCTATCGTCGTTGCGCTGGTGGATGGAGAGTTTACGGTAAAGATCTTACACACGTATCCTGAGCTGCTTTTGATGCCTTCTAATCCAGCCTATAAGCCGATACGTGTAAATCCTGAATCCCTTGAGATATGGGGCGTCGTCACCTTTGCACTGAATCAGTTCAGCCATGTACATGCACGTTGATATTAACGGAGCCTATGCGGCATTTGAGTGTGCGATGGATCCCAAGCTGTCAAAAAAGCCGCTCATCATAGCCAGCAATAACGATTCGTCCGTCATTGCAATGAATAAACTGGCTAAAAGCGTTGGTATTAAGCGTGGGACCCCAATTTTTAAGTGCAGGGATTTGATTCAGCAACACCGGATCGAAGTCCGGAGCTCTAACTTTACTTTGTATGAAGACTACTCAAATCGCTTCCATGAAACGCTGGAAAGCTTCGCGCCTCAATCGAGTCGATATAGCATAGATGAAAATTTCATGTTATTGAAAAACATGAACAAGATAATAGATTATGAAGATTACGGCCGGTTGATCAGAAGTACACTTCTTCATAATCTGTCCCTTACCTGTGGTGTGGGTTGTTCAAGCACCAAAACCCTCGCTAAATTATGCACCTATGCGAGCAAACGATGGGCAGCTACAGGCGGGGTTGTAGTTTTGACTGATCAGGCCAGGATCAGGAAGCTCCTGAGCCTGATCAGTACCAGAGAAATATGGGGTATTGGTCGAAAGATTAGTGAACGCCTGTCGGCTTTCGGGATCATCACTGCCGGTGATTTTTATAATAGCGACGTTCGCTTTTTACGTAAAAGCTTTGGCGTTGAAATCGAGCGTACCTGGCGGGAACTGCATGGCGAACCATGTTTCCGGCTGCACGAGTCTCCTCCTGTCAGGCAACAGATTATCGTTTCCAGAAGTTTTGGTCAGCGCCTTAATGAGATAGGCAAGCTACATGAGGCAGTTTCATTTTTTACCGCCCGGGCGGCAGAGCAGCTGCGCAAGGATGGCTCGTGGACCCGTCAAATCACAGTCTTCATTCAGAGTAGCAATTATGCGCAAGGTGAAAACCGCTACAGCAATTGTGGTATCGAGCCGCTTACCGCTACACAGGACACCCGCGATCTGGTTGATGCAGCCATGACCATCCTGAACCGCATTTACAGACCCGGGATAGCGTATGCGAAAGCAGGGGTAATGCTCTCCGCTATGACTGACGGCACAGAGCAACTCAGCCTGTTTGATACTCGCCCGGCCAGGCCTGGCAGTCAGGCACTGATGAAAGTTATGGACCGGTTCAATAAAGAAAAGCGCGGAGCTCTGTTTTTACTGGGGGAAGGCATTCAACAGGATTTTCGTATGAAGCAGGCCATGCTATCACCGAGATATACGACCCGCTGGGATGAATTACTCGTTGTAAAAGCGTAGCGGCCATGACCGGCATGGCCGTACTCATCAAATGTGAAAGTAACTTTAGGCCCCGCGAGCTTTTTCGATTGCGCCCTGCAAAGTTGCTGCGTCCATAGCCCCGGGGATAAATGTGGTAGTCGCCGCATTCGGCTTTTTCATATTCATAATGATGAAACCGGGTGTGCCGGTGATCCCGAGCGCTTCGCCCAGCTGCATATTGCCGGAGATCACGTTTTCATACCGGTTTTTTTCCCTGTCAGAAAACGTGCTGTTAAACCCTGACTTTTCCACCACAGTATTAAAGTCAGTGAGTTCGAATTTGCGTTGAGAGGTCATGAAGGTATGAGCCACAGCCATCAGGTTGTTGTGGTACTTACGATAGGCTTCAGCACCGAAATTCTGATAGACGTGCAGACCCGTAGCGGCCCCCATGGCAGATACAGGTTTTGAACCGGCAAAAATCGGGAATTCTTTAAAGAAGAATTTTACATCTTTGCTCTGATTCATTACCGATTCAACAACAGGTGTAACCCGCATGCAGTAAATACACTGATAGTCGAAGAACTCGATTACCGCGACGTCGGCGTCATCAGGGCCGATGTTTGGCGTCTCCTTGGTATCCAGCAGAGCTGGCGCATATGGAATTATTCGTTCCACTGAGGCACTCACGTTCTGATTTTCCAGCGCCTTACCTGCTTCCACTAAATAATGGGGATTTTTTACCAGGTAAGTAGCGGCAATTTTGCCAATTTCTTCCTCACTGAGCACCTTCGGTTTAAAATAAGTTGCCGTGATTAACGCCGAGGCAGCGGTAGCAATAACCGCAGAAATTAAAATCGTGGCCATCGGTTTTAAATAAAATTCTTTAGACATAGCTACCTTTATGCTTTTCAGCCTGTTAGTTATTAACCTGCGATGGATTATACTGGCCCGGTAAATCGGAATTATTCGTGAAACAATGCTTTTTGGAGATTAAAGGATGATTAGGCAGGGCTTTATACTCACAACCGCAATGCTTTTGAGTGGATGCGGATATCATTTCGCAAACCAGGTAGATGCGTACGATCTAATGCCTCGTCCTGTTACAAATAAAAGGTTTCAGATAGTCCCTCCGGACGAAAGTATTCAGTCCAGAATGTTTTCAGGCCGTTTTGCTGATGGATTAGCAAAAAAAGGAGTCATTATTTCCACTCACCAGCCAGATTATGTGCTCAGGTTCCGAATCAGCAGCTCACAGGAGAACATGCAGTATAGCGAGCAGCTTCTTACTGGGGTGACAGGCTACGTTGTAGATAAAAAGACAACGAGAACTGACAAGCATGGCGAATTGCATACTGACTATGACTACAAGCCAGTCGATGGGGTAATAGGCACTGAGACGATGTCGCAGATGCACTATATGCGACAGCTGGATGTCGAGGTATACCCGTCAGCGAAAGGAGCAAAGCAGGTTCTGAAAGTGAGTATGCAAAGCAATGCACCTGTGCCGTCAGACAGCATTGCTTATTCAGCAATGATCGACGCCTTTACTGATAAATTTGATGCGCCGCTGCGTTCCGGAAATTATGTTGCAGTGATCCCCTGGAACTGAAAGCAGACGGCGGGAAGAGAATGTTCAAAAGTGACTTTTGGACACGCACATTAACGTGGCTATCGCCCTCCCCCATTAAAATCATAAAGTCGGTAAAGATCGCCCATCGTGATGGAATTGGGCTTATTAATGAACAGATACTGTAACTGTTCTTTATGTTGAGTACTGGCAGCTGCATTCATAAGCACTTCCAGGTAGAACTTGTAGCCTATGCTTCGCTCTGAATACATATACTGGAACTGCATCAGTAAAATGCCTGACATAACATACAACAGCAGCAGACTGAGTAATACAGTGCTATCAGGCTGTTCCAGTGCCATACTGACATACCCTGAACCCAGAATGCACAGAAGCCACCCCGTCATTAGAGCAGGCACCCTACGACTCAGACGTTTATAACAACGTTTTATTACGGGATCCCGGAGATACTTTTTGTCAGGTATCCCCGTTGCTCTGATGACGAAGCTACTGAGTATCGACATCTTTTTTCCTTCTGGACGCTCTCAGTCAATAAATCAGGCCAGGCGCTCATTGAAAGCTACCACGAGCTGCGAATCGGGATTTTTTACCAGTTCGGGCCGGATAACTTTTAGTTGCCTCGTTGGGGCGAGCTCATCTGTAGGCCTGATGGTGGTATTACCCGGCCCCTTGCGGGTACTGTCGGTGTTTACCTTGAGCTTTTTATTTCCCAGGTAGCTTTCCATCTTTTTAGAGATGGTGTCACCTGTGGTCGCAACACCAGAGAGTTCCTTTAGATGTTCACCTTTATCCATTTGTACCGATGACATCAGAAATCCGATTCCGGGATCGTTTTCCGTTCCACAGGCTCCGTACTGACATTGTGCAGCGAAAACGGGCTGTACACCTACAGCAACCAGCATTAACGTACTCAGTAAAGTAGATTTCATACACACCTCTTACAGTCGGAAAAGTTACTTTTGCGCAGCGCCCATTTGGGTCACCAGGTTTTCCGGGCTCAGCCACCCCGTAAATAACTGCGGTTTGCCGCTTAGTGTCACCATGGTAGGAGTACCTTGCAGCGGGATTGTTGAGGCCACCTGGAAATGCGATTTGATAATGTTTAAGCAAGCCTCATCAGGACGTCCTTCCGGGATAGTTGAAACCGGATTCATCGCTGCATCCAGAGCTTCGTTTGGCTTTGCTGAACACCAGATTTTGGCCATGTTCCCGGCTACTACCGAGTTCAGTCCTGCACGTGGGAATGCAAGAAACTTAATCGAAATACCGGCATCAAGATAAGACTTCAGATCATGATGCAGTTTTTGGCAGTATCCACAGGTTATATCGGTAAAGATAGCAAGCCGGTATTTTTCGTTTGGTGATTTGTAGTCGATGGATTTTGTTTTGGATGCGAATTCCCGGACGCCCATTAAAATGGCCTGCTCAGTGGTGTTTACCACATCTTTACCTTTCACGTGGAATAAGCTTCCGGTAAAAATGTAATCTCCGTCTTTGCTCACGTAACTTACCCCCTCCCTGGAAATCACCGTAAAAATATCTTTTACTGGCGAGGGTTCGACGTGCTCGATTGAAAGCCCAATGGCTTTGAGCTTATCCCGGGCTGCATCTGGCAGTACCATTGTATTAACCGGCTCGGCATTCATCGTGAAGGCGGTACTTAATGAAAGAAGTAATACCGATGCCTTAATAATTTTTTTCATTTCCGCTCCTTAAATCGAGCACTAATATTATCACGCCCCAAAATTCCAGAATTTTGCTTAAACGCTTAAATCAACGGGTAAAGCCGAAAGAAAGTCGATAGATATATGGGAGAATAGATAAAACGTAGATTCAGTGGAGAAATCGTTGTGTTTACACCACCAGCAGATGATGTGAAACCTATTCCCGTTCCTGATGAGATTTACACTCAGTGCATTACGGATGCCGCCCGCTACTTCGGAATTGATGCTGAACTGGTTTTTACGTTGTTTGACAATGAAGGCGGTAAGGTTGGTACTTTCAGCAGGAATACTAACGGCACTTATGATATTGGCCCAATGCAGATCAACTCATCCAATCTACCTGAAATAAAAAAGCATTTCCCGACGGTAACGTGGCGGGTTCTGGCTTACGATGCTTGCGCAAGTTTCTGGGTTGGAACATGGTGGCTCTATAGAAAAATTGTTGATCGCAAGGGCAATGTGTTTGAAGGGATTGCAGATTACAACAGCAAAACCCCAAAGGTACGTGCAAAGTACATATTTAACTTCATGGTAAAGTACAATCGCCGGATCCAGCAGCGTAACGGGATGGGTGAGCTTTATCAATGGACCCAGCAACCTCCTCGATACAATGGCCATATAGCTAAAAATGTCCCGGAGCAAAACCCGACTCCTGTTGTTAAATAAATACAACCCGATATTACAGAAGATCATCGAGTGGCTTGGGTAAACCACCACAAATATTTCACACTGACTCAGGAGTAATATATTGTCTTCTTCTGCAAGAAATTTATTTAAGATTCTCTCTTCTTTCTTGATCCAGAAAAACCCTCATCATGAAGAAGTATGTGTTCATGAAGAAACAACAGCTGGTTTATGGGCCCCTCTCCCTGATTCGCATGTCGTGCTTTTCTTAGATTTCGATGGGGTTTGCCACAGGTGTAAAAATGAAACCTTTGAGCGAATGCCACTGTTAGAGAAATTGCTGGATAACTGCCCTGCCATGGTGATTGTTATCTCCAGCTCATGGCGTGAGTGCGCTAATACAAGTTATCTGAAATCTCTGTTCCGGGTGCCTTATAGAGACAAAATCATAGGTGCAACCGGTTCGGTATATTTAAAACACGGACAGACTGGTGTGCGGGCTGCCGAGTGTGAGGACTTTGTCTTTTCACATCGAGTTAAAGCATTTATCTGCCTTGATGACGACGAATCATTATTTCCGGCCGGTTATCCGCATTTGCACAAAACCGATTATTACACGGGCCTCACCGAATCTGACCTTGCAGCTCTTAACGCAAGGTACCATCAGCTCATGGGACGCTGATGAACAAAGTAACTTTCCTTTTACCCTGTCACTGCTGATCTCGTACGCCCATCCACTTTAGGATTGATTGTTTTATACCATACGCAATAATGTCTCATATGAATTCGACAAGAAAGGGACATTATGCTGCATCACTGTCAGGCTAAGTCACTGGATGACATATACCTTGAGGATATTCCCCACATCATACATCCGGCCACGGCGGTACATGACCTCGAAGATACCGCCCTGCCAAACCGGATTATTCAGGAATGGAATTTACCGCAGGGATATACACAGTTTGTCAGCCGGTATCACCAGTTCCACCATCAACGCCCCTGGCTCGCTTACCGCGATACGCTTGACGACATCAGATACGGTAAGATCGTTCTGCTTAGAAAAGACATAACCGGCAATGCCGGGCCGGGGGTTATATCAAATGGCAACCTACGCAATGACCTGCCCCTGTCCCTCTTTACCCGTCTGCGCGATATCATCTCTCGTCAGTTGAAACGCCCGGGGTATTACGTTCGATCAACGACACCAGCACAGCACGCCCAATCAACAAAAACCATTAATTCCAAAGCGGCTGGTCGTCTTCTCGCAGCTGGCGGGCTTTATAATGGAAATGTGGAGGGATTTCGACATACGGCTGAACAACTTGGCGGCGAAGCTGTTGAAGGCTATGACCAGGTATTGAACGAAACAACTTCAGGTATGCTGGTTGCAGCGGCTTCACTTCTGGTTATCCGAAATCCAAGGTCTGCGGATGAATTGACAAGTTATCTCGGCAAGTACAAAAAAGCACACGTTTTGCTCGATGATATGAATGTTAGCGAATTGAACTACATGCGCCGAGACAGAGCTGAATATTTAGCTCTCCGTGGACAATTCAACAATACTGTACGCCCTAACTTCCTTAAATCACTTTCAGACCACCCAGATGCCCTGGCTACGTTTGAACCTAACGATTTGATGAAACTTGCAACAGGCAAGGTCCCCTCTGGGTGGCAGGTTCACCACAAGATCCCTCTTGATGATGGTGGCACAAACGCTATAGACAACCTGGTACTTATTCAGAATTCACCATACCATTCAGCACTGTCGAAAGCACAATCCATCATTACGAAGGATCTACCGTATAATTCAAGCACCAAAGTTCTATGGCCATCGCCGAACGGTGTTATCTACCCGGTAGGAAAGTAAGAGGCGCTCATGAAAGATTTAACTCAACTACTCAGCAGCTTAAAGAGGTTGATGGTTGCAGATCACTACCCTTTAGCCAGCCCGGTAGCCCCGGAAGTCTTGAAAGACTTAATCTGCAATCCGCCTCCAGTGGAGTGGGCAGATCACAAAAAGAGCGCCTATATAGATATACAGAAACTCATTAAAACCAGGCTTGATTATGCCCAAGTGTTTAATGCTATGGATGGTTTTGAGTACAACGGACTTACGTTTTATAACCTTGTTCAGGCAGAGAACGAAAATCTATTGTGGTCAAATATTTACATACGCAACTTTGAAGCACGAGACAATGAAATCTACGTTGACCCAAATCTCACTGATAAGGTGTTAATCGGAGAAGATGGCATGTCACTTTTCGCTTATAGTTTTGCAGACGACTGCTTTCAGATAAGAGACAAAGCATCTACTGATTATGTTATTGAATCTCATACAGAGTTTGATAGATTTTTGTCTTCACTGATTCAAACCGTCAGTTGAATGTTCCGCAAGAGCGGTACTTCTGAAAAAAAGGCCGCAAACACATACTTTGCGGCCTTAATTGTTTAGCAGTAATTTACAATCTATTGATAGTCATTTCAGGAGGTTATATTCAACCTCCCTTATTTTTTATTTTCATTAAGCCACTGATCCGCTTTATCGACACGTGACTGGTAAGGCTCATTTGTGTTGCTCAGCTCTGACTTCATGTACTGAATGAATTCATCTGCTTTCTGAGGCCCAAAGCGTGGGTCATCCGTCAATTGCTGCCGGATAGCCCTTTCAGAGTTCTGCGCTGCATTCGCATAAGTCGAAACGCCGTCGCTGCTAATACTCTGATACCGGTCACTTACAGCTGCGACGCCATCAGACATCTGCATGTGATTAAGGACTTTACCCTGGAGAGAATCAGGCATATTTGCAGGGTTAGAGGCATCATTTGCTATCGATGTCTGGGTTTGAAGGATGCCCGCTCCCGTAAGCATCTCATTTACCGGTTTCGCCCCAACGCTGGTTAGCGTATCCGAAACAAATTGCTGGCCCCCGAGTAGCGCACCAGAAATCGCGCCCCGCTCAGTGTTGGCCTCTATCTTTTCCCCAACCAAGCGATCTGTGACGGTCTGAGTGCGGTTACCAACGAGACCACCGCCCGACCCACCTTCTCCCAGGTTTGCCCGTACGACTGACTCAAGTGAACCATCAGCTCTGTTATGAGTGTTGAAACTGCTATGGATGCTCTTAACGTCATTCATACTCCAGTTAACGTTATAGTTACCCAGTTCATTAAGGATCTTCTGGGTATCCGCTTTGAGCTGCTCTCTTTCGGCACCGGTAGCCATGGTGCTGGCACCATAGGTAAAGACAGCTTGCTGTGCCAATTCAGCTCGCTTATCGTCCCGGCTTAAGTTCGGGTTGTTGGCAACACGACTAAAGTAGTTATCAGTGTTATTAGATAAGCCACGAACTTGCCCGCTCTGATACATACTGTTCAAAGCAGTGGCTCGTTGATCCATTCCATCACCAACCACCCGACCTCCAACCTTTTCCAGATCGTTAAATGTGCCTTCTGCATTTCTGACATCCTGACCCGAATTGACGACTTTCTCTACACCCTGATTATTCAGTACAGGTCCATTCTTTTCGAGAGAATTAAGCACATTCCTTTCTTCATCAGAATAAGTGCGGCCCACGTTGTTGTTATGTATTCCCTGAATATCGCCTTTGCCCGCGTTATCAAGGTTATACGGAGTAAAGCCAGCTTCACTTTTTCCAGGGACATGCTGTGTCGCGTCCTGAGCGTTGGAGGAAAGACCGAGTTTAGCCTGCGAATCTACACTTCCACCCAGTTCCCCTACGCGTGACGCACTCATCACGCCAGACGTATTTACGCTGTCAGGAGTTCTATCCTGTGCCTGAGTGATAGTATTAATTCCTGACCCGTCACCTGAAATTCTGTCGAGCTGATTGGTGATAGGTAGCAGCTGCTGTGCATTACCACCGAAGTCGGAAACCAGACTTTTAAGCAGGCTGGAGGTTTCACGGAGATCCTGTTTATTACTTTCGGCCGTCTCTCCCCGGGCGGTATCAATCGCAATTTTTTGCTCACTGAAATCTCGGGTTGCAGCCACAAGCGCGTCAGTACGTTGAAGCTGCGATCCAAGCTGATTACTGGCCTTGAAGGTATCGTTATAGGAGTTGAATTTCTCCATAAACGCATTCTCATCCAGCCCATTCTTACGAGCAAAATTCCTTACATCATCATCACTGAAGTTTTTGTTGCGAATAGAATCGGAGAACCTGTCCAGGTTAATGCTTTGTTTAGAATCAAGGCTCATTCCACTATTGGAGCTTGCGTTAGTCGAAACCGATGTAGAAATATTTTGCGCCATCGTCTGTGTCGCCTGGTTCATTTTCGACGATGCTTCTTTAAACGCATTAGTATTGGATATCTGATCGCTGCTTACCTGAGACGCCGCTTTACTGAACTGGTCAGTTAACGCAGAATCCTGGCTAAGCTGATTCGTGATTGCTTTTGAAAGGTCATTTGAAAGCGAGTCACTGCCTGTATTGGTCTTAGATGCACCGCTACTCAATTGCCCTGCTACAGCCGCTTTCAGCCCGGCTCCATTGCCAGTTCCAACACCTCCATTAAGCCCAGCGTTGAGAATAACATTTGAAGCAATGCTGGCCATCTGAGACGCACTCACCCCATGTTTCGTTGCAATACCTTCTGCTACAGAGGCACCAATCTTATCCGAGATCTGCTTCATTGTTTGCAGGTTGGTTGAGAACTGCTGGCTCGACTGTCCTGACCTTCCAATTTCGCTCATCTGACTGTAACCAGCCTGGAATGAATTACTTGCCGCACTCATAACTGATGAGGTTACAGCTGATCCTTGTCCCTGGCTGTTAGCGATACTTGAACCAGCATTCCACATTCCAAGACGGAAATTACTTGAATCAACTGCGCCGCCATCGCTGTATCCCTGACCGGTACTGGTTAAGGCGGTTCGTGTCACGTCACCAAATGAAGATTTACCGCTGTTAGGGCCATCCCATACTTTGGGCGTTACATGACCAGTATCCACCGGCGCATCGGGGGTCACTCCCTTAACCGCATTCATCATCGGGTGAATCGACTGTGTCATCAGGAATAATGTGAGTACCGGAATCAGAGCATAGAGGGCGGAAGCAACAGACAGGTATGAACTGTATGTTTCCGCAAGCCCTGGGAGTCCCATCCACGTGACGGCATTATTCTGGCTGTTGAGGGTGCTCCAGGTATCCAAGTCGGCCGTCGCGACTTTCTTCACATACGCGTTGACCATTACTGCCGTAAGCGGCCACATATTCACGAAGAGGATAAGTTGCAAATATTTCGCCGCAGCGGCAACACCATTACCACCTAACGCCAGCAGCATAAGCAAAGCAAATGGAGCAACCATATAAGCAAACATTTCAAGGAATGCGATTGCTGCTCCCGACAGTTGTAACCACAACTGGCCCTGTGAAGCCATTGTGTTGGTTCGCTTCAGAGAAGCCTCAAACAACTGCATATCGGAAGCCAGACCGAGTGGGGTCTTATATTTGCTTGCGCCATTTCTGAGCTCATTCATAATGAACAGGTTCAGGGTGGCGTCATACGAACCAATAGCCTTACCGTACATACCATTTGCTGACGCCATAACATCAGTAAAGCTTGCGCCGGTAGGTGCACCATTTGCTTCGTCTGGAGTAAGGATGCCGTTTGTCTGTCCTATAAGGGAAATAGTCTGGCGAGCTTCAGCTGTACTGGTAACCTGTTTCACAGTTGACCAGACCTCATCACACGTACCAGATTTTGAACCGTTAGCGCCAACAATACTGGCAGAGGCATTCTTCAGTGCGCCTTTCATCGCCTGATTAATCCGGTCCATGCTATCTGCCAGATTAGCTGAGAAAATATCGTTAAAAATAGTTTCTTTACCGGCAATATTTGCGCTTGAGTTTTGGGTAGCCTTCAGGCAGTTGTATGCAAGAGACTGAACGGTAGCACATACGTTCATTGGCCCTAGCCCGCTGGCCGGTTCAGGAAATGCGGAACAGTAGCCCTGGCTATCGCCGCCCCATTGCAAAAACTTCACGAATCGGATCATCGGACCGAGGGTGATGTCATCGTCCAGAGTTGTTGCAGACAGGTCCACCGGAGAAAGCGGATCAAACGCTGTTTTATAATCCTTCAGCAAACCCTGGCTTAAGTTAGTGGTGACGGTTGCCATCGCAGCAATAAAAATTGGAATTCCGTCGACGTTTCTGACCTCTCCCGACTTTACAGATTCAATAGTTACATCCACTCGAACCATTGCCATCATGAAAAGGATCAACCCCAAAAACCAGGAGAAAAACGGTAATTCATTTTTGGTCGGAGCCTGAAGCCATAGCCACGTTTTATAGAATAGGCTCACACCTGCTACAACGGCGGCCGTGGTCAGGAACTCTTTTACACCAGTATATTGAGAAAAGATCAGGGCAATACCGGTAAAAGCCGACCAGACAAAATCAATATCACCCAGGGTATATATGTTGTAATCCATGTCAGACCTCAGTTACGTGTGCCACGAATACTTTCAGTGAAAGCCTTCCGTTGCAGGCGACGGTTATCCCAGGTTGAAATGACGTCCGAGCTGGTACCGACCTGGTTGTGCGATAGCTCATAGGCGGCTTTAACCTGTTTTGAGAGATTGTCTGTTAATCGGTTGAGATCATCCCTTTTACCCGACAGCGACTCACTCGGTATGCTCATGGTTGAAATTTTGGCCTCAACCTGGCGCAACATGTTGATTACGAGGCTCGTCGCAGCAATAGTGCTGATGTCCTGAATGTATGCGTACCCTTCCGGTGCTTCGAATGTTTGCAAAGAGTCGATAATGGTCGGGATGCCGATATAGGAGATAATGCGTAATTCATCATCTGAAACACGAACGTCGTTGATGATTTTTTTCTGTACGTTTAAAAGAAGATCAGAAATGGTATCCTTCAATCCCTTAAAACCACCGTCATTAACTTCTGACATGACAAGGCACTGAGCCTTTCGTGGGGATGATGGATCTGGTGCCGGAGAACACTTGAGCATTTTAATTGATCCGCCAGCTGGTGGCCCCATGATGTAATCCGTGACAGTCATGGTAGACGGGCGGACTTCCATTCCCGCTTTTTCGCCTTTGCTATCCCAGTTGATAATGACAGTACCTACGAGAGACATAAGTTGTTCTGCCAGTTTATAACCGGATAACTCCGTTACCCCTCCGATGTTCATCGTTCCCTTATCAATATCCATGAACGACATATAGAAGAGGTTACCACTGAATTTTTCAGCGAACTCTTCGGGATCCTTTGCTTTAACCTGAGAAGTGACAGCTTCAGGTGACTTTGTCATCGATGAGCCAAAATCAGGAATAAGACCATTAATCGATCCCAGAATTGAGGCTGGTCCAGAGCTAACTGAGTTAGCGAACTGGCTTGGCGTACCCACGTTTTCAGAAAGGAAAGAGTAAGTTGCATTGCATGAATCTTTCGCAAATTTATTTAGCGCTTGCAGTTTGTTTTGGATGTCATTAATCGTTGCAGCACAGTCAGCACAAATAGCTGAAACAGCAACGTTAAAAGCATAGATAGCCGCACCCTGGGCAATACCACGGGCCACCTGCACAAGCTGGTCCCCGTTGATCATGCTGAAGGACCCAAGAAAAACGTCAATACCGTTACAACCGACAGAAGCTTTTGGAAACGACATGGAAACAAGGTTGGTATTAACGTTTGTTGTTCGGTAAGACATTGACCCGCCAACTATGCCTGTACGGGTTGCTGTGGAAAAGGTGGCCGGGCTGGTAGACGTCATCATGCCATTGAAAATGTTACGCATTGCGTTGTCTGCATTTGCAGTCGGGGCTAAAATTGCAGCACAAACAGAAAGAGACAAAAGTAACTTTTTGAAGTTGAAAACGGCATTACTGCGCATAAGTGCCTCCAAAACTGCCGCCAGCATTGAGATAATTGACCGGATCGGCCGTAGGCATGTCATAGCCTTCGAGTTTTTGGTCCATTATTTTTTGAAGTAGGAATGGGTCTGATTCCATTTCGGATTTATTAACGGTAATAACGCCATCATCGCCGATGGTATATTGCCTTTTAATATCTAGAGTTGACTGGAACGAAGCGTCATCGATCAGATTCATGCCCTTCGCGGCAAGTATAATAGTGTTCTTTAATTCATCAGCGGAGATCATGCCTTCACTAATGCGCTGAGCTGATGTCCCATCCTTTGAAACCAGGAAAATTGTAGGTACCTCTCGAATTTTAAATTGATCAATAATTTGTGCGTTGGGGATGTTAAAATCCTGAAAAAGGCCATTATGCAATGGCCTTCCATCCATACTGATTGGAAGAATATCTACCGAATAATAGTTCTGCATAAATTGAAGTATTTGGCTTTCTTCGTGGCAAAACTGGCAAGTACTCTGGAAAAAGAAAAATAAACCTGACTTAGTAAAGATATCTTTCATTACCGTTTGCTGATTTTTTTCAACAACAGTGCGGTGAGCATCCAGTGCCACCTTTTCCACTGGTTGCCTGCGTTTTTCAGACATCATCGGGTTTTTAAGAAAATAATCTTTTGATTTGTCAGAAAAACGCGTACTGATATCCAGCATTAACCTTTGCGCCGTGTAATAACGTGATAGATTTTCTGCGGTAGGGTTATCCATTGCCTGCGTTAACAGTCGAGGCATATTCTCTTTTAGCCATTTTGAATTTAAATCTACCATTTCCTCTTTTGAAGGCGAGCTAGCAGCACCGGTTGGTGGCAAAACCTCTTCTTCTTCAGCTTCGCTTTTTTTAGCAGGATCGTCATACCAGAAGAAACCCTTCTTATAAGCCTGGCCAGATACAAAGGGCGTATCTTTTATTAGGGGTTGCTCAGGGCTGGCGTGGGCACCAGTAATTACCAAAGACATAAGCAAAACCATCTTTGAAGGCGCTAATGCAATACGAGTCATAGACCGTTCTCCTTTTCTGATGCGGTTATGATGGCATACAAAAAAAAGGTTAGAGCTCGTATAGCATGGTCGTTTTTATGTTGAAAAGGACGGAAAAGGAGTGCTGACTAAGAAGATAGTCTCGGTGATGGAAAGATCATCCATCTTGCACGTTGTCAAAAATCCGGTGTAACAAAAACATGGTTTTATCGAATATCTAAAAGCAAATATTGCTTTGAAAACAGGTGTATTTAGAGCTGAAAAAAATCATCACAAGTAATGCTGTTTCTATATTTCAAAAAAGGAATAGCTAAGGATCAAAGAAGCGAACTTAGACAAGAATATAAAATATATTAATTGAAAGCGATTAAGAAGTCGTCATGCATAGAAGGTTTTGAGAACCTAAGTAGTTTTACGTTTTCAACAGAAAAAAAGGTGCACATTTTTGGAACGAAGAAAAACTGAATAAAGAAAAATCAAATTATATCTTTACTTGTCAAGAGTTGATATTTAAGTTGTAACTAATATTTGATTGTAAAGCAAACAACAGAATTTGACTTAAGTCAATATTTAGATTCAGACAAGGCAAGTTTCGCGATATCTTTTTTAAATTTAATCTAATTCTTCTTGAGAATACCTCTCTATGGCTGAAGCAGTTGAAGATAATCTGCAACGTGGACAATGAGCATCATTTGTCACTGGCACAATGTATGGGCGTTTACATTTTTCGCAGGCACCTAGTTCTTCAATTTCTTTCATAGAAGTAAGGATTTCTATTATTTTATTAACTTCCGGTGCGCATACAAAGTATCCCAGATTATGAAGGACACTCATTATTCGGTTGAAGTCAATTTGCCGAAAACTCGCTTCCGGATTTATTGGATCAAAACCAAAATAGTTAACTGCGACATCAATAACAGCAGAAAAGGCTCGGCGGTTATCTGTGCGTTTGCTCCAGCCCCGGATACCTTTTTTGAGTTTTGTTTTTGCACCAGGCTCAAAATCGATATTTTCAGCAACATGATTACCGTACAAAATTCGTATTGTATTTTTATTTGCCCCAAGCGACATAGTTCTTGCTGCTCGCAATAGAGCATTAGCTTTTGTTTGATCGACCTTTGCCATATCAATAATCCTTTAACATAACTTTATTTGTTAAAGTGTTGAACACATCCTGACGGTGACTGGTGAACATAGTGTCATAACGTAATAGTTCCATCAAATCATCACTAACTTTTCCTAACCGGATGTCAGCAGACAATTCATAAGCCCAGGCAAAAACTTTCGTTTTAAGTGAAACACTCTCTTCAATATGCCCTTGTGAGAAAGCAATTGTACGTGGGAAAAGAACGACATCGTTAATTGTTTTTAACGATGAATAACCAATGTCTTTAATAGCATCAGCTGTAGTTGGTTTTAAACCAAAGAAAATACTTACAAACTCTGGTGCGAGCATTGAGATAAAGAACACCTGCATAAAGTAGTCATTCTGTATATCAACACATTTAGAACGCAACTCATGAATCTTCTTGGGATTATAGATATCCACTGTACCATTCAGAAAAGTCACTTTTTCACCGGCATCGTAAATACCATAGTCAATATCATTTGTATCATATTCACGAATTACATTGGAATCACCGTCCAAGACCGCAGAAAAAAACCTCTCCCATGTAATTTCCTTTCCGAGTGTACGCGGAACCAAAAAACTACCTGGACGTGTTTCCACTTCAAAAGCTAAATCAGCGGCTGTACTAAATCCTTTCCCAAATAGGCGACGCTGGAGAAGAGGAGTCCCAGTTTGATATGCAGAAGATCCATGCACAGGCAATAACATTAAAAATGCACGGTAACTACGAATAAGCGAAATCTCAGTGCGGAAAAGTTTACCGAGTAAGCTACGAGTTAAATTATCAGATTCTGACATGTGCTGATTGTCCTTGCGCCATTACAATTGTTCAAATCTTCAACATGGATTTTTTGTTAGGTGTTCGGTAGGGTGAAAAGTAACTTTTAGTATTTTCTTAAGGCTTGAATAAGCCTTAAATCTATCCCTTCAACCACACCGCTTACTTGTAACACTTTTTAACCAAACTAACCAGAATTTTATCAAAAATTCCTGCGCATGCTAACGAAATGTGAAGCGATTAAAAAAAAACCTAAATCCAGCCCCTCCCAACGTTGGATTAGAATAACGACGTCTTTCACTGACCGTCATAAACTGACATTTTTACTTTTCATCAACCTCATGCTTACATAGGATCACTAAACAAAGAAAAGTGACCCTATGAATGCCTCACATAGGGTCACTTATGTTTGAAAAGTGACCCTATGTAATGTCGTCATAGGGTCACTTTTTATAAAAGTGTCACTATGGACAAAGTTCCATAGGGTCATTTTTTTTGGAAAAGTGGCACTAGATATATGTATAACTTTAATAGAGCAATGCACATTATCAAAAGCAATAATCCACAATGGTCATTCTGTCAAAAGTAACTTTAGGGGGTAGCGATGGAAGTGAGGCTAAACTCGCTGTTACTGTTTCTGAAGGCCCCTCCCGAATGGGGGAAACAGCGAGTGCATTACATCTGTTCAATTCCCTCATCAAAGAGCATTCAAAAATCTTCTGTTCGTGAAAAAAAACGGAAATTTCCTCCGGTATAGTAATTTCACATCAGGAGGCGTCATGAGTAATTCAAATCTTATAAGTTCTATAGAGCTAACACGTAAAAATTTACGTGCTCAGATTGAAGGTTTGCGTGTTGAGGCTGAAGATCTCATTACAAAATACTGGATCAAGTGGAAGGAACGAAACCACCAAGAGATTAACCTTACCCGACATAGCAAAGTTCCAAAGAGGGAGTACCTGGGTTCTTACGCACCAAAAGTTGAGCTAATTGGTAATGCCAGAAAAGTAACGATCACTTGGCATCAGTTCAGCCCTTATAAAACAAGAGCGCCTAGCCACATGTCAAAACGGGTGCAACCAATGAAAAGTGGAAAATATTCTAAGAACTGTTTTGTAAACCATGCCAGCTGGGAATACGAAATGATTTCTGAAACGGAAGCATTGCTGGAGCCTTACAGAGAAATGCTTGAGCTCTATCATTCAGCATATATCGAACTTGGACGAAAAATCCGTCAATACTCAAAAACTAAGGTGGCACAATGAACGACGCAATTATCACGGACAATGAGCGTATTAACATTGAACCAAAAGATGTAATGGTAAAAGGTTCAAATAAAAAGCAAGGCGTAAACGCTCAAACTTCTACTCAACGTAGACCAGAGCACCAGGGTATGGCCAAAGTTATTATTAACCCCGGCACCCCAGACTTTAACCGGTTTTTAACTGCCAGAAATGGAGCAGTCATCAGAGGTTTTGATGATGTGAGTATCGCTATTTCCTCTCTCTTTAAAACGGTTGATGCAGTTAAACATCCTGACCTTGTTCAGGCTATTCAGGATTGGTTCAACGAGCTGCATGAAGAAAACAATAAGATGAAAGAAAATCTTGTTGCTTATATTAAGTCAATTGAGTTCGACAAGAATGACTCATTCATGTCATCAACTCAGTTTGTACCTTTCAGTTTTGAACCAGTACAACTCAACTTCAATAACCACAACACCATGAGGTTTTACAAGTACATCTTCGAGATGAACCAGCTCATGAACACAATGTATGAGTACAACTCATTGGGTTTACTGGCTGTAAGCGACTATCCGGTTATGTCTCACAACATTATAAAGAGTATTAATTTATATGTTGAGAATGTGAAAAAGACTCTGAATGTTTCTCGCCGTAAGGATGGGCCATACAGTCCAGCAGAGTTCATCACCAAAGTAATGCAATATAAAAGTGTGCAGGCATACATTGCAGCCGAACTGTCAGGCAAACGTCGATAAGGTATGATGATGAATTTCAGGGCGCTGTATTTATGTATTAAACGGATTTTGGGGATATTCTCATCTCAGGAGAATGATGCAACCTCTGTAATGATTGAGGATATATCAAGCCTCTCTCCTTTTGCGCAGATTCTAGGAGATCAGAAGTACACTGTTCCTGATCATCCAAATCCAGAAGTCCTGAAATTCATCGAGTATCCAACTCGTCCGACGGGCATACAGACATTTAATGAACAGTCAATCCTGTCTCTGTATCGGGAAAAGCTGCACTCAATTTCAATGATGTTAGCTATCAGCGATAGCGACATCAGGGACGATGCATATACATTTACTAATTTAGTTTTAAAGCCCTTGGTTGAATATGTTCGCTGGATACATCTTTTGCCAGCTTCCGAAAATCATCATCATAATGGTATTGGTGGGTTACTTTCTCACAGCCTGGAAGTGGCCATACTCTCTTTAAAAAATGCGCATCACTCAGAACTGAGACCAATCGGATATCAAGATGAAGAAGTAGTCCGTAGAAAAGTATATCTCTATGCTGCGTTTATCTGTGGTTTAGTCCATGATGCCGGAAAGGTTTACGATCTCGACATTGTAAGCCTGAATTTAGCTAGTCCGATCATTTGGACGCCAAGCTCACAAAGTCTTCTTGACTGGGCACGTGAAAATGACGTGGTTGAATACGAAATCCACTGGCGAAAGCGTATTCATAATCAACATAATATCTGGTCCAGCGTTTTCCTTGAGCGAATCCTAAACCCGGTATGTCTTGCATTTTTGGATCGGGTAAATAAAGAACGTGTTTATTCAAAAATGATCACCGCCCTAAACGTTTATACTGATGGGAATGACTTTTTGTCTAAATGCGTGAGGACCGCTGATTTCTATTCTACTGGTACAGACCTTAATGTTTTACGTGACCCTATCATGGGTCTGCGTTCTAATGATGCAGCAGCAAGGGCCATTAGTACCATCAAGCACAACTTTACCAGTATCAATATCAACAATTACAATGCTAAGCCTATGCACATCATTATCGTAAATGGTGAGGTATACCTTAACGAGAACGCATTCCTTGATTTTGTTCTCAATGATTTCGAATTACATAAATATAACTTCCCTCAGGGAGAGGCTGGTAAGACCGTATTGGTAGAATCCCTAGTTCAACGTGGTTACGTCGAGCCCTATGATGATGAGCGTGTCGTTCACTACTTCATTCCGGGTATCTATTCGGAAAACGAAATATCAAACATCTTTAGAAATGGGATAGGGAAACTAGAATTCTATAACCTTCTTAAGCTAAGGTGGATTGGTTTAATCTTTGATTCCTATAAAATCCCTGACTCAGTGCCGGGTCTTTTTAGCGTTAATGCCAATAAAGACTTTATTTACATTGACGAGCAAAAAACAGTTACTGAATACAGAAGACCAGTGCCCGGTCGGGACGTTATAACTAAAATTACTGATACTGTTGAGACGGCTGTTCTTAAGGTTAATGATTTAGGCCGCTCCTCTGCCTCTATTGATGTTGATATACATTCTAAGAAAAATGAAGGCTCATCCGACGATTTTGAGAAGAAAGCCGAAAGTGATAATGAAATTGATAATGACACGCAGATAGTTAAATCTGAGGGTGAGGAAGCAGCTGATCCTGTCATTCCTGATATAGAAGAAAGTGAAGATGAATCGGCAAAGGACACGGAATCCCATGTCCTGGTCAACCAACTTCATGAACTCCTTTTAAGCGCTCCACTTTCCAATGACTATATAGTGTGTGTTGATGCTGTCCCCTACCTCAACATAGATACCACTATGGCATTGCTGCCGGGATTAGATGAAAAAGCATTCAGTGAAGAGCCCTATTTCCAACTGACATTCAGAGAAGGCTCTCTCGATGGAATGTGGATAGTAAGGGACATTGACGATCTGCGTTTAGTCCAGCTCGGCGATAACTGCGCCGGGTTCCAGCTCACCTATCATGAGCCAAGAAGGCCAACAACTTTAAAGTCACTTTTCAATACTTCTATGTATCAGGCATTAGTGATTAATGATGAGTCTTCTGTTGAAAACTCTGCCCCACGTCCAAAGCAAACGCTTGAGCTGCCTCCCCCACGTGTAAATGCAGTCGAAGAACATTCTGGCGACGTGGAATATCATGGAACCGATAGTGCATCCGCGACTGGTCCGCTGAAA
Source organism: Enterobacter cloacae complex sp. GYL001 (assembly GCF_049237125.1). Classification (NCBI taxonomy): domain Bacteria; kingdom Pseudomonadati; phylum Pseudomonadota; class Gammaproteobacteria; order Enterobacterales; family Enterobacteriaceae; genus Enterobacter; species Enterobacter cloacae complex sp. GYL001. The sequence goes on along the minus strand of NZ_JBMKGW010000022.1, from coordinate 24,505 downwards.
ACTGAGGCTGTGGAATATGAACATTATCAACATCTTTTTGAGAAAGAAGATGAAGAGCATGAGATCATTGATTATACCGATTTCTCACAGCTTAGTGTTTCTCGGCCAGAAGTCGGTAGTTGTGCAACAAGCTCTTCGGTCCATAATGAAAAGCTTCTCTCCGAGCCGTCAGAATTACCAGAACTTAACCGAGAACAGAACGCTGATCCCCAGGGTACGAATGAACGCTCTATGGATGTTTCTGTAGGACAAGAAAACTCAGAACCAGATACTGAGGGTAACTGCCCACCACCAGCTGAAGTTGTGTATTCCCAGACCGAAGCAGCCGCAACCAGTGTGATGGCAAGTGAAGAGCCCGCCTTACCTCCTGTACTTGAAGAATCAAATGGAGAGCATGCGCCCACAGACGCTAAGGGGCATCATCTTTCGCCAGCACTGGCCAGACTGTTCGCCCCAACAGCACCGGTAGAAAAACAAAATCCCAAGCGCAACCGGAATAAATCATCGGACAAAGCAGAAGTACAAAAACCAGCATCACCTGTTTCTGGTCACAATCTGAACAGTAAAGTCTTTGCATCTACTGAATCAGACCAAAATGGTGAATTCTCGCTTATAAGCGAAGGTGACGTTACAGAGCTTGAATTTGTAGAAATTGCGTTAGTACTGCATCAAATTCTGTCCAAAATGGAGGTGGCGTTTAAAAGAAAGCGCAAAAACAGATTTATGGTAAGTACTCCTAATACTCTCTATCTGACCCAATCTTGCGTGGAAAAATTTGGGTCGCAGTTAGAGGCTCAAGATCTTTTCAATAAGCTTCCTCAGTACCTCGTTAATTCTGGTGCTGTGATCAATACAAAATGCCATGCATTTAACATGCCTACTTTGCTGGCCGCATCAGACCGGGCGAAAGTGGACATTGAACGAATTATCAATAACCTGAAAGAGGCTGGGAACCTATAATGTCAGATTCGAAGAGGACTAACCTCCATGCACAAGAGAATTTTTATCGGCCTATTCTTGAGTATCGTAGTGCCTCAATACTTTTGATTTGTTCGGTTTCTATGCTTTATATGGGACTTTCTTCAGACGGACTGGACATCGCCCCAATAGTTCTGTTCACCTCAATATTGCTTTTTTTGCTGTGCCTTTATCGTTGCAAAACAGCAGCGCCATTTTTGATGGCTCATTGGCGTGTATTCAAGCGACATTTCATGTTCGTTAGTCTTGATTCACTGCGTGTAATTAACAAAAGTAACTTTTTCTCCAATGAGCGAAAGTATCGTCAACTGGTTCAGGATTATCAAAATAAAAATAAGGATATACCCGAGCGAAAGTCCTATTTTTGTGATGGGTTTGAGTGGGGTCCGGAACATGCGGATCGGGCATATCAAATAGCTAACCTCTCCAGTGATAAACGTGAGATCGAGTTGCCATTCGTCTTCAACCCAATTAAGAGACATTTTGACGCAATGGCTCGTAAGATGGGCGGCAGCAATGCAATTTTTGCTGTGGAACGTAGGGAACCCATATTTGTAACTGAAGACAATTGGTTTGGTCATACTCTGATAACCGGAAACGTGGGTACCGGGAAAACGGTGCTACAGCGTTTACTAAGCATTAGCATGCTTCATCTTGGTCATGTTGTTGTTGTCATAGATCCAAAGAACGATGCAGAGTGGCGAGAATCTCTAATGGAAGAGGCTAAGACCCTCGGTCTTCCTTTCTATAAATTTCATCCTGGCCAGCCAGCATCTTCGGTCTGTATTGATGTCTGCAACACCTATACTAATGTTTCTGACCTAACATCTCGTCTTTTGAGCTTGGTGACAGTTCCCGGTGAGGTTAACCCATTCGTTCAGTATGCCAAGGCTCTCGTTTCCAATGTGATTTCCGGGCTTTCTTACATAGAGAAAAAGCCTTCTATTTATCTGATTCACAAGAACATGAAAAGCCACATGTCTATTGTGAATCTTACAGTCAAGGTAATGGAGTCATGTTACGCGAGATATTATGGTTACGATGTCTGGACCGAAAAAGTTAAGTACGTCGCTAACGATACCTTGCCGGTACGTTTCAAGCGTCTCGCTGAATGGTTTACGGCTCATTTCATGAATTACGAGGGGTCCGAACAAATAGACTGGTTAGATACTGTTTCCCAGCTTATTGATTACTCAATGTCCGACCCAGAGCATATGGCTAAAATGACCGCAGGTATTATGCCTGTTTTCGATATGCTCATTGAAAAACCTTTAAATGAGCTTTTATCTCCTAACCCGAACTCAGTATCATCAAGAGAAATTGTAACAAGCGAAGGGATGTTCAGCACTGGCGGGGTGCTATACATTTCGCTTGATGGCCTTTCAAACCCCGATACAGCAGCTGCTATTTCTCAATTAATAATGTCAGATCTGACCTCCTGTGCCGGTAGTCGCTACAACGCTCAAGATGGTGATATGTCAGCTAATTCCAGGATAAGTATTTTTGTTGATGAGGCACACTCAGCCATTAACAACCCTATGATTAACCTTCTGGCGCAGGGTCGTGCAGCGAAAATTGCACTGTTTATTTGCACCCAAACCATCTCCGACTTTATTGCTGCGGCAAGTGTTGAAACTGCCAATCGAATTACGGGGCTCTGCAACAATTATATAAGCTTGCGAGTCAACGATACTCCTACTCAGACGCTTGTTGTAGAGAACTTTGGTAAGAGTGCGATAAGCACAAATATGGTCACTTATACGACCGGTTCAGAAACATCTTTGCCGCATAATAACTTCTCAGGTTCAATCTCAGAAAGAAAGCAGACAACTTTAGAAGAGAGTATTCCAAAGGATCTCTTGGGTCAGGTCCCTATGTTTCACATAGTTGCCAGGCTTCAAGATGGCAGGAAGGTTGTAGGCCAAATCCCTATTGCTGTTGCTGAGAAACAAATGAAGCCAAACACAACTCTGTCGGAAATGCTTTTCAAGAAGGCCGGAAAAGTTACTTTGCGTCAAAATCTCGATATCAAAAATCTTAATAAATTTCTAAGGAAGTTGCATTGATGGATGAAAAAATTGTCCTGACGCGCCAGCAAATTTTAAGCTCTGCACTAAAAGTCAGCAAATGTCGCTCGCTCGTAAAAAGGCGCTTTCAGTCTTTGGGTTTAAAGTACGCAGATTCTCAGGAAGTTCGAGATCGGCTAACTATGATAGAAAAAAACGCGTTTCATCATTTGGGAAAATTTTGTCAGAGCAACGATATCGATTCCCTATTCTCCATGGCAAATACCCTGTCTGAGCTTTTCCTTTTAAAGGGAGAGTTGATCACGACTGATCCCTTTGGGGACCGTGAAACCAGCTACTGGTCGGTACCACAAGGATCATGCCATGAATGGATTCAATCACTGACCACCAGCGAAGGTCCTGAACGTAAATTCGTTAGTTTCCGTATTTCTTTCGATAACAATGACGTACGGTGTGATCTTGTAAAAAAGAATGCCCGTATGCTTGGTTGTTATCTTTTGCCTTATTTCGTCGATTTAACACGCACGGTGGGCGCATTCATTAATTTGCCAGGTAGTGTCTCTTTTAAACAAGTACAGCGCATCAAACCCCAGATTCATCCAGAAACAACACATAGTCATATAGTTACTATTGAGGACTCTCCCTTTCTTTCTCGGTTAAAATTTAAAATCATTACTGCCATAGATCAGCTTCCTGACCCTAATGGCCTTTATACAAACACCTTTAACAGCATTATTGACCGTGCACTGCTGACTCATCTCAAAACCGAACAGGAAAAAATAGATAGTCCAAGAGTCTGCAAAAATGTGATTTCGGCTTTTGCCGACTCAACTCTTTCTCTGCCGGTGTTTAACATCGGCCTAAACGAGCAGTACAGATACTGGACGCCGTGGGGCATCAACTTTATAGAATTTTCCCGCCAGGCCGCAAAAGCAAGGACCGCTGTATTTGTTCCTGATGTGGGACAGATCGAGTGGAAAAGCGCAGAGCATAAAGAACTGGCGGAGTTAAGCCTCATCGACCAAATCATACCTAAACAGTACCACTGGCTCCTGGGTATCCCGACGATGTGGCGTAACAACTATTGCAATCACGATCAGAGGCTAGCTCTTTTTCGTGAATGGAGGGAAAGCAATGGCTGCGGATAATACAAGCAGGGCAGCAGTGCTCAGAACAATGCTTTTTTTTGGCATGGTCATTTATTTTGGTTACAGCTTGGCTTTCCAGAATACTGAGGAGCTCAAATATCAGATTACTCAGGAGGTTAATGCAAGCCGGTCCATCATATCAAATGACCGTTGGAAGTCTGTCATTGCAAATAGTGAAGCGACTTTAAATTGGTTGGTACATGACTATAAGTTAATTGACTATCTGAATACTATTCTGATCCCTGACACCAAAAAACCAGCCAGAGGTATTAACATTGTTGCTGAAAAATTTACCTCTATTAATTACACTATGGCCAAAAACATACCCCTCTTACTTTATCAGTCCATTTTCCGGTGGAACTTAATCCTGGGGTGGCTAATCGTTTTTCTGCCCTATCTATTTGCCATGCTAGCAGATGGAATGTACCAGTGGAAATTGAAGAGGTACGTATTTGGTAAGGTTACAGTTCAGTTTTATCGTATTTGGTTTCGAGCATTTTGGGTGATCAGTGCTTTAACGATGGTCTACCTGGTCATGCCAAATATGTCACTATTTAACAATATCGCTCAACTTTTCCCACCAGTCGCTTTATTGATACTGGGAATTGCATTGAATCGCTTGTGGTCTAACTTTCAAAAACTCATGTAAAGGTGGTCAGATGTTAAGCAGTAAAAAAAGGAAGTCCCCTACAAATATCAAAGAATCGCTCAATGATAACGCTGACCGTTTTTATAAGATGTTTCGCATTCATACCACGGCAAAAGTTGCTATGTCGCTAATTGCCATGACCGCTGTAGGGTTTTCTTTCTACAATCTTTACGAACAATGGCAGGACGCTGAAGGGAAGAAAGACCATATAGCTGTAATACGGATTTCTGGCGAGATGGGTACCGGCTCGGAAACGGGCGATGGAACAGTGATCGCAACAGCTCTTGCCAAAGCTTACAATAATCCCCATGCCAAAGCAGTTATTATCGAGGCAGAGTCAGGTGGTGGTGGTCCCTCTGACGCCATCATTATTTACCGCCAGATAAACGCGCTTAAAAACCACCAGCCACAGATTGAACGCGTATCAGATGCCGGTGGCTCTCTTTCATCTGTAGCCGCTGACAAGAGTAACAAAACCGGGAGCACAGAACGTGGCGATGAAGCACGGTCGAAGCAAAACTCCCTCGAAGTACTCTCCAGCGGTACCGGTCGTTTTTTCTCTGATATCGCAGACTCATATAAACCAATCATCGTTAGTGTGAAAGGCATATGCGCATCCGCATGCTATTACGCGGTATCGCCCGCTGATGCAATTTATGCCGACAGTAATGCCCTGATCGGTTCTATCGGTGTGCGTATGGACCACTGGAATCTGTCAGAGATCATGAGCACAGTAGGCGTCAAGAATGAGCCCCTTACGGCCGGTGAGTTCAAAGATGCTCTTGACCCCTTCCACCCATTGTCCGATTCAACGAGGGAGTTCATGCAGAAGGAGATCCTGAACACGATGCATGAAAAATTTATAACTGATGTTGAACTTGGACGGGGTAAAAAGCTTCTCTCGCGTCATGATGCCGATGCTGTTTCTCTCTATTCAGGCCGTGTATGGCCAACACCTCAGGCAGTTAAGTACGGCCTGGTGGATGGAGATCTTACGTCAGTAGAGATCCGTACACGTCTTTCAAAAATGTACTCCACTGACACGTTCAAAAACTACAATGAGCCTCATCGTAATCTCCGTTCTGCACTCGGCATGCTGATGAGCCTGTCTTCAAATATTGAGAGCCTTACCGGTACCACTACCCGCTTAGTAGAATCTGTTAATGCCACCAGCTACCCCTCTGTGAGGTAACATGGATGCTTTCAATCTGCTGTGGAGCATTACGGGGGTAGCTTTCATTATCCTTATTTTCGTCGTGTTGCTGTGTCTGTTGGGATTTATGACCTCTGCCATAGCGGAACGGCGGACTGCAAAGGCAATTGAATCTGGGCTTCCTGAAGAAGCTCAGGGGCTACTTAGTGATCTCACCTTTCAGTTGTCGGCTCATAGCACTACGCAGGTTGATCACATTCTCGTAGCCCCACATGGTATATACGTCATAGAGCAGAAAAACTACGTAGGCAAGCTCTACGGTACTCTGGAGGAAAGCCACTGGCGGAAATGGACTCAGTCCCGAACCCTCAAGTTGCAGAACCCGTTTAAGCAAAACCAGGGGCACATCAGGGCTATTCAGTCTGCTCTTAAGGCTAGAGAACTGGAATGTATCAATGTCGTCATCATAAACGGACGTTGTAAGTTTGATGGCATCAAGCCGGAATGGTTATGTATGGGGATGGACGATTTTATCCATAAAGTCAAACAACGACGAGGGCTACGGTTGTTCACACCGGAGTCTGTTCAGCACATCTGTTCGGTGTTGAAGTCAACAAGGAAGTCGCCAGGGCTCTATACGGACCTTACTCATATTCATAACATAACGACAAAGTACAAAGCCCCGATGAAATTCGAGCAACGAGTAACATACATTCTGCTCAACTTTATCCATTATCTGTGGGCAAGTCTGTTCACTAAGCAGAAGCCTTAGCGCTCTATCATTGGTAAGGCTGTAAAATGTCTGCAAAAGGCCCCATCGGTAAATTGTTGGGGCTTTTTCTTTGCGTAGTTCTGATACGGTTTATCCTGTGGAGCATTATGGCCACCAGCCAGCTGGTGACTGGCCAACGCTTTGTATGACGTAGCCTACTCAGGGCAGGCTATTTTAGAGGGACCGATTTTTATCCGGGCTAATTTAGAAAGAGATAATTTGAACTTAGGCGGGCTGACCACCAGCAGAGAGGTAAATCACTAGCCGGTGATATTGACAGAAGTCGTCAGGGGTTTAACGCCGGAATATTTTGCCAGGCCTCCTGCAAGGTCTGCAAGACTTCTACAAGTGATAGTGACGGCCACAGGACTGTTTCCGTCATTATCACTCCAGGTGGCTCGCACTCTACTGGTACCAGAATTAAAACAACACGAGTTCCTTTTACCTGGTAGGCAAGGTTTACTGCCGGTTGGCGGTAGGAGGCCAGTACACCCTCACCATATTGAGCAGGGTTACTTGCCCAGTTCCGCACCATTGCATACACCTGAGGCATATACCGACTATCCAGATCCCCTTTGGGCCGTCTGAACGGCACGATTTCTTCTGAGCGGTAGGTGGTCGTTGTTGTATTGGTTGTCATCTTTGTCACCTCCCCTGTTCGTCCATTTAGAGTTTTAAGCTGCTTTACACATCACACTCAACTGATTATTTAAGCTGGTCATCGTCTCTGGCCAGCATAGCCCAACCATTCGCCTGGTTTTCGCGGGAGTAAGGATTCATTTCAAAATAACTATCTACCGCGTCGCTGTCCGCAACAGAACTGTTGTTAGCTCTCTTTGAACCCTGAACCACTACAGCATCAACCTCTGCGGCTTTCCCGTTGCGCTGTACCAGGATTTTAACCGTATTGGGCTTACGTCTTGCGAGCAGTTTGTTGGCGATAAAAAGCACAACAATCCAGGCCAAAAGCACGTATAAAAATGTATTCATAATGCCCTCCTTTGTATGTGATTATTATACCTGCTTCCATTGCAGGCCAAACAGGTTCGGTGCATGAAAAATAGACTTCTCTCCGGCGTATAGCAATCTACTTACTGATCTGTTTTCGTATCAAACTGTATGGCATAACCGAGGGGCGTACGTGGTGAGTCAGAAAGTTACTTTTCCGTAATAGTTAATTTCAGATCCTTCTTCCAGTTACGCTTCAGTATAAAACCGATACCCTCTAATTCAGCATCCTTCACGTTTAATACGCTTCACTTTAAGGCAGGGCTTTTCGGTTGAAATGAATTCTTTTTCCGGTTGCTGGACATGGGTTTCATCCTGATAGTTAAAGTTGCAGGCTATCAGTCACCACCACCACCTCCGTCACCTCCTCCACCGCCACCATCACAACCACCAGCTATGCTATTTTCACCATTACAATCACCTCCGAGGGGGTTCAAATGGCTGCTCCCCTGTAGATGGTGTCCTTGCCAGATCGAACCCGAACCAGCGCCTCCTGAGCGTCTTTGCTTGCCCTGAGGCAATTGTGCAGGCTCACCAGCACCGGCGGTACCAAAAATGTCCCGGGCAATTTTATAAAGAAGGTAAAAAGGTACGCCCAGCATCATAAAAAAGATTACTGAAAATATTACACGTTCCATTGATGATCTCCTGTCTTGTGAGAGACCAGTTATATCAGGGTGATTCAGTATTTCCGTTTAGAAAAGAGTACTAATTTGGCCCTGTTCGCTCTTAATTTGCCATCCGGGAAAAAGTCATAGGGATAGGCCTGCCAGAGTCAATAACTTCCAGTGATCTGGAGGAGACCCCGGCTCTCTGAGCCCTCATGGATGGTACGGCTTTACCCCTTGTAAACAGATTCACGTTCCGCAGGACAAACATCGACTACTGACGTCTCATATTTGCTGACGCTAATCCGACGTCTCATTGCCGTCTGCTTGTTTTCTTTAAAGGGTGTATTAGACGAATATCAAATCGGAATGGTAGGGGATGTGTGGGCACCATGCCCGGCCCTCTTTGAGCATCTGAGAGATTGGAGACCTAGCCGGGTAAGATAGCTACTTTCTTACGGGTTACCCTTCAAATCCAAAGACGAAACGGACGCTGCCGTTCTCCACGTGGAGACGCTTTACTTCTTCGACAAATTCCTGGATCACCTCTCCGGCGTTATCGGGTGGTATGGCTGACAAAATTTCTTCCGAAGTCAGCCATGAGTATGAATGTTCACCGAATAAATCATCATCTTCGGACGGTATATCATCAGGTAATCCGCGTAATGCGTGGATAAAAACTGCTGATGTGCTCGCCCTTTCACGATCTACATCAAATCCGAGCCAGGCAAAGTGGAGATATGATCGGTCCCCTTTATAATTGCTTGATAAATTAATCCATTTACCAGGCTTTTCTTCCCTTTGAAATCGCCAGCAGATATCAACGCCCATTAAGAAACTCCATTACTATCGTTCGTATGAGATAACTATCATTTCAGAATACTATGACTTCTTCCCGTATAGAACTAATCGCTCACGCCATTTAGCTACTTACTTTTTTTACGTACGCTTGCAGCGCAGTACCTTGAGAGAAGTAAGTAAGACTGGGCGAAGCCAACCGGTTCCGCCACCTCGCTCACCGGCTTTTAGGCGTAAGCACTGAAGTCAGCCTCCATGCTAACTGGCGAGCCTGCGAAAGTCAGACTCGTTGTTATAAAGCGGCATATCGTAAGCAGTGTCTGAAATGAACATTCGGATCTGCTCAAGCGTCATGCCACAATGAAAACGGGTTACGCTCACATTGGCCCGGGGGAAGTCAGCACAAAATGCATTCAAAACATTCTCATGGACAATACCAATGTTGATTAACGCAGCTGGCCCGTTGTCACGGAAAGATACGACACGGAATCCCCCATACCAGCCTGACTGGGAGAAAAATGAAAATGCACTCGTTGCCAGACCATTAGACAGGTCATAGCGCAATTTCCCGCTCAGAGACTGGCTGTCTCTGCTGTACACGCGATTAATGAAAATGCCGGGACCAACTTCTACCGGCTGCTTGTTGCTTGCTAAACACGGAAAGCCCACCAGCGAAACCTCCCTTTCTCCTAACCAGTTTACCTGATACCCGGCAGTGAGAAAGTCAGTCAGTTCTACGCCAGAAAGAGCATTAATGGCCGCAATATCGGTATCCAAAATATTTACGTTTTTCATATTCATCTCATCTATATTCTAAAGTGCGTTTTTTGTCTATCAGCCCGAGGATTGAAAATTTGAATATTTAATGTGACAGAAAAATACCTGTCACCTTTTCAAAAACTGCCTGCAATTGAATATCGAGAGAGTCCATTTTAAAATCCACCAGCTCAGCTTTATTATCGCAAACCGAATAAAAATAGGAGTCAAATGCGTCTGTATCTTCATCTTTAAAAATACGGAAGGAATTAATTTTATTATGCCCTTCAAATTCGGCATGAATACCATAGCGAACCGAGCCGTCATCGAACTGAACAACCCGTCGTACAGAATTAATCCGGACGTACTGTTTTAAGGCCCTCGCGAAATCGGCATTTAACGCCAACGCTCGTAAGATTGAATCAGCGGTTTCATTCTGCTTTTTACGATCATATTCAAACATCCCACAGCCGGTGTTACGAAAGACCGGCTGAAGAGCATTAACCAGGTTGAAGGAATCCACGTTTCTGTCGTTTCTGTACATGAGATATCTCCTGCCCCTCCGCTATACGAAGGGGCTTGATAGGGTTACTGCCAGGCTGCGATCACTTCTTCGCACTGGAAATGAGATAAGCACTGCTGGAGTAAAAGGGCCAGCACCGCTGTGTTAGGGACGCGATTGTTACACCACGCGTTGAATAGCAGCTGCCATGGACCGGCATAATACCCGGCCAGTTTCTTTTTTTGTTTATCTGTGCAGCAGCTGGAAATGGCCTGCTGATAAAGGCTTTCATTCTCGGCACCAGAGCGTTGTTGCAGTGCCTGATAAATATAGGAGTAGACAGAATCGGAGCAATTAGATGCATAGGCCAGATTGGTTTTCATAATACCTCCTGTGTTTTTGGGTATTATATAAAACTCCGACCTACTGGCTAATAACCCACACTGTAATTTCTTTTAAAAACACAATAAATTTTCAAAATTGGACCAGTGTGGATTTAAGCGAGCAGTTTAAATCTTTATGAACTAGCTTTCAAAGAGGTTGGTTTTTCGGGAAGTTTTTTGCCAGACCAGCATGTTGTTTTTTTTTCTGTAGTGCAGATTAGCTGGTACCTGCCCCTTCTTACCTCTTTGAGCAATGACTGTTTGAAATATGGTAAGCCCAGTTCAAAAACCCAGTAACGACCGTCTGCAAAAACGACTGAATTTTCAACGCCATCCGAAGCCACCAAGGATGCATCATTAAGTAGACGTTCTTCATAATGAAATGGTAATGAAAATGTCAGATATAACGCACAAAGTACAAAGATTCCTGTGAGACTAACTGCCAGTGAACCACAATAACCAGAATAAACATTTAAATTTCTTTTGATAAATTTCTCATGCAAGATTACAAGCAGACAGAATACACAAGCTACCAGCCCAAATCCTACATGCAGATAAAACTGTCTTATTTCATCATTCCAGACGATGTTGTCCCATTTCGTGCTTAAGATTGAACCCAACAAGGAGATAATAAAAGCGGCAATTTGAGAACTGATAAAGTAGGAGAAAGCTGACTTTGAAGTTATTTTTTTCATAGAAACAGGAACCTCTTTACCTCGTTCCTGATCAGAGAAAAGACACAAAACGCACCATGCGCAAAAAACTGCAAGTCCAGATGCAATAATCTCGCGTAAAAACATATTAAACGTTTCCGATAATGAATAAGTAATTACCATATCCTCTCCGTAAGTCTACATATAATTCAGACGTGACAAATAATTAAAGGCATTGCTATTCTATCATTATGCATTGCGTTTAAAATCATTTCTAATTCAGCAGAGTAGCGATACAGGCATTTCGCTATCCTAAAATCTGGTAGCTTTCCATTTCCTTGCTGAGATAAATCAAAATAATTCTATTTATTGCCTATTCGGATGCTGCAAAACCTTATAAATCCGGATGTATATCACTTAACAGTGAACCATTCGGTGACTTGCTCTCCGTGAGGTCCACCGGGTTTATCCAGTAGGGAACATTCTGCTTTTACCGTTTACTGCATACGCGAGCAGGAATTCTGTTGCAGTTCTGCATTTGCCTGCTTTTCCAGTGCTGTCATAACCCGGCGGAGCATCGCCAGAGCCTGAACAGGCGAGCTCCCAAACTGCACTTTCACTTCATCCGTATCATGATCCTGAATCAGGTCGAGGATGTTCACTTCGATCCCTGCCCCGTTTTCATCTTTTGCCGTGCACTGAATACTTACCCGGGTCACCGAATCCGTCAGGACTGGCAGTGGGTTAGTCTTGTCTACGTTGATAAAAGCCTTCTTCATTGCCCTGTTTCCCCTTGTCCTGAAAAAGTTACCGACCCGTCCGGATGGAGGGGTCGGTCAGAAAATCATGCCTGTCCCTTATTCATCTTCTCAGCATGCTTACGCAGGTACTCTTTCAGGTCAGCATGAGCATTGATGATATCGTTCATTTCATCATTGGTCAGAACAAGCGTGTAAGTATCAGTGCTGACAGATTCACCTTCTTTAAGCTTGGCTTCTTCAGCAATACGTTCAAAAATCGGGATCGCGGTGTCGGCAATGACGGTCACGGTCTTTTTGTTCAGAACGCTGGACATGGATGGTGCTTTACCTGCCGGGTTCTGTTTAGGAGCGCTGTCCTTTGGAGCCGGAGCTGGTTCCTGTACCGGTGGCGTAACCAGCGTCTCTGTATTGCTTTCATCATTCAGTTGATCCGGTACCGGGGTGTTAACGGTAGCATTACCTGCCGGTTGCTCATCACCGGAGTTTTCCGGAGTCTGCGGATCTGCCATGCGCTCTTCTACCTTGGCAGCTTTGACGAATTTCAGCGTGTTTTTCGTCGCTTTACCATAGATGGAGATCGCCTTGTTGATGTTATCTACCGCATCCTCACCGCTGTACATATACTCGTCCAGCGCAACGTACATGCTCACCTGATCGCTCACAAGCATGGTCTGTAGTTCAGAAGGCAGGTCCAGTACGCGAACCATCTGGCGAAGATGCTGCTCTGATTTACCACGTTTTTTTGCCAGTTCCGCAAAGGTCTTAGGCTCTTCTTTATCTTCAACAAGACGCTTAATTGAAAGCGCTTCAGCTACGACAGACAGCGCCAGGTTGGAGTTGCCGGTCAGGGTGAAGAGTTCTGCTTTTGAAGCGCTACCGCGAAACTCTTCGCAGCGAATACGAGTAATGCGTTCACGCCCTTCTGCTTCCAGCTGGCGGTTTGCAATAGCGATGGAACGGATACGGCAAGCCCCCTGACGCAGTACAGGTACGCCATTAACCATCTGAACAACGATAGGCGTCACGCTGAACGGGTCTTCCATGTAGGCATCGGCCAGGCTGTTCAGGTGTTCCACAACGTGAGGCATTGAATAGTAGAGCTCGCCCATACCGGCCGTGCGGGTGTTAAAGCCTTCCTGCTCTACAACAACCGAAGGGTCAATGATAAGGCCGTTACCTTTACGGGCACCGTTACCAGTGCGTTCCAGGTAACCACGAAGGCTGATTTCGTTGCTGTTGTTTTTTACTTCAGTTTCGATTGCGGACATTTTTGTTCTCTCTTTTGGTTGGTTGTTTAACTGCGCTACAACACAACAATACCAGGTTCGACATTTTTTCTAATAGGTTGCACAGAAGAAAAAGTAACTTTTCTTAAAAAAAATTCCTGAGACAATACTACTCGATCCGTCCGTTTTAAATCTTCACAACAGTGGGCCGTTTTTACGTTTAAGCAAAATAGCTGGTTCAGAAGGTGAGTCGGAGAGAAAAGTTACTTTTCCGGTTGTCTGGGCCAGTGATGAGAGAGTGGCAGGACAGGAATGGCTAAACCGGTGCGGGTCTCTTGTAAGTCGCAGGGGATTGAGGAGATATAGAGGTAAACCGGTACGTTCAGTTTTTGGATTGAGCCGGGCTTTTGGCCCGGGCTTAAGGAAGCGGAAATTTGAACGAACTGGCAGGTAATGATTTATGCCGCCGACAGCTGGCCGTCAGTGCTTTGCTGTTCTGGTTTGACAGTTGGGGGATAACCGGCAGTTAGCCGCTGGCATTCCGCATCACAGAAAGCCCTGAGGTTGCTGAAGACGGACTCCATGAAATCAGCATGAGCATACGAGTCTACAGGACGTGTCTTGTTATCTTTCATCTTGTTCTCCTCAATCATTATTAAAACCAGCGGATTTAGTTCCTGGCGCTCCATCTGCTGACCGGCTTTCCCAGAGAGCAGCGATGTGTCGGGTTCTGTTTCTCATTTTATCGTTTTCATCGGGCCCATCCGGCCGTATAAGAGACCGATTTGGCATGTTTAAGAAACGTACTGGCGACATTAAAAGCTGAGGTTGGCTTTGGAATAAAAGGATACTTTTCCCGTTTGTCAGGTCTTTCGCTACCGCTGCACGATGATTCTGTCAGGCATTCTGCGCCCTCCTTGGCTGTACATCTTGAAACAAGCGGTGGGATGTTCCCTTCCCCCTGCTCACCGCAGAATAATTGGCAAGTCCCGACGGTCGTTCCGTACGAGCCGGGTCCAAATAATGAATAAATACAACGCCACTTCAATTGTATTGACAATAGAAGTTAGGAGGATCATAGTGTCATTCATGGTGCGGCTTTCGCACCACCGCCCCGGCGGTACCGGGCAGAACTGGAGTACCTCATGAAACTTTCCCGTCAGACGACTTCTGATACTTCTGTTGATGGCCGTTCACGCGCATATGCCTGGGGCCGTGTCCATTATTTCATTATCGAACATGCACCAATGGCTGAGCTGGTCGCTATTGACGAGCTGCTGGAAAAAGCTGGCTGGAGCAATGACGGCTGTCCGAACTATGAGAAAGATGACGAGTTTGGTAATGCTGGTTACAGCTGTGGTTACTGGATCGATATTGACAGCGTGGGAAGCTTCAAGGCTGACTACAAACGTCTTAAGGGTGAGATTAGTGCGCATATCGCCTCAAAGGCGGCAGAGGTGGAGATCCGCGTACTGGACTCGATGTCCGACAAAGAATGTAAAGATGTTGCCTCGGTGGCATGTACTGTTCGCCGTGACTTACGTACGCAGTCCGAATCGCTTCATTCACTGCGTACTATCGTAACGGTTGATCATTACAATCCCTATGTGATCACCAGCCGCCCGCTGAGCATTTCCGCCTGGACACTTATCCACGACTGTCTGAAAACCGGCACCATCAATGACGTCTGTTCACGGTTGAGTTCATTAATCCTGCACTCTGAAGCCGCGATTGCCCGTTGTAAGGGAAGCTCCGACTACTCTTCGGAACACGCTCAGCTATCGTTTTTTGCTGGTAACGACTATGTCACCAGACGCACCCTTGTTGATGCAGCTCACGAAGAGGCTCTGCGAATGAACCGCCGCTTTGATGAACGTATTGCAATGAACGCGGATTCTGATGCCAGAAGGCTCCAGTGCGAATTCAACCTGAGCAACCATGTCGTACAGCGTCGGACCGTTGAATCTGCTCATATCCAGGCAATCAACGAAGACGTCACCCGTTCACAGGCGGAACCACGCTGCCCTGGAAAGCTTCTTCTGAAAATGACCAGTCATGAGGAAGTGCGGGACTCACTGAGCACCTGTTAGTCCAGCGACACCCCCTGCGGCTCTACTACCGGGCCGCAGTCTGCTCCGGCCAGATGGTGCCAGTGGCGTAATGAATTTGTTTAATAAGGCTGAGTATGATGAATAAAGAACAACTAATCGACAAACTGGAACGCGTGGTATGTGGTCAGTACTCCTACGAAATGCAGGAGCTTGCGTATTCGGCCCTCTGCTGCATTAAAGGCACCCCGGACGACTGCGCTAAGTTCCCTGTTACGCGTCCGCTGCCTGACACCTTAGTGGACGTATGGGACGAGATCGGGCAATACCTTGGCACAGGCAAAGCCATTGAAACTCGCAGTTGCGGCGTTTCGCTTCTGCTTCATGGACACTGCTACGATTCAAATCATGTGCTGTACTGGCGCAATGCTGGCGCACTTCCAGCAGCTTGCGATACGCCACTGGCTGGTGGGTCTCGCAAACTGTTCACCTGCTCAGCCTGTGGAGTGGACGGTCTGGATGAACCACCTGAAACCAGTTGCCACTGCTGCACAGAGGGGGCCCACTGGATTGAGAGCAGGCTCTTCACCTCCGGGCAGGCAGACCCTGAAGAATTTAGACCCGTGGCGGTCGTGAAAGAGTGTGCAGGCTCAACGCCGGATGATCGGCTCATCTGGAGCGTGATTGAACAGCTCAACGGCGAACTGGCGGAAGGCGATAAACTATTTAAGCAACGCTGACAGATCACGTCAGCATTTATATCAGACGAACTCCAGAATAATTTAAAGCAACCATGAACATGAAAAAGCCCAAAGCTGCATTACAGAATGCCATGAAAGAAGATGTGCCAGCTGTGACACAGATTCAGATGCGATCTACGGTTTCCAGAAAGGTTCGCTATGTAAAACAGGCAAATCGAGAGGGTCTGAAATTATCTGAGTGGATGTCGCGGCATCTCGACGCTGTCTGTGATACCGCAGATGAGATTCATAAAGGCAAACGCTCAACTCCGGTTGCGCCTGGGAAGATTCCCCCTGAGGTATACCAGGTGATATACGATCAGTGCGGCGGGTTCGTGGAGTGTGATGCTAATGCCCAGGTAATCTGGGAAGCCTGCCGTGATGCCATTCTTAACGGAGACAAAGGGTAAACGGCAGGTATCGCCTGTCATTTTTACCCTTGTGAGGAAAATCCTGATGAACCATGAGAGCCGAACTGTATACCTGAACACGGCCATTGAGGCCCTGTTGAAAGCTGAGGCGGCTCTGAACGAGCTGGCATTAGCCTATGTACTCAAACCAGGTGAAAAGGCAAGCGCATGCCATCCCCGAACCGGTACGCTTTCCACAGCTTCCCAGGTAAGAAAACTTCGCCGTGTTCTAGAAAAAAACAAGTTATGACGGCCCTTATACGCTGGCATAATGTACCGTGCTTCGCTCATCCCAGCAGTATGGGTTTTAAACTCTTCCATTTTTAAGAGTACGGGAAGAGCCTTATTATTGTCGCATACCCTACGGATGCATTGCAGTTCAAACCGCTGTTCGGTGCAATTATTGCTGTATCCGGCGGATTTGAAAATGACAGAAATAGTGATGTAAAGCTCCGCCATTAAAGAAATGCCCCGTAGTTTGGCGAATCAACTTTCTGAATTATCTCGATGAACACCATTTAAGGAAATCGAATGTGTGATTTTTGCAGGGCTGACGAAAATTACTTTCATATGGCAGAATGCGTGTATGACCAACTGGTTAAAGAGTATCCCGTAATGTGGCTGCGGGATTCAACCCGGATCGGGGCCTGCTACCTCTGTCGAGAACTGCTGTCGCCGGAGGGGATGGTCCTGGCGATGCAGAGCGCTTTCCCTGCGAAGGGATGGCGGCTGCGTATTTGGTACAATGAAACCATTGACGAAGAGATAGAACCGCAGCGTGGAGACTGTATTGAGCTGTCCTCCAGGGCGGACGCTCTGCTGTCCTTCATGTCGTTCCAGGAAAAGGTTTAGCGCTGCGGCCCCCCTCACAAAAAGGCGCTTTCCGCGACAAATCTGGTACGACCGGACAACGTTGAGTCAATTCTTGCTTCCCCGCAGAAGAATCCCTATGAAGTAAAGTAGAGGTAGGCATTACGCCCACCAGCAAACCTGATAACTGTTCTTTGCGTAACATCCTCAAACTTCTGGTGCCTTCGTAGACTGCGATGCGAATGCCCATGAGCTGAATTCACCGTATCATTTGACCGGATGCAGCGAGAACAGAAATGACAATGTTTGAACGATTTGCCAGACGGCCATAAAACTCTACTGGGTACAGAATAAGGACTGACCGCAATGGCTACGTTCTATGAGCTACCGACCAGTGAGAAGTCCATTGTTTCCGGTACGTGCCCGGACGAGCACCGGTGAAATTTTTCCCGACTGGATTACGCTAAGGCTTTTGAACGGTTTGCGTGAAGTGGGACTCTTTGGGTCTGGTTCTTGATTTATACAAAAGGCTATATGCCACAAGACGGGAGGAAAAAAGGGTTTCCCCGACTGGAGAAACCCTTTCAAAAGGTGCCGATGGCATACTAATCCACACCCCGAAAAGAGGGGGTTGCCCCCCTCTTTGTCAGCTACTTACCGGATTCGTAGGCCAGGATAGCAGATACCTCCCTTGTTCCGTCTTTCATCCGCAACTCGCAAAGCGAGTTTCGTGTGAGCCAGGTGAATATCAACAGCGTTAAACAAACTATTAATATGCACAAAACAATGGGTTGGTTCGGCATTTTCATGGCCTTCTTCTCCTGTCAACGCAAAGCAGAAGTGTCACCATCGGTGCGAAACAGAGATGTCATGCTTTGGTTCAGAGAATGCGTTTGACCGCCTCGCTATATACTTCCGAGCGTTCTCTTTTCCCAACAGAAATCACGAAAACGACAACTTTCTCGTCTATAACCTGGTATACAAGGCGATAGCCTGAAGACCGGAGCTTAATCTTGTAACAATCAGGCATACCACGGAGCTTGTTTGCTTCAATCCGGGGTGACTCAAGTACTTCAACCAGCTTCTTTTTCAACTGTTCACGTACCGTCGAGCCCAGCTTTCGCCATTCCTTTAGTGCCCGCTCGTCAAAATCCAGAAAATACGCCATCAGAGTTCATCCAGCGTCACACGTACTGGCTTAGGATTACGAAGTCGTTCTTTCACTATCTCCACAAGTTCAGCATCTTCATCACTCAGGAGTGTCTGTTTGAACGGCAAGCGTTCATTGTCAGCGATATACTCGAGCATGAGACGAAGCGCTTCAGAAGGAGTTACGCCCATTTTTTCAAGCGCGGCGTAAGAACGCGCTTTAAGTTCATCGTCAATACGTAGGTTAATGCTACCCATGTCTTACACCCCTTGTAATTACAAATGTCATTACAAGTATCGCACTACAACATGCTTAGGGCAAGTCACGAAGTAAGTCAGAAAGTAGTCGTAAGAACGGTGATCACTGTCCGCTTTGTGCCAGAAGCGGACTTTTTAAAAATATTGCGTGCCCAACAATTGGGCGCAGGTCACATCAAGTACCCTCAGAATTATAGAGAATACCTGAAATTTTTGTAGAGCGAGGTTTGTTACCCTGCCCGACCAGCGACATGTGGTTAGTTTAGTGATCAGAAATGTCGAGCGTTTGGTCGTTCATTGACGCGGGATCTTCCAACGGTTCCACATGAGTGGTGATATGGATAAAAGGCAGTGCGGTGCGGATATCATTCTCTATACGCTCGGCCCAGTCGTGCCCATATTGAACAGTCCATCGCCCAGGAACTAGGATGTGCATTGTCATAAACGCCCGCCCGCCAGCCTGGCGTGTACGTAGTGCATGGAAATCAAGCCCCTGTTCACGATATCCTGCCAGCAGTGACTCGATTTTTTTGAGTTCTTCCGTGGGTAGCGATACGTCCATCAGACCTGCAGCTGAACGACTCATAAGCTGATAACCAGTCCAAACGATGTTGGCTGCGACCAGCAATGCAACGATCGGATCGACCCAAAACCAGCCGGTCAGATAAACCAGTCCGACACCAAAAATGACACCGACCGACGTCCAGACATCGGTCAGCAGGTGATGAGCATCTGCCTCAAGAGTGATAGAGTTGTGCTGCCTGCCAGCCCTTAACAAAATGCGAGCCGTCACAAAATTAAGGATTGATGCGACTGTTGAAACCAGTAATCCGAGACCAATCTCCTCAAGCGGCTGTGGAGTTAACATCCGCTCAACTGCGGTATAGGCGATACTGGCTGCCGCCAATAGGATCAGAAATCCTTCGAAAGCACTCGAGAAATATTCGGCTTTGCCGTGCCCATATGCATGGTTCTCATCGGCCGGAAGCGCAGCCAAGGTCAGCATCCAGAGCGCCATTAGGGCTCCTGCGAGGTTAACTACGGATTCGATGGCATCAGATAGCAGACCGACCGAACCGGTCATTTTCCACGCCACACCTTTGAGTCCGATAGTGGCAATAGCCGTGGCAATGGAAAGCCAAGCGTAGTGCGTCAGCGGACGAGGTAACCCTTTTGTTTTAGTCATTATTAACTTCCTAAAATAGGACGACTAACTCACATTTCTATCCATGATAGATAATTAAACAATCATTTCGCCATGAATATTTTTTCGTTTTTATTAAATTTAATTAAAAAGTCTCTGCAAGTGCTGTTTCATCTTCTAGTAAACTAAATTTTATTTTTAGGGTTTTCTTCAACTTGAAGTAATATTATCTCACAACAGATTAGTCACTTAGGTTAACTGAGCGGCTTTTATATTTTTCAATTAAAATATGCAAAACTCCCATTGCACCATGTGCATAAAAATAGACCTCAATGAAAGTAGTAAAGAACTTATGCCAGTGGATTACTGTTTCAGCCAGATTTGACTGCATGGTATTCAACAAGAACCATAGGCCACCTGAAAGTGCTACAATTAGCAATGCTAGAACTCCAAATCCTTGGATTGTACTGGCAATACCTCCCGAATGTGCATCGGGCAGTCGGAAACTAGTCAACGTTTTTATATCTTGCTTAATACCACTAAAGTCAAGCCCTACCCATGAAAAATAATAAGTAAAACCTCTTTGAGTAAGCATCCAACTTAACATAATAAAACCACAAATAATCAGTCCTAACCCTGAAATAATGTGCATCCAGGTTATAACTCCTTCAAGACTATGTTCACCAATTGCTTCGGTCTCTGTCAGATTAGAGTTAATAATTTGTGATAATATTAGAAATGCCACAATGATGTGAAGAATACGAAAAAAAGGAGCGTAATCATGGGGTAATAGATTCCAGAGTCGCAATTTCATTAATGAGTCCTTAGTAAATTTATCGATGATCTTAATCATACAAAAGAATTATTAGGATAACCTTAATTCTTAAAATTGCAGCAGGCATTAGTTCACCTCTGATATGGCCACTTGCGAAATGGGAATGGTAACTGTTATTACTATGTGTTTACTTGCTGTTCTTGTTACGCAGCCCCTTAAACACATTACTTTCAAATATGATTTCCTGCTGGGTTTAAATATGTGTCTTTCTATAGTGCGGCAACCTATTTTTACACCAACTCATGAATTAAATAAGAATCATAAATTAAATGAGAGGTTTAATTCTCTTGCTTAACGCGATGATATTAAATGGAAATTTTAATTTTTGTAATTTATTAAACAGTTAGAATGAGACATGGTAAATACGATCTTCCTTTAGATAATTCTGATAGCACTTTTTCTACTGGGCAGTCTGCAATGTCCGCTTCACGCCCTGAGACATTCGACAAGCTTTTTATGGCTTCAGTAAGGGCGAGTGTCTCGCTTCGAGAGCCAGCAAATATTTCGCTTCGTCATAACAGGTTCTGGCCTTCCAGCAGCGGTAAATGATCCTTATCCATTTGAACGCCAGTGCCCGGATCGCAGACTGATGAGATTTGCCCTTTTCTCTAAGGCCCTGATAATACAGTTTGGCCCAGTATGATGAATTAACCGTCTTGGCAGCCCATTCAACAAAGGTCTGCCTGACGAACTTGGCACATTGCCATCGCCAGTGAACCCATGATTTTTGGCCGCTTCGTTCGGTCACCGGTGCTATACCTGCGTAGTTTTGAATTTCTTCAGCGCTGTTAAACCGGTCACGATTATCACCAAGTGCAGCAAGCATCCGTGGGCCCATGCACGGTCCCATGCCCGGAAGTGATTTGAACAGCCCCGCATCTGGCAATGTGTCAAACAGCGTTTCGATTCGTTCGTCATAGGTTTTGATGATTTCACTCACGACTTTAATTTGTGTCGCCAGTGCTGCTGCCATCAAAGCATTAGCCTCTATAACACTCGGGTCTGTAGTCAATGGGATCGCATTATCAATACTCGCAACACGTTGCTCGGTAAGGGCCATAGCGCGACCACCTTTGGCATTCAGAAAGTTGCGGATCGTGTCGCGTCTGGCTCGTTTCAGTTGTTGCAGACTGGGCCACCGGATAATCAGCTCACACAACAGTAAGCTACCCCGATGTGAGAACCACTCCAGTGGCTGAGGATAATACTGTTTAAGCGTGTTGATTATCCGGTTCACAAAGCGTCGTTTATCTTCAACCAACTGACGACGTTGCTCAACCAGTTGCTGAAGTAAGCGAATATCCGCATTGTCGGGTTCAATAGCTTTTATCTTCTGGGGGTAACGCAGCATTAACTCTAATGCCAGCTCGGCATCCTGCGGATCATCTTTAGCGCCGCTGGGCGAGAAGGCTTGCCGATAACGAGCCAGGGACAATGCGTGGACGGGGAAAACGGTGATAAAGGGGTATTTTTGAAGAGCATATACCACGGGGCCCTTCTTCAGTTCGAGAGCTATTGCGATTCTACCTTTTACTTTCTGGTGTAACTCAGTAAGCCAGGCATCAAGCGCTTCTGCTGTATGTTCAATCACATCGAATACGCGTTCACCGTTTTTAAACTGAACACAGACATCGTGTTTTTTATCAGCCCAGTCCAGACCAACGTGCGCAGCAAATTGATTAGTCACAGTCATCACCAACTCCTTTTTATCGGGGATTGGTATGCATTCCACGCTCTTCGAAAGAAATATAGCCAGCAGTTTATCTGCATGCCCTGAGTATTCGTTAGCGAACGTGGAGCACCTACTGGCTCGAAAGAAAAGCGGCGATCATCACATGATTCTCGCTCAATATTCGTAACCAGTAAGCGCATACCCTGAATCACTTCAAAGTGTAATTCTCAGGGTACGAATGACTATATCTCGCTCTTAGCGGACATTAGCATAGGCTATTTACCATAACGCCGCATTACGCGTACCGCTCAGACGGCCTGAGCGCGTTTCTGACGTGTCCCCGTTAAAAACAGTAACAAACCACCCGAAAATGCACGCCAGAAACGCTACGTAAGAATCTATCCTATGACTGGATATGCACTCAACTGAATAACGCCTGGTTTCAGTCCATTTTATCGGGATCAGCCTTCTTTCTGGGTAATTTAGGGGGCTTCACTTGCTGATTACTTTGCGTGCGGCGCGTGAGCCAAGGATGGTCAGCTTTAGGTTTTACGTAGAATTTTGAGCGTAAATCAAAACGGGCATTATCCACACGTTCATGGACACTTTTTTCATCATCCAGTGGTATAGGCTCCGGGCCATCAACATATTTTTCCCATCCCAACGCTTTCCCATCATACAGAACCTTAATTTCACCGTTAAAGCTTTCGCATACCGTGACAACCGAATGCCGAAGTCGATATCCCCGGCCTTCACTGCGAATCTGAAACGCACTGCTTTTGTACTGGAAAGTGAGATTTTTGGAGAGAACGCGCTTCGCCTGGAGGCTGAAGATATAACCCAGTTCCTCTTCAGAATGGTGTACATCAAGATGGGCGTTATCAGCAATACGAGGCGGCGTAGCAAACCGGTTGTTATAGGCTTCAATAAAGGTCGGCAACCATGCGTTTGCTGTTTCAATATCACTGATACCCTGAAGCCGCATTTCTTTGACCAGCCTGTCCTGCAGTGTCTGATTGGCACGCTCTACCCGCCCTTTTGCCTGCGGGCTGTTGGCATGGATTGGCTCGATGCCCAGTGTCTTTATCGCACGTGTGAACTGAGTCAACTCTCCTTCCCGCTCCGGGTTATTTACTCTGAATATACTGTGTCTGTCAGAATAGAGAGCCAGTGGTACGCCATGATCATTAAGGTAACCCCGGAGGGTTTCCATGTAAGCCCGGGTTGTTTCTGCAGGAGCGAATCGTAGCGCCATCAGAGCGCTGGTAGCATCATCGATAAAGACTATCAGTGTGCATTTGGGGCCCCGACCTTCAAACCAGTCATGAGGCGAGCCATCAATCTGGATGAGTTCACCGTAGGATGGGCGCCGCATCCGGCGCTGATAAATTCGGGCAAACTTACGACGACGTTCGCGCCATATGCCCTCCTCTACCATCCACTTCCTGAGAGTTTCAATGGATAAACACAAGCCGTGTATCTCGCGCAATTTTTCGCACGCAAGCGTAGGTCCAAAATCAGCGTAGCGGCCTTTGAGGAGTGAAATTACTGTTGCTCTGAATTCGGTAGAAAAGGAATTATTGGGACGCTTTCCACGTCGGCGGGAAACTAGACCAGAAGGCCCTTCATTTCTATACCGTTGCACCAGACGTTTAACCTGCCGAATAGAAATGCCAATGCGTGCCGCAGCTTGTTCCTGAGTAATATGGCGATTAAGTGACTCCTGAATAATGTGAAGTCGGTCGAGTTCCTTATGACTCATCGTAACAGTCTCTTTGATCATGAAAAATCCCCCAGAGAATTGTCTGGGGACATTTTAGAATGGTTCAAAGGGGACATTACAGCTTGGTGTTAACAATGGCCTTCTTCTCCTTGCATTTAAGCAGGCAAGAGGCTACTCTGAATGTGACTAGCATACAGGGGCCTCGGGTTGTACTGACCCCAAAAAGTTGGACAGTTAAACACGAGGCACATAGGTCTGGGTTCGATATTCAATTGGACTCAGACCTTTTAATTT
>NZ_JBMKGW010000021.1:0-65172 GCF_049237125.1 Enterobacter cloacae complex sp. GYL001 | reverse complement strand
AAACCGAGGTTTGTGCGAGCGTCAGCGACATTCGTTGCCCCGGTCCCGCCCTGCCCAATCGGGATAGCTCCATTACTCCCCTTCTGCGCCAGCTTACCGATCGCCGGAATAGTTACACGAGTGCCGTTGATGGTAACGGTGATGTTCTGGTTTGCTGAGGTGGTGGCGAACGTCTCCCACGCGCCGATGTTCTCGTCATACTCGTTGATGAGCTGAGACATGCTCTGCGCCAGGCCATCGACCGAGAGACTATCAGTAACAAGAATGCCGTACTTCTGGCCGCTGAGCGCCGGAGACGCTGCGGGTGTAACCGTCAGTGACGTCGCACTGTTGATGGCCGTGATCTGAAACATCTGTACCGGGTTAGAAAGAACAAACAACGTCTGGCCAACCCGAATCTGGCTGGCCGGTGCCGTCCAGTTCGTGCCGGTGCCGGTGGCTGTATTTCCGTTAATGGCGATGGTGCCAGTGTTATAAAGCATATTTTCTCCAGGCAATAAAAAACCCCGCCGGAGCGGGGTTTGTTCAAAACTGAATGGGTTAGTGGCAGGTGGTGCTGGTGAACGTGTTGGCGCTCACCCATGACCAGTTAAAGGGATAACCGGCGCGGTACTGCGTCTGATTATTTTGCTTGCGGACTCCGTAGATCTGGACGCTGCTTTCCTGTCCGCCAACCAGGGCTGTTCCGGTGCATACAGGTTGCTGCTTCTCAATAACGCCAGCGCAACCGGAGAGCAATACCGCTACCGCCAGGCAAAGAATCATATTTTTCATAGTTGTTATATCCCAGGGCATTCATGAAGCTACACAATAACAATATGAATCAACGGGATATAATTGATTTGGTAGATCAATTATTCGAAATTGATCGTTCAAAACGATCAATCATAGTTGGCGCAGTTAATGGCCATAATCACGTTCCTCAGATTCGAATACGCGACGTTTTGAAGGTTGCCGCCGGGGGTTGTCTGCGGTCTGGCGAATATCCGCGTATTGCTTCCCTCAAGTTTTGCCATGCTCTTGTATATGGCCATGTATGGCTGCGGCTGACCGCCAGCCGATATAACCCCGGTAATTAGCCCCAGCATGGCAGGCATACAGGCCCACTTCCCCGCCAGAGTTGTATTGATGTTGTATCCTGAGCTGGCATCCACCCCGGCGGTACCGAGGGTGACAACATCGCTCAGCGTGCGCGTTTCGTTTGTTAAAATCAGCGTCCCTGATGCATCCCACACAGCCAGCCCGTAGTCTGGCTTTGTCTGCGGGAAAATAGAGAAAAAATAAACGTACGCTGTGCCGGTCGCATTCGGTCTGAGAAAATCAATCGTGATGGTGTTCCCGCTTATCGTCTGGGTGATTTCGACCTCAACCGTGCAATGAACGAAGGCGACAACAGGCTGACCTGCGGGGAATGTGTGCGTCACTTTGGTATTGAACCCCGATGTTCCCTGAAGTGCCGCTGTCTTTCGCGCCTGAAGAGCGATTGGCGAGCTGTTCGCGGTCACCCATACTTCCCCGCTCGTGGTCGTCAGTAAAACGCCATACTCCACCATTTATGCCCTCTCGATCTGGAAAATGAGATAAGCCGCTGCCGCAGGCTCAGTCCCTGCTGAGTAGTCGGTATCGCCTATTGCTGACACTGTTGCTGTTCCCCCCGAAATGGTGATCTTCCTCCGACTCGTTCCAAACTGATCGCCGTTCATGCTCTGAAAATAGGTCAGCCTGCAACCCGGTGGAAGCGCTACGGTGTAAGAGCCTGTTTTCTGGTTCTGAGCCAGCTGGAGATAGCCACAAACGCTGACAGGCTTAACACCATAGTTATTTACATTGCCTGAGGCGTCCCATGTCTGAACACCATATTCCGCCATCCAGTCCTCCTGAAAAAAAAGAGGCCCCGTAAGAGGCCTCCCGTTACCATGTTCCCGTGATTCTCCCGATCTGCACCCTCAACACATTCCTGGAGTCCCGCACGCTGATTGTCTGGTTTGTCTGTTTCATGGACCCCTCACCAGCTGTCGAACCGTAGTTCTCAAACGTACCGCCCTTATCCAGCCTCCACCCGACTGAGCCAGCAACATAGTTATTGGACTGGATGTAGTTGCCGATCTTGGCGTTGCTGATGGTGCCATCACCTATCAGCGCGTCTCTGATGAACACCTGCCCGTTCTGGATAACGAACGGTAAGGTCACTGTGGCTCCGGCCTGGTGCGTTACGGCGAAGCGGTCAGCCAGGAAGATGACCTGTGACTGCATGCCGGATGGCGTGTTCTCGACGCCGATCCCCATCCCTGCGGCGTAATACTGTCCATTACTGGAGACGCCAACCTTGATGTTATACATCGCTTTCAGATCACCATTAACGTTCGCTATGGCCTGAGCGTTGGTTGTGATGGCTGATGTGTGTCCGTTGACGGTCGCCGTGATGCCGTTTATCTGCGTGGCGGTGGCCTGCTGGTAATCGGAGAAGGTCTGGTTCAGGCTGTTGATGGATGCCTTGTTGCCGTTCACGTCAGTCTGCAAACTCAGCAGCGAACGCGCCGTTGCCTCCCTCTCGTTGACGATCACCTCATCAATGCGGTCCAGCTGCGCGCTGTTACCGGCGACCGATGCCGACAGTGTTTTGCGCGCGGCCACCTGCGCCAGGTTGCCCTGAATAATCGCGATGGCGGAGTTCTTCACTCCCCCCGCCATGCCGTCCACAGACACGCTGATGTTATCGATGCGCTGGCCCAGCGCCGTATCAGCCGTTGCGACGGTCTGCTCAAGCTCTGAAAGAGAGGATGACACATCTCCGACCGTGCTCGACAGGTTAGTAACGCTGGTCTGAACCTTACCGATTTCCTGGGCGTTTTTTGCTATTTCCTGCGCCTGTTGCGCCAGTTCGTCGTTGGCCTGTTTGATGTCGTCAGCCATGCCAGCAATTTTTTCATTGCTGTCCACCGCGTTCTCGATCAGGTCTTTGAACGTATCGGAGCCTTTCATGTCCTCCAGGATTGCATCTGTGATATCGGATACATCGATGCTGGCCTGCCCGCGCACAAAGTCTGTATACCCTGACTCGTTTCCGCTGCGGTCCACCAGCTGCGCGCGGTACCAGAAAATTTGCCCTGCCTTAAGGCCCATCTGCTGATACTTGCGCTGCGGATAGGGTACGTCTGCCAGCAGCATCGCATCGTCTTCCGTCCCTGTCAGGCTGTACTGAATTTCCGTCTTCAGCGTGTCGTCGGTGTTCGCCGGGAATCCCCAGCTCAGCTCGATACCGAAAACCACATTATCAGAAGCGATGAAGCCGACCGGTTTCGGGGGATTGCCCACTTTACCGGTCAGCGTTTTCTCTTCTGAATAGCCCCACCCGGAAGAAATTTCTGCGGCATTGATGGCGCGCACCCGTACCAGATAACGCCCGGCATAAATCCCAGGAACGTCGAATGACGTGGTGGAGCTGCGCGGCACGTTAACCCAGTTCCCTTCGTTGCGGCGCCATTGCGCTTCATAGGCGATAGCGTTCTGCGCCTGGTCCCAGCTCACGCGCATGGTTTCGACGCTAATGTTCTGCTGCACCACGGAAAACGAGCTGATCACGATGTTCGCAGGCGGCGACTGGTTGCCAGGCGGGATCACGCTCACCGGCCGCTGGTCAATGATGGCTCCGGTATCAATGCGATCAAATTTATCCGGATCGTGATTTGCACCGACGATTGTGAACGTGCCGTCATTATTATCAGTTACCGTAATAACGCGATACTGCTGTGCGTAGAGCTCATCAGACTCAATGACCCATACGGCCTCAGCCACAGGCGTTTCACTGTAAGCGGTCGTAACGGTCACTTTATTGCCCGTTATCGACTGAATGGTGCGTGACTGTGAAACACCCGATGGAAGATTGACAATCATCCTGTCGGCTGGCGAAGCATCCGGCGCCCTGTCCAGCGTTAGCACGCGACCATTCACCGCAGAGATACGGCCGCCCAGGTCGCGCCCGGAGAGATTTCGGTCCGCTACGGCGATTACATAGCCAGGCTGTGGAATGTTGCCATCTTCCCCTACATTGAAAGTAACAACGCGATCTTTGTTGTTGGTCAGGATCCCCCATCGCCCTTTTCGGTTCGCCTCCGATTGCCGGGTACAACCAATAGCTGTTATCTCAAGTTGATTAAAACCATAACGCGAAACCAGCGCCTGTTCAAAAACAGGTTCCATCGCATCAGAATAGGCGTTATCGGGATCAGACCAGGATACGAGCGCATTGGTATAACGGTTCTTTGTGGTGCTGCTGGAATAGATAAACCGGCCATCGATAACGTTCGCATGCGTGTATGTAAAATCAACATCCCTCGGCATGTCCGCCAGCGCCACAATCTGGTCGTCGCCCCAGTAGGTCATCCCGCGGAAGATAGCAGCAAAATCACGCAGGACCGTATAAGCGTCGTTGCGTTCCTGAATGTAGACGTTGCAGGTATAACGTGGTTCGGTGCCACTTCCGCCTTTGCCATCCGGCACCATCTGATCGCAATACTGTGCAACCTGGTAAAGTGTCCATTTGTCTATGTTCGCTGTTGTGAGACGATCCCCAAGCCCGAAACGGTCGCTAACCACCAGGTCGTAGAATATCCACGCGGGGTTATCTGTCCAGGCCCATTTGAATGTCCCAAGCCACGTACCGCTATAAGTTCTTGTTTCCGGATCGTAAGTATCCGGTACGCGGATGACACGTCCACGTGGTTCACAGGCAATTTGTGGAATGGAGCCATTGAACTGGCTGGAATCAAACTCGATGTACAATAGAGCTGTGTTTGGATAGCGCAGTTTGGCATCGATGACCTCTGTATAACTTTGAAGCGTCATCGTGTCGCCGATTTTGGCACTGTTTGCGTCAGCGGTAATCTTGCGCAGTCTGATGGTCCAGGTACTGCCAGCTTTCGGTAAATCGATACGATGGCTGCGTTCATAACCTGATGTGGTTTTCCCGGTCACATTAGTATCAAGGACCTGTTGCCAGCTACCACCGTCCATCTGAAGCTCCACCACATAGTTGATGGAGTACCCTACTAAATCCCCGTTATCCTGCTGTTTGAAAAGAGATGGCCACTTCAGGCGCAGGCGAACCGCCGAAAGCTGCGTATTGGTGAAGGTATGCGTCCAGGCTGTTTCGCTGGATATTTCGGTACCGACGCTGATTTCATTTTCTGTGCCAGGTATCCCCTGAATGTAATCCTGAGCCTGTGTCCCTGGGCGAAACTCCCACACGACACCGCTGAAGTTCTCGGAACCATCAGCGTTTTGTAAAGGTGTGCCGTCAAGATAGATATCCCTCGCAGTCAGCCCACCAGCAAACTCCCCTTCACCGAGAACCATCAGTATTTTCGCTTTCGCAACGGACTGGAGATCATCGGGCTGCTCGACGGGAGTGCGGGAACTCGAGCTGCCGCCTTTACGTCCGGTAATTGTTTTAGCCATATCGCGCCCATAAAAAAAGCCACCCGAAGGTGGCCTGATTGACAAATATTTGTTATTGCTGGTCTTCTACGTAAATCCCGGCAGAAGCAACAGCGCCGCCGATTCGCCGCTTACCATAGAGAATGGGGACAGGGTTTCCCTGCGAGGTTGTGTTCGTCACTCCACCAAATGCATAGCTGGCGCGGTTATCTGCTGATTGCTTGCTGGCTAGCCCGGTAGTCTGTGGAGAAAGCATCTGGACTACGCCGCCGATCGCCATTGATGCCCCAATCCCCGCCACAGCTCCCCATCCACCAGCAAAAGCAGTCCCACCAATCCCGATCGCGGCCCCTCCCGTGACGAACGCAGCAACAGCGACAAGGGCAACCCCGAGGATTGTCTGAAAAACCCCGGCTCGCTTACTGCCGATGATCACCGGCGCGATGCGGATTTCCTCTGTGCTCCTGTCCATACTGAGCTCATCGTTTACGAGGTTTCGTTTCCCGCTGAATACCGCATAAGTTAAACCTCGTTGCTTACTGGTATTCAGGAAACGCTCAAAACCCGGCACGATAACGCTCAGGGCGCGGATGGCCTCTTTTGGTGAAGCTACTGATAAACGATATTCACGCCCGAAGGTGGCGCCCAGCACGCCATAAAGCCGGACGGTTCTGAGCGGTTCTTTATCGAGTGAAATTGCCATATTTACCCCATAAAAAAACCCGCCGAAGCGGGTTATATTATTCAGTATTAGTCAGCAAAAAACCGCCTCTCAGCGGATTCATTTGTTCGATATGATTCGGATGTAGTGTGAGGTTGCCACGAGAGCCTGTAGCGAATTTCCGCCAGTTGCACATAACGTTCTTGAATCGTACTCTCGAGACCAGTGACACAACCAATTTTCCAAGTCATCCACTGAATAATCCTTACGAGCCAACCCCTCAGCGATGGTTACGACCTCATCACTGGGTGCTGTAAGCTCATATCCATTCAGCAACAGAAATACGTAACCAGCCATCATGGCAGTGCGTTTGTTTGCATTTGCGAATGGATGATTCTGGATCAGGCTTTCAATTAGAACAGCAGACAGACGAAACATATCGTCTGTCTGCTCATAATATCGAATGGTACTTGGTCGTGACTGTGAAGAGCTGAGGTTATTCGGATTCAGGACGCCTATTGGTTCATTTGGCGTCTGAGTCTCGATCAGAGACCTGTTGATGTAAACGATATCGTCAATGGAAAGATAATTGACTCCCTCAACATACTCTATCGTCATCCGTTTCTACTCAGACCTTTGAAAGTTCTTCCATCGCCTTCTCGTAACGAGCAAACCCAAACTCAAAGGCGTTTTTAACTTGACCAGTATGTGAACATGTTTCGCTGATCGCTGCACGAGGTTTCGCCACCGTGGATTTGTCACGAGGCGGAATGTACAAGCGATCTGCCTTTTTTAATGCGTGACCCATGATTATCACCCTCATGCACGTTTGGCAGTGCTTTCTTAAATTGTAGGATGTAAACACACCCAAAGATTTCATGACCACTTCGAGTGGTTGAGGACAATTTAATACCATTCGTCATATTTGAGCAATGGGCCCATGTCTGAAGATAGATGCAAGTTCGACGAAATTTATCGCGGCCACTTTGCAAGTTAACCACCTTTTCGCAGAATTTACCCCTCAGGTAATAGTAAACTATTGCCACGTTCTCAGGAGATAGGCGGTGCCTATGAGCCGTCCTGAGCTTTCAAGAATGGCATAAATAGCACTTTTTGCACAAAATGTATGGCTTGGTTGGAATGCAGAACAACAAAGATTGCTGTAGTATTTCGCCCCCTCTGAATGGAGATGCTCAGATTTTAACCGCACCCTAATAAAATTTTATGTCTGAGTATCTTCATGGTCCTTTCCATCCAGTATCCGCCATAAGGTACGCGCTGGCTCAGATGTCCATAAAGGTGATGCAGTAGCATGTTGCCTTCCAGCAGAATCCCCGCATGATTCCACTTATCAGCCTGAACCTGCATGATCACCATATCGCTAGGTTTCGGCGGCCCGTCGAATTCACGGAATCCGCACTCGTACCAGCAATCCTGATAGAAGTTGTCCGGATAGTCGTTTTCCCACCAGGGATAATCGACCCGGTAATCGTGAAGCTCTATCCCGTACGTTTGCCGGTAATAGCTCATCACCAGCCCCCAGCAGTCAAAGTGACCAAGCACAAACGGGCGCTCGAGCAGCGGCAGTTCTCCACGCGGCTGGATGGTCCTTAAATCCCCCTCCGGCCAGCTCACGATATGCCAGGGTAAAAGCGTTGAGTCGCATTGCGCTTTATCCAGTTCGCTCGGCTGCGTAGTGGCGTCAGGGTGGCTGTGAACGATGGCGATCACCGTACCCCAGTCCTCAGCAACTGCGTAATCTTCCGGGCAGAGGACAAAATTTTCCTCCGGTGCCGCGGCAAGGTTCCGGCAAGGGAAATAACGTTCAACACGGCTTTTTTGCGCCACGACACCACAACACTCACGAGGATATTCAGCGGCTGCATGCGCCATAATCGCATCAATGGTTTTCTGACGCATATTAGCTCCTGATTAGTGAAGTACCCGGGAAACCACCGAACGGCAGTTCTTCATTCTCTCCGAAGCGAAGTTTGCACGCCGTGAGCGTGCCGTTACAGACATCAAGCGAGGGATCATCGACAGGATTATTATTGTTATCGAAGTATCTGGTTCCGGCATAATCGCAACCGTCACCGGTTCGGTACTTATTGCGCATGCACCAGGTGCACAGGGAATGAAGCTGGCGCGTGGGGATCATCTTACCCTGCAAAGACATCGGGCTATCGAGTACGAATTCGATACTTTCGCCCGGAATTTCGCTGCTTTTGCCATCGATGTAAAAAACTCGTTTTCTGACCTGTTGCGGATCAGCTGTTGCGTTACCAGCGAGGAAGTTCTTCGCATCTAGATAATGTGAATAAGTGTCATGGATAGTAACTTTGGCCTGTAGCATATCGTCATAAGCAAGGCACAGCGCTGTAATCTTGCTATCGATATCTGCAACCGTGAGCGTTGGCTGGGCGCTGTTGCCGTCTGTGGAGGCTTCAAGCCCTTCAATTTGATACGGCCAGGCGGCATATTCTTCCCCCTGCCACCAGATACTTTTCGCCTTCAGCTTTGATTCATCACCGCCAGCAGCGGCGATTTCTTCTTCCGTGTGCGGGAGGTTGTACGCGTGAAATCGCAGTACATCATCCACGCCGAACGTAGAGCCATCAACTTCGATAAGCCGGACTTTATTGCCGGGCTCAAGGCTTTGATAGTCTGCTGTGATCATGGTGCGTACGCCTGTTTGAATGTTGCGGAAATAGTCAGAACGTTGCTGGATAAGGGCTGTGACTTGATTGATTCGGCCTCAATCCGGTAGAGACCAGTTTCGCCAACTGGAGATGTCCAGATAAATGCCTTTGTGACGTGAGAACGAAAGAATTTAAGGGCCTGAAGCATGTCCGTTTTTTTGCCCGTGAGCGTGACAGGCCATGACTGTTTTTCAGGGTTAATGCCTTCCCCGGCGATCTGCTCATAGCCGTCGCCAAAGGTTGCAGAGCGGGTTTTATGGCTAAACGTTCCCTCCATTCCCGCCTGTATCTGCGTCCGCCAGGTGAACGTTTCCAGGGCCATGTTTGCTCCATAAAAAAAGCCACCCGAAGGTGGCTTGTGACAGTATGAGAAGGAGATTAGCGGGTTTCACAACCAAGCTGAGACTTGTCGATAATCTGCGTGCCTTCAACACGGTAACCATATGTGCCGAACAGAAATGCGTGGTTTAATTGATAAATAACAACATCGCTTAAGCCTACGGAACACTTATCTTTTTCAATAGCCCGATCCATTGCAGTTTTAACGCTTGGAATGCCCAGCGGGAAAATAACAATTGGAGCTTTGTCTTCACCAGTCACACGTTGACCTTTTTCAAACTTAGCTGCATTCAGGTTGTAATTTTTGGTACTACCAACGGTCATATCAGCAACACGAACAGTACAGCCAGACAACATTAAAGCCCCAAGAGCTAAGGCCACTACCTTCTTCATTGTACGTTTCCTTTAATTGCAATCGGAAACATCTTAACACGATGAATAATATGATCAAAAAAAACACCGAAGCGTCTTATCTTGATTTTGTTGCATTCCATATAAGGCCGCCAGGCTGAAGTTGTTTCGCAATACCTGCCCGAACAGATTGATCGATAGTCTGCTTGTAAGCACGTGAAATAGCGTCGTTACTCCCGGAAGATTGCTGCTGGTTGCCCTGGTTCTGTACCACCACGGAAGTTTGGACATTAACGCCGCCAGCACCTGATGTTCGTAGCCCATACATTGGCGCAGTACCAACATACCCGCCGTTTGCATAGCCCTGAGCACCTCGCATCAAAGCGTAAAGGTTGCCAACACCCAGCGCACTGGTTGCCTCCTTGGTGAATACGAATTCGCCACCATGCACCACGCCTTTTGGCTGATACTTTCCTCCATCCCCCGTGTAGCCGCCAGTATCAAATTCCGGAACTGCGCCACCATCAGAAAATCCAAAAAATGAACCAAATGAGGTCCCACCAAAGGCAGACTTCATTCCGTTGACCAGCGCCAACTGTGTCAGCATCTGGGCAGTTCCTTTCAAAAAGGTTGTCAGGAAATCTGAGAAGTTAGCTTTTCCAGTAGTAAAGAAGTCCGTTAGAGTGCTGGCCATGCCGGCGAACGCATTACTGGTGAGCGTCTGCACTTGGGAGTAAACATTGGTTGCGGAGTCCTCAAATTCAGCCCAGCCCTTTTTCGCGCCGGTCAACCAGTCGCCACGCAACCTGTCCTCTGCGGCATAGTAATTATTCGCCGCTTTGAGCTGCTTCTGATAACCAACGTCCTCCAGAGAACCGCCGGCGTTCACCCAACCTGCGGCAAGCTGACTTTTCGCGAGTTCACGCTGAGCTAACCGCTCGCTCATTCCAGCTCCACCAACCAAAGCAGCCTGTTTCTCAGCCATCTGCGTAACATATTTCTGAGAGGTATCCATTCGCTTGTTCAGCTGTTCCTGTGCGGTAATCTGATCACCCAACAGGGCTTTCTGCCGTGCCAACTGAAGCACCTGGTCTTTACTCGCCAGCAGGGATTGTTCCTGCTTCGTCAGTGAACGTGAACGCGAGGCTTCTTCCAGCACCTGAAATTTCGCCTCAGTGGTCCACAGATCTTTGCGCTGCTGGCTGATAGTGTCGTTCAGCCCTTTATACTGCTGAAGAGCACGCAACTGCGCCTGAAGCGCCAGCAATTCGGCCTGAGCAGTGTCAGTACTGCGGTCGCCAGCCGACACAGTGCCTTGTTTTCCTGTTTTCGTTTTTTTGCCAAACGAAGCGACTGTCTGCCGATCCTTCTCAGTGGTCGCGGAGCTTATCTTGCGGGATGTATCGAGGTACTTGCCTGCGCTAATGTCAGCTGCGTCCCAGTCCTTTTTCAGCTGAGATACGCTGTTACCATAAGCGCCGGCCATTTGTTCGTTATAGTCCTGCCATCCTTGCAAAGTATCAGTTTTCGCCCAGTCAGGAACGAGATTAATCGCAGCCGCGATAGAAGAAGAAATAATCTGGTTCAGCTTCTGGAAAACTATCGCGACGCTGTAATAAATTGCGTTAAATTCCTTTAGCGTGTTTGATGCCAGTTCAGCCACCCACTGACCGATGCTCTGCATAGCCTCAGACGCCCATCCCTTGATATCAAGCCACAGGCGGCCAAATGGTGTCAGCGAGTCGTAAGCCTGCTCTCCACGCTCTGCCATCGTGTCGCCAAACAAATCCATAGCTTGAGTAACGGCAGCGGTCTGGTCTTTCTGCTTAACTAAATCGTCAATGTGCTTAAGCTGTGAAACGGTAAGAAAGTTGAATTGCTCATTAAGGTTCTGAAGAGCCTTAACCGGATCCTTTTCAATATCCTTATAAGCCTTGGTAATGTCCTGAGCCGAAACAATACCAGTTTCAACTGCCAGCGCTGTCGCTTTGGTAGCTTTCTCAAGCTGTTGCTGGGTCATTGAGCCGATACCAACCAGCTCTGTCATCAGACTCTGGACAGTGCCCACCGTAGTCCCAGTTGAAGCAGAGATTGACTGGGAGGATGCCATAATCTGTAGCGCTGACGTACCGGCAATGTTTCCGGTGCGGATGATAGCTTTATTGATTTCGTCATATGCTGTGAAATAGTCCGATCCCGCTTTTGCCGCAATCAGTACAGCGCCAGCCAGACCACCAATCGCAACACGTGCCGGGGTTACCATGGATAACATCGCTTTTAGCGCGTTACCCACTCCGCCAAAGGAATCACGCAGCTGACCACCCTGCTGGATAGCGACCATATAAACCGGCATACCGGAGGCCAGTGAAGTCACAATATCCGTCATTTGCATTGGCAGGTAACGCATGGCATTACGGTACTGCCCCGCACTGATAGCTCCAGATTTCCAGGACTCTTCCTGCTCTTTTAGTCGGGCAATTATTGGCGCAGCGCGGTCCGACACGCCAAGCTGGGCCGCCTTCAGTTCGAGTAACTCTGCACGGGTTTTTCCGATAGCTGCAACCTGGTCCTCAAGTGAGTCGATAAAAGTTTTGCCTGCGGCAGTTGCCCGTTGCGCTGCCTGTGCCTGCTCAATGCGAGCTCGGCCCTCTGCTGTTTCAGATTCCATGACCTGCGCCAGTTTCGCGCGGGTCGTCTCAAGCACGCTGTTGTAACGAGTAAAATCCTCGTCACCCACCAGACCTTTGCTCCGGAATTTAGACAGGCTTTCCTGAATGGTATCCAGCTCGTCCAGCGCCTTGTTAACAGGGCTGATTTTATTCAGCAGGTTTTGCAGTTCCTGCCGTTGCTGTTTCAGGCTTTCGCTGTTTTTTTTCTGGTTGTCGATCCCGGTGCGGAACGTACTGTTCAGGTCATCCGCTTTACCTGCCGCGGCGGACGCAGTCTCCTGAAAGCGATCCAGTGCCTGGTTACCACGCTCCAGCTCAGTGGTATTTACGCGCAGGGAAATCGTGGCGATGTCGTTACTCATTCCGCCCTCTCTTTATGCATAACTTTTAGTGCGGCGCACTCCATGATTCGGATGTCCGAAAGCGCGGTTGCCTCGTCGTCGACGTTGTGCAGGCGCATCACCCAGGGCAGCACGTTGTAATCAAGACCTGATGCGCCTCCCATGCCCGTGCGCCACTGCGTGCTGACAGCCTGAAACACCAGGAATGAAGGCCATACATCTGGCCAGACGTCGATGTATTGATCGTCATAGTCATCCGGCGTAAGCCCATAGGGTGCCAGGTCTGCCGCTGTGGGTTCAGGCGTATAGAATGCAGAGGCAACCGCTATCAGTTTTTTTCGCGCTGCCCCATCAACTCTCGGTAGTAGGTTTCCGGGATTGCCTTCATTGCCGCCGGATAGTTTTCCAGCAGCACCGACAGGTTTTCCGCGTTGAATGCATCGGGAAGTGCCCAGCCAGCAATGATTTCCATCAGAAAATCAGTGGCGGTTTTGCCTTCCATTTTCTCCAGATCCGCCAGTTCTTTGAGTGGCTTGTGATTGAATGTGAATGTCAGCACGCCATCCTCATCGCCAGCGCGCGGGATCGAGACGTTGGCCTTAAAAGTTGGTTTGGGCTGAAGGGTGAATTTAGTCGCCATCGTTGCCTCTTAGTGAAAGAAAGCCTCCATGGAGGAGGCTTAGACTATCGTTATGCCTGGCTTATGCCGCGGCGCCTGTGATTTTGTAGAACGTCATTGCTGGCGATTGCAGGTTCAGCACGACGCTTACCGTTTCGACTTCGTTCACCGCCGTGGTCGGCGTGTCGTCAAAAGATGCCGTGGCCGCCCAGTAACGATTCTCCTTCGCCTTCGGAACGTACATATAAGCCGCCACAGTCTCTTCGTCTTCATCCAGCTGGCGCAGCAACGGATATACCGGGAGACTTGAATCGTGAGCGATCGAGTAAGTCTGAGAGACGGCAGATTTATAGGTATTCAGGTTGCGCTGACGGTCATCGCTGAGGAACTGAATCTGCGTGGTGTTCTGATCACCACCGGATTTCGATACCTCAGTGATTTGTGGCAGTTCGGTCCATTCTTCAATTTTGCGAATAGAGCCGGAACCGCCGCCAGCCGCGTATTTGTTTTTGTTGGTGGTATTGATGTTGCGAAGAGTGACAGCATTCTCCGCAATCGCGTCGATTTTCGCGATAACGTTATCAATACCCGACCAGTTGCAGTTCACGTGAACGATATCACCGACCGCGATATCGTCCGCGGAGCTGACGGTGATCACCGCGTGCTCAGCATTCGTCGCGCCGGTGAAAGTAATGGCTGGGCCGTAGCCCGAGGCCAGATAAACATGAGCGCCGTTAGGCAGTGCGAAGCCCATAATGGTTACTCCTGTGAAATTAGAAAACCGGCACAATGGCCGATGATTTTGACGGGGTCAGTTAATGATGTCGGCCCGGTAGTTCAGGCTGATGGGAATGGTGTAGGAAACAGCTGTCGGGATACCGCGAAAAATTGCTGGCGTGCTGGTGATCCAGCAGGTGAAGTCACTTCCTGCAATTTCCTGCCCCTCAGGGAACAATTCCACTAATCTGCCCGCCAGAGAAACGACTGAGGTACGGCCTAAGCCGGCTGGCGCCACGACATTGATCTGGTACACGCCTGAATAAGTCCGGCAGCGCAATCCGAGATCGATTGTCCGCGGCGTAACGGGCATATCGTGTACGGCCAGGTATATGTCGTTAGCAGGAGGTGTAAACGGCACGTTCTCCCATGCAACTGAAATGCCCTCGGCATCGGCCCAGGTACCCAGTCTGGCGGCCAGTGCAGATGCAATATCAGGAATCACCAGGACACCTCCTTGATAGCTTCCTCAAAGAAGCGTTGAAACTCAGCAGCGGTTATACGGACCATTCCGCCCGGTGCCTGTGTGGAATGCCCCATTTCAAGCGGGTATGCATACGGGACGTTGTTGCAGAAATAAATGGCCTTCATCCCGACTTTGAACAGTGACAGCGTGTAGTTCCCGGCTGCTTTTGTCAGGTCGCCGGTCTTGTCTATTCGTCCCGTTTCATCAGTTGTCGGAGCATCAAACGATACCTGCCAGTTACCGCGAAAGCGTCCGCCCGTATACCCCGGCGGTGCTTTGATATCCATCCCATCCACCACCCGGGCTTTTTTCTTCAGTCGCCCGGTTTTGGTCAGGTTGTCGGGATTTGCCCGCTGCGCCTCGTTATGGTCGTAAACAGCGCGATTATAGGAAACGGCTGTCTGGTTAACTTCCCACAACTCCGGGTTGCCCACTGGGGACATCACCACCAGCTGGTTAAGAATTTTGATTCCGACGGCGCGCACCACTGCTTCCTGATTCGTTTTCGCCTTATTGACGAATGCTGTGATTTCAGCGAGGAATGCCGTGTTCTCTCCCATGCTATGCCCTCAACTGCGCTTTGTAGCAGAGTACCAGCGAGGCAGGTTTTGCCGGGTTGGGTTTGATAACTCGGTGGGCTGTGCCATCAATATCGACTACGTCGCCGATTTTAATTTCCTGCTCTGCCGTAAAAACGATCTGCACGTCGCCGTTAACGATGACCGTTCCATCTATTTCGCCGGGTGCGTATTCCGTTTTAACGCCGATCGCAGTGAACTGAACATCATCCGTTTTATGCTCGACTCCACCGATAACCGTTACTGAACCCTTGCGGGTGACGTTGTATAACGCTCCGTTCTGCCTGAGCATGCGCGTTGTTCTGGCCTGCATACGTAGGTAATCAATCGCCATATCAGACCCTCTCTGCAAATGCATTGATGGCGAAACCTCGACCACCAGCAAGGTCGCCTAACAGCGCCATGACAGCAGGATAGGACGGCGTGAAAACTTCACCATCTGCGACCGCATAGGTCATGGTGACAGCACCTTCCACACGTTCAGTTTTCACAGCGGCTTCGCGCACGCTGGAGAGTAAATCTCCGTCGATTGCCTCTACCGCCAGCATGCACTGCGCGGTTAAAACCTGCCGTGGAACTTCATCCGGCGGGAAATCATGTTCATCCAGAACGACATTCACGCGTGGCCATGCCAGAGCCTGTCTCGGGTCAGCTTTTGAGCCTACCCAGTCCAGCCCCTCCAGGTAATCCATTGCCTTAATCAGCAAAGGTGTGAGCTTGCCAGGCAGTTCAATGCCGCGTATTTCCGCAAATGAGGCAAGATCCTCTTCACTGACGTAGCTGTTGGCATCAGGAGAGGTGATATCGGTATTGATCATCGAATCATCCTGTTTATGGGGCTTTCGCCCCATTCGTTATTCTCCGGCAGGCGCAGTGAAGGTGATCTCATCAGTGGTTTTCGCCACTCCTTCAACCGTGCTGGTTACCGTGAAGGTGCCAGCAACGTCTGATGTGAGTTTCACCGTTGCACCACCAGCAGAGCCGGTTTGAGAACTGGCCGTGCTAAGCGTGCCGCCTGTGGAAGTCCACGCGACGGTTTTACCGGATACACCGGAGCCATTCAGCGTGTACTTAAGAGAAACAGTTACCGCGTCTGTGCTGTCAGCAGTTGCGGAGGTTTTATCCGCTGACAGAGTTACTCCCCCACCGCGGATTCCAGTTTGATGAGAACGCCCGCAGTGGATTTGTTACTGGTGAAGTGTTTCTTCCAGTTGCCCGCGGTACCGATGGCGGTCAGGTCAGGATTATCACCTTTGGCGGTATCCCAGCTGTAGCCCAGCAGTTCAACGTTCACGGTACCTTCAGCGCGATAGCCAATCGCAAGGTTTTCCTGATCGTTGATATCGTAGGAACGGAAGCCTGGTGCCTGAGACTCGGTAACAGTCACTGCGCCGGCCACCAGCCCAAGGATCGCATCAGCGTCCATGGTGTCGGTTACCAGCACAGGTTTACCCAGCGTGCCAGGCTGCCCGCCGTAAACCACCACGCCAGCTTCTTCGTAGATTTTGTTGGCAATCGCCTCATCAACAATGTCGAAGTAGGTCGCAGAGTGCATCACGAACAGAGCCACGCGGTTAAACTTGTCGCCGTATTTACGCAGGCCACGCGTCAGGGTCTTTTTACCGTCGGTCGCAATGTCGGCGGTTACGACCATGTCGGTGTTAGCACCAATCGCCGCAGTCAGTGCTTTCAGACCATATTTCACGTAGCCTTCCAGCGTGGCATCTGCCACATCAACGCCGATCACTTCGGAGAATTCGTCGACAGAGCGGCCGCGGCGTTTGAATGCCTCTTCGGTGGTTTCATACGGGCCATATTTCCACGGTGCTTTGACGGATACGGATTCACCGGCGCCAATCTTCTTGCCGGTCACTTTATCGGTGGAGTTCGTGTCACGCGATTCGATAGAACCGCCCACTTTGTAGAAGGCTCGCTTGCGGAAATCACCTTCAATCAGTTCGTTATCCAGCAAAATCGCACCGTTGGAGGAAGCGTTGAACACTTCCAGGTTGTCCTGGCGACGCTCAAGAAACGCGGTCTGCGCCAGATCGTCATAAATAACCAGGTCGGAATTAACAGTCGTTGCCATGGTTTGAATCCCTTATTTCGGAAGTTTGAGGAAGGCCTGCTGGCCGTGTTTGCGGATGTAGTCCGCTTTGTCGCTGGCGCTCATTTCGGAACGTTTCAGGCTTCCACCACCGTTTGGCTTGTGTACACCCGCGCCCGTGCCTTCTGCGCGCGGGAACAGATGTGGAGCCGTCTCCTTGAGAGACTCCGCCCATTCAAGCGGGCTTAGTGGGGTTTTGCCGTCTTTGCCGAACAGAACATCGCCATTTGCATCAACTGCTACGGCCTCGCCTTCGTCGTTGAGCTGGAATGTGCCTTTGGCACGCAGAATAAGATCGTCAGAAGCTTCAGGCAGCGCGCCCGCTTTGGAGGCTGCTGCACGGATTGCATCCCCGAGAACCCGATCCCGGAATTTGTTGGAGAACGCTTCAGCTTTTTCCGCGCGTTCGTTTGCCGCTTTGATCTGCTTATCAACGTCAGCACGCAGGCGCTCGGTACGCTTATCCAGCACCTCGTCAATTTTTCCGGCGGCGATAAGCTTCGCCTCTTCATCGTCAGAAAAACGCTGGAGAATGCCGCGTACAGCGTCTGGGTCGATACCGTCAAAACGTGACAGGTTTTCTTTTTGCTGCTTGATGGTGCCCAGCAACTCAGAGTTTTTTGATTTCAGGCCTGTAACTTCACTGGTCACACGCTCATCAATCAGCTTCTGGATTTCGGGGGTGATTTCGATACCGCCACCACCACTGCCCTCACCGCCGCTTTCAGATGCGTAATATTTCAGAAGCATGTTTCGAATTAACATAATTTCCCCTCGGGATTTTGTCGGGCCTCGCCCATAAAAAAGCCCCGGCGGATGCCAGGGCGTGTAGAAAGTGATAGTTGCCAGGTTCAAGGACCTGATAGCTGCTTAAGACGTTCCAGGCTGATCCACTCGCCTTTGTCAGTGAACATATCAGCCAGGTCGATTTCACCCGCGCGGAACAGACGGCCACGCTCGGCACCCAGAACCTGATCCTGCCTTTGAGCTGGCTGACGCGCGAGCCATTCAAGATACGTGGTTTTAGCAGGTACCTGCCCATCCATGCTGGCACGAGTGCCCTCGTCCATCTCATCAATATCAATGCCGAGTTCGCGCCAGGACTTGATAATCAGAGTTTCAGTAGAACGGCAACAGAAATGAATTTTCCCGGGCCCTTGCAGGTAAGGTACTTTGTGCCCGATCGGTTTATTATCCAGGGTGTAGCGCAGCAGGTCGCGAATGATGCAGTCGTGACTGGTTTTATTGTCCAGCGTAGACAGCCACTGCTTACCATTCACGATGTCGCTGTTGGCGCTGGTGAAGCTGTTGCGGGCGGTAGCAGCCAGATGATTCACGGCTGTTTTAGCGATGCTTGCGGCATTTGCCCTGCTCATCTGGAGCGCGCCGTCGCGATAGTCTTTATTGGCATGACCGCGCACGCTTCGGGCGATGGTTTCAACCGTGTCGCCAGCAAGATAGCCACGGCGTACAGCGTTTACGATCCGCGCCAGCCTGTCCGATTCCAGATTCTCCGTCCACTCACTCAGCAGGCGCCCCTGAAATGGCTGAGCCATCGCCGCGGCATAAACCATATCAGCGGTGATTCCCTGTAGCGGGTAGCGTGCCAGCACCTGTGAGGGAAGAAGGGAATCGAACAGGCTCAGCTGATAACTGACCTCATTCCTGGAAAGCGCAAGCAGTTCCCCTTCTAGCCCGGACTGCATCGAAGCGACAGCCTGATGGTTAAGTTCGCGTACGCTGCCGAGCAAGCTTTCCAG
Organism: Enterobacter cloacae complex sp. GYL001; assembly: GCF_049237125.1. Taxonomy (NCBI): domain Bacteria; kingdom Pseudomonadati; phylum Pseudomonadota; class Gammaproteobacteria; order Enterobacterales; family Enterobacteriaceae; genus Enterobacter; species Enterobacter cloacae complex sp. GYL001. Next base: position 46,369 of record NZ_JBMKGW010000021.1, on the reverse strand, counting down.
ACGTGTAACCGTGAAGCTATCAGCCGGGAGCCGATCCAGTGCATCCAGCAGGCGGGCAGACAGTTCTGCGTCTGTCTCGTTGAGCAGCTTCACCATTCGGTTAGCCACGCCCGTCGCATAGCGGCTAATCCAGACGGAATGGGTAATGGCCTCATCCCGCAAACTTTCGTTGACTGTTGCCATATCAGCCCCCGGTCAATGAGGGCGCCTGATTGCGGAGCGCATCAATCACATCATCCGGGCTGTCTGCCGGGTTGATGAGGTCGAGTTTCTGAAGCGCCCGAATCATGTCAGTATCACGCAGCGCGCCGGACTGCCAGGCGTTAACAATAGCGGTGACCATCCCGGATTCGGCAACCTTCGCGATGAATTCCTGGTTGATGGTGTAGCTCGTCGATTCGTCCTTAATTCCGAGGTATTTCGCACACCAGCCCAGCGCCAGCGTGTAAGCCTCGGAAACGTTGGAAACACAGATACCCAGCACTGACGTTGATGCGCTCTGTTCACCGCTTGCCTGCGTTGCAGTCTTCGCCGTGGCGTTCTGCTCAATTAACCTGGCGCCCAGCTGCACCATGTAATTGCGTTTGCTGTCCATGGCCTCTTTAGCCAGCATGTTCGGCTGCGCCTGGGCATAGCCAAACGAGCCATCTTTGGGAAGCATTAGCGGTGAACGGGAACCAATTTTTACTCCGGTCTTCTCAAGGTGATCGCGCCAGTTTGTATCAAGCCCAGTAATATACGGCTGCACCTGACCACAGAACCACACGCTGTCCTCATAGTCAGCGCTGTTTCGATAATGGCCATGGTTTATCTCCACCAGAGCGGCCAGCGGAGAGTCATCGATAGTGGGATCGTTGTTCTGAGCACCGACAAAGGTGAACGGGATTTCATCCCAGTATTCCTTCCCTTTAGGCTTCGGATGATATTCACTGTCGACGGCATAGGTTCCGCTTGCAGTGCCACCTGCCCGGCGCCATACCCGGCAGATAAACTTCCCTTGTTCCAGCGCCAGCTCGCGGTACTGAATTTCGTCCTTATAAGCGTAACCATCCGGCTCTTCTACGCATTCGCGCAGGACCACCAGCACCAGCTGATCGCGTCCGTTAATTCGCTTTGTTCGCCAGTTGATGATGTTCTCTGCCGGATAGCGGAGAATGATCGCTTCGTCTGATGCCTCTGCATAGTCAACATAAAGCCCATCACGCGCCACCTCCAGCACGTTTTCAACCACCATCTGCGACTGCTGATAAATGCTGGTACCCGCCCCGTCAGCATTATCCAGCAGGTATTTCAGCTTCTCCGGGCCGTTAAACGTTGGGTCTTTGCGATACGCCATGCCAAGCATGCCGATTTTCGTGTTGCCGGCAATGGCATAGAACACCGCGCGACTCAGATAGTCTTCGTTGCGTTTGCGGTTACGCGTGGATTTATCGGTTGGGTCGAGATACGGCAGATACTTATTACCTGCCGCTTTTACGGCCTCAGCCCCTTTGCAAAAGTCCCTGTATTTCCGCCAGGCAGCAGAAGCCGCCCGGTGTTCTGGTCGAACCCAGGTGATGTCGTCGTTTGCCATATCAGAAAGTGGTATCCATGGTGATTGAGTATGCCGGTTTCACGATGGGGTAATCCTTCACAATGAAGTACCCACCAGCATCATTAGGGTGATCGTTATCAGCTGATTTGTCCGGTTCGCCATTAGCCGCCCAGATTTGCTGCTCGAGGCTCTCGGTGTAAACCGGGCAGTTTTGAACGTTCACAAGGTAGCGGCGCTCGCCGTTGGCGTTGCAGAACATGGCGTTCATTGAGTTAATGCGGTCTTTAACCGGCGGGTTGGCATCATCAACGATGACACTGAAGCCGGCATCGTTAAGCTGGGCAATATCCGTCTTGCTGGCGTTCTGCGATTTGCGGGAGTCGCCTGACGCATCCGGGTAGATGTAAATCTCCCGGCTCTTCACATAACGCCCATCCTCATATCGCCAGAACTCTTCCTGGATACGCTTAATCATCGCCGGCGTGTCGTAGACTTTCACCAGTTCGCGAACCGCGCGCGGTAGCCCGTTACGCTTTACGTGAACAATCGCGGCCATTTTCCCTACGTTGAAGTCCATACCGATAAACAACGGATCCCCATCCTGAATCTCGTCAGAACAGTTGTTCAGTTTACGGTTAAAGGTGTGGTAAATGGTCCCACTGTTGAGGTTGGTGAACTTCCCGCGCAGGTATGCCTGAATCAGTTCATCAGGATAAGAACTCAGCAGCGAGGAAATGTAATCCGGGGGCAGGTTCTTCGCGTTGTCGAACGTGCTGGCCTGAATCAGCCCATACAGAGCAGAAAGCTCAGGCTTTTCGCGGACCGCCTTCACGAACTGCTGGTAGACGAACTTGAAGCCCTCCGGCGTAGTCGTTACATCGATGCCGTTACGCAACCCGTCGACTTTGTAACGCATACGGGCGATGATTTTTCGCCAGGCCTGCTGCGCTTTGGCAGCCGCCATGACGTCCAGTTCATCCACCATCGCATTACCGATTTTGAAACCAACTATCGAGCCTGGCTTCTCCATTGAGCGGCAGATTGTGGTTCCGCGGTATCGTCGCCCCTCGTAGAAGTGAACCTCTTTGTTCCCCTCATTGATTATGACGCTCAGCCCCCAGTCAAAGGCCACTTCCTCAATCGTCGGGTAGAAGATGTCACGGATCTGCGGGTACGTCGGCGCGAAATAACCCTGGTTGATTTTAGGGTGCTCCCACATCCCCTTACAGATGCCGCCACAACCCACCCACGTCTTACCGGAACCGAACCCGGCAACGTAGGCTTTGAATTTGTGCTGCATCGCGAGGAAACGCGCCTGAGGAATGTTAAGTGTCGGGCTGATCCCCATCTTCCGCCCTCGCGTCCACTACGTTGATATTGATCTGAACTGGGGTCGGTTCGTCACCATCACCATCACCGGCCAGCTCTTTGCGGAGTTTCTCAACCTCCAGCTGCCGGCGGTCGATTTCGATCTGCTGGAGACGCTGAGCGAACTCGCTATCCGCCAGGCCAAGCCGTTTCATTACGGCTTCGAACATACGCTCACGGCTGATAGCGGTTATCTCGACGCCGTTCTTTCCGACCTTTACGCCGGAGTAAGCGAGTCGCGAGACTGGCGAGAGTTTACGCGTATCAGCGAAGTAAGGCTGGCCGATACCATCGCCGTTACAGCGTGGGCAGGCAGGGTTAGGCTCACGATTATGGTCATAGCCATAGCCACCAACATCAGCGGGCTCGCGACTTTTCCGCTCAAGCGCTTCGAGTCGTTTCTCTTCGAACTCCACCATATCGCGCCACTGGTACTGGTGACCGAATCCCCAGCAGTAACGACACGCGCCGCGGCGATACTGCGATAGCTGGTTTGCATCGAAGGTGGCAAGCTGCCACATCTGCGCGAGGACTTCATCGGCACCGCCAAGCGTGCGCGCAATGGAGGCTTTCTGTTGTTGTGCAATAGCCTGGGCAACTGAAGTTTTCTGAAGGAGTTGATAACCAATTTGTTCAGCGGATTTTTTGCTGTAACCCGCCCTGATAGCTGCTTGTGTGGCGTTACCATCCTTTAGGTATTCCGCAACAAATAAGCGTTGCTGAGCAGTAAGTCCATCATCATCCATCAGCTCATTTGCGCTTTGTTCTTTCTGCGCAATGCGCACTTTTTTCTGCGCAGGTTTTTGCGCAGAAGTTTTTTTGATATATCGACGGGCGGTAGCGTAGTTCAGTCCCTGCGCTTCACACCATTCCTTTGGTGATACGCCGGTTGCGGCATGTTCGGACAGGAACCGTTGCTGAAGCTCTCCCCAGTCCGGTTTTGCCATTATTCACTCCAATAAAAAAAGCCACCAGCGAGTGCCAGTGGCTTGAATGTGGTAATCAGAAATGGGTTCGAACCGTTGGGACAAACAATATTAAGCGCTCACCCGCTGGATTAAAGTAGCATCACGCTTCGTCTGGCCGATATGAACTCCTGTATCACTCTACTGACGTATAGAACCAAGCATGACCCATCCTACTGCTACGCGCCAGTCTCGCTGCTTTCAACCAATCAGAGCATCATAAGCCTCGATAATTTCTTTCCTGCTCACGTATCTGTCGGCTGCCACCAATATGGCTCCACTTTCGCCTTTCAGAAAAGTTGAAAAAAAAATCACCACATCCAAACACCTCACCTCATCATTAGCATACAGATAAAGAATCTTGCTCCGATAACTTCGAATTTTCAGCAACTTAGCAGGCTCATCATCAGCAAAAATCAATAGCTGTGCCATAAAATCTCCTTCTACACATAATTCCTTACAAGAGAAGATTGTTAGTCCCATGAACACTCAATCACATTGACGAATCTTTTGCCTGTGATTTACGTTACCTTTAATATCCCAAAAGTCTTTTTTAACTCATACACCTGAATTCAATTCTGAAAGAAGTGAAAATGGCAGCAAACAAATCACCAGGAGTTTAAGTTTATTTAATTAGTTATAGTGCAGAATGCTTAACCCTGTATATAGAGTTCGCTTCTTCGCACTTTTCTTTCAAGTATATGAACCGGGTGGATACTTCACTGTTTGAGCAGTTCGTCACAATGCAGTAACCCTCTACCCACGCCTTTTCATCCTTTTCGGCAAACAAACTTTCGAAAATGGCAACCCAAGTGCTGTTAGGCATGCGTTCCAGTTCAAAATACTTCATTGTCCCTCCCTCACGAAGGGTTCTGTACTCATCCAATCCTAAGATTTTCATACTGCATCTCACGGTCTTTTTAATGTTATGATTTCTAGCATCATATCCAGGCTTTTCCTACCCCAAAATCCATGGGACTCTGCATTTTATCATCATTAGCAACCAGCAGATGAGCTTTGTAATAGATGAAGAATGCGCATAAGAAAGCCATAGCTATTCATGTGACATGCCTGTCCTCAGTATTGGATTTAGGTTACCTTCTGGATAAAAACTTACCCATCAACATTAAAAATACAACGATTCCAACAGGCACTCCAACAATAGGTGTAGCGAACGCGCTTACTCCCACGGCGGCAACCATACCTCCCAAAGTACTAAACATGATGGGTATGATTAACATAATGATAGCCTGGGGTATTCCTGCCTTCCAGAGGAATAACACCATAATGACAACAAAGAACACCATGAGAAAAGGCATTGTTTGCCCCCTTAATTAAACACACTCTCTATATAACGACCATTTGGAAAATTTATTTAGTTATCTTTCAATTAAGGCCTACTTGCAGTTCGCCTGCCACGCTTTGTTATGCGCCAGGATGTCGCGCTTCGTCTGCCTGTCCAGTACATCCCAGTCGTGCGCTGTGCAGTAGATGGGTTTAACCCAGTCGCAAGACGTATCGGCTACCTCAACCCTTACGGGTCCAGTTGTCCCGCAGCTCGCGATCAACATCGTCGTCAGACATATGGTTAACAGTCTGCTGTACATTGCTGGCCTCTTTCGTTGCTTCTACCCGGCGTTCGGCTGCTGCGACCGTTGCCGCTGCGTTATCTTTGGTGCGCTGCTGGTCGGCTTTCGCTTCAGCTTTGCTGGTGCCGCGAATATGGCCCAGGCCAAAAGCGCCTGCAATGGCGGAAATCACCAGTGCGGCCAGCCCGATTATCGTTTCGATACCCACTCTCACCTCACACCAAAACTGATTTCGCCAGATTAAACAGCGCACGGCGTTTATCCAGCCCGTTGCGGCCGCCATTGATTAACAGTGTCACGCGCTCAATGTCGCCGGAATGAAGAAGGCAACCGCGGGAGGCATAGAACCATGCGGCAGAGCGCGCGGCGTATTCATCCTTTTCAAGCAGCTCCGGATGAGTAACAAGGTCCAGTTTCAACGCCTGGCCACAACTGCGATAGTTGCTCAGGCCGGTAATCTGTTTCAGCCCACGACCGCGATATTTCCAGCCATCACCAGCGACCTGATTGCCAAGGTGTTCTTTTCCCCACTCACCACCGTATACCAGATTGGCGATCGCTTTCTGGTTTGCCGGTTGCGTTGCCGTTCTGCCAAGTGCGGCGGATTGCTGTTGAGTGATGCGGTGGCTGCCGAACGTCGGTACCAGGTTTTCAACCGCGTAATTCAGGTTCTCCACCAGTCGGGTAAATCTGGTGCTTTCATGCCCCATCTGGGCAATAAACATGGCCTGATCAAGCGGTGCGGTGATGCCGTATTCCTTCATGGCGGCGTCGATATGCGGAAACCAGCGCGCAGCTAATCCGGCGCTGATACCAGCCGCCTTCTGAAATTGTGATTGGTTCATTAGTGCCTCAGATGATCAACCAGACGTGCAACGTTGCCTTTGACGGCCACCAGCACGGAAAGGAATATGATATTGGCCGCAATGGTGGCCCATGATGAATGCGGGTAGATCCCACACAGGTACGCCAGCGGTACAGCGCTGTAAGTGACGGTAATCAGCCAGGCTAAACGCGAAATCCATGGCCGATGCCGCGAATCACCACGGCGGTAAAACATCAGAGTAATTACAACTCCGGCGCAGAGCAGCGCGTTGATAGTTGCTGTTGGGTCATTTAGTACCACCTGAACCTCCCCGGCGCGTTATCAGCGCCACCAGCGAGCCGATGTCCTGCTTGTTCAGGAACGTAAGGATTTGAACGGCTAACGCAGAAGCTATTACGGCACCAATAGCATCCAGAGGCTTCTCGGTGTACCCCGTCCAGGATGTGAGTTTTGCCCCCAACAACCCCGAACAAAGAATGCCGACGATATACGACACGAAGAAGTATGCCAGGCGACGTAACACACTCAGGTCAGCCGCTGTCGCTATGTAGAATACTGCGCCTGCAAATGCTCCAAAAACAACACCGTAATCAGTTCCGGTCAATAGACCGTAAACACTGGCTCCAGTCAAAGCTAAACCGGCCAGCCCTGTGCCGGAAAATGGATCGGACATAGGTCTCCCCTCATATAGCTGTGTATCCTCTCAGTAATGAGGGGAATAAAAAAAGCCCGCACGGGAGCGGGCAACGAATGCAGATATTTATTTTTTTCAATTTCAGAACGAAGATTATCGGCAGTATTGGGAAAGACTTTAGACAATAAAAACCCGGCGCGGTGGCCGGGCAGAAAGTTTATAATTCTGGCTTGATACGGCCAAAAACTTTTTCAATGCCGGCCTCATACTCCTCTTTGTTGTCGCTCATTGCTGCAACGCCAAGAAGTTTGCCGATGTGTTGTCGTAAGGCCTTGACGCCAATTTCAGAAAGGAAGAGGTGTAACTTATCTGATTGCTTTCCATTCTCATCCCTACTGGCGCGAATTTGCTCTAATATCTTCCCCTTACTCTTAGCCAGTGGGACGTAAATTTGCATATTAGTCAACTGTCCAAAGCGGATCGGCCTGCCTTTTTCCGGACGATTAAGTCCATATAACCGATACCATTCCTCATACAACTCGTCGGGAAACTCTTTCTCATATTGGCGGGCTTCCTCTCGTACAAATGCCTTAAAAGCATCGATTACCTCTTGAACTTCAGGTCGATAACCGGCCAATGCATAGGCTACGCCTTTTATACCTGATTTAGCGGAAGCATTTATTAGTTTTTGAGCTGTATCGGCAGCAGGGATTCTAGACGGTGGCAGAGCATCGGCACTTTTTGCATCTATCAGCGCCTTTCCGATATCAACGATCACATCAATATCAAACCCATGAGCGTTATTGATGTTTTTGGACTGCCCACTATATTGAAAATTAATAGGATTTTCAATTTTCGCTTTTAAACTTGGACCACCAAACTCCTTCATGTAACCAGCGCTTAGTAGTTTATCGACATCCCTTGCGAAGTTGCCGATACCTAAAAGTCGAGCAAGTCCAGCCTTAGTAACTACTGCGGTTTTCGATTCATCACTTAAGACATAACACTCAGCATCTATTCCAAATTCATCTTTGAAATTACCCATATGGGTGGCTTTGTGAATTTTATCCCTCCACCTTGCAGCAGCAGCCTTTTTGGCAATGTCAGAACGCTGCTCTTTAGTAAGAGACTTCGCCCTGGCAACCCCGCCCTTAGCTTTACCCTTTGGATCTTTCTTGTCGCCTGACATATGCAAGCACCTTTCTGTAAAACATGCTTGCATAGTCAAGAGCATATAAAAGGCCGACGGATGGTAGCCTTCAGTAAACGAATGTTGTAGTGCTTAATGGTCCACCATCGAGGATTCGAACCTTGAACCACAGAGGTAGAAGCTCCGTGCACTGACCAGTGGAAAAAAAAGACCAGCATTGGGTTGCTGGTCATGGGTCATGCAGTTGTCTCTGCGAAGCGGGTGTCTCCCCACCCAGTATTTTCAGTATCGAGAGCATTATCGAATGCCACTTTAACTATAGCATCGCGGTAAAAAATCGCTTTGCCATATTCCTATGGCTCACACTCGGAAGGTTCTGTGACCCATCGTGTAACTCATGACGCGGATATGGCAAAGGCACGCCGGATCACGACCAGAAATTTTAATTAAATAGCTTGCGAATGGTGCCGATAACCTGATCACCAAATGATGATGTGTCATCTTTAAGCGTACCAGTCAAAAATGGATAACGAGGAAAACCATTAATGCATAAAAAATTGAAGTTAGCAGGAGCATTTTTATTAGCTATTTCTTCTCTTCCTGCATACACAGCTGACAAAATTGACGGCTGGATCTTTCTGACAAATACAAACAATTTCAACTTCTATGGTAAGGAACGTTCATTGACTGAAAACAAAGGTATTCGGTCAATAATCATACAAGAAGTTCCAATTTCCAAGAACTCCAGTGCGAAAATTCTCTACTCTCATTTCACCATTCCTTCTAAAGCATGCAAAAATGAGTTTGGTGAAATAACAATGTATGAAATGAGCGGAAAAGTTGCTGGAAAATATGATTATGTTAAAGGTGGCTCAAGTGCAGCCGCTTACATAGCTGATCTTGTCTGTGGAAATTAATGAATTAGCTACAAAAACCCGCACTAAAGCGGGTTTAATTTCATTTGGTCGCAATAATCAACTGTGGAAATCATACAGGACATTTTTATGCAAAGTCAACCCTAACATGCAAAAATGCGTCGTCATTTGCTTCGATCATATTATTAAGTTGTTGCCTTCTCGAATTCGACAGCCGCTTGACATTCCCACTTGCGCAGCGTGTCCACAAGCATTTCAAAGAGTGGTTTCCAGTTACGCGACCATGATGACTGATGAAGGTCAGGGAGTCGCTTCAGAATGACGCGATATACCGTCGCCGAGGAGATAGCAGAGAAGCCAATACCAGAGCAACGTTCACACGTTTTGAAAACTGGTACGCCACGTTCCTTCGTTGCTTTACGGTCCACCACTTCACCTATGCCGCCGCAACGACAACGGGCGCTTATCGTTCCCTTGCCTTCGCAAACATCACAGACCGCCGGTACAACCTCTGTTACCTCTGTCCACAGCTCCCAGTCAGACGGACGAACGGCACGGGAGCGGCTGGCCCAGTATGGCGCTTTACCCCAAGGGTACGAAACCTTGCGGGTGACCTGCTCTTTAGTGGTCCGGCCGGTACCACAACAGCTGTGACACATCACGCTGGTAGCCGCCGAACAGGAATACTCCGCGAAAGCAAACTGCGCCAGCGTCAACATGCAGGCTCCGAGCTTATCGCCAGCGGCTTTGCGGACATTTTTAGGGGCGTTTTTAATGGCAAACTGCGCCAGCGCCTGAACTGCGAGTTGTTCATCTGTTTTGCTAATGCCGGCTTTGCCGAAGAAAGCAGCCAGGCCGAAGCGCGCACGGCTGCTGGTGGTGCCAATGGCCGCCATAACATCAGTGCCGGTGAGACGATCCGGAGAGGTTCCCTTTACATCTTCGCTGATATGCATTCCCTGAGGACTAAAATGTTTAAGTGCTGCTTCCAGTTTCATGTGCCCCTCTGCTTTGATTCAATTCTGATGTAATTACGGAAGATGCGGTAATCCACCAGCACCGATCCCCGGTAGCGGTAAATCCGAAGGCGCTGCCAGCGCGCGCGGAGTATCTCAAGCGTTTCTGGCTTCATCTGGCCTCCTCTATGATGATTTGCCCGGTTTCTCCCCAGATTTTGGTAACCCGTCCGTCCCAGACATGGCTATCCTCGTCAAACACTGCATCCAGCAGAGCTTTTTCCAGATTGTCTTTGTCAGGCTTTTGTTGGTGAGGACGGCCGACATATTGCGCCCGCTTCGTCTTACTCCAGCTCTTTGGCATGGGGATGACGAACGTGACGTGATATCCGGACTCAGGCAGACGGATGCCCAGCAACCTGACATGTTCTTTGTATGCCCAGTACGCTGCTGTTGCTGGCCGTTTATGCCATCGGTCGCGCTGAGTCATTCGGGGTTTGCCAATCGGCGTAATTTCGTAAATTTTCATGCGGGCACCACCAGCCCGCGGCGGGCAACTTCAATCACTGTCAGAACAATCGCGCGGTCCATAAGCTGCCGACGCTCATCTCTGTTCAGCTTATTTCCGTTATCAATGCTGTCATGACAGCAAACGCAGAGCGCAGCTGTCGCACAGTCATCGGTTTTTAATCCCATGCCTTTCCCTTCGTTCCGGTGTGCCACCTGCGTCCCCCATGCTCCACAAAGAACACAACGCTCGATCTGGCCGACGGCGGCGAGCCATTTTTTGCTGCGATAAATAGCCATGCTCACCCCCATATCCGGTTTTGCCACCGGCGATTTATACGCGGTGGTTTATTGCCTTCAGGCAGCCGGGCGCTGACGGTCCAGGTGAGATAATCTGAGTTCAGGTTGCGCTCTACCTTCACGCCGCGGCGCTGGTATTCCGCAATAAGTTCTTCGGACTGCTGGGTTGTGCAATCGGTATGATGGAACCAGGTCTTCTTCATTCCCGTCACCCCGCGAAGCTCATGAGTTGCGCAGCGGCGTTCTCCGCCTCGCGCTGGTCCCTGAATGCCTTGGATAATATCCAGCGCCAGAGGACATCAAGCGCGGCCTTGTACAGCTGCTGGATCTCAATTTCGTCCATGTTGGCGAATGAAATACTGCGTGGGTGCTTCTGAAGTGTGCCATCCGGAAGTTTGATAGCGTCATGATGCCCGGCCTGAATAGTCACCCAGGCGCGGTATGCATCGAAAGATTTACAGAGGCTGATCCCGTTTGTTACGCGGCGGCTCGCAACCTGCACAAGATAGTGCTCAGCGGCATCGAGCAGTGCGCTTTCGTTTCCGCCATAGGAAGCCAGGAATTTAGCGTAGCCGGTAACCAGCTTGCGCTCGTTGGAGGAGATTGCGCCGCCGGTAGGCTCCCAGTATTCGAAGCCCAGATTCAGCAGAGCGAAGAAGCGGCGATGAAACGCAGGATTGCGTACCTGTTTGAAGTCGGCCACCAGCACGGCGCCGAGCTTGATTTTTGATTGCAGCAAATCGCTGGTCTCCGGCGTAGCCGGGATCAGGATCCCTGAGGACTGCTTAATGAGTTGTAACTGCGCCATGGTGTTCACTCCGTGGCGCATCGCGGTCAGGTTGCTGGTTGTTCAGGCCAGCTCAAGAATTATGATTGCGTACGTAGTGACAAGTCAATTTTTAGAAGCCATTTCCCTTACAACTTCCATAATGGTTTCTTTGGACCAGTAATGATCATCCCTGCTTAGTTTTCTGTGAGTTATGGAGCAATCTTTGGTGGAAATTATATAGCGCTCTTCCGCCCCCAACTTGAAGGACAGCAACTCCCTTCCTTTCCCATCGGTTATGGTCACTCGCAGATCTGACTGAACTACACCCTCCACGGAATCCCCCTGAGCGACATACAGACGCGATTAGAAATTGTCGGCAGCAGCATCAAAGGGATTCGCAAATTGCGGTATTCTGAAAATGCGCGCTACCCCTGAGTACACCCTTAATAGAACCAGTCGTCTGCACTTTCCCAGGTTTCCTGAAGGATACCTTCAACCGTCTTCTTCGCTTCCTTTGCCCCACCATAAACGCTTAACCCATCCGAACCAGCACGACGAACAACCAGACTGCAATCCTCGAACTGATTCCGCAGCCGTTTTAGCAGTTCTTTTTCCAGCGCTGGCATTGCTCCATCTGGAAGTTTCTTTGTGCGATCAATGGTTAACTCAATTTTCATGGTGGCCTCCTTTGCACATACTGTGTTTTTATACAGTAACCCGCAAACTCAGAATGATCAACCTGTTAAGAGCACAAAATGTTAAAAATAGAAGGCTTTGGACATAAAAAAACCTGCCGAATAAGGCAGGTTATTAGTTGCTTTAACATACGTTGCTCAATAGCACTGGAATATGGTGTTGAACTTTGAATCTGTATTATACGTTCCGTAAAACCCAGCCATCTTTCCTATTCCCTTGCTATACATCATGCTTCCTGAATAGCCAATAATCATATTTTCTTTCGCAATATTCAGTATGGGACTATGGAAAACCTCACCGTTCCCAAAATTTTCAAACATGATATCGAATCGATTACCGTAATCAATAATCACAGTCCCTGACGGAGACTGGCTATCTAGTTTTGCTTCTTTATAATTCGTAATGCTGCATTTTTTTGTGGCAGCACCAGCCTGATTATTGGTCGCATTGTTGAGATTGGTAGCAACTGGAGATTCTACATATCTTGTTTGTTCTTTAATCACGCAACCTGATAACACTGGAAGCACCATGCCCAGAAGAAGGAATTTTTTCACGATTAGTCCTTTGATATATTTCTGACAAGATTATTCCTCAGCAGAGTGCCGAGACAAAGCTGAAGCCTAATAATTAGGATTTTCCTTAGATAGGATAGCGATATTAACCACAATACGTTATCGCTTATCATCAGGCCACCAACTCTCTCGACACACAAAGTTCAGGGAGATTCGCCCTCACCAGCGCCTCAGCGAATGGCGGAGGAACTGCATTTCCACAACGTGCCACCTGCTTATCCTTCGCGTACTTCCTGCCCCGAAAATCCTGGTCGATGATGTACCACTCCTGGAAGCCCTGCGCCCGGTATAGCTCATGCGGTTGCAGCATGCGCATGCCAATATCGACTATGCGATAATCTAGGACTTTGATAAGCAGTTAGGGCCGCACTGTTTGCGCAGAAATTCTTAGTCCTGCTGTGGGCGCTGCTCGTTGTCCCCATACACAGCCATCAATGTTTTCCCTTTACCGTCGTGCGCCCCGCCTGCGATACAGTCGCCATTTGCTGGTAGATGCGCTGCCCATCCCGGCAAATCAAAAGTAGTTTCTTTAGATGAGATATGATCGATGCGTGGCGATTGTTGAAGGGCATGCTGTTGACAAATTATCAACAGACTCTCATAGAGAGTGAAAACTTTGAATTACACGACTCAAAGAACTTGGAAAAGGGTGTCAACGGTTAAGGATGTTAACTATATGTTACACGCAACTTAAAAATAAACACCTGTCGTTGACGATTCTTACGCAGATTGCGCGATATCATGTTGCGCAATTCTGACCTTTCATTGAAGAAATCATCACTCGATCAAATTTTGAATTTTTTTTCTTAATTATTGACATGTCTTCCAGGCCTTACGGTACGAGGACTTAGCCTTTTTTACTCTTTTACAACCTCAATTTAACGTCAAAATCAACCCTTGTGCTGAAAAGATTCCTTACTAGAATACTCATCATATAGCGCAATTATTTTTTGCAAGCCCTATATATAGTATTTAAACATTTAAATTTTTACGGCCTGCCGGAAATGAAAAAACCCGGCTGATTAGACCGGGTTCTTCAATCGGTAACTGGAGGTGAGAACTCCACTTACCGTGCCAAATGTATCTGGCGACTGAAGTTAGCTTAAACAAATGAACTGAATTCTTCAAGCGAGGGGACGGAACAAGAACGCTTCCGGACACTTTAGATAACCTTGAAGATTGATATGCAAGTAAAATTTTTTGCCAGGGTTTTTGGTGATTCTTGAACCCCACCCAACCCAAAATCGTGCTGAATGTATCTGGCGACTACTGATACAGCAACTGCAAAGGCAAGCCCAGGGGTATTTGCGGCGAGGCGCGATGAACAAAGAGGAAGCTGCATAGCATTGCTCCTGTTGATCTTAAAACTCGCGCCCCCGGTGACGGCCATCATTACGGCCCTGCGGGGATACTTCAAAGACCGCTAACCCTAAGCCTAGGAGGCTATTATGGTTGCATTGCTGTTGAAAATCGTACCGCCGATGTTCGTGATCATTAACGCGATCATTGAGTACGTAAACCAGCGTCCTTAAGCCTGGTTTTGAAAAGGCCCGGAGTAGTGGGCCTTATTAACTTCGTTACAGCAGCTCATCTGGGATTGGTTTCACACCTGAGCTTTCAATGAACTGGATTATCTCCTGCCCAGTTGTGCTACGACCAATGGCTACCGCGTAGACGTGCCCGTTATGCTGAATATGGTCAACCTCAAAGGTTTTGAGGGGAGTGCCATTGTTTACACAACCAGCAGCCTGAACGGTAACTTCTCCTACAAGCAACTTTTGTTTGGGATAATCGTCCATCTTGATCATCCCATCGAGACCGCGACCAATCAATAGATATTCAACTTTCACCTAGCATCCTCCTGCTTCTGATAACCGGTTCGTTGCCTTTCGGCAAAATGATAGAACGTTCCCGATAATATCTTAGACACTCAATAAAATACTCTCGGTACTGCTCAGGTTGTTCTCAGGCCATCTGCTCCGCGATGACGGGTATATTCAAACACTCTTTGTAAACAACGCTGAGGCGGAAAGATCAACGTTAACCTTATCGCGATCTTCCTGCGGCTTTGCAGCAATGTTCCATTCAGACATCAGTCAGCAGTCCTCCCTCTCTTCTTTCTGGTCTCATAAGGAGATCTAAAACCATCAACAGATTCAACCTCTCCAGCATCAAACCGTTTCGCATTTGCAATTTGTGATTTCCTCCAGAACTTTTTATGTCTTTTCATTGAAGCTTTATATTTTTCTGCTGGAGTCATTTCTTCGTTAGACATAAAACCCCCTCGGTTATTTGAGGGGATTATAGATCACTTCTGCTGCGGTGATGCCGCTATCATCCGGCGATACACATCGTAAGTTCCGAATTGTTCATCACCAGCCTCAAGCATTTCATGGGTGGGTTCTTCTGGCACCATCACCCAACCATCCGGAATCACCGGAGAGTTGCCGCTCACAGCCTCCTGAAAGCGTCCAAGCTCCACGTACTCCTGACATGACCACCGCCATCAATGAAATCGCGAGCTTCAACAGCGTCGAATGTGAATGATGTTTCGCTGCCGGTTGGCGAGGTTAAGCCGTACAGGTCTGCTACCGGCTTAAACTGCGTGACCAGAATATTTTCCGTAATATTTTGTTGTGAGTTTTGTTGTCGATTGGCAGCTCGCTCAGCCTTCAACGACAGAGCAAGATACTGCTCCATCGACGTTTTGGCTCCGGCAATAATCTCGTCCAGCACATCATCAGTCAGGTCTTTATCTGTCATCATCGCAGTATATCCTCCACGCCAATCAACCCCTTCCTGCTCAAGTAGTCCATTGCATCGCTTTGTAACTTACTATCAGGATTGGCCTTTCTGAGTGAATGGGCTAAACGCTTAACCCACATGACCAACTCGCCCACGCTTTTGGTATCCTCATTAGTGAGGGCACCATCGGCACCCTGAAGAATGGCGGTGACAGCGTTGATAGCCTCAACTTGAGGCATCTCCATCATGCGATGATCGCTCGTTACTATGAATGGCGCAGAGTGCTTAAGCATGGCGGCGCGGTGGGCTTTCCAGCCGCCACGGAAAGTGTCGTCAAAGTCGTCATCTTCCATGAACCGACGCTTGTACTCTTCTCGTGTCAGCTCGTCCGGCACAAATACTGGCGCTGGCTGAGCGGTGTAAACAGGCATAACGTCGCTTTGCCCTTTATTGCTCTCGTCAGTCAAAGACCAGAACAGCCTGCCTGCCGGATGCTTGAAGATGTACGCCACCGGCTCCGCTTCGAGCGTTGACAGCGCTAGCTTCATCGCAGCAAGCGCCATCGCCGCATCTTCGTTTACTGCGCCGGGCACAGCATCGCACTCTTCTTCAAGCTCTGCGATAGTCTGATTTAGCCATTCTTTTAGGGGAGTATTCATCATTTCAAACCCTCCAACATTGGCAGCCGGTACGCAGCTACCGCTTTGTATTCTTCTCCCGGTGATTCTGCCATTTCGTTGAGGGCGCTAATTTCTGAGACTAAGGCGTCCTCGCCATAAGCAACGCAGAACTCATCTAAATGCGCCTCACCTTCAGAATCAGCTATGGCATACAGGAATGGCTCGGCCTTCAACACTGCCTGCGCGATTTTAGCCAAGCATTTATCCATCTGCGCCAGCTTGCTCTCAGGGAATCCGGCAACCATAGCGAGTCGCATTTCTGTGCGCGCAATCAACTGCTCTTTGGTGAATTCTTTGGTAATTGTGCTCTTGCAGCCGCCTTGTTGTGTGAAAAACGTTTCAGGTCAAAGTCGATAGTTGCCCGCTGGTCACGGAAAATTCCGCAGCGCCCGTGGCGAACTAGACCACCCTGCTCTACCGCTACGCGGAGATATTTCTCCGCCGTGGTCCGGTGCAGGCCGAACATCGCAACGACGTCATTCGTGGTGATGCGCCCCTGCTCCTTCACCAGTTCGATAATTCGGTTGATGATCAGAGCGCGTTCTTTGTCGGTTTTCTTTCTGGCCATCGGTTATTCCCTCCCTGTCAGCTGATGCACGAGATTTCTGTGGCGACCAATAACACGAACCGCGTCACGCAGTTTGGTCAGTTGCTCCAGCTTGTTTCTGGTGCGGCGGATTTCGCGAGAAATGTCCCTCACCGCTGGTACAGCTTCGACTGCGGCGCGCCCTTCGGTGAACGAGGGGATCTCACTCACGATCTGTTCGACTGGTTTTGCTTCTTCCGGCGCGGCAGGTGCCTCCGGTACCGGTTCTTGCTTAACGGGTTCTGTAACAACAGCAAGGGACCAGGTAACGCCTTTACCCTTCCCGTTCTTCACCACAACGCCCTGGCGCTCCAGCGCGCGAAGAACAGAGACCATTCCGCGGGCATTGCGATTGACGGCCGCAGCCAGCGAAACTGTCGTCATTGCCCCCTGCTCACGCAGCTGCAGTCGGACGACATTAGGATCAACGGGTTCCGGCTCCTCACCTTTCAGACGCGGGGCCTGATGAACAGGTGCCTTTGGCGTTGACTGCTGAGACTGACCTTTCACGGTACCGAGGAACCAGCCGCCGTCTCCAAAATCGCATAACCCCTGATCACGCTGCTCACGTAACATGGTGAGCGCATCAACCGGGTCGATTTCAAGACGGTCAGCAACTTCGCGGTATGTCGCCCGCCCCATTTTTTCCAGTACCTGAATTACGGTTTCCATGTGATTTCCTCTCAAATCAGTCCAGCGTCTTTCCGCTGTTTGTATTTCGCCATCAGCATCTGCGCTGGAGTCGGGCCTCGATCCTGAGCTGGTGCGGTTAGTGCCCGGCGTACTGGTGGAACAGGCTTTCCATCAAGAACACGCATTTCCCAGTCGTGGAGTAGATCACCAGCAACGCGAACAAGTTCTTTCTCGCTGAGCTGCCCGTCAGTACCGCGTCTGCGCAGTTCAAGGCAGATGTGATAGAGCACGGGCTGGCTCCACGGATATTGCTCACTGGTCGGGTAGCGAAATACCAGCTTTCGCCAGCGCCAGTATTCGGACATGACATCGTCAACGGTGATACCTAGGGCGCCATGACCTTCCCGGCACCATGCGATGAACTGACCTGGCGACGGCAGGAACGGGCGTTCCTGGCGACGTGCAATGCGCAGCCCGGCGTTCACCTGTTCCATGGTGGTGATCCCGTTTTCACGAAATGCCAGAGCCCACTGGCGGCGCAGTTCGTCAAACTCAGACTGGTCGCTGAAGCTATGCACGCTGGCCGGGAATGCTGCACGCAAGGCGCTAAACAGCGCGTTGAAGATTTCAGCGGTCTGCTCGGCAGGCGTGTCCTGCGCATCCGGCAATTCAGGCATGCCGCGTGCTATGCGCGCAAAATTTTCACGGTCTATGCTGACCATCTGCTCAGAAAGACTTTTCATCGAACACCCCGTTGATCCAGTCTGTGTTGTTGAAATCGACCTTGCCCTTCGCAGTGGTCTTCGTTGTCTGTCCACCGCTGCGCAGGCGCTTGGTAGTTAGGTCGTCCCACTTCCTGCGCAGGCTTGACGGGCTCAGGATGTTGTCTTTCCAGAAATCATCCTTGTTGGCCCACTTGAACAGATCGCAAATCTCGAAGTGCGTACGTTTGTCCTGGACGCGCATCAGGCGGATTGTGTTAGCCCATTCGACCCATTTCGGTTCGCTCAGGCTGGCATTGACCATCAGGCGCAGAGAATGAATCCAGCGAGCGGCTTTGAGATCGTCAGCAGTTCCCCATGATTTACCTGCCGGGGTGTAAATTCCGTCAGCAGCTTCAGGGTGACGAGAGAGGAATTTTTGAGTCGCCTCGTTTCGGGATTCTTCAGAATTCCGAGACGAAGAGATCTTATTATTTATATTGTTGTTATTATATTGTTGTTCATGATGCGCGGGGAATTGCGCGGTCTTATGCGCGGGTAAATGCGCGGCATGTCCCTCGCAAGCCGCGCCACTACTGGCTTCGTCATGCGCGGTGAAATGCTCGCCGTTATGCGCGGGGAATTGCGCGGGTAAATCGTCTATTTTTTGAGCATATTACTCATAATTTGTGATGGTTATCACAGTGCCTTTTCGCTTCTCTCCAGAACGAGAAATCATTCCTTCGCGCTCGAAAACATCAAGCATCCTGTCCACGGCGTGGCGACTACTCGGCTTCCCTTCCCGGTCGCATAATTTCAGCCCCAAATTGGCCGTTGTGGTTACCAGTTGTCCGGTTTGTAAGGGCCATTGACGGCCTTTAAAGTTCGCCGTGTAGGGCTGACGTGCAGCACCCAAAAGAAGGTTCTCCCACAACGTGCGCAGGAACACATCTTTCGCCCAAGGCTTCTTCAGTACGCTCCGGTACAACGGGATGAATCCGGTCTTCTGGTTCTCCATCCGGTTGCTCCTGATGGCACTACGTGCCGCAAAATCGGCATAAGCGACATTTGACATGCTATGCCCCTTTAGCCTGGTGTTTAGTACATGCGTTTGTCATAATGACCTCGCAATTACGTCCCGTTTTTGCACCCGAAAGCCGTTGGTGTTCGCGCACCGCGGCTTTCACCTTAAATTCGACATGATTCACTGCACACCTCACATTACGCCCGGGCTTATGACCGCAAGACCACTCAGAACCTGAATAACAGCCTCCCCAGGCAGAAGCGCCAGCAGGTGTTCAATGCCCTCCCTCACCTCTTTCACCAGCTGGTGCTGCGGCGCCCTCAGAATCACCGCGCGTTTCGCTTCGCCGATTACCTTCTCCATCGCTGCATAGCGCGTCATAAAGCAGTCCTGAGGTACCAGGCGTCCACGGAACTCAAGCGGTAGAACGGCGATGATCGCGGGCGACAGCTGGCTGATGTTTTTGCGTGCATACTCCGTATCACCATCGAGCCAGCGGAAGAGTTTCTGACGCTTACGGCTCAGGTCTTCAGGAAAATCGAGCCCGGCGCCGCCCTGTCGCTCCCATTCCTCAACAATGATTCCGGCAACGACATCCTGGTTATCCAGTGACGCGGCCCAGGCACGAACGGCGTCGCGGATCTGTTCGTGCTTATCTGCCGCGCTTGGCTGATTGCGATTTATCATCGCCGCCGGTGTTATTCCGGTATTTTGTTGATATGAAATGCCGTGCATGGTCAGGACTCCTGTTTTGGCAGCCCGTCAGTGGGATTTGGATATGCCACTGGGTCGATTTCATGAGGGGTAACCTGCCACTCAAGAATCCGACAAAGGGGCAAAATTCGACCGTGAGGAATTTTTCCTTTCCGAAGCCACTTACCGACAGCCTGCGATGAAATGCCGAAGCACTCTCCAATGCCTACTTGCGTCATGTGGCTGCTGATTTTGACTTTAAGTTGGTTATCCATTTGTTGTCCTGCATGTTGGTGAATGTTGGCAGGAGAATAACATTTAAAACTTTTGGTTCCAACAAAAATCAAACCAATAGTTCTGATGAACTATAAAACCATTGGTTGTAAAATGAAAATATGAATAAAACTCCTCACCCTGTGTTTGCCAAAAGAATCCATCAAGTGATGGAGGAAAACGGCTGGAGCATGGCTGATTTAGCCAGGCGCGTGATGCTTTCACATACTTCAGTGCGTAAATGGGCGAATGGTGCAGCAGCAGCAAGCGGCGAGCGCCTAAAAAGGCTGTCAGCCGTAACCGGCAGACCTGAGTACTGGTTCTTTATGGAACCGGGCACAGAAGGGGAGAATGGAGAAGAACTTCCGACATTACCTCGCGTTCTTGATGAACAGGAACAAACGTTGTTATCTCTGTTTAATCAGTTGCCTGAAGCTGAAAAGCTCCGTTTGATCATTCACACCAGGGGTGTGGTGAAAGAAATGGACCTACTGAAGAATGATGTCTACGACATAATGAACGATCTCAAGAAATAGCCACATTCCCGCTCTAAACAAAAAAGACACCGCATTGGTGTCTTTTTTTACCCCCCCCAAATAGAACTATTGGTTCCATTCGCACTTTACTTATCGAACTTATGGTTGTACTCTTCATTCCATCGACAACACGCGCACCGTTGTCAGGTTAAGAAATGTTCCGCCAGCCTGGCGACAAGGGCAAACAAGGGGATTGAGATGAAAGGCAACCCATCAGTACCAAACAGCGGTCGCGCTGTTCCAATGCGCAACCAGCGAACCGGAGCAGCATGGCTGGTCTCTTTTAACTACAGCGACGGCACTTACTGGCATGAACCGCAGGGAAATCTGCGTCACATACGCCGGCCATATGCCTCACGCAGCATCGAACCGCATCTGGTCCCGGCAGGTACGCACTGATGAATACTCTTTTTGCATTAGTGCTGACCATTGGCATGACCAATGGCGATTTCCAGGAGGTAGTTCTGGATGTCTATGAAAGCCAGCAGCAGTGCGAACAAGCAGCTGTTGAACAGCAAGTAACAGGGAACTGTTACCCGGTAGAAAAAGTTGTACGCGCCGATGAGGTTCCAGCTGACACCACGGCGAAATTCTGAGGAGACGATGATGCTGAAGAAATGCGCGTACTGCCGCAAGCCGATCGAGCAAGGGAAGGAAGTTAAAAACGAACTACTTTTCATCCACGGCTCGCAGCTGAAACGCGAACAACGCGATTACTGCTCTGTACGTTGCGCTTCGTTCGACCAGATGGCTCACGAAGCATAACGAAAACCCCGCGCAAGGCGGGATTTACGTCCGGTGCCACCGACCAAAGTTACACCGGAATTTATACCAAACCAAAAACACACCCTATGGGCGCTATTTCTGGCCCGGGGATCTTACATCCAAAAATGAGGATCTGACATGGAATTTTTCCATCTGCTCAAAGCCAGTCAGAAATCTGGCAAGAAAGATGCGGTGATTTGGTTCACTGCGAAAAGTGCAGCCCGCGCCAATCTCCAACTCGATGTTGCACTGGAAGAAGCAGGCATTGAAGAAACTGGCCGCGGTAAAGACTACGCCAAACCGATCCGCACCGATTTCCCCGTATATAACGACCTGCCGGAAGAAGGCACTGTGGATTACACCTGGTGCGAACGCTACGCACTCCAGGACGATGGACGCACGTGGCTGCCAAAGGCAGGAGCTGAGTCTACTGGATCCGTGGATAACACTGCCGCTCCGGAAACGACCGTTAAAGTCGAAACTATCGACGAGAGTGTTACGCTTGAAAACCGTACTCCAGCAGTCCGTTTTGCCTTCCACCTGGCCAGCGACAAATATCAGACGCATATCAGTAAAGAGCAGCAGTTGGCTGCCAGCGAAATGTCACTTGATGAAGGCAACACCTATCTCCAGAATCTGCTACTGGCGAAGAACGACACCCCTGAAGTTGCCGAACTCAGCCTGAACGCTGAGTGGAAACTGGTACAGGCGATTAAGCAGGTATTCGCGCCAGATGAAGAGCACGAAGTAAAGCTACTCGCTGCTTTTATGGCCGACTGGTTGAGAGTAGATGCTGGCGACCGCAATGAGGTAGTAAGAGAGTGGAGGAGCGGAAAGCTTACTCTGCTCAAATCAGAAAGAACCAGCGACGCCGGGGTTGAAACTGGCCAGCATATCGCTACTGATGACGGTATCCAGATCGGCGAGCACGACGATGAAAACACCCGTTATCCAGTGTGCAGAATGCCCTTCCGTAAGCAGCTTCTTGCACAGTTCACCGCCGACGAACTGCGCCACCACGTTACCCGCGAAGAGTACGAAGCTATCAGCATGCTGGAGATGGACACTGACAACAGCTACGTCCAGAACCTACTGCTGGCGGCAGAAAACTGCGAAGAGGTTAAGGGCTACGATACCAAAGACCTGTGGCGCTACACCGACGCCATTCGCAAGGTATTCAGCCAGGAGAAGCGTCACGAACTCGCGTTGGTTCTTCGTTTCACCAAAATATGGGCAGAAACTGATTACATTGACCGTGGCATCCTGGCGCGTGAATGGGCTGCCGGTAACCGCATCAGCAGCGTGCAGCGTACTGATTCCGGCACTAACGCTGATGGCGGCTATGTTACTGACCGCGGCGAAGGCGCGCATCATACGATGGACACACTCGATCTTGAGATCGCATGCGCCCTGCTGCCTATGGATTTTCATCACTTTGAAATCCCCTCCAGCGTTTTGCGCCGCGCCAAAGAGATCGTGGCGAAGCGAGAAGAACCATGGAAATCATGGAGTGCCATTCTGCGCAACCAGCCTGGGGTTTTGTCGGTAAACCGCGCGGCTATCTTCAACGTGATCCGCATCGCTCCAGAAAACATTCATCACACGCCAGTGGCTCATCTTGAGTTCGTGAATAAAACCATGACGGCAGAGTTTAACTCCGCGGTTGAGCTTCTTCCGTTATCTGAGCCAGTTGTTGAGGTGGAAGCTCAAGCAGCTCAACCGAAAGTTGAAAACCTCGGAGGTGGAATTTTCTCCATCGATGCCCTATTGGGTGGAACTACCGATCCGGTTATCAATACCTCCTCAAATGAAGTCCAAAAAACGGAAAACGCAGCGGAGACCACCAGCGATGTGCAGATGGAAACGACTCAGCCAAAGAAAGTCGAAAATACTGATCCGGTACAACCAGGCGAAGGCGCTGATGCAGCTGATACGCAAGCAGTTACCGTAGCTCCGGCAGAGATACTGGCCGCAGCCGCACCAAGCCTCACTAACCAGGAGCAGGCTGGGGATCACCAAAAAACAGATTCTGTCAGCCAGGAAGAGCCAGAACCTGCTCAAAGCGAACCAAAATCGGCACAAAACGAACCAGAAGTGCATCAGGAAGAACCAGCTGTTGAATATCCTGCTTATTTCGAGCCAGGCCGCTATGAAGGTCTTCCGAACGAGGTTTACCACGCCGCCAACGGCATCAGCTCAACTCAGGTGAAAGATGCGCGCGTATCGCTGATGTACTTCAATGCGCGCCACGTTGAGAAAACCATCGTGAAAGAGCGCTCCGCAGTTCTGGACATGGGCAACTTAGTGCATGCGCTGGCGTTGCAGCCTGAACAGCTGGATGCAGAGTTCAGCATTGAACCGGTTATCCCTGAAGGCGCATTCACCACCACGGCGACACTGCGCGCCTTTATTGATGAGTACAACAACGGCCTGCCTGTACTGCTGAGCGCAGACGATATCAAAAGATTTCTTGAAGAGCATAACGCCACGCTGCCCGCTCAGGTGCCGCTGGGCGCTAGCCTGGAAGAAACAGCGCAGAACTATATGACGCTGCCAGCTAACTTCCAGCGTATCGATGCAGACCAGAAGCAGACGGCAACGGCAATGAAAGCCTGCATCAAAGAGTACAACGCCACCCTGCCGACGCCGGTTAAAACTAGCGGCAGCCGTGACGCGCTGCTCGAGCAGTTAGCGATCATCAACCCTGACATGGTGGCGCAGGAAGCGCAGAAGCCACAACCACTGAAAGTCTCTGGCACGAAGGCCGATCTGATTCAGGCCGTGAAAGCAGTCAAACCAGATGCTGTTTTTGCCGACGAGTTGCTGGATGCCTGGCGCGATAACCCGGAAGGGAAAGTGCTGGTCACCCGCCAGCAGTTGAGCACCGCGCTGAACATTCAAAAAGCACTTCTGGCTCACCCGACCGCCGGCATGCTACTGACCCACCCGAGCCGCGCCGTCGAGGTGAGTTACTTCGGCTTTGACGAGGAGACGGGCCTGGAAGTTCGTGTGCGCCCGGACCTCGAGATCGACCTGGACGGTGTGCGTATCGGCTCAGACCTGAAAACTATCAGCATGTGGAACGTAAAGCAGGAAAGCCTGCGCGCCCGGCTGCACCGGGAAATTATTGAACGTGATTATCACCTGAGCGCGGCTATGTACTGCGAAACCGCAGCGCTGGACCAGTTCTTCTGGATTTTCGTCAACAAAGACGAGAACTACCACTGGATCGCCATCATCGAGGCATCCGCTGAATTACTGGAGCTGGGCATGCTCGAGTACCGTAAAGCGATGCGCGCTATCGCAACCGGATTCGACACAGGTGAATGGCCAGCACCTATCACTGCCGACTACACCGACGAACTGAACGACTTCGACCAGCGCCGCCTCGAAGCGCTGCGTACTCAGGCATAAGGGGAATGATGATGGAAAACATGAATATCGTAACTGCTGAGCAGCAGGCTCCAAACACAATCTCTGCCAGCAATGCAATTTTCAATGTGCAGGCTCTTGGGCAGCTTACCGCCTTTGCAAACCTGATGGCTGACTCTCAGGTTACTGTTCCTGCACACCTGGCAGGGAAGCCTGCCGATTGCATGGCGATTGTCATGCAGGCTATGCAATGGGGTATGAATCCTTACGCAGTGGCGCAAAAAACACATCTGGTTAACGGCGTACTGGGATATGAAGCTCAACTGATCAACGCTGTGATTGCCAGTTCAAGCGCTATTCGCGGACGCTTCCACTACCGCTACGGCGGCGAATGGGAGCGATGCGCAAAAACGAAAGAGATTCAGCGTAAAAAGCATGGGAAAAACGGGGAATACACTGTCACAGAACGCATCCGTGGCTGGAATGATGAAGATGAAAACGGCTTATTTGTACAGGTTGGCGCCATTTTGCGAGGTGAATCTGAAATCACCTGGGGTGAACCTGTTTACCTTTCAGGAATTGTCACTCGCAACTCACCGCTCTGGGTTTCCAATCCTAAGCAACAGATCGCTTATCTGGCGGTGAAGTACTGGGCTCGCCTGTATTGCCCTGAAGTCATCCTCGGCGTCTATAGTCCGGACGAAGTTGAGCAGCGCACTGAGAAAGAAATAAATCCGGCGCCGCAGCGAATGAGCATGGCTGAAATTGCTGCGGACAACGTATCTAGCCCACAGAATACGCATCAGTCTTCAGAAAATATCGACACTCTGGCCAAGGATTTCCGCGACCGCATTGAAGCCGCTCAGGACGTAGATAGCGCCAAAGCGGTCCGTGCCGACATCGAAACCGCTAAAGCGACGCTTGGATCCGCACTGTTCACCGAGCTGAAAAACAAAGCCGTTAAGCGGTACTACCTGGTCGATGCACGTAACAAGGTTGAGGCGGCTATCAACTCCCTACCTTCTCCGGAAGAACCGGACGCGATAGAGCGGTTCACGGAAGCCGAGCGTGTGCTCGCATCTTCAAAGCGTCACCTAGGCGACGAGCTGCACGATCAGTTCAGCATCACCCTGGCGGATATGAAACCGGAATACGTGGACTAAGGGAGGCGGGAGGGTCCGCCCTCCCAGTAACGATATGACGAAAATTATTGAACGTGGGATGATTTTTAACGGCGAGATGGTGCGCGCCATCCTCGACGGCCGTAAGACCCAGACACGTAGGATTATTAAGGACTGCACGGTCGGAAGAGACCCAATTTCAAAATTCATTCAGATCGGGAAGAAGTTTATCGGTTGTTACCCGGAAGATGTTCCCGAACTAATCAGGGAATGCTGCACGTACGGAGTACCAGGCGATCGCATATGGGTGCGGGAGACCTTCCAAGGGCCTCTCTTTGATTTCGAGCAAATGGAAGCCTATCAGGAAGATTCTTCGAAATTCAAAAAGCCAGAATTTTGTGTCTACAAAGCTGATGGAAAGCCAGCTCCTGAGTTTTTTGACGCTGACGACAATCTGCATTGTGGCTGGCGCCCGTCAATCCACATGCCGCGCTGGGCGTCCCGCATCACGCTGGAGATTACCGGCGTTCGGGTCGAGCAGTTAAAGAGCATCAGCGAAGAGGAGGCCCGATCAGAAGGTGTTGCCCGATTGCGTGAAGGTTTTTGGAAACATTACCAGCCGGGCTGGACGCAGCATCAGCTAAGCGCCAGGGGATCATTCGCTACGCTCTGGGATTCCATTTACGGCTCTGGTGAATGGGATAGAAATCCTTGGGTCTGGGTGGTCGAGTTTAACCGTATCGAAGGAGATGAGCATGCGACTAATTAATCGTGGTAGTCAGCAATCCCCGTTAGCGCGTCAGGCATGCGAAATCGCGCTGGCTGCTCACCAGCAAAGATACGGCGACTATGGGCGCAGCAAGATGAAAGAGACGTATACGGTGAAGGTTGAAGGCGTGAAGGTCTGGGTGGAGGTGGTGAACCGCAAGGCGAGCTATGTGGCCACGGCAATGACAGGCATGCGCCGCTTGCGTGCCCTTCCCGGCCAGGCGTCCTGATAAAGAATTATCAAACGGCCCCGGTTGGGGCCCTTGGAGAACGAAGATGAGCAAAGCAACGAATAAATTTGAGCTGATGAGCACTAAAGACATCTGCGGGCAGCTGTGTATTTCCTCACGTACGCTCGAACGCTACAGGAAAAGAGCCCCAAACGAGAACCCTTTCCCTGAGCCAGATTGCGCTTACATGGGTGGACCCAATAAATGGCTCAGAACCAAAGTCACCGCCTGGCAGATTAAAGAGATGTCACGATCAACCCGTAAGCCGATGTCTCACCTGAACCTAACCCGTGATGATAAAGGCCGTCTCACCCGACCTGACGCGGCGTGAACTCCAGAATGTCGGGCTCGACGATGCTCATAAGTCGGGCCCACCACTTACCATATGCCACTCTCATTTCCTCAACATAGGTGTGCTTGTCGTACACTGACCACACACCAGGCAGTTTGTGGCCAAGCATTATTTCGGCGATATGCGGCTCGGTTAGCTCTGAGAAATTCGTTCGCGCAGTCCTGCGCAGATCATGAATAGTAAAGTGTGGGACCTGCTCGTTATAGGCCTTGAGCATGAACTTAACCAGGTTACTGCTGATGCTCATATGGAAGCCTTCACTCATCGGCTTGTCTTCATATTTTGAAAAAACAAAGCGTCCTGGCGCCAGCTCAATGGCCCGTTTTATCAGCGGGAGCATTTCCGGGATGATAGGTCGAATTATCGGTTTCTTTGTCTTCCGCCCTGTCTTGTGGTTTTCCCATGGAACAGTCCAGATCCCTTCTTCAAAATCAAAGTGTGCGACTTCAGCCTGCCGGAGTTCGCCAACCCTGCACGCCCATATCAGAGACAATTTATAGAGGATCTTGTTTCGCTCAATGAGGCGGGAATCCTCAATGGCTCGCCAGACAATCGCCAGTTCTTTACGGTCCAGGGTTCGCTCACCCATTTGTTTCTGGATGCCGAAATCACGCCCAGACATTTCTGACAGCGGGTTAACTTCCAGCAGTTGCCGTTTCACTGCCCAGGAATAACACTGTCGGCCGTTGCTGATCACGCGCCGGGTGATCTCGCTGTAACCCTGGGCCAATCTGTCCAGGACAGTGAGCCAGTTGTGTAGCGTGAGCTGATGCGCAGGGTATTTCCCGAGCTTGGGGAAAACGTGCAGTTCAAACGAGCGGAGGACCTGCCCGGCTGATTCTTTCTGAATGCAGACCATTGAGTGCCATTCACGGAACAGCTCTTCGAAGGTGTACTGGCTGTTAATCTTGGCTTTATCGAGGCTTTGCCTGATCCGAGGGTTTTCGCCACGGGCAAGAATAGCTGCCCACTTTGCGACTTCATCGCGCGCGGCTTTTAATCCGAACTCCGGATAGCTGCCGATCGTCATCTTGTCCTGTTTGCCCAGGAAGCGGAATCGGTAGAAAAAAGTAACGGCCCCCTTTTTGGAGATGCGTACCCACAGACCATCACGGTCTGCCTTTTCTTCAACTTTGTCTCGTTCGCGCCCAAGGCACGACTTTAGATAACTATCTGAAATAGCCATGATTTGTCCCTGCGTGTGTCCATCAGAACGGGAGGTTATGTGTCCATCATAGAATATGGACGCACTGGTGGACACAAAAACCATGACTTATGATGTCGTAGGTTGACTGTACATGCAAACAGTATAATTTTTGGAAAGGCTGATTTGATGGGGATCTTGAGGCGTTTTTGTCGGAGGTTTGCGAAGGCTGGCGGGGTATCAATTATCGATGTGAGCAATGATCGAAAAGTTACGTATGTTCTTCATATAGTTAAATAATTATGCCTTACGAATTCCTGGAGGCCGCTGTTCTTAGCCTGACGTTTTTCAGTGCGAAAACGCAGCATTCTACACTACATCCTTGTCAGCTGGAAATGCACTTAGAGCCAGGTATAGCGCGAAGAGACGGCGTTTTCTTTATTGCGATGTAAATAATAATAAAGCCCGGCAGATTACCGGGCCTCAGAAGAGAGCGTCTCAACACGAAGTTGGTCGGGTGCCAGTGCAACGCTGAGGATAACGGGCTGCCACGCTTCCCGGGCGGCAAGCCTTGGGGAAACGCCTTTAGCAAGCCAGAACCCGCCCACCCCGCCCAACGCGGCACCGCACAAGGCGGCCAAATCTGTGCCGAACAGCATCTGGAAAACCCCGCCCATCACGAACAGACCTGCCAGCGGAGAAAGGTAAACCAGCATGGCGGAAGTGAGCAGGCTACCTTCAGCGATGCCCAGCTCCACTTTTTGCCCTGCCACCAGCGGCTG
Source organism: Enterobacter cloacae complex sp. GYL001 (assembly GCF_049237125.1). Taxonomy (NCBI): domain Bacteria; kingdom Pseudomonadati; phylum Pseudomonadota; class Gammaproteobacteria; order Enterobacterales; family Enterobacteriaceae; genus Enterobacter; species Enterobacter cloacae complex sp. GYL001. The sequence goes on along the minus strand of NZ_JBMKGW010000021.1, from coordinate 17,223 downwards.
ATCGCTCGGCACAGCAATAGTGTGCGACGTTTGCGGCCCCAGCTTATTCAACACGCGGCTGCCGCAACCGGCTCGCGAAGCGCAGCTGCTGCATGATGCTTTAACGTCACAGCTGACAAGCGCTACGCCATCCTGCCAGGATACGACCGTGGCCCACTCTTTAATCATTGCGCAGCCCTGAATTTAATGCTGTCTGAAATACGTTTTGCCGTTGGCGGCGGTAATTCACCGACAATGGTAATTTCCGCATTATCGCGCACCGTCGTGCTGACCGTCCGGCGACCGGTACGGAGCATCTGTTCGGAACTGTTCGCCGTAGCGCGATTGATATTCACCGAGAAGCTAAACAGCCCATCGGAATAGAGTCGCGACTCAACTGGTGTTTCGATGGTTGGGAGCTGGCGACGGCTGCTGGAAACTTCGCTGAACCCTTGCGGGATCCAGGATGGTACCCAGTTAAAATTGACAGAATCGCCGGCAGGCACGGAAAGCAAAGGCGGCAGGCTGGCTTTGGCCAGATTCTGCATGCTGTTGCCAACCTGACTGTTCACATCGAAGGAGATCACGCGGAACTGCTCCAGCGTCTCACCGTCGCGATCGAGCAGATCAACGCGCATCGGCAGCTTCGTCTCTGCGTCAATCCAGACGATATAGCTGTAACGTGTCCCATCCCGCGCAACAACGCGGATCACTTCGCACAGCCTGTCGGCAATACGCGTTCGTCCCACCGAGATAAAATCATAGTAGGGGGCGAGACGTTTAAAATCGGTGTAAATGAGCGACGGCAGGGAGTCAACGATGTAGTCACCATTGAGCGTAAACGGCTCAAGGCCAGGCTCGAAATAGCTGATTTCGTTCCCACGCTGGACCACTTCCCGACGCGGGCCATCCATCTGTAAAAGCTGGGCGAGCGGCTGGTTATCAAGGCGGGCGTGGCGATAGCGTAACGATTCGACACCCTGCTTATTGATGCTGATAAATGCCAACTCGTAATTGAGTGACTGGCTGGCCAGATTCATTTGCTGCAACAACGCCCCGGATGAAACATCAGCCGAGGCGTTAGCAGAGAAGAACAGGCTACCCGCCATCAAAGACATGGCGAACCAAAGTTGCTTCATTACTGCGATTGCGTTCCTAAAGTTTGGTTTCCTGGCACCTGCACAGCAGCCTGCTGGGTTTGGGCCTGCTCAAACTGAAGCTGCTCGGAGTGCAGACGGCGCTGCAACTCGTAATCCTGCAACATCGCATTAATGCGACGGCGCTGCTCCTGTACCTGCTGTTGTTGTCCGCCGCTTGCGGAGGCATCTGCCGGTACGCCCAGGCTAACCGGGCTGGCTTTACCCATCATCGGCAGCGTATTGAACACTGGCGCTTCAGGCTGCTGATTGGCTTCAGACTGAGTATTATAGTGCTGGACCCCAACGATAACTGCAAGCGATACGCACGCAGCGACCCCCATTTGGGTGAGCTGGCTGGCCCATGGACGCACCTTGTGCCAGAACGGCATTTTCTGCCATTGGTGAGGTGCAGGCTGCGCTTCAGGAATCAGCGGCGTGGTCTGATGAACAGGTTCGTTCTCAATGGCCGCCATAACGCGTGCTGAGATATCGAAATGGAGAACCTCGCTGGTATCACCGCGCAGAGAGTCGCGGATAAGATGATAGCTCTCCCAGGTCTGTTGCATTTCGGGAGAATGAGACAACTCATCGAGCAGCTCATTATCCAGCGTTTCACCATCCATTAAAGCGGAAAGTTTTTCTTTCTGCATGCCTAATACCTTTTCCAGTATCCCGCTATCGTCAACGCCTGATAAGCGGTTGAACTTTATTATCAATGGCTTCTCGCGCACGGAAAATTCGTGAACGAACCGTGCCGACCGGACAATCCATGATGGCGGCTATCTCTTCATAGCTTAGGCCATCCAGCTCCCGTAACGTAATTGCCATGCGTAAATCTTCCGGGAGCGACTCGATCGTGCGAAAAACGATTTGTCTCAGTTCTTCTGACAACATTAAGTTCTCAGGGTTCGAAATTTCTTTCAGCGCGCCACCACTTTCGAAGTTTTCTGCGTCGATAGCGTCAACGTCACTAGAAGGCGGACGACGGCCCTGAGCAACCAAATAATTCTTAGCCGTATTGACTGCAATACGATACAGCCAGGTATAAAAAGCACTATCCCCCCGGAATGAATCCAGCGCGCGATAGGCCTTAATAAAAGACTCTTGCACCACATCAGGAACATCGCCTGACGGTACATAGCGGGAAACCAGACTCGCTACCTTATGCTGGTAGCGCACCACCAGTAGGTTAAAAGCTTTCTGATCTCCCTTCTGGACCCGTTCAACCAGGACCTGGTCCGTTAACTGCTCGCTCATCCGAGGTAATGTCTCCCCAAACCAAATTCCACGCGTTATCGAAACGCCACTCTAACAACATTGCACTTTGAGCAAGCACCGAATTAGAGTGTCTGTTCTTCAATAAGTTCCGTAACGCCTTTGTTTTTGTTCATCGCGCCGCAGACCGTTCATTTTCTCTCATTATAAGTCTGTTCACGATACGCACCCGCTTTCTGACAAGAATCATCAACTTTATCGTCAGAAGAGTAACGCAACACAGGCTTTATTTCACCACAAAATCTGAAGCTAACGATCTGCTTCGCAAAATATTTCCGGCCATTTAGCGCAGATTTAACTTCTGGCCTTCCGTTTAGTCATTGCAACACACAACAAAAAAAACGTGCGATATCTCGCATCACAATGCTATTCTCCCCACACCATGTTTAGTAAATTAAACAAACATCATGAACACGACGCCTGAACTTCATTGTGATGTACTGATCATCGGCAGCGGTGCTGCCGGCCTATCCCTCGCACTGCGCCTGGCGGAACATCAGAACGTAATCGTGCTGAGTAAAGGGCCGATGAGCGAAGGTTCCACCTTCTATGCACAAGGCGGTATTGCCGCCGTGTTTGATGAAACGGATAGTATAGCCTCGCACGTAGAAGACACCCTGATTGCCGGCGCCGGGATCGTGGATGAGCATGCGGCAGAGTTTGTCGCCAGCAATGCCCGCCACTGCGTGCAATGGCTTATCGATCAGGGCGTGCTGTTTGATACGCATGTTCAGCCTAATGGTGAAGAGAGCTATCACCTGACCCGTGAAGGCGGGCACAGCCACCGCCGTATTCTGCACGCTGCTGATGCAACCGGAAAAGCGGTTGAAACCACGCTGGTCAGCAAAGCCCTCAGCCATCCTAATATTCGGGTGCTGGAGCGCAGCAACGCCGTCGACCTGATTATTTCCGATAAGATTGGCCTGCCCGGCACGCGCCGTGTTGTCGGCGCATGGGTGTGGAATCGGAATAAAGAGAAGGTGGAAACCTGCCAGGCAAAAGCCGTTGTGCTGGCGACTGGCGGCGCCTCCAAGGTTTACCAGTACACGACTAACCCGGATATCGCCTCCGGAGACGGTATCGCCATGGCCTGGCGCGCAGGCTGCCGCGTGGCGAATATGGAGTTTAATCAATTCCATCCTACCGCCCTGTTCCACCCGCAGGCACGTAACTTCCTGTTAACTGAAGCGTTGCGCGGCGAAGGCGCGTATCTGAAGCGTCCGGACGGTTCCCGGTTTATGCCGGACTTCGACCCCCGAGGTGAACTTGCCCCGCGGGATATCGTGGCCCGCGCCATTGACCACGAGATGAAGCGGCTTGGCGTCGACTGTATGTATCTGGACATTAGCCATAAACCGGAAGACTTTATTCGCCAGCACTTCCCGATGATTTATGAAAAGCTGCTGAGTCTGGGTATTGATTTAACCCGCGATCCGGTGCCGATTGTACCTGCCGCACACTATACCTGTGGCGGGGTGATGGTTGACGATCATGGTCGTACCGACGTGGATGGTTTGTATGCGATCGGCGAGGTCAGCTACACCGGCCTGCATGGTGCGAATCGCATGGCCTCAAACTCGCTGCTGGAGTGTCTGGTGTATGGGTGGTCGGCTGCGGAAGATATTACCAAACGCATGCCCTATGCACGTCCGACAACACACTTGCCGGCATGGGATGAAAGTCGGGTAGAAAACCCGGACGAACTGGTGGTTATCCAGCATAACTGGCACGAGCTGCGGCTTTTCATGTGGGATTATGTCGGGATTGTACGCACAACGAAGCGTCTGGAACGCGCGTTACGCCGCATCATGATGTTGCAGCAGGAAATTGATGAATATTACGCCAACTTCCGCGTTTCTAATAATCTGCTGGAGCTGCGCAACCTTGTGCAGGTTGCCGAGCTGATTGTGCGCTGTGCGATGATGCGCAAAGAGAGCCGTGGCCTGCATTATACGCTGGACTATCCCGAACCGCTTGAAATGTCCGGCCCGTCGGTGTTGACGCCGCAGGTTCACATAAACAGATAAAAGGCCTGGGTCAGGGCAGTGTAATCTTCGGAATAACGCTGGTCTGGCCCACGAATGACCAACCTGTCGATAAAGCATTCCCCCTCTTTCGGCGAGAGCGCCAGCAACACGCGGTGCGGTAAGCGTCCTTCCGTATCCGAAATATCGGTACGAAGACGCAGATTCCAGCCGATCCCCCGTGCGATCTCAATGAAGGTATTACCCGTGCTTTCAGGCAAGACCACGCAGAAAAATCCCTCTTCCGAGATGAGCTCCGCCGCACTGGTCAGTAGCGCCTTGTGATCGAGCGAGCCGGTGTAACGTGCCTGCTCGCGTTCTGGCGTTCCACATTCCACGCCTGGCGTGAAATACGGCGGATTGCTGACAATCAAATCGTAACGCGCGGTTTGCTCCGACGCCCAGGTCAGGACATCGGCGCATTCTACCCTGATGCGATCTGCCCACGGAGAGTCGGCAGCGTTTTCACTTGCCTGCCGGGACGCCTGAGGATCAAGCTCAACGGCGTCGATCGTGACGTGTTCTTCCGTTCGCTGCGCCAGCATCAGCGCCTGAAGTCCGCTGCCCGTACCAATATCCAGAATGCGTTTTACACCTGCGACAGGCGCCCATGCACCCAGTAAAATACCGTCTGTACCGACTTTCATCGCACAACGATCGTGCGCCACAAAAAACTGTTTAAACGTAAAACCATCGCGGCGCAACTGCGCTTTGAGTTGAGACATGTCAGGGCAACCTTCTGAGTGAAACTGGAGTAGCATAGGGGAAAGCGAAGTGGTCGAAAAGCGATATCCATACAAACAGATGAAGATTACAGCCGTAACGTCTATAATCAGCGCCCCACACAGAGGTAGAACATGACTGTAACGACTTTTTCCGAACTTGAACTCGATGAAAGCCTGCTCAATGCCCTTGAGAGCAAAGGCTTTACACGCCCGACCGCCATTCAGGCCGCGGCCATTCCGCCTGCGCTTGAGGGCCGCGATGTGCTCGGTTCTGCGCCAACCGGCACGGGGAAGACAGCAGCCTACTTGCTGCCTGTGTTGCAGCATTTGCTCGACTTTCCGCGTAAAAAATCAGGCCCGCCGCGCATTTTGATCCTGACCCCGACCCGTGAACTGGCGATGCAGGTTGCCGAACACGCGCGTGAGCTGGCGGCGAACACCCATCTGGATATCGCGACCATCACCGGTGGCGTAGCGTATATGAACCACGCCGAAGTGTTCAGCGAAAACCAGGATATCGTTGTCGCGACGACAGGCCGTCTGCTGCAATACATAAAAGAAGAGAACTTCGACTGCCGCGCGGTGGAAACGCTGATTCTCGATGAAGCTGACCGCATGCTGGACATGGGCTTTGCCCAAGATATCGAACACATCGCGGGTGAAACGCGCTGGCGTAATCAGACAATGCTGTTCTCGGCAACCCTTGAAGGGGATGCCATTAAAGATTTCGCCGAACGTCTGCTGGAAGATCCGGTGGAAGTGTCCGCTACGCCATCGACCCGTGAGCGTAAGAAGATCCACCAGTGGTACTACCGCGCAGATAACCTTGAGCATAAGGTTGAGTTGTTGAAACACCTGCTGAAGCAGGAAGAGGCAACCCGTACCATCGTCTTCGTACGCAAACGTGAGCGCGTGCATGAGCTGGCAGAAATGCTGCGCAACGTCGGCATTAACAACTGCTATCTCGAAGGTGAAATGGCGCAGGTTAAGCGAACCGAAGGGATTAAGCGCCTGACCGATGGCCGCGTGAATGTGCTGGTTGCCACCGATGTTGCCGCGCGTGGGATCGACATCCCGGACGTGAGCCACGTAATCAACTTTGATATGCCGCGCAGCGGTGATACTTACCTGCACCGTATTGGTCGTACCGGCCGTGCGGGCCGCAAAGGTATTGCTATCTCTCTGGTAGAAGCGCACGACCATCTGCTGCTACAGAAAATTGGCCGCTACGTTGAGGAGCCGCTGAAAGCTCGCGTGATTGACGGGCTTCGTCCGACCACACGTGCGCCGAGTGAAAAAATGACGGGTAAACCGTCCAAGAAAGCGCTCGCGAAACGTGCTGAGAGAAAAGAGAAAGAAAAAGAGAAGCCGCGCGTTAAACAGCGCCACCGCGATACCAAAAATATTGGTAAGCGCCGTAAGCCAAGTTCTGCTGCGCCAGAGACAAAAACTGAAGAGTAAAAAAAAGCCGGGACATTCCCGGCTTTTTTATTCCACCCCCGAAGCTGAACTTTACAGGCTTTCAGTAAAGGTACGCGCGATAACGTCGCGCTGCTGTTCCGGGGTCAGAGAGTTGAAACGCACCGCATAGCCAGACACACGGATGGTCAGCTGCGGGTATTTTTCCGGGTGCTCAACGGCATCCATCAGCGTTTCGCGACGCAGGACGTTAACGTTCAGGTGCTGACCGCCTTCCACGCGTACTTCTGGTTGCACTTGCATTGGAATTTCACGGTATTCAATTTCGCCCAGTTTGCTCACCGGAACGATTTCGTCTTCCGCAAAACCTGCTTTCGCTACTACACAGCGCGCTTCGTTTTTCTCGCTGTCCAGCAGCCAGAAAGAGTTCAGCAGATCGTCATTTGCAGCTTTAGTAATCTGGATACCTGTAATCATGTGTTGCCTCCCTTAGGCTACATTAACTGATGCTGGCCTTTTGCGGCCAATTGGTAAAACCATTGTTTGTTGTGTGTATATATAACATTCAGACCCGGGTGATTTATTGATTAAAATCAACAAAACCACCAACCACACAAAGAGTGTGGTCTGTATTTTTTGTTTTAGATCAATTTTAAAGGTTTACCAATTCGACTTATCCTGCCTGGTTTTCAACATAAATTGAGTCACTTAGCCTGGTTTTCCGCGGGTAATTTTGCTCATTGGGGTTTAACAGGTAAGCTAGACACAGAATGAGATTCGCAGGAGAGCGAGATGACAACACCTTTAACCTGGCATGACGTGCTGGCAGAAGAGAAGCAGCAGCCCTATTTTATTAACACCCTCAGTACCGTTGCGGCTGAACGGCAGGCCGGCCAGACAATTTATCCGCCGCAGAAAGATGTGTTTAACGCCTTCCGCTACACCGAACTGAGCGATGTAAAGGTGGTTATCCTGGGGCAGGATCCATACCACGGCCCCGGGCAGGCTCACGGACTGGCATTTTCCGTGCGTCCGGGCGTAGCCATCCCCCCTTCTCTGCTGAATATGTATAAAGAGCTGGAAGGAACGATTCCGGGTTTTACCCGCCCTAATCACGGTTATCTGGAAAGCTGGGCGCGCCAGGGCGTGCTGTTGCTGAATACCGTATTAACCGTCCGGGCGGGTCAGGCACACTCCCACGCCAGTCTGGGATGGGAAACCTTTACCGATAAGGTTATCAGCCTGATCAATGAGCATCGTGAAGGCGTCGTGTTTTTACTCTGGGGATCGCACGCACAAAAGAAAGGGGCGATTATCGATCGTCAGCGTCATCACGTGCTGAAGGCACCGCACCCGTCGCCGCTGTCTGCGCATCGCGGTTTCTTTGGCAGTAATCATTTTGTTCTGACGAATGAGTGGCTGGAAAAGCGCGGCGAAAAGCCGATTGACTGGATGCCTGTGTTACCGGCAGAGAGCGAGTAGGGTTTGAATGTGCCGGGTCAGGCCCGGCACATAAAAGGCTTATGCCTTGTTCTGACGCCACCATTCCGCCAGCAGCACGCCGGTCGCAACGGATACGTTCAGGCTTTCAACGTTGCCAGTGCCGTCGATAGAGACGCTCAGGTCAGCGCTGGAGAGTGCCGCATCAGACAGACCATCACGCTCCTGACCTAACACCAGCACCATTTTGCGCGGCAGCGTCGCTTTAAACAGCGGCGTAGCGGCACGGCTTGAGGTGGTGACAATGGTGTAGCCCGCTTTACGGAATTGCTCCAGGGCTTCCAGCACGCTGTCGCCGGTGATCGGCTGAACGTGCTCTGCACCGCCTTCCGCGGTACGAATCGCCGCACCGGATTCCAGCAGCGCGGCATCCTGCAACAGAACGCCTTTCACGCCAAAGTGCGCGCAGCTACGCATCATAGCGCCCAGGTTATGCGGGTTACCCACATCTTCCAGCGCCAGCACGCAGTCATCGGCATCCGCCTGGCTAACCCACTGCTGCACGGTAGTGCCGTTACGTTTTTTGATCAGGAAGCAGACGCCGCCGTGGTGTTCTGTACCGGACGCTTTTGTCAGCTCGGCATCGTCAACCACGTGGTAGGCTTTGCGGTTCGCCGCCATCCAGCGCAGCGCTTCTTTGAAGCGCGGGGTCACGCTCTGAATAAACCATGCACGAACGATACACTCCGGGCGGCTCTGGAACAGGGCCTGACAGGCGTTCTCACCGTAGACACGGGTCTCTTCCGCACGCTGACGACGCAACACTTCCGGATCGATAAAGCTTTTTCCGCTGATACCGCCGTGATCGGCTTTTTCGGTCGCCTCTTCACCGGGCGCGCGAGAAACGGTACGCCATGGCGATCCACCGTCACGGACAACATCATCGCGTTTGCGATCGTCACGCTTACGGTCATCACGTTTGCGGTCATCGCCGCGGTTATTTCTATCATCGCGGGCGGGGCGACGGCCACCGTCTGCACGAGAAGACGCCGGACGCCCGCCACCTTTTCCGGTACGCGGATTTTGGGTGCGTTTATCAGAGTCATCATCACTGCGGACATACATCACTTTGACCTTGCCGCTTTTGTTTTTCATTTCGTCGTTCATGCTTTTCTCCACCAGCGCTGCGCGAAGCGCGCAGATTACCCGATGTGCAAGCTCATAGCCATAATTTCGTACAAAAGCCTGTGACTATTGTTCCCATTGAATAAAACGCATTGTCGTTTCATACAAGCTCACTGATAATATGTAACATATCAGAAACATTATCGGCGTTCTGCCGTTGTTCCACGGCTCTATCAGAGGTTAGTTATGAATACCGTATGTGCCAACTGTCAGGCTGTAAACCGCATTCCGGACGACCGGGTGGATGACGGTGCGAAATGCGGGCGTTGTGGCCACGAATTATTTGATGGCGATGTCATTAACGCGACGGGTGCTACGCTGGACAAACTCCTCAAGGACGATCTGCCTGTTGTGGTCGATTTCTGGGCACCGTGGTGCGGCCCCTGCCGTAACTTTGCGCCCATCTTCGAAGACGTGGCTGAAGAGCGCAGCGGGAAAATGCGTTTTGTCAAAGTGAATACCGAAGCGGAACGTGAACTCAGCGCCCGTTTTCGCATTCGCAGTATTCCAACCATTATGATTTTCAAAAATGGTGAAGTGATCGATATGCTCAATGGTGCAGTACCGAAAGCGCCTTTCGACAGCTGGTTAAACGAATCCCTGTAACATTCGCGGGGCATAGCTTGTGCCCCGTTCGCTCCTCTGCGAAAATGAGGTTTTTCCTGCCTTTTCGCCCATGACTGATAACGCTGTACTTCAATTACGCGCCGAGCGCCTTGCGCGCGCCACCCGCCCTTTTCTGGCCCGAGGCAATCGTATTCGCCGCTGCCAGCGCTGCCTTTTACCGCTGAAAGTGTGTCTGTGCGAAACGCTTGCACCGAGCGAGGCGAAAAGCCGCTTTTGTCTGGTCATGTTCGATACCGAACCGATGAAGCCCAGCAACACGGGGCGTTTGATCGCCGATATTCTGCCCAACACCGCAGCGTTTCAGTGGTCGCGCACTGAGCCACCTCAGGCTCTGCTCGACCTGGTGGCAAGCCCGGACTATCAGCCTATGGTCGTTTTCCCGGCATCATATGCAGGCGAACAACGTCAGGTGCTTACGGCGCCACCATCCGGTAAGCCGCCGCTGTTTATTATGCTCGACGGCACCTGGACCGAAGCGAGAAAGATGTTTCGCAAAAGCCCTTACCTTGATGCGCTGCCGGTGATTTCCGTCGATCTGTCGCGCGTTTCGGCCTATCGCTTGCGTGAAGCGCATGCCGACGGTCAATATTGCACCGCTGAAGTCGCTATTGCGCTACTGGATCTGGCGGGCGATACCCAGGCGGCCGGCGCGCTGGGCTCCCACTTCTCCTGCTTCCGTGAACGTTATCTTGCGGGAAAAACCGTTCATAAGGGTAGCGTCACAGCAACAGAGACAGAAAGCGTTTAAAATCATCAGGTCGCTTGCATTCACGGGAGGCCTGCATGAGCCAGAGAGGGTTAGAAGCGCTACTCCGTCCGAAATCCATTGCCGTTATTGGCGCCTCGATGAAACCGGACCGCGCAGGGTGTCTGATGATGCGTAACCTGCTGGCTGGCGGGTTTAACGGCCCGGTCATGCCCGTTACGCCCGCTTATAAGGCGGTACAGGGGGTACTGGCGTGGCCGGATGTGCAGAGCCTGCCTTTCGTTCCCGACCTCGCCGTGCTCTGTACGCATGCGAAACGAAACCTCGAACTGCTTGAGTCGCTCGGTCAGAAAGGCTGTAAAACCTGCATTATTCTTTCCTCGCCTCCTGAACAGCAGCCCGAACTGCTGGCCTGCGCCAGCCGCTACCAGATGCGCATTCTTGGTCCAAACAGCCTCGGTCTGCTTGCGCCCTGGCAAGGGCTGAATGCCAGTTTTTCCCCGGTTCCGATCCGCAAAGGCAAACTGGCCTTTATTTCGCAGTCGGCTGCGGTATCCAATACCATCCTCGACTGGGCGCAGCAGCGTGAGATGGGCTTTTCCTACTTCATCGCTTTGGGCGACAGCCTGGACATTGACGTCGATGAGCTGCTGGATTTCCTGGCGCGTGACAGCAAAACCAGCGCTATCCTGCTCTACCTTGAACACCTGAGCGACGCCCGTCGTTTTGTGTCGGCGTCGCGTAGCGCATCGCGAAATAAACCGATACTGGTCATCAAAAGCGGGCGCAGCCCCGCGGCTCAGCGCCTGCTACATTCCCGTTCCGGGATGGATCCCGCATGGGATGCAGCGATCCAGCGCGCCGGTTTACTGCGGGTACAGGATACGCACGAGCTTTTTTCCGCCGTCGAAACGTTAAGCCACATGCGCCCCCTGCGCGGTGAAAAGTTGATGATTGTCAGCAACGGTGCCGCTCCCGCCGCCCTGGCGCTGGACGAGCTCTGGCTACGCAACGGCAAGCTGGCCACTCTGGGTGAAGAGACGCTACAGCGCCTGCGGGACGCGTTACCGGGAAGCGTTGTTCCCGATAATCCCCTCGATTTGCGCGATGATGCCAGCAGCGATCGTTACATTAAGGCGATCACGATTTTGCTCGATAGCCAGGACTTTGATGCACTGATGATTATCCATTCGCCCAGCGCGGTTGCGCCAGGCAGCGAAAGTGCGCGTGCGCTGATTGAGGCAGTCCGAAAACATCCCCGCGGCAAATACGTTACCCTGCTGACCAACTGGTGCGGCGAGTTCTCCTCCCAGGAGGCACGGCGTCTGTTTAGTGAAGCCGGGTTGCCAACCTACCGTACCCCGGAGGGCACCATTACCGCGTTTATGCATATGGTTGAATACCGCCGCAACCAGAAGCAGCTGCGTGAAACGCCTGCCCTGCCGGGCAATCTCACCGCAAATTCAGTGGATGTGCACAGGCTTTTGCAGCAGGCCATCGAAGAGGGCGCCACTTCTCTTGATACACATGAGGTACAACCCATTCTTGGCAGCTATGGGATGCAAACCCTGCCCACCTGGATTGCCGGCGACAGCGCTGAGGCGGTACATATCGCTGAGCAGATTGGTTATCCGGTCGCGCTGAAGCTGCGCTCTCCCGATATTCCGCACAAATCGGATGTACAGGGCGTCATGCTGTATCTGCGCACCGCGACAGAAGTACAACAGGCCGCGGATGCCATTATCGATCGCGTAAAAATGACGTGGCCACAGGCCCGGATCCACGGCCTGCTGGTGCAGAGCATGGCCAACCGTGCGGGTGCACAGGAGCTGCGCGTGGTTGTCGAACACGATCCGGTTTTTGGTCCGCTCATTATGCTGGGTGAAGGCGGCGTTGAGTGGCGGCCAGAAGAACAGGCGGTTGTCGCGCTTCCTCCTCTAAACATGAACCTGGCGCGTTATTTGATTATTCAGGCCATCAAAAGCAAAAAAATCCGCGGGAGAAGCGCTCTGCGGCCGCTTGATATCGCCGGATTAAGCCAGTTTCTGGTGAAGGTCTCCAACCTCATTGTTGACTGTGCGGAGATCCAGCGCCTGGATATTCACCCCCTTCTTGCCTCCGGAAATGAATTTACCGCGCTGGACGTGACGCTGGATATTGCGCCCTTTATCGGTGATCGGGAAAGCCGTCTCGCCATTCGTCCTTATCCTCTTCATCTGGAAGAGTGGGTGGAGATGAAAAATGGGGAACGGGCGCTGTTTCGCCCTATCCTGCCGGAAGACGAGCCGCTGCTGCGGGCGTTCATCTCGCAGGTGACGAAGGAAGATTTGTACTATCGCTATTTCAGCGAAATCAATGAATTTACCCACGACGATTTAGCCAATATGACCCAGATCGACTACGATCGAGAAATGGCGATTGTGGCGGTCCGCCGTTCCGGAGCGGGAGAGGAGATCCTCGGCGTGACGCGTGCCATTTCCGACCCGGATAACGTGGATGCGGAGTTTGCCGTACTGGTGCGTTCCGATCTTAAGGGTTTGGGGTTGGGCAGACGGCTGCTCGAAAAACTCATTGGTTATACGCGCGATCACGGATTGTCACGCCTGAATGGCATTACTATGCCAAACAATCGGGGTATGGTGACCCTGGCGCGGAAGCTCGGTTTTGACGTTGATATCCAGCTGGATGAAGGCATTGTCTCTCTGTCCCTCAGCCTGATTTCGACGGATAAACAAGAGTAAGCTGCTGGAAATGTTACCCACTTTTCGCGGCACTGGGGTATCATTGTCCGCTTATGTTGTTTGCCTGGTACAGACAACCCTTCAATGAACAGAGAAGAAACGCACTGTGATGTTGTCAAAATTTAAGCGTAATAAACATCAACAACACCTTGCTCAACTACCGAAGATTTCTCAGTCAGTTGATGATGTAGAGTTCTTTTATGCTCCCGCTCATTTCCGGGAGACGCTTCTTGAAAAGATTGCCAGCGCTACGCGACGTATTTGCATTGTGGCGCTCTATCTTGAACAAGATGAAGGTGGGCGTGCGATCCTTAACGCGCTCTATGAAGCGAAACGTCAGCGTCCGGAACTGGATGTTCGCGTGCTGGTTGACTGGCACCGTGCTCAGCGCGGCCGTATTGGTGCGGCTGCCTCGAATACCAATGCTGACTGGTATTGCCGCACGGCCCAGGAAAATCCGGGTATTGATATCCCGGTGTATGGCGTACCGGTAAATACCCGTGAAGCGCTTGGCGTTCTTCATTTTAAAGGATTTATCATTGATGACAGCGTCCTTTATAGCGGTGCCAGCCTGAATGATGTGTATCTCCATCAGCTCGATAAATACCGTTACGATCGCTACCATCTGATCCGCAATCCGCAGATGGCCGACATCATGTTCAACTGGGTTGATAAAAACCTGGTTCATGGCCGGGGTGTGCACCGTCTTGACGATCCTCATCGTCCGAAAAGCCCGGAAATCAAAAACGACGTTCGCTCCTTCCGCCAGGAACTGCGCGATGCGGTTTATCGTTTTCAGGGGGATGCCAGTAATGAAGAACTGTCCGTTACGCCTCTGGTAGGCCTGGGAAAATCCAGCCTGCTGAACAAGACCATCTTCCATTTGATGCCGTGCGCGGAGCATAAGCTCACCATCTGCACCCCGTACTTCAACCTTCCCGCCGTTCTGGTGCGCAATATCATTCAGCTGCTGCGTGATGGTAAAAAGGTGGAAATTATTGTCGGGGATAAAACGGCAAATGACTTTTTCATTCCGGAAGATCAACCTTTCAAGATCATCGGCGCACTGCCTTATCTCTATGAGATTAACCTGCGCCGCTTCCTGAGCCGTTTACAGTACTATGTGAACACGGACCAGCTGGTTGTGCGTCTCTGGAAAGATGAAGACAACAGCTATCACCTCAAAGGAATGTGGGTGGATGATGAGTGGATGCTGCTGACCGGTAATAATCTCAACCCACGCGCCTGGCGTCTGGATCTGGAAAACGCCATCCTTATTCACGATCCTCAGCATGCGTTAGCCGCGAAACGCGATCGTGAGCTGGAGCTTATACGCACGCATACTACAGTGGTTCGTCATTATCGCGATCTGCAAAGCATCGCTGATTATCCGGTGAAAGTTCGCAAACTGATTCGCCGTCTACGTCGGATCCGTATCGACCGCCTCATCAGCCGCATTCTGTAATACACGAGCCCTGTCATCGACGGGGCTTTTTTATGGAGTCTGTTAATGCGTACGCCTTTCCTGATAATCCCTCTTTTCCTGACCGGTTGCAGCCATATGGCTAATGATAACTGGTCGGGTCAGGATAAAGCTCAACACTTTCTGGCGTCTGCAATGTTGTCCGCTGCGGGTAATGAATATGCGCTGCACCAGGGTTATAGCCGGGATCGAAGTGCCACAATGGGGCTGATGTTCTCCATCAGCCTGGGGGCATCAAAAGAACTTTGGGATAGCCGCCCCTCGGGAAGCGGCTGGAGCTGGAAAGATTTTGCCTGGGACGTAGCCGGGGCAACAACCGGCTACGCCGTCTGGCAGATGGCGCATTATTAAAGGCGGATCCCTTTTCCTTTACGATGCAGCATCAGGGAGACAATAAACGCCAGCGCCCCCATGATGGTGACATACCAGAAAAAGGTCGATTCACTGTCCCATGACTTAAGGGATAGCGCGACATACTCTGCCGAACCGCCGAACAGGGCGTTAGCGACCGCATAAGAGAGGCCTACGCCCAGCGCCCTCACCTGTGCGGGAAACATTTCCGCTTTCAAAATGCCACTGATTGCCGTGTAAAAACTAATAATAATAAGTGCCACCATAATCAAAGCGAAAGCGGCATAGGGAGAGGTTGTATGCTGTAGCGCCGTCAAAAGCGGAACAGTCCCCAGGGTGAGCATGCCACCAAAGATCAGCATGGAGGTGCGGCGACCTATTTTGTCCGACAGCGCGCCAACAATCGGCTGGATGAGCATAAAGACCAGTAACGCCACCGTCATGACGACACTCGCAACGTTAGCATGCATGCCCGTGGTGTTGACCAGATATTTTTGCATATAGGTGGTGAAGGTATAGAAGCTTAGCGAGCCTGCGGCGGTAAAGCCTAATACCATCAAAAACGCTTTGCGGTTTCGCCACAGCCCTTTCATCGAACCGGCTTCTTTCAGCGCCCTGACCTCCTGCTGGGAGGTTTCATCAAGCTGACGGCGTAACCACAGCGCCACAACCGCCAGGGCAGCCCCCAGGGCAAACGGGATGCGCCAGCCCCAGACGCGTAAATCTTCATCGCTAAGGATTTGTTGAAGGATCACCACAACCAGTAACGCCAGTAGCTGTCCGCCAATGAGGGTTACATACTGGAATGATGCATAGAAACCTTTGCGCCCTTCAACAGCTACTTCGCTCATGTATGTCGCGCTGGTGCCATATTCGCCACCCACTGACAGCCCCTGGAACAGGCGTGCCAGCAGCAACAACGCCGGTGCCCATGTTCCGATAGTGTCATATCCGGGAAGGCAGGCAATCACCAGCGAGCCGACGCACATCATGCACACGGAGATGAGCATGGATGTCTTGCGCCCTTTCCTGTCCGCGATCCTGCCGAACAGCCATCCACCAATGGGACGCATCAGGAACCCGGCGGCAAAAACGCCTGCGGTTTGCAGAAGCTGCGTTGTGGTGTTCCCTGACGGGAAGAAGATATGTGCAAAGTAGAGTGAACAAAATGAATAGACGTAAAAATCAAACCACTCTACAAGGTTCCCCGATGAAGCTCCAACGATTGCCCAAACCCGACGGCGAGTATCCTTGCCTGCTAAACTTGTGTTATCCGTATCTGCACTGGCTACGGTTTCTGTCATTTTAAAATCCCCTGTCTCACATTGCGGGCCATTGCCCACAAACAGTAAAACCGGATTTAAAACGAATCGTTAGGTAAATAAAATGTTTCCAATATGTTTCATTGGATTTTGTGAACTCGATCAGGTATCGAATTATTAGCGGACGTAGTAATTATCCCCACGCTTGCTGGTGAGCCTTTTTTCGCTGCAAATAATCTTCATCAGCACGAATTTTATCCCACCACGTTTTGAACACCGCAGCGGCTTCTGCTTTTACTGGATCGTGATCGAGGGGTTTGACCTGGCGCTTCTCATCATATTTTTTACCGCCTTTATGATTGGCGTATCGTCGGGCACGGGTGTATCCCATCTGAATGAATTTACGCGCCATATCCATGCCTACAAAATCGTTATTCCTGCGGTACTCTTCAAAGAGGGCGTAGATCTCTTCTGCCGAACGCGCTGCGACTTCAGCATTTTTATAACGCCAGTGCGGCAGGATTTCGCTTTTATAAGGCTCGACCATCAATACGCCCTGCTCACCCCGGCCCACCTGATACCGTTCGGGATGTTCGCGAAAATTAATATTGGCAAAATCTTGTTGATAATCAAAGGGACGAGTCAAAGCGGCACCATTGTTAAAATTGTTTTAACAATTGTAGGCCGGATAAGGGGAAGCCGCCATCCGGCATGTTTTCTACGTACAAAGCAAAAAACCCCGCACCTTACGGTACGGGGTTCTTCTTAATTAATGCCTGGCAGTTCCCTACTCTCACATGGGGAGACCCCACACTACCATCGGCGCTACGGCGTTTCACTTCTGAGTTCGGCATGGGGTCAGGTGGG
>NZ_JBMKGW010000020.1:3359-65297 GCF_049237125.1 Enterobacter cloacae complex sp. GYL001 | reverse complement strand
CGAAAGCAGGTATGCCTGAAAGCGTGCGTATTGCCTGAAAACACAACCCGCTACGGGGGAGACTTACCCGAAATCTGATTTATTCAACAAAGCCCAGGTGCATCCAAAATTTCAAAAGAAAAGTCCATTTCCTCTGTGGTGCCAGTGCTAGAAAAAGTATCGGATGAAAATCAAACCGCCTCCATAAGCATAAAATCTAAAGCTAAGGCAAACAAGCGACTAGCGACTTTGGCAAGATAGGTGAGAGACAGTACAATCGACTTCTGAGTTCAACTTGTCTTACCAGGAAAGCCAGCATACTTGCTGGCCTTTTTTTTGTTATAATAAACTCAGGCTTCAGCTGAATC
Source organism: Enterobacter cloacae complex sp. GYL001 (assembly GCF_049237125.1). Lineage (NCBI taxonomy): Bacteria > Pseudomonadati > Pseudomonadota > Gammaproteobacteria > Enterobacterales > Enterobacteriaceae > Enterobacter > Enterobacter cloacae complex sp. GYL001. Next base: position 64,950 of record NZ_JBMKGW010000020.1, on the reverse strand, counting down.
TGTAAAATTACTGTTAATGAAACGGTATTTTAGGTTAATTTGGATGCTGTTACAGGAAGTGCGGATTTTTCCTAAATTTGTAAAAAACCTAAGAATTATCTTAATAAATCTGGTACTTAATTATTATTTTACGTAAAAAGTCTTTGTGGTTTAATGGTTATGTAAGGATTTTTTGATACCCTTATACCCGATGGACCTAAGGTCACTGACAACGATGTTCATGTAGAATCTTCGTTTCTGTAATCCCTTTTGTCCTTGTCCCAAATGATTGATTATTATAATAAAGGCTGATCGAATGCTATCTCGCAACTCACTAATACATGGTTTACGCCGAGACCAGTTAATCGGAGTTCTGACTATTTCAGAGTTTCCGGTAGTTATGGTAGAAAGCCACTTCATTCAGTCTGAGGTTATGGGAATAAAACCCGTAATTTTTAATATTGATGAGCTTCTTGTTTCTATATCCCCAATTTCCTCTCTTAAGTTCGATTGGGAGTGGGCCCCAGTTGATACAATACTCATTGAAGTTATCATTCCACCTGTAGAGTCAGACCTTGTAAGTGCAGAAAATGACTTCCTCCGTGATTCTGGTATTGGCCATATCCAGTGCGAGCCTGGCGGAGCATCAATACGACGTACAGTTACCTTCGTTGGTGGAATAACCGCTGATAACTTACTGTATCAGTTGAGGCTTATGTGCGTAAGCGCGTTAAAACTTTTAGGAGAGGAACTGGGGGATGAAGTCTAAGATTAGATATGTTTTATCTGGTTTTGTTGTGTTATGTGCATTTGCTGGAGTTTATAAAATCCTAAACAATGTTCCGGTTAAACCTGACCTTTTGGACTTCACTGGAAACACATTTAAAAAGACATCACTCTTCCTGCCATGTGATAAAAGCTCGCCTTCTTTAAACATTAAAATTGCTGATAACGAGAAAATCGTGATCAACGGCATCGCTTCAAAAGTAACTTTTGTTGAAAAGGCTGACCCCGTCAAAAGCCCTGGTTTTTGTGATGATCTTGATCTAAACAATTCTCGCCTTGTACATACGGCATCTTACAGCCTGGTGATTTCTGAAACCAAAACAGGATTTACACTATCAAATTTCAAGCATCTTGCCGATGATGAATCATTAGGCGGTATGTGGTTTTATCAAAAGTGACTTTTTATATGGCAACTTCAGACTTCGCTCTTAAAAACCATAATGTTAAAGCATTTGGTCAGGATGCAGCCCTTGTCATTGAGATGAACAATGAAGATGTTAGCTCATCAAAACCTTCACCTTTTTCAAATGAGATTGATAATTATTATCTTACATTGCACGTCGCTCCAAGGAACGCAAAAAAAGATTATGACTGGGGCTCAAACCGTTCTGTACTTCTAAAATTGTCGACGAATGAAGTTATGCAGATGGCATCTGTATTTCTTAGAATCATGCATACTTTAAAGATTGATAAGAGGAAAACCTCACATCATGGCCACGTCGTATACAAAAATATAAGCGTTACCCCAAACGAGAGGGGCGGTTTGTTGTTATCCGCAGGGATAGTTCCAGTCGATAAAGATGGCTTAAAACCCTTCATGCACATGGTCCCCGTCTCACAAATGGATTGCGTTAAAATTGGCCTCTACATACTTGGATATCTTGCTCAAAAAACGCCCTGGGTAAGCTCCGAGTCTATAATTACCGCGCTTCGCTTATCTGAAGCCAAGAATTCAAAATAGCGCATTAACATACGGAATATACGGAAAAATACAGGTTTTTTTAAATGTTATACGAACGGATATTTCTGTTTTTCATCGTAAAGTGAGTTTAATTTTGCTCAGAAAAACAGGTATTCGTCATGAGAAAATCAGGTTTAGGTTTAGCCCTGTTGTTTTCTTTAATTGCTCCGATTAAAGCGGTCTATGCTGAAGCGATTATGATTTCAGGAAAGCTACAGGCTGATTTGCCAGCCGTATCCTTTGACCCGGGGCCGGGCGACTTTGTTGCATACGTTAATTCTAACACTATCACTGCCTCAGGTGCAGGCACAGCCTGTAATGTAACGGTTGATGATCGAGCGACTTCCTCTGTTGATAACCTCGTTTGTTTTTTTGAGTGGTTACCCAATACCTTGGAATTAACTTCTAACGGCTTCACTCTTTCAGGCGTTCCCAACACCACCGGTGATTTAAAACTACCTTACAAGATTTCTTACTTCTCTGGTTCTGAACGGAAAAAAGTTGAAATAGTAAAAGGTGAATATTCAATCAAAAGTGTGGCACCGGTAAAACCAACTATCACCGGTCTTAAATCATCCCTGAACGGATTAGTCTATGACGGCTTTTCTTTCAAATCGTATTTAAAGGATGAAGCGATCAAAGATATCGCTGTTTCTGTTGAACCCCGCAATTATATTCAATACATCTCAATAGGTTCAGGCTCCGCCTGTGAAGTACCTATTGGCGGAACTTCCTGTACCATTGAAGTTGGAAGCATTAAGGCCAGTGATACAGATGAACTTTTGGGTTCACGTGATATCACAATTACAGCAAACTCTAAGAATAATTATTTCGCACCTCCTGAATCCAAAAAGCTTGTTGTTAACTGGGATTATCGGCCTCCTGTAGTAGACCATACACTTTGGAATTTTACCGATGAGGCTAAAACAATCAAAGTAGGTGGCCAGGACATCTATACCGGAGCCAAAACCGTTGCTGTGGCCGTTAAGGTACCCCAGCAAGAAACAGAAGGTGAATGGTGGCTCCCAACAGCTATGTCGCTCACTATGACTCCGGATGGCGTGTTTAAGCCGACGACTAAAGTGACTTTAGATGATGGCACTGAGATTGATTTCAAACAGTCCTGGGCAACCCCTTTACGTAGAACTTTACAGCCGGTAAGTGGACCTCAAAAAGTCGGTGATGAGTACCTCTATATCTTTGACTTAACGGATCTTATAAACGGGTCCTACGCAGCGACTTTTACAGTAGAAAATACGAGCAAAAACTCTTCTACGTACACTGAGCCTGAAAGCAAACTGATGCTGTCTGATAACCCAACGCTTATGGTTCTCAAAGATGGGCAGGTATTAACTAAACGAGCACCCGTATACTTCCTGAACGAGATTATCGTTGCAGCTTTCCAGGGGCAGGCTGGGGTTGCTGACATAAAATCAGTAACAATAGACAACAAAGTAGTTTCGTTAACACCTACAAATTATAAAGGTATTTACTACCTGCCGGTTGGAGACGATTTAGCAGTTAATTCGGATCACGAGATTACTGTGGTGGCTGAAAACCTTTATGGAAAAAACGTAAATTTCAGTACCGTGTTCACTTATCAACCTACTGGATTCACTCTTAAGAATCTGGAAAAAAACGTAACTCTTTACTCGCGCGTACGTCAGTATACGGACCTGCTTAGTCAAACAGCTGGTGATAAATGCACTCTGTTTACCACAGAGGAAAATGCGAATGCTTACCTCGCCTGGTATGGGGAAAAATCAGATGTTACAGCATGCTACCCTCAGTGGAACAATGTCCCTGATGGGTTGGAGTTCTATTTTAAAGGACGTACCCCGGGTCTAACTGGATTCTTTAATAAAACAGGTGAGAATCTGCTCGACTATCAAGTCTATATGATTAACGGGAAGGGCTCTAAAGCGGTTTCCGCAAGGAATCGCCGTACTCTGACCACACAATTACCATACAACCCGATCATCTCTTACAAAAAGAATAAAGTCATAGCAGGCATCAATCCGAACACTGCTCTGGCTTATACGACCGGGGGGGAGGCCGCTCGAATATTAGCGAAGGTGGTACCAGCTGACGTTACGATGATCGTCTCTCAAAACGGCTCTGAGGCTGTCAAAACGTCATTTAAAAATCGTTCCTCAAACAACGATGCAACGACCTTTGTACAAAGGGTCAAGGTTGCTGCTGCACCATTGTGGACAAAGAACGTCTTTGACATAGCTGTAGAATACTCAAAGGATCCAGAATTAAGAACTACAGACACCCTCAACGTATATACGGTGCCTGATTTCAATATTCGAGCATCGATGGAAGTGGATGACAAAAAAACAGCCACATCTCTTGAAGTGCCCTTAAAGGTAACAGTGGGGCGTTATAACAACTCCACACGTAAAAGTGCATTTGACCGTAAAACAATGGGAGAATGGGACGTCACGATATACTCTCAAAAAAGTGTATACGGCAAAGATCCAGAAACAGGCCGTTATAAAACTACATACGAAAGAACTGCGCTGACTGAAGCATTGCCGGTCAATGATGCGGGCATTGTCGAAACCAAGATTAAAATTGAAAATATGGATCTGGGTAATATGCGTCTGGTTGGTGTGGCTAAGGTCAGATCGCCATTCTCTGATTTTGAAATGAAACGTGAGACCAGTGCTGTAGGCATTCGAATCTATAAAGGTGAGGAACTGGAGGGTAACCTGTCGAAAAGCCTTATTATCGGAAGGATCCCACTTAGTACTCTGGTAAGCTTCAAATCTGCCAGTACGGCTAACTCTGATGCACTCGCCCCCACCGAATGGCAGCAGTCCTCTGATAATGGTCAAACCTGGACCATGCTTTCCGACATGACCGGAAAGAGAAGTGTAAGTATCAAAAAGACAGAAGTAGGAAAGTGGCTTTATAGGGCAAAAATGACTAATAAATTCACATCCAAGATTTCCTACACAGATGCCTTAACGGTAGTTACCTACAAGCAGCCTAAGCTCAGTATAGATGTTACAGACATTCTTCAGGGCTCAGATATACCTGTAACCCTGCTTGATAACGATGAACCTATACCAGCAGGCACCGCTGAGGTTCTCTGGTCAGAGGATAAAGTCAACTGGGTGCAGGGAGATACAACTTACACTGTGGCTTCAGCTGATACCCTACCGTCTACGATTTATGCCCGGATGCGTTACCTTGATTCCGATGAACTGGCAGAGGAGTCTTCATGGAAGGAAACGTCTGCTCGGTTGGCAGCCGCAAAACCCAAGCGCCTTTCTGTCTCGGTAACGGGGGTTTCAAAGGTAGAGGTTGGTCAAAAAGTTACTTTGGAAGGTAAGTTCACGAACCCTAACAGTAAGTACCAGAATGGTAATAACGTAGTTGAAGAATGGAAAACACCGGATGGCCAGACATTTAAGGGCTCTTCACTGTCTGTTACCCTTACTGAGCAAATGTTGGATAAACAGGGATATGCTGCTTTTGAATACAGTGCATGGTTAGCGGACAATAAGGAGAATACGGTTTCTACCCGTAGAGTTTCTGTCAAATCGTGGGTTTATAAATTTCCCGAGATGAAAATAAGCTCCAAACTTAAATACGACATGGCACCGACCACCCTACGCGTTGCGTTGAGCGGTATTAAGGATGGAGACTATCCTGGTGTTACTTATTCCCGTGAATGGATCTACGACAAAGAGAATCTGGTAATCACTAAAGATGAAGGTGACACCAAAGAATTTACAATTGAAAATCCTGGCAAATATACATTGATGGTTGTTTTCAAAGATAACCGAAACAATGAACAGCGTATCGAAAATACCTTTGTTGTCGATGAACAAACGCCAATGAACGTTGAGATGACACCCAAGTTCTCTAACAAATATATGAGAGCTCCACTCGATGTAACCTTAAGGTCAAACATCAAGCTATCTCATTCGGCGGACTCGATAGATACGGTCACATACAAGGTGAACGGTGAAGTAATACCCAGCGGCAAAAATTATTGGGCTCAACTGATCTCGGGTTTAAAAGAAAAGAAATACGAGATTACAATTGATGTTGTTAGTAAACTTGGACAGAGAGGTTCAGCATCTGTTGAGTTTGATGTCGTTAAAAACGCAGTGCCTAATTGTACATTGAGCTACACGGAAACCAACCTAAGCTGGAGCTTTACCAATAAATGTGATGATACTGATGGAAAAATGGTTAGATATGAATGGTTCATCAACGGCGAATTAAGGAACGTTTTCGGTAGTACGGCTACACTTTCTAAAAACCTTAACCGTGGTAAGCAGGACATAAAAGTAATTGCTTATGATGATAGTGGAGACTTTGCAACACAGCACGTGACAGTTTTCGGACCGGCTGAAGAGGCAAGTAAGTCTGAAAACACTGTATCAATACCAAGCAGTGAGTAGTTAATTTTTAAATATAAAGCCGGGACATTATGTCCCGGCTTTTTTATACCCAATAATTGGACCTTTGAAAAATTAATGTCGGAAAGTAACTTTGCTCCAAAGGCATCTTTCATGGCCGCTAACAAAGCTGCGTATACATGCTGAGGAATTAACATTCTTATAGGTGAATATTAGGTTAGTTTGCAGACTTCCGAGCGTTGAAAAACATGGATAATAGTTACTTGGATAGAGGTGCATCTGCCTAGTAAAAATATTCTTCAGTGCCAGTGAGAAAAATATGAGCGACTACATACCTAAAAAGAGAGGGCTGCTTATACTGGATTGGTATGTCCCCCTTAATATTTTATTGCTGATTCTCGTTATGTGTGTCTTTTTCACCCGTTATACATTTGGATACGGTTTATTGAATGGGTGCCTGCCTGCTGATTTTTATATGATTGATCATTCGGATAAAAGTATTAAAACTGGTGAACTCATAGCATTTAACATGCCGAAATCGGTACGTTTTATCCCAGAAAATGAACGAGTCATAAAAATTGTTGCCGGTGTGGGCGGTGACAAACTTAAAGTAACAATGGATGGGGTTTATAACGGGGACAAATTTTTTGAAGCTAATGCACGTCGTATTTCGAAGAAATACAATATTCCGTCCATTTTGATTGAAAAAGAATTGATAATTCCTGAAGGCGAAGTTTTCCTAATTGGGCAAACCGATCACTCATGGGATTCCCGTTTTTGGGGAACAGTAAAGCTGAATTCAGTAATTGGGAAAACATATGCGATCTTTTAATGTAAATAAAAAATATTTACCAATACTTCCTGGACTTGCGTTATGTGCAGTTTTAAGTAATACAAATGCAAGCACTGAGTATCAACATGATGCTGACCTAATCGCTCAGCAAGCAAAAGGGCTTGGGGCACAGGCTAAAGGTGCACAGCAGCCAGATGGGGCTCTTAGCCTTGATGCTACGCTAAAATCACCAGATGTGCAGAAGTACATAGCGCAAGCTGAAGCACTCCAAAAAAACCAGGACCTGAGCAAGCAAATAAACCGTGGTTACGTCCCCGGTATGAATGCGGATAGTGTTCAAGCAGTTATAGACCATACCCAGGCTATCAGGGCCCAAAGTAATAACTCTGAAGCTGTCAACGATATAATTAGAAGACGTGATGAAATTCAAGAAAACGCCAGCCTTAATGAAGCGGCTCTGAAAGCTGTGGAAAATAAGCCGGAAGTCATGCGAGGACAATCTAAAAATATCGAAAAATTGTTTGGTTCCTCGGGCATCACAGCTGCTGACTTCGAAAGAAAAATGGATAGCACACGTGAAGAAGCACTATCAACTGAAAATGGAATAACGATCTTTGCTTCATTTAGCTTGCCGGATTATGTACTGGAAGACCTTCTACGTACGGCCTCAGAGCATAAAGCTCGTGTAGTTTTCAATGGTCTAAAGAAAGGAACTACTCGGCTACCAGAGACACAGGCAGCAATAAACCAAATGATTGTCAAAGGAAAATTTGAATCTCCTTTGATTACAATTGATCCTGATAGCTTCAGTCAGTATCAAGTAACTCAAGTACCGACAATTATTTCTAGGGAGCAAGCTCGTTTTGCAAAAATGGTAGGCTCCTTCAACGTTGAGTTTTTTCAGCGAGAACTTGCTAAAAAACCCGATCAGGATATTTTCCCGGTTGCTGGTACCACTTATCCCGTTGAAGAAAAGAGCATCATTAAAGAACTGGAAGAACGTGCACAAAAATATGACTGGGAAGGTGCAAAAAAAAGGGCCGTTTCTGACACATGGAAAAATCAATGGATGGTCGACCTCCCTCCTGCCCAGGAACACAAAGAATTTTTAATTGACCCTACAGTGAGGGTCACTCAGGACGTAAAAGATAAGCAGGGCCGTGTAATAGCTTCCGCCGGTGAGTTGATTAATCCACTTTCGAGATTTCCTCAAAACCTGACGATGATAATTTTCGATCCACTCAATCCGGGCCAGCTGGTATGGGCTGAGCAGCAGTATCGACAACGTCTGGGTAGTGGAAAAGTAATGCCAATGTTTACCCGTATCCAAAAAGATAATGGATGGGATCACCTAAATGATTTACGTGAAAAATTTAACGGTAAGGTGTTTAAAGTTAACGAACAGATCATCTCACGCTTTCAGATTAAAAACACACCTGCGCTTATAACTACTGACCAAGATAAATTCCGGATCACCCTGTTTAGCGAGGCAGAAGTCCGTGGTATCGGAGCCCCAAATCTTTCAGAGGAAAAATAAGATGAAACTCGGATTTATTATAGGCGCTCTCTTTGCAACATGGCTGACGCTAAATTATCCGGACCAGATGAGAAGTTATTTTACCAAAGCCGTCGACTATATCGAAAGTGTTGCAACATTTATTACATCCAAGTGAGCATGATGGTGAAAAAATTCAAAAAGTTACTTTTAGAGTTCATTGTAGCAGTTATGCTTTCGCTTTCTATACCGGGTATGGCTATGGCAGCAGATGCTGGAGTCCCTGGGGCTATGTGTCAGTCAGCTGGAGTGTGGCAGGGCTTGATTAAGAATATCTGTTGGAGCTGCATTTTTCCCATGAGGATAATGGGCATAGGGGCAGCTCCAGAAGGCGCTGCTCCTTCACGTCCGGGTTGCTACTGCACAGATCAGAACGGCGTACCGGAAATAGGTTGGCAATTGAGCTTCTTTCAGCCGGTGAAGATTGTTGAAGTTGTAAAGAGCCCCTGGTGCAGCCCCTTTCTTGAAGGCACGATGCTTCAAAAATCGCAGTTTGATATTGGTAAAAGCAACACAAATCAGCCAATGACAGCAACTGAAGCCGGATTTTACGATGTTCATCTTTGGGAGTTCCCAATCATGACAATGCTCAAATTACTGATTATTGGCGAGTGCACTGCTGAACCCTATATAGATGCCAGCCTGACCTATATAAGCGAAGTGGACCCTATGTGGGAAAGTGATCTGCTTACACTCGTCCTGAATCCAGAGGCAGTAGTTTTTGCAAACCCAATTGCCTCAATGGTGTGCGCTGCTGACTGTGTAGCAGTAACAGCAGGAAAGGATAATCTCGCTGCATACTTTTGTGCCGGATGCGATGGCAACCTTTATCCATTAACCGGCCACATTTACGCAAATGATGACGCTGTAAGGACGAGTTCACTGATAACCCAGCGTCTTCTGACTAAACTACATCGCCAGGGAATGCTGATGCGAACGATGGGAGCAGACGCAATGTGTGAGAAAACGTGGGAATACTTTACACCTCGTTCCCAGTATCGGCTTTCAATGCTTTTCCCAACTCCTGAGGCGAAAGGGCCGGATTGCTGTCATCGTCTTGGTGATTCGGTACATGACTGGTCAACCCTTAAAGGTGGGCGCAAAAAAATAGGCAATGATAATTATGTCTATATGTTGTGGCGTTACAATGACTGTTGCGTCAGATATATACCAGGCGCTTGATTTCTAAGGGTAAAAATAATGAAACTTAGAAAAACGATAGCTTCAACTATTATTGCATCAATGATTGCCAATACTATGAGTTGGGCTTTTTATATCTCTCTCATAAATATGGTAATGACTCCTCGTATTTATGCGGCAGACGCTATATTTGACCAGCTCGAAAGTAACTTTAATCTTGCTAATCCTAACGCAAATCGCAATGCGACAACCAGTGCTCAGGACATTGTTGAGAAGTACAAGAATGCGGATTCAGGCGAGAATGTCAGTGGGAAGATCACCGAGAAATACGTGGGTAAAGCCGAATCCGCTAATCTTAATCTCGGAAAGTATGGGGCAGGGAACTCAAATGAAAGTGTCATGAAAAATGCCGCATCCGATGGAAAGTCCATTGGTAGCGCCGTACAACTGCCGAGTATGTCTGGAGGGACAATCAATTCAAACTATACCAAGGAAGGGGCAAAGCTGCTCTCTCGGGATGCTAATGGCAACATTGGTATAAGCAGTAATCCCAATACTACTCCTGGAACCAAAACAAATACCGGAGAGATTTTCAGCTCAGAGCAAAAGCACAGCGATATTAAGTTCAATGCCGCAGATCGTTATGGGGATGAGGATGGCTTTGTAAACGATATAAAGAATCGGAAAAGCCAGTTATTTGATGCTCAAAGTTATGATGGCGTTGCCTACCGCACCCTCGTAAATGCTAACAAGGACAACCCGGCATCATCTATAAAGCCTAACGATCCCATGTTTACTGCGGGGAGAAATGAGATAACAAATGCTGTTGCTGGTACTGGAAACTGGCTTCAGAACTGTAATGTTGAGACCTCTAAAAAAACAGTAACCACACACTATCCTGATTACAAAGAGTTCTACTGTAACTCGCCTAAGCAAGATAACTTCAGCAGCTGCACGATAACCCGTGATTTTTCAGTCCCTGTTTACATTTCAGGCGGAAACGGAGACATGTCGATGTGCGGCGATAATTGTGTGCGTATATGGTTTGGTCGCCGTGATGACAACTACTGGAGTGACGGGGTATATGATAACGAACTGACATTAAAATTCCATCCGGATGCAAAATTGGCCTCAGCAAAGATTGTTAACGCGGAGTGGGATGACCACATGCGGGTAACACTTGATGGCACGCAGATTTTTGCTCACATAGATGGTGCATATCGAGAAAGTGACTATCCGGCTCCTAAGGGATCTTGGGAGTTAAAAAAATCGTGGAAACTCGACAAGGTTTACGATGTGACTGATAAGGTCAGAAAATCGGTGTATGAGGAGCCTGATCGAGAAGTGACAATGGCATCCAGAGTATGGGTTGGTGGGAAGGGTGAAGGGTATTTTGAGGTTGAGCTGACTTTTGAAAATATGAAGCTCGAAGATAAGCACGTCCAGGAACCAGCTGGTTGTTACGATGCTGTACAAGCTCCGAATACATTCTGCCGTTTCGATCGGTTTAAAGATATGGATGTTGGCACAAAACGGCTTCCGGAAAGCGTGCTTTCATTGGCAAAGCCTCTGTATGAAGGTGATAAAGGATTTCTTACCTGGAAGACAAACCTTGAAGGCTACTTTTGTGATCCATTGGCCAAAGACAAAATTTGCTCTTATGACGCTAGTGGAAAAATTATGAAAGACGCTAATGGAAAGGACCTCTGTTACAACTATGAAGAAATAAAGAGTATGCCTGATGCATGTAGTGCTTATAAAAATGATGCAGCATGTGTACTCGATAAACAAACATGTGCAGAGGGTTGGTTCGATGAGGGCACTAACAGTTGCTACATGTATGAACAGAAATACACCTGTGACAGAGGGAAGGATGTAGTTCGGGAGGTTGAATCTTCTACAAATGCCTGTGTTGGCATGATCCCATGTTCAGGTGGAACATGCGAAACTGGGCCAAAGGAAGAGAACAACGATTTTGGAAAAGTTGCGGCTTATTCAAACATGGTTCAGTACATGCAGGGCGAAGCCAAATGCGAAGACCCTAACGATGCCAATTCATGTTCCGTCTTTGAAGGAAAACCTGAATGGTGTGGTCGTTCAGTAGGCTTTGTAAATGGCCTGGCAAAGACGGACTGCTGCGAAGCACCACAGGGAACCGCAGGAGCACTTGAAGGTATCATGCTTGCCGGATCTATGATCAGAAACACAAACTGGACCAGAGTTAATGCTCAGCTAATAAAATGGACCGGCGGTGATACAGGTACATGGGCTTCTATGTCTAATGCGGTCGGAGAGTGGACTGCATCAGCTGGTAAAACAGTAGGGCAAATGTGGAACAACGTCACGAGCTCCTTAACGAGCGTATATGAAAACGTCGCTGGTAATCTAAGCAGGGCAGTTGGGTCTTCCGCAACTTCTGGAGGGGCAGGAGGTGCTGGCCAGTTGGCACAGGAAACAATGTCCAGCTTCGGTATAGGTCAGCTTAAGCAGATGGCAATGAAGAAAGCCTACGAATTGCTACCAGATACAGTTCGTGACTTTGTCTTTAAGAACGTTGCTACTACCGGAGGAGAGGTTGTCTTCTCGGCTGCGGTTCAAAACTTTATGCTTGCATTAAACGTGATCGGTTGGATTTATACAGCCTATCAGGTCACTAAAATGCTTTTAGAAATGTTGGTAGCATGCGACCAGAAAGAGATGGAAGCTTCTATTCATAAGAATCAAAAATCCTGTTTTACATTAGATACGGAACGATGCGTCAAATATCTGAATGTTGGTTTCACAAAGAAATGCGTTAAAAAAGCAACAGACATGTGCTGTTATAATTCCATGTTGTCACGCGTTATTATGCAACAAGCTTATCCGCAATTAGGAATAGACCCTGTCGCCTCTAATTGCGTGGGGCTATCAATAAAGCAAATACAGCAACTGGATTTCGATAAAATTGATCTGACGGAGTGGATTAATGATGCAGTTCAGGTAGGAGAAGTTCCTGATCAATATTCAAAATTCTCCGAAGAATCAATTGTGGAAAACTTACCATTCCAGAATGAGAACTATCAACTTCCATCAGAACGTACCAAGGAAGCAATGGGCGGTGAAGAAAATATGATAAAGGCCAGACAAGAAAATGCTCAGGCTATAAAAGAGGAAAATGTAGATTGTAGCTATTTACCTCGACCGGCCATATGTGAGGTAGGTTCAACTACGCTGGATCCGGTTACGGGCAAGCAGTTGCCGAAATATTGAAGAAGGGGCCGTTAGGCCCCTTTTTTAATTACTTGGCTTTCAATGTTTTTTCTGGGAAGCCTTTTTTACCGTATTCACCGGTAAAGAGGTAATAATCTTTTCCGTTGATGGAGGCTGCAACACCCCCTGGAGTTGTTGTATTTGGGCTATCAGAACGGAAAATGATACCCGAAAAATCAGCGCTTGTTTCGTTTCCTTTAAATGGGATGAACACATAACGAATTACAGCGTAATCACCAGCGGGAAGGTTTAGCTCAGGAATTTCGGTTCCTGTTGCGGGGCGAATCGCCTGAAAGCTGTACATTGAATCTGTAGGGAAAACATCAGCATCAGGCTTAGAGGGCAGATCACAGGTACTCCATTTATTGACGACTGCCATATCAATTTTACATGTGGCCAGAGCTGCTTTCTGTTTTTCAGGGTTGTATCCAAATGAGGCCTGAGTTGCTTTTGTATGCTCAAAAACATACTTAGCTCCCTCACGTACCAAACTTTCATCATTGTAAGGCAATTTTTTTGGATTGGGGACGAACACTAGGTATTGATTGACCTGGATGTATTCGGCGTCAGAAGAACTGTACAAAGAGCTGAGGCTCATGATCCCAAAACCTTTTAGACCGCCTGTTACGTAGCCCATCGAACTATTGATGAGATACTTAGAAAGAAAGTTGTCGGCATCCCCTCCAGGAGTAACCTCTTGCTCCTTAAAATTAACGTCGAAACCAGCAAACGAATAGGCATTCTTGGCGACAGAATCATTTGCATTAGCATGCCAGTACTGGCCGTGACTGTACGCATTCAGAGCGGTGCCTGGCGTAGTGCCGGTGTCACCGGCACAACCCGATAGGGAAAAACCAATGACGACAGAAGAGACCAGAGATACTAAACGTAAAAGTTTCATTTAAAGCCCTTTTTGTAATGTCTTTTGGAGATGGAACCATTATTCCATAGTCACGCGTTTCACAAACAACCTGATTGCATAAAAAAGGAAAAAAAGTGATTTCCAGTAGAACCAGCAGTACACAAGAAAAGCGCTTTTATAAAAATGTATAATTATTAAAACGAAGTAATGAGGTTGAAATGGGTAAGCCAACAGAAGAGCAAAGACCTGTTATCGAGAATGCTAGCGCAAACAATATGGTGATAGCAGCGCCTGGATCAGGCAAATCGTTCACCATGATAGAAGCGGTTATATCGATTCTCAAAAAGTATCCATATGCAAGAATCGGGATGGTGACCTTTACTCGCGCTGCAACAAACGCACTTGCAGCAAAGTTACAAAAGCGATTGAGCAAGAAGGATCTTGACCGGGTGCTGGTGGATACTTTTCACGGACTCGTTAAGAAGCAACTGGACATGATTCGCTGGCCGGGAAAGATGTTGATAGGGCCAGCACAGAGATCTGTCATTCACCGGGCTTTGAAAGAATCCGGTGTAACGATGAAGTTTGCTGAAGCTGAATTCGTTATTGATGCTATCGGCAGAGAAATGGATACGGATGTGATTTCAGTTCGGCATAACAGACAACAGATCCATTTGTTTAATACCTATCAGGCGTTATGCCAGAAAGACCATGTGGCGGACCTCAATGCTCTTTCAAAATTTGTTGTCGGTCAAATGCATTCGGGAAAAATGCGCACGTTAGATTTGACACATTTGATAGTAGACGAAGTTCAGGATACTGACTCTATACAATTCTCATGGATAGCATTGCATACAAGAGCTGGAGTCTATACGAGTATAGTTGGAGACGATGATCAGGCCATCTACTCCTTCAGATCCTCAGGAGGAGTCAAAATATTTCAACAGTTTGAAAAACACTTCAGACCTAACATATTTTACTTAAACACATGCTTTAGGTGTGAACCTGAAATTTTAGAGGTGGCCGGAGCACTGATAGGAAAGAATGTTTACCGTTATGCCAAAGAGTTACGCTCGGCAAAAAAGGGAGGGGGAAAGGTCACTTTTCGTTCATATGTAGATATGGAGGAACAGATACAGGGTATTTTAAGCCTTATAAATCAGGATCCACATGGATGGGCAATTCTAAGCCGCAATAATGCTCACTTGGATGAGCTAGAAAGTTTGATCGAACAGCCAGTAATTCGTTACGGAGGTAAATCATTCTGGGATGAAAAAGAAACAAGCGATGTGTTAAGCCTTATGGCCTTTTTCCGACAATCAAATGATCCTCGCTTAATGAAGAGAGTATTGGCATTGTTTGGAGAACAGGAATCAGTTTTGGATGAAGTGGCATTGAGTATGAGAGGAAGAAAAGTTACTTTTGGCGACCTTGCCATCCCGGAGGACAGTTCTCTCGAAACAAAAACATTACATTCAAACTTCGTGCGCTTTACCCAGGAAAGTTCTGATAAAGTTGAGATAGCAAAACGTTTCGCCAACCTTACGAAATGGATGGAATCGTCGTCAATCAAGATGAGGAGTAATAAAGGTACAGCAACCTTAACAAAAATTGCTTTAGACACTTGTAAACAGTGGGCAGAAAAGACTGGTTGGATGAATATGATAAATCGTGCTGCTGCAATGTCATTAGGCCCTAGGAAGAAGGACGAGGAATACAGCCCAGAGAAAGTAGTCCTATCAACCTTGCATGGTTCAAAGGGTCTTGAGTGGAATAAAGTAATAATAATGAGTTGTAATGCGGATCAGATACCAAGTAAAAGATCAGTTGGGGAGGAGGCAATAGAAGAAGAAAGACGTTTGCTTTATGTTGGATTTACGCGTGCAGAAAAGCAACTTTTTGTAATGTGGTATGGTGATCCTTCTTTCTTTTTAAGAGAATGCAGTGAAGAAAAGATAAAAGAAGCAGCTAATATTCGAATTTCTCCACTTTATACAGAATAATTCGATATGGGCATTTACTTATGCTTAAAGCTATAGTATAAAAACAATGAGCTTAAATATCAGCTCCCAAATTTGAGTAACTTTGCTTAAAGTTACTTTCGCGTTAAGCGTTGATTTAGCCGTGAAAAGCGGCCAGCTTAAACAAGCTGTAAGACACCACCGGCAAAATGTCACCTTTGTCGCTGGTGCACTTCCCATGCCTGCAAAAGGCAATCTGAATTTACCAAACCGTAACTAATTTAGCTCCTCCTGGGGCTATTTTTGTTGCGTACTTCTAATGCCAGATAGTATAAATCAGGCGGTTCATAGCTTACGGGAGATGAATGACAGGCTTTGCCTTCGTGTTGAAACAAAAATTTGTTTCTTCCTTCTTACTATATATAGGTGACCCCAAATGTCTAAAAATAAAGCTCGCAGTAAAGCCCTTCATCAAACCTTTAGTGAAATTATTCCAGAGATGGATAAGGCGCTAAACAAACAGCTCTTAGAAGTTCTGATGAAATATACAGAACGTGATAATGAACTGATTGTTATTTTGAATGAGGACGGCCCAAATATCATTGAACTTAAGTCTCTTAAGCCTGTGTCTTTGTTGGCCGAAAAGCTTTCTGCTTATTCAAGCTATTATCATGTGGATGTTGTGGAGCTCGTGGTCAAGAAAATTGATTTCGAAGGAGCTTATAAGCTTCTTAAAGCTTCCCCAGATGTACCACTTTTTAAAAGCTTAACTGAACTGGATAAATATCTTGTTGAGGAGTTTGAAAAATACGGATTAAATTCATTTCTTGACGTGGATAATCTGGATTACTCACTTGAAAAAGCCAGTGAACTCAAAAATGAGCAGTTAATAAATTGGGTTTCGGACATCATTTGCAAACGTGAAAAATTAACTTTACGTAAGCGTTTTGATGTCGCAGTAAAGGCCCACTACGAAAATGTAGAAAAAATGTATGATACCATTCGTCCGTTAATGAAAAAACTGGGTTTCCCAGAAGATCTCATGACGCACACCTTTAGTGAGTTAAGCGTTTTTGAAACTAAAGGATGGGACCATGCAATAAAATCGAAAATTGAGACTCTCGCTAAGCGTGAAACTCAATATTTAGATGATGCGGCTAAAGCAGAGAATCGACGTCTTGTAACAGAGAAGTTGGAGAACTCTTTAGCGATTGCACCAACTAAACCAACAAGAAATTGGTTACATATTGCCGGAATTGCCTGTTTGGTAGTCTGCACGTTCATGTATGTAACTAATAAATTTATTTAATCCTGTTAAGGGGGAACCCTAACGGGGCTTCTCTTTGAACAAATCGAGGAGCGGAAAATGTCATATCTTGAATATATCAATGAAGTAAAAGTGTCCGGGATAGTTATCAGTGCTGTGGAGAAAAAAATGACTGACCAGAGTATAGGTTTGTTAATAAAGCTCAAAAATAGGATGAAGACAGAAGTTGATGGTGAAATCACTGAGAGAGAATTTTCAGTTCAAATCAAGGTGTCGCCTGAAATGTATTCAACCTGTTTCACTGGTATAAATCAGGGTGATGAGTTGATGGTCTCCGGTTATATTGTTGTCGATACTATTATGATTGAAGGGAGAGAACATCCTCTTGACTACATGAGAGTGGTAGCAACAAGTAAGTTGGCTCACATACCTAAACCTCTAAAAGGTTTTGGACAAAGTAGCTTTAATCAGATCTGACATTAAACCCACCCTAAAGGGGAGAAATCCCTTCATGGGATTTCTCCTTTTGGAGTCCCC
Organism: Enterobacter cloacae complex sp. GYL001; assembly: GCF_049237125.1. NCBI lineage: Bacteria > Pseudomonadati > Pseudomonadota > Gammaproteobacteria > Enterobacterales > Enterobacteriaceae > Enterobacter > Enterobacter cloacae complex sp. GYL001. The sequence goes on along the minus strand of NZ_JBMKGW010000020.1, from coordinate 47,478 downwards.
ATGAAACAAAAATTTAGGGCTACTGCAATAAGTAGTAATCAACTTAGTTTTTTTTCTATATTCGATATAGATGAAGATGAAATAACGCAAATAGTTGATTCACCCAAAGAGCATTTAAATGATGCATACACGTCCGGATTAAACTTTAAATCAGATGAAAGTAACATTTCTGAGATAAATTATGATTCTGAAAGGCGTGAAAATCACCTTTATGAAAAATCCAAATTACTTAAAAATCAGATTTTGCATACAATTAATTTTGCAGCAGAAACAGATTATCTATATTCGGTTGAAGAATATAACCCAGATTTGGGTGGTCTGGTAATAGAATGGACCCCTGAGGATGTGTATGTTGTTTTTCTATCCGCTATGGAAGAGTCTTTGGAAATCATTAAAGAACTAGTGTTGAGGAGAAAGTTATTCTTCAAAGATGACAATGGTAATATCACAGTGAATCCACTTTTAGAAGCTGAAACACGGTGGTATATGTCAAAATCATTTGAATACACTTGTTTATCTCATGGACTTGATGCATGTGAATTTAGAGCGGAATTAAAATCATGGCTCTATTATCATTCGCATCGTTCGATTAGTGAAAACACGAAATTAGCTGAATGCAGGAATGATGATGAAATCATTTTGCATGATTGCAATGACGATATGGGCTGGGACATCTTCTTTGATCAGGATTATTTAATGTCAGAAAAAAAACTGGCTGTTAAATGGACTGACAGGGAAATTATGGATGTTTACATAAAAGCTTTTAAATCCACATTAGAGTTGTTTGACGAGCTTGTTTCATGTGATCTGTTAACTAAACGAAACGCTTTTGGCAAGTTAGAAATAAATCCAATATTCGAAAATCATTTTGAATGGATCATGTCTGAAGCTTTTGAAATAGTGGGAAATCATCTTGGTTATAATGTGCCTCAAATCAGGAAACTGATGGCAACTATTTGCCAAATGAATCTCAAATAAAATGCCACTGGCAAACATCTGCCAGAGGGCGGTGTTTGCATTTTACCGGAGTTAAAAATGTCTAATGCCGCTATGAAGTTAAATGAAACATCTTCTGATGCTTATGAAAAATTAGAAGCTCTTCTTTCCCCGGATGTTATAAAGTTAAAACATTATGTGGATAAAGGTGAGTATCTTTTAGTTCTAGCAAAGGACCTTTTTGGTATTCCAGAAATGGATCCAAAGATGGCTGTGCCTGTTTTCAAAACTAAAACCTCGTATCGAGCTCCGCTGAACAAAGACTACATACCAAATCCCCGAATACTTGAACAAGTGGTTAAACTGCTTATCAGTCCGGATATAGATTTAAGTGTGTGTCTTAAAGGTGAGTCCGGTTCTGGCAAGACTGAAATGGTAATGTACATTAGCCACATGATGAATTGGCCGCTGACAATTAAGCAGATCAACAGCAATATTCGAGTTGATGAGCTTGAAGGTGAGCGCAGTCTTAATGGTGGTAATACAGGTTTTGTACACAGCGATTTGGTAACGGGATTTCGTAATGGTCACCTCATTCTTCTGGATGAAGTGGACAAAATCGATCCTGATACGGCAGCAAAACTTCACATGCCCATTGAACGTAAGCCCTGGTCACTCAGTGCTAATGGTGGTGAGGTTATAACTGCTAATGGCTACACGCGATTTATTGGTACTGCAAACACAAACATGAGTGGAGGCGCTCGCCGGTTCGTTTCTTCTCAACGTCAAGATGCAGCTTTTATAAAGCGGTTCTTGATAGTTGAAATGGAGAAGCCCGACAAAGTTGCTTTAACCAATGTGCTTACTAAACGATATAGCTCTTTGCCTTTTCAGGTCATTGAGAAGTTCGTAAGAGTAGCGATTGCAGTAAATGACTCTGGTACAGAAGACAGTGTGATGGATATTCGTCAATTAGTAGCTTGGGTTGGCACGTCGATGACGTTAAAAACCTTTAGTCTTCTTGACACTTTCAAAATAGCTTTTGCTTCTGCTTTACCTTTACATGTGGTCGATCTTGTTCTTCAAGCTATAGATCTTTCTCTTGGCGAAGACAAGGATAAATCGCTGGAGTATTTCACAGCAAAAAAGTCGAGTTAGATGGGATTTGTTATGAAACCTCTGATATTTGTATCTCAGAGTTATCCCATCTTGAATTTAGTGCGTTTTTAAGTACGGATGGTGCTGCTACCATTGCTATAGCAAAAAACGGAACTAATTTTACTGGACTTATGCAACTGAATAACGACTATTCTTTATTGTTTTATCATGATGGTAAAATAAATATGGAAGGTCTAATTAAAGAAATGGAATTAAAAGGTTATATGTATCAGGGAGCAATGGGCAATGATGATGTTGCCGCTGAGTTTCCCGGTATTCTTTTAATTGCACCAGAGAAGCTTTAATATCAACCCTATCGGGAAATCTTTCCCGTTGGGGAGGGTTTCCCCTTTTTTTTGGAGAAACCCATGACTTTAAATACTTCAATGCTTAACAAAGTATCTGCAAAACAAATCTCTGAGAATTTTGCAAAATCATATCCAGATTTACTGGAAGGTGCAGTTATAACAAAAATTGAAATAAGTGGCTGTCAAGGATCGCGTCGAACCGATAAAATCGATTTGTCTTATGATGGAGATGATATTACGGATCAAAAAAGCGTATCTAAAAGCGAAGTACGTTGGATTGACATAAAAGCCCTTAGCTTCAAAAGTACGATTACCAGCAGAATATCAACCCTTTGCTCACGCTTGTGCATCCGCTATAGCAATATGTGGATTTTACCAGTTTCCAGTATGGAAGAGTTTCTGGAAGGGGCCCAAGAGATTGAACGAGAGTTTCAGGCAGGTATTCAAAACGTTGTAGACAATTATGAGATGCATATTGAGGCTGAAAAAAATAGAAGCCCAAGAATGTCTTCTTTGATTGATCAGTTGAAATTAACTAAAGATGATTTCATAAAATCCTTTAGATTTAATATTGCTCACTTTATTCCTTTTACGCCTATTAGCGTTGAAGGTGATGAAACCCAGGACTACTATCAGGAACAATTGATAACAGATCTGGCAGAAGAAGCAATGAGGGTTTATGAAAAAATTAGTAAAAATAATAATTTGCGCTCAAGTACTATTGACCGACTGAAGCAAATGCAAAATAAGATCATTAGCTTCATGTTTATACATAAAGAGGCGGCAGTACTTGCAGAAGCTATAAAACACATAATGAATAATTTACCTAAAGGTGCCATTTCTGAACCTCGCGACGTTGCGGTGTTACAGCAGTGGTTTTATTTCATGAGTGATGCTTCAATGTTAAAGCGTATTATTTCAGGAGAGCAAAAGGTTACTGACTGGTTGGAATCTATTACCAGATCATTTAATCAAAGCTCACAAACAGAACCGAACGCGCTACAGAACACAGGTATTGAAGCTATTTTAGATTCAACAAATGTGTTTCAGGTTGAACCTGTCGTAGAGAACGATATAAAAAACAGCACGTTTTCAAACACTGATTCTGTAGCTGAACCTGAGAAATCAGTTTCGCAACAGGAAGACAATGCTGAAAATGGTTTTGATATCGAGCTCAAAGGCTGGTAACTGTTTGCTTTATTAAAAACCCCAGATGGGTACTTCACCATCTGGGTGAGTACCCCTTTTTTATAAAGAGGTATTCTATGAAATTAGATCTTAAATCATCGCCGCGCCATATTAAGCGTTTACAGAATATAGCAAAAGTCATTAGCGGCTTAGGCGATGTAAGAGTTGTAATAGACGACAATACCAAAGGACCGTATTTTGATCCTGTCAATAAAGTTTGTGTTTTACCAAACGGCGATTATAGCGATGATGACTTTGTCAGTCTGATTGAAGGTTTTACCTGTCATGAAGCTGGTCATGGTCGCTATACCGTCAGTGAGGTTTACAGTGACGCCTTTAATAGTGTTCTCATGTCATCTGAAGGGTTTACACGCTTCGATGACGGAATGAATGCAGAGTTTGAGAGCCTCGCTGAGAAACGTAAAGCTTATAGCAGGGCAAAACGTCTTACCGGGCTTATAAATCTGTTCGATGATGTACAGATGGAAGAGAAGGTTGGTAACGATTATCCGGATGCAAAGCGGCGGCTTGCAGCCACTTACGCACTGATGGTTAAAGCCGGAAGGATGACTCCTGATATATCTTCTCGTCCGGAAAATCCTGTCCTATTTATTGAGTGGTATCTGCTTAACTCATTGCGAGTAAAAGTCCTTCAGCAGGTAGGTCACAAAGAAACCCTCGATCCGTTTTTTGACTATGCCCAAAAGATACTTTCTCCAGTAATTTCTGATGTTGAGGAAATTTTTCATGATGCTCTTGGTTGTGAAAATACTCAGGGCTGTGAATCCCTTGCTCGTAAGACCCTGGCTCTTTTAGAGAGACTGCGGGATGAGGCAAAGGAACAACAGCAGCAGACAGAGCAGGAGGAGCAGGAGGCATATGATGAATCCGAGACCGATACCGATACCGAATCAGAAGATAAATCGCTTACGTCGACTGATAGTCGTGAGGATGATTCTGAGGACGATAGTGAAGGTCAGGCAGATACTTCCGATAACGCTGATCTTGCTCAAGAGGGATGTTCTGAGCCTTCAGAACTTGCTGAAGATAACGAGGGAAATAATGAACCCACCGGTGGCAATCCCACGGGTGATAACATTATTGAAGACGATACTGATGCGATTAACCCTTCCGAGAGTGAATCAGATGAAGCCAGTTCGACTAACGTTGAAGATGAAAGTAACTTTTCATCGGCTCAATGGGAGATACTGGCAGATTTGTTGGATGCCTTTCTTAGCAGTGATGAGGATAGCGAAGATTATCACGATGCTTTGGCTAAAGAGATTGAAGGTATTGCATCAAAAGTATCCGATGACGTGAAAGCCGAATTCGGTGCTTCTGAATGGGATATCCCTGATCTCCTTATCGATTTGAATGTTTACAATGAGGCTTTGTCTCTGAGTCATTCAATCGGTAGCGACTTGTCTGTTTTACAGCAGGTTAAAATGCGTGGCCGAAACAAAACTCATGAGCGTGGAATTACCTTCGATGGAAATCGATTAATTCTGTCACAAATGGGAGTTCGTGATGTCTTCAGAGCTCAAAGCGAATCTAAAAATAGAGGGCATGTTGGCCTCGTATTAGTTCGTGATATTTCAGCGTCAATGGCTAATGATGAAAGATATATTCATGCCATTAAGTCAGATCTTGCTTTATCGATGGCCGCTGAAAGTTTGTCAAAAATGCATGTCTCCAATATAGTTTTTCCCTTCAAGGAAAGTGAATTTGAGATTATCAAAACGTTTGATCAAAGCGTTGAGGAATCTCTATCGAAATTCACTCTTGGATGTAAGGGTTATTATACCCCTACGGGATCTGCTTTAATGGCAGCTGTTGATCTGTTACTTGACAGCCAATTCGATAGGAAAATAATTTTTCTTATAACTGATGGTTATCCGAATAAATCGGAATTTACTATCGTCGAAGTTATGGAAAAGGCTAAATGTAATGGAATAGAAATCGTTGGTGTTGGTATTAAGACTGATGAAATAATTGGTTTTGAAACGGACACTTTCGTAACAGTTGATGATACTTCTTTATTGTCTATTGAAGTCAGTAAGCTAGTTCATCAAATACTTTCTTAATAAACTCTACCCAATCGGGGCAAAAAGGCCCCGGTGGGTCTTTTTGCTCCATGAAGGAATAAGGAGCAAAATATGACTCAGATAAAAACTTACCGTGTAGAACATGAAAAAGTCGGTGCGATGCATAAAGTCCGTATTTTCGGACGTGTTGGTGAAGTTATAAGCAATGATAGCCCTCAGGAAAGAATCTTCCGCGAAGTCACTATAGCGGAGGGTAATAGCCAGCAGGCTGCGTTACTTGTAGATAACTACATACAGCGTCTTGAGAATAATGGCTTCACGACTGAAGCATAAATGTTGAGGGCCCCCGGGCCCTCTTTCTTAAATTCTGCGTTGTGGGTTTCTCCCTGTCTTCTGCACCGCAGAAGGCATTGAGAAACTCACAATGCCAGATAAGAGAGATCATCATGACTTATGCATCCCCGGCTCTTCGTCGTAAACCACAGGAAGTATCTGAACACTTTATTAAACTCGTTCATGCTCGAATTGCTGAAGTGTCTGGCTGGAAGTATATATTCGAAAGAATACCTGCTTTCAAAGACGCTTGTGCAAAAGCCCCGAGCCAGGTTCCTTGCCCGTTTACTGGCGCAGGGAAATCGAAGTTTCGTTTCCGGCAAAAAGACCTTTATACCGGATGTGCGATCCATAATGACTTTCCGGTAAATGAGTTTTGCGACGGAATTGATGTTCTGGCGAAATATTATGAATTAAGTAAAACGCAGACTTGCAAAAAGATTCTCTCAGATTTTTTCGGGATGGATCTGCATGCTCCGTTAACTGACGCCGACATTGAAAATGAACGACGCTATAAATCAGCAGTTCGTGCCACAGAAACTCTTGACCGAGAGGAAGTGGCAAAGCGAATGCGAAAACTTGATGTGATGTATCACTATACCGGTGAAATAAAGCCTAATACTCCTGTTGCTTTGTACCTCCGTAATCGTGGGATCTCCCGCTTACTGAGTCACTTACCAAAGGATTTAGGCTTTAATAACCGGATCTACTATTGGGATAAAGATAAGCAGAAATCGATTATCTATCCGGGAATGATTGCAATCTATCGTGACACCCGAGGTCGGCCTCTGACTATCCATAGAACATACGTAGACAAAAACGGTGATAAGGCACCTGTAGAAAATCCAAAGCTGATGATGAAGCCTCCTGCCGATATGACAGGTGGCTCAATTCAGTTGTTTGACCCTCACTATGATTCAGGTAGTTCGACCTGGACACTGGGAGTGGCTGAAGGGATCGAGAATGCGCTTTCTGTTGTAGAAGCGACTTCAACACCATGCTGGGCAGCCAGCTCCGCATGGTGCCTTGAAAACGTTACTGTTCCTGATTTTTTACTGCCTCCGCCGGATGTAAAATATATAAACTTTTATATCTGGGCGGATAAGGATATTGCTAACTCACAAGGCACTCGTGCCGGTATCGAAGCTGCTCAGCGACTTCAAAGCCGCATGGTTGAGTTTTTGGCTAAACGATATCCCGCATCAAAGCTGACAATTGAAGTCTTCGAACCAGCACAAGATATTCCTGATGGGAAAAAGGGTATCGACTGGAACGATGTTCTCCAGTTAACAGGGCAGGATGGATTCCCGATTCACTGGGCTCCTGAATGTCTTAATCAGCTGTAACAACGATAACTCCCCCGCATTTTGCGGGGGGGGTTATCTTATCAATATTATTTTTTAAATTGTATTGATAAGATAACCGCTTTCCTTCGTGATAATTACCTGCCTTTAAGGTCTTTTCACGGCTGAGATGCTTGCTCAGTTAAATAAATGTGCGGTACTACTGGCTATGGTCGGTTGTATGACATGGTTATTCCATAAACTATTAAAACCCATAACGGGAGTATTACCGTTATGGTGATGCTCGTCGTTTTACATCGGAGAGCATTTTAATGAATTTTCAAACTAACGAAGTTTTTAATAAATTTGCTGCTGTTATAAAATCGCGCATCGTCAATGAACCATCGTCATGCTATTTGCTGCATGATAATGAGATAGATATAACGATTTTGAAACATGGCATATTAGAAAATGACAGAAACCTGTTGTACGTAGTTCGTCCTTCAGGAACGTGTTTGTTGCGTTGTGACAAATATTTCTATCCGAAATATTATCTTCGTTGCCGTGGAGATTATAAGTCATTCATATATGTCCATCTTGATCTACATAGTGGTGAAGCTAAAGAAATCACATGGGAGCAAGCAGACGATATGCTGTCTAGTCCAGGAAAACCCCCATTAAAAGGAAATCTTGGACGATTTGAGTATATAAAAGTTGTGGTTGAGGACCTTCGTATTCGAGGTTACGCTGATTATCTTCCTGCGTATAATCTTGATGACCTTCGCCGTTTTGCCTTACAGGACGACCGCCCATCCCTTGTCAGATACATTGACAATGTAATGGCAACGGTCTGATTGGTTGCTAATTGATTTACATATTTTCCCTGATGGCCAACCTGCATCAGGGAGGCCTCAATAACGACTGGAGGCTGTATGAAGTTAGCTACGGACCTGGTAAAAGCTATTTTGATTAGAAATGGTGTTGAACCAGTAAATATAAGCGAATCATCTAAATTATCTTTGAAACAACCACTGACAGAACTTAAATTCAGTTTATATTTGCGAACTGAGCATTTATCTCACTTCCTACCCGGTTATGTTTATTCTATAAAAGAATGTCCACTGTCATATGACATCGGGATCGAAATTCAGAAAATCTTCGAAAGTTTACATTTGTTAAACGAAGAATTTGAATCCCTCGGTTTTGTTTCTGTATGGATAGAAATGCATCAAAGCATTTTTGAACAAAGTCGGTTTAAGAAAAGTAACTTTACTTTTCGGGAGGAAGAGGTCGAGCTTGCTAAAGGGCTTGTTTGTTCTCACAATTCACAAATAAGTAATGCGGCTTATTTCTGGCTTCAGCACTTTGAGGAGTTTATGATTTATGTTCGTAATAAGCTTATCGACCTCTTTCGAGAGGCCTATGACCTGATCCTTGGAATGCAGCAAGTATTTTTCATTCGGGAAAAGGAAGAGCTGTTGAAAACTATAAGTTATGGGGATGACCTGTATGAGGTGAAATTAATGGCGGCTGAGCTTTACTCTATCGAACAGAACTTAAAGTGTTCTGAATCGATAAGTACAAAATCTCAAGCTTCGGCATATATTAACCGCATCCGTGAGTTTGTGCGTTCGGGGTGGAGGCAGGGCTATATAGTCTGCCATCATAAGCGAAGTAATCAAATCTCATCATTGTCATTACCGATGTACTTGAAAGATACGTCAGGCCGAAGTGCTCGAAAGCGAGTAAAACGTCTTATATCTTCTACAGTTTGTGGTAGAAATAAAGATTTAGGTCTTACAGATTTTTAATTAAATTATACCCATGTGGGGATCACACCCCATATGGGAGTGATCCCTTTTTTATTGAGAGAGGATCACATGAAAATTATCGAAAAAATCATTAATGCCTTTTTGGTTGTTCAACATAAAAAAATACAGGTTAAAAACATTACATTTTTAGACAATGGGCAGGGCATGTTCTCTGGTATGTCTTTTGATGCTGATGTTTCACTGGAGTTTATGTATGAATCAGCAAAAGCATATAGTTCTTGTTTCTGTGATATTCCCTTTCCAGGTTTTGAAGATGCAAATCTGGAGGAAATTACGAAATTTCAATTAGATGCTTTGAAGCAAAGAAAGAATCATTCTTTCATTGTTAACCATTTGAGGTTTCCTATAGTTTTAAGGGAAGGGTGCAAAATCGAAAGAGGAGAAGTCTATTCAATTTCGAATTGCACTTATAATAAAGAAAGATTGCAGTATCTTTTTTCTCAGGATATTTACGGTAAGTTGTATAATTCCTTAGAGAAAGAATTAAGCTCGTTTTTCTCATTTATCAATGTTGAGGTGCACGAGTTGTTAAAAGATGCTGTATGCTTTGCATTAAAAATCCTGAATAAGATATCTTTGGATACACCTGAAAGACTTATTAAAGCTTTTAATTATCGTGACTGGTATTGTAGTTACGATGTTGAGCTTTTTAGGAAAGGCTTACCTGGTCATATTCTGGAAGAGCTCATTGCTCCAGATATCTTACTTTCAGACCTTAACGGTTGTAGAAAAATACTTAGAAATGCAAAACGATTTCTAAATGGACATACAAAAACCAATTGTGTTTATATTAAATATGAATGGTGGTTGGGGCCTGTGGATACCTCACACTCAGCTAAGTTGATGTCTGACAAAGAAATTAACAACCGAAGTGACTTGAAGAATTTTTCAAAGGTCTTTTTCAAAGAGTGTTTAAGTTCTGGTAAGTCGGAATATGAAAACCATCTTAGTGAAAAAGAACATGCGCTTCGCTACAATTATTAATTAAAATTATTTTCTCCCATAGGGATTTCTCCCTTTGGGAGAAATCCCTCTATTAAGAGGGTATTTAAATGAATGCGATACAAAAGTTAGTTGAATCTATTCTTGTTAAAATGGGTTTTGTTGGCGCTGTAGTGGAAAATATATATTTGGATTCAAAACCATTTCGGCATATTCGATTTGTGGCTGATATTCCAGTAATATCTTTTCTACCTCATTTGGTGAAATATCTTAAGGGCGCAGACCATCTTTACTGTGGTAACGATGATTTGCATCCTCTTTTCATTTATTTTTCCGAAGCGGCTACATTAAAAGCAGGCCCTGTAAATCTCGCGAACTTTCGTTTTGAAGTTTCTATAGCTTCAACTCATTTACGACTGGTCTCAGAGCAGCCTGATTTGCTTATCAAAGGATTTAACCGGGATAATCTAGAATACGTTTATTACCGCTCAGATTTGGCCTCTAAGGATCTTATACTAGGCCTTGTTGAACACGGTTCTCCTTTCATAAAACATCTACATGGACTTATACAAAAGCGAATTTTAAACGAGTTCTCTCTGATTTTTTCTGTTCTTGAAAAGATTTTAGAAAGCGCGAAGCCACAAATTCTTGCTTGCTTCCATAGTGTTGATTATGAAATGAACGTAAAAATAATAGCCGAAGCTATACCTGAAACTGTATCTAATCAGATAGTCACATCTGATTATATAGTTAATTCTATATCAGATGCGGACAAGTTTATAAATCATGTTCGTCGCTATTTAGCAGGCAGGGTAATGAAGAGGCGGATATACGCTGAATTAGATGTTTGTGAAGAAACATCAAATATTTCACTAGTGAACTTAGGATGCTTTACGTCTCCTCTGCTCGTTACGGAATATCAAATGTTTAAGCCACACTCTTCAGGGTTATATCGAAAAGCTATAAACAACTCCTTAAAACAGTTCAAACCAGAAATGCATGTACCTTCTGAAGAACTCTTTTATAATTAATCTAACCCATCCGGGAACTTGCTTCCCGGTGGGAAGCACTTCCTTTTTAGTCATGAGGTAGTGTAAATGTTTAAAGAATCTGACCACGTGGAATTTGTTAGTGCCTTTCTTTATCAAAATTTAGGCCTTAATGTTCCCGCTGACGATATAACCGTTCAATTATCTGATACTTCGTTCGACAAAGTAACCTTTGATTACGATGTAGATATCGATAATTTAAATTGTATGTTGGATCTCTACATATCTGAACTAATAAAGCACAACGCATCTTACTCCGATTCTATTCTTTTGAAACAAAAAATAATTTATTTTCTTGGAGTATTTAAGAATTTCGGATTTTTTACGTTTGATATTCGCGGATATAGTAATACTTTAAGCCCAGTTAAAGTTATTGATATTGTTTCAATGATTATTAATGACTGTGAAGAGTTATCTAAAGCTAATTCTTCTACTGATGCTATAAGAAATCTTTATCTCGATAAAATGAAGGTGGATGGGAAAGTGTTAGTTGCGAAATTTGCACTTAAACAGTTTTTTCATTCCGACTTTGGTGACTTTATCTCATTTGTCGAGAAAAGAATTACAGATTGTCTTAATGAAACTTTAAGGATTATCAAAGCTGTTGAACATGGCTTTGTACGTGTTGGGCAGCATAAGATTAATCGCCGTATTAATGATGACTTATAGTTATGCATTGATTTCAATACTGATGATTATCCGGCAAATATGCCAGATATATATATTAAGTTTAACGATACATTTGATGGGAACGGGGCGTTATATTGTGACAATGATGCCCTCATATCCCTCTATACCGATGTTGCTTCAATTATCAATGTGCCGGTGATGATGGAAGTAAGATTGATCAATAAAAGAGGGCGTGTTGTCTGTGATTCTTCGCATTCAACTTACGTATCTCTCGAAAGTAATGACCGATACAGAGTAACTGATCGCACATTACTAATAACTGAAGCTTTTGACGATTTTCGTAACGCGTCTCAATGATCCTTTTGCTTCAGTCCAAAAAAGTAACTTTGGTTGGCTGAAGACACTTGTCTATGACAATGTAAAATCTGTCGCTGGCATCTTCTTTTAGCTTAACCAAACTTTTATCTAACCCAGTGGGGAAGTCGCTTCCCTTCTGGGGCACTTCCTCTCAAATTTGAGGTAGTGTATATGACACATTCATCTGATGATAAAAACTATGTCCGAGCAGTTCTGAGCTATCTTGGCATAGATTTTGATGAGGCGGATATAGTATTAAGTGTTTGCCATTGTCAAAGTGACGAGCTTTCTTTTACCTGTAATATCAAAGCTATTGAACTCAAGAATGCTGTTGATTTATATGTCGATAGTATCTCTGAGAATGAAATAGAAGCTTTAAACAGAGAATCTTTAAAATCTCGACTCTGTTACTTTTTTGAGGTGTTTGACGCAGTCTCTGGTCAGTACCTTGAGATTTCAGGAAAACACTTTGCAACTAGCCGTTTTGAATATGATGATGTTTGTAGTGAAGTTCTTAGCATGTCTAATGATGTTTCTCAGTCGAAAGGTTATGACCGGGATGAATATAACAGACTGATGCAGGTTGATGGTCAGGTTATGATTGCCCGTTTTGCTTTGCAACAGTTCTGGGATACTCATTTTATTGGACTAATAACATTTGTATCTGAGTCTATAACATCGAGCCTCTATAAAGCTTATGAAACTTTTAGTGATATAAGTTTGGCTTGCTATAAACTGAGTGAATATTCTTATTCACGCTCTATCAACAGTGAATTGACCCTTAATATTTCACTTAAAGAAAATGACTTCTGTGAGGACCTATCTGATTGCTATATGGAAGATGAGGCTTTACCTTCTGGTAGGGTAATTTCTCGACGCAACAATGACTCCATAATAAGTATTTATGAGAGCTATGCTGCGGCTTCTTATATTCCGATGATTGCATCTTTGGAAGTCGTTGATGAATACGGCGAAGTGGTTACTGACCTCTGCCATACCGTTTATGTTTCAGAGTTAACCGGTGGGCGGATTAAAATCCACGACCGTAATGACTTAGTATCTGAAGTTTTCGATAACCTAAGAAATTTAAATCTTGCAGTTGGAGATTCAGTTTCACAAGCTGCTTGATTCTTTCCCTGATTTTGATTTTTTCTCACATACTCTTATGGCACGGTTTCCGTGCCTTTTTTTTGCCTCGCTTACAAGCGTCTACTCCTCTTCTACCTATCCCACCTTACATCACCACTTAAAATCTATCTTTCTAATTCCATTATCCTTTTCGTAGCCTCTAATGCTCTGGTATGAACATACTCTTTAAACTCAAAAAAGTGCTATTAACGAAAAAAAATCCCTAAAGAGATTTGTATACTGTTCTCAACCAAGGAGAGCTCATGAATGAACTAAAATCCAAAAACGAGAACAGTACCAAAAGCAACTTTCCCCCGGTTGATAATCAGTTTTGCTTTTACCATGTTGATTTCAGCATAGAACGACTACTTTCAACGGCCGAGGATCTCCAGCTTGAGTACATCTTCCAGAAACCTGGAAGTGAAGTAAGAAAGGATTTGGTTGAGCGATTCGAACGTGGAGAGCGCTTTGTTACAGCTTCACACTGTGACAATTTCTGTGAAATCCTTGGTTGTCAAGGCCATCAGGAAAATGCATAAACCCATAAACCTACATTTCCACTTTTAAGGATGTTCACTAAAGAATGATTGGAGAAAGTATTTTTGACTGGGTAATTTACGGAATATCCATTTTGATATTTGCCTCAGCACTAATTGAAGGAAAGACAACTCGCTACCCAGCACTTTTTTTCTATGGGAGTTTAATTTTAATGTTAATCCTGATAGTTGCTGGAGGCCTTAACTGGTGGTTCTACAGGTCAAAATATGGCGCAGTAATCGTTATCTTCACAGTGGTCTCTTTACTGATGACTCGATTCCGCCTGGTCATATATAAATTAAGATTAAGAAAGTTAGTTTCAGAAATCAGATTTCGTATAAAAACGGGTTTTCGTATAATTCTTGTTTTGTCGGATAATGAGGATGAGCGTAATGTTCTGCTGTCTATGCTTAGCAACGTATTGCCAGAGCAAACGCTTATTCACACGCGTGATGCTCTCGGACCTCATTCAGAGCCTATCCTAAAAGCTCTTGAGCTACATCATCAACAGGGAACAGGTTACATACTCGTCTGTGAACAACAAATCTCAGCGCGTACGTGGTTGAGTATCGTAGAAAATGGGAAACCTGATACATCTATAGCTGTTAATTTTCATTCGATCCCAGAAATGGAGTGATTTTTCAATGAGTAGAACCGTTTCACAAAGTGTCACAGAAGATTGTCTTTTTGATACCCGCACACAAGTCAGATTACAACTAAGTCGAAGCGTTCATAAAACGCTGGCATCTGCTAAAGAAATTTTACAGGGAAGGGGGGTTGATTCGGTCTCTATTGAAGATCTTGTGCGAGCCTGTCTTGAAGAGAACCAGCCAATTGATCTAGCCTCACTTTACCTTGAAAATCTCTTAAAACAGAAAGGTACCAGCATTTGCGATTTTTAGTGTTTTCAAACCTATTAGATAAAATGCCGGTTGTGTTTATATAACATCAATAATTTCATGCAACAGGTAAAACATGAGTACTCAAAAGCAACTTTCCAGAACTACCGGCACTGAACGTATGTTTAAGGAAGAGCTGGCGTTATCCTTAATTTGTTGGGTTTTCACCAGTCCTTTTACCAACTGGACCGATAAAGTCTTCAGTGGTATTGAAGTTCCGTCTGAAGGACCGTCATCATTACGGGGTGAGACAGAAAAATTCTTTCGTTTTGTCGTTAATGAAGAAGGCTACGACGCAGGAAGGGCTGCTATTGGTCTTGACCTATGTTGTTTTTCACTTCCGTTGTGTTTGTTCCCGGACGCTGCCCTGTCTGAGGAAGAGGTTATGAGTAAGTTAACCGGAGAAGTTATCCATGGAATTCTTCTTTCCTTACCTGAGTTTATTGATATGCCAGAAGTGCTCGCTTACCAGGTCAGGGATGAAATTCTTGCTTTTAACACTCGCTGTGGAGACGGGATCTTTCATGGTTGGAACACGGCTTCAGAATTGTGGAAGTTTGAAATCTTTCCCCGCACCACCATCATGATGCAGCATACTTCGGCAATACATTAAAATTAGGCGGGGCAGAATGCATAAAAAACTTTTTCTTCTCGAATGGAAACCCTGTCAGAGCCGCGTATGGGCCGGTTGGATGGCCCTGTGGTTGACTATCAGTTTTCTGATGTTATCTGCCTTGCTTATGACAGATCATCTCCTGAACAAAGTCATCCTGCCGCCAACATGGTTGTTGATCTGGTTTTCGCCAATGCTGGGGTTTTTGATAAAAGTTCGCGTCGTCGAAACTCAACATTTCCTGGAGCATGACCTCTGTGTTGCAGGTTTCTCTTTTTACCGCTGGAAGAGGTTAGTTTCTCCCGGGCTTTGGTCAGTTGACTGTATAAATGGTCGTTTTCGCCTCAATCGGATCACCCAGGTGGGTAAGACTATCCACTATCCATGGCGTCTCCATTATCATCCTTTGTTCATGAGCCCTATCGAACATAAATCGCATGCTGTGAAAGCTGTTTCAAAATGACTTCTTTAGAGGTTTACATGACATTTATGTTCTGCAAGGTCAGCCTGGGCAGCAAAATTGATTGGAAATAACATGAGCCTGGAGAAACGTATGAGTTATGACGATTTGCCCTATTTTCGTGACCAGATTCTGGAACGCATCGACTCGCTCAAGTGTTTTCTTTCGAACACCCCCCCGATGATGGCAAACCTGATGACTGTCTCCACCGTATCTAGAACAGAAGAGCGCTTGAAGCAGGTTAAACCCATCAGGGTTAGTATTAAAGACGATGCTTCGGTTGAGGAAATTATTCAGGCACTTACTGACATCTGTGTGGATGACATAGAGTCATTAAGTCATGATTCCACCAAAGTAACCACTAAATACCCGGGTCTAATCATTGTCCCCGAAAGAGCAGATCTTCTCGAAAGCTTGATCACTTCTATAAACGAAGCAAAAAATGATTTTGCTGCGGCAATGAGGCGTATCGATAATAAAAAGAATGTCCGTTTTGATAAAGTGCACAAGAAGCTCCCGGGCCTTGTCGCTATGCACTCAACAAGAAATATCCTTTTCATCAAGTCCCAGCTTAAAAAAGTTACTTTTTCATGGCGGCTAAACCGAAACCAGGAAGTTAAAACAGCAGAGCAACTTGTGAGTTTGTTGGAGCGCAGGAGAGCCTCAGAAGTAAAAAATGTAGCAACTACCAATTTGAATGTCGTGTCTAATATCGATAAGGCTTTACACCGTCTTGAATTTCACCCACTGAAGCAGGGCGAATCTTATCGCCTTTGTCGAACTAACTCTTTCCCTGTTCCGATTGCTCACATTTTTGCATTTAGGCCTGAAGGGCAGGAACGAAACGGGAATAAATATGCTGAGACTGATTATTCAGTAGTAAAAGCATCCTTGCCCATTTTCGCAGCAGGCAACATACCTCAATTAAAAACGCTCTCTGACTGGGCTCCTGAAAACAGCCAGGGTCCGTCCAACCAACGGAAGCTGAGCCTGAAATATACAGAACTCGTGCCGGGGGCTGAGCTGGGCATTTTCATTGTCAGCCCCGAAAATTAAGGAACAACAATGCAATGGATTTCCACAGCCAGCCAGAAAATCGATGAGCGTCTCTATCGTGTCTGCGTCTGGGTAAAAAAATATCACGCTGATGCGATTAACCGCGTTGTGCTAACCGTTGATCTAAGTAAAGCCCGACATGACCCTGACGAGGACCAGGTAAGAGCAGAGCTGCTGTGCGGCCATTATTTTTTGCTTCGTAAGGAAAACGCTTCGAACTCTGCGCCTGACGATCAAAAGTTTGCTTTCCTGCCTGACGGGCGCAATCTGTGTTGGCAGACCGCAACCCCGGTGCTTCAGCATCTCCTACTCAATAAAAACGTTCCTGAGTCGCTGAGGTTGCTTACGGACTACATACATATGCGTCTGGCCAGGCTGACAATGGTACCTATGTCCGGAACCATCATGAACGAGGCTCTGCTGGACAGCATCAGCTGGGTTAAGGTGGATTTGACCTACTTCTGGCAGTACGAACAGCTCAGCTCTCATCTGGGACCCATCCAGATAACCCACAAGGCACTTGTACGCTTCGGGCACCTGGCAAAGAATGATGAAAACTCCAGTGCCATAAGAATTCTGCGTCAGCGTCTGTCTTCAGAATTCTTACAAGAATTTCAGATGGCTGAGGATGAGCTAAAGCGCAAACAGTCGTTGATGGGCACCATGGACGTGAAAATGCTGTTTCATGCTCATTACCCCAGCCAGAAGATGCTGGTGGCTCGATATAAAAATGGTTGGGTAATGGTGGATTGTTTTCTGTTTCACCATACCAAACCTAAGAAAAAAGCAAAAAACAAAACTACTGTGGCTAAGCCTCAACTTAAACAGACTAAAAGAGAAGGGAGTGAAAATGGAACTGGGCATTATGGTGTGCATCGTGTTGTTACTCTCAGTGGCGGCGGCGTGGATCAGTAATAAGACAGTTGATTTGCTCGAAAGATTCTATTTCAAGCGTCCGCTGAGCATGGAGTACGCGGCATGGCTACGTGTAATGTGTGCAGGCTTGTTATTAGTTTTTATTCAGGTTGCTCCCCAATTTACACTCCTGTATACCCTTAAACTTGTCACGCTTATTAATCTTGGAATCCAGACAATGAAATTAAATGGCGTGTACAAATATAAAAGGACGGGAATTTTGCCTCCGGGAGGGGCACTCTCTAATCTCACCAGACTTAACCCGTTCAAGAAAAAATAAAGTTATGCGCCCGTGAGGGCGCTATTCATCAAAGGCATTTCGCATAAGCTTGATCATGGCTTTTTTACCAGCTTCAATATTGCGAATGTAGCGCATAACCATTTCTTCATTCGACCAGTTCCCCATTTCCATAATCTGTGGTAGCGAGTAACCTTCAATATCCAGCTGTATCGCACCGCCTACACGAACGCTGTGCCCTGTCCAGTAACGGGTTTTAGTCTCATTTGGATAAAGCTCATTCCACATTTCTTTAAATGCCCGTAAAAGGGAATTTTTGCTGAGCATACCGGCATCGTCCACAGTGTCTTCCTCATCTTCATCGTTCAGAAGACTTTGTTTAGCACGGTAGGGCAGGTTATGCCGTTTAAGAAGCTCAGATAGCTCATTCCCTTTACTCCGAAGCTTCCAGCCGGGTGGCATATAGCCTGTATCATGGAAATTTACGGCCTGGAAAAGGTATTCATCCGGATGACTGTGCTGATCCATTTTCACAAGGTTCATCAATCTCAAGAGGCAGTTAGTTAACTGACGTGTCAGCCGGTAGGTAAGAAGTGTACTGATGTTCGTTTTTGTACGGTATACCGTCAGGTTAAATTCACCGGTCATACTATCCAGAGACAGATCTTTCAGACGTATACGGCGAATTTCGGATGAACGGAGCAGTGTTTCAAAGCCTGTCCAGATCAGGCACAGGTCACGAAGCTTACGAACTGAGTTTGTAGTACTGCGTAACTTTATCAGAGCCTTGAGATCGCCAATAAGAAAGGGAGTTGCCTGTTTAGTCGTCTTTCGCTTCCGGGCTTCCGATTGTTTTAAGGCTTCCAGCATGTACCATGCTTCAGACGTAATAATCCCGGGCAGGTTAAGCCCTTTTTTATGGATACTGTTTAAGGCCTGAAGACAGCTGTTTATGCTGCTTCGTGACAATTTGCCTTCAAGATGCCCCATAAACGCCAGCAGAGCTTCCTCAGACACGGGGAGCGAACTTACTGGCCAGTCTGTATGCAACCGGGCATTCGCCTGATACCATTCGTTCCATACTCGTAGCCAGTGCAGATAGGTTTTAGCTGTGTTGTATCTCAGATGGGAAAAGTAACGGATCAAGCGTGAAAGCTGTTTATCATGGTTGCCGAACGTTTCCAGCTGCTGATGCAATTCGCTTTCCGAAAACTGTCTGATCACTGATTGATTCTTCATCCTGCTCACCGGGATACACTGGTTTTATTTACAGTCATTTTAGCACTCATGTACCTGGTTATGAACAGGGTGGAAACAACGAAAAAGGTTGTGAAATCGTTAGGCTTAAGTGAAAAATGATATTAAGATTATCCCTGGCCAGTTGAGGCCTGTCTAAAGAAGGTTGATTATGTCTGACACAAAGCAGTCTTATTTAATGAAATTCCGTAAGTGTAGTTCGTTCGAAACGCTCGAAAAAGTATTTGAAAGGTTATGTGAAAAAAACTCGGGTGTCGCCTCTCTTGAAATTTCTGGTGCTTATGATCATCGTAAAGCTGAACTGACAATGAAAAAGTTATATGACAAAGTTCCTGCGAGTGTGTGGACCTTTGTTCGCGAGTAATTATTGATATTGGCACAACAAAAAGACTGTGTCTGGATTTGAAAATAGTTTATGCCCCTTTCGGGGCTAAAGGCACTGTAATAGCCTGTCTTTTTAACTTTCTTATTAAGTTCGGAGAAAGACTTTAATCATAAGCCAAGCCCACTGCTAAATACATCCGATATTCTCCTTAATTTTAGAAGTTGTGATAAAAGTTACTTTACCTAAACTTCTCTCTCCATATTTGTAAGGCTCTCATTTGATTCTTGTCAAACATTAATCTGGAAAACTAAAAAATCATTTCTTTTAATTCGTTTTACAGAAATCCTCCTCCGTTATTTCGGATATAGTTTGAATAATTATCAAAAACGGGGTGCAGCCATGCGTAAGAGTTACACATTTGGTATTCCATTTGGACTCCAGAGAGAATCAGGACTCTTTTTAGATATTACAGAGGTCAGCCGGGGTATCGACTGTAACTGCATCTGCCCCGCTTGCAAAACTGATCTGTTAGCAAAGCAGGGGGAGGTCAAGCTTTGGCATTTCTCACACAGTACTGCTGTAGCCGGTGACTGTGATGGTCTGATGGAAGCCATCCGGGGAAAAATTATTGAAGTCATCAACGAGCACCAGGTTCTTGGTTTCCCAAATCTTCTCGCTGGCGACGATGGTGGGCCGGTTTCACTGAATGAGGTTATTGGAAGCGGCAGTATGTTCGGAGGCACAGCTGATCTGTTCGTAAAGGTTAATGATTTATGTGTGGCCGTCTTTCTGGACAGGGATCGTAGCATTTCTGCGAAGTTAACCTTTGACCACCTTCATCCTTCCGAAAGAGTTGCCGCATTGCGTATCGATCTTCCAGATATTGAATATGAAATCAGTCAGGTGCAGCTCGGGCGACGTAAAACAACATACAGTGAGTGCATTGAAAGCCTGATCATTGATGAGACCAGTTCCCGGGAATGGCTATATCATCCATTAATGCATGAACTTGAATCTGAACCTCTTCAGGAGTATCGGGGACGGGAGCCTTCAGAGGAAGGGCCTCTTCTTCAGCGCCTTGCTGACTGTAAGATGAAATTGCCTGATATCCTTCCGGGCAGTCATAA
Source organism: Enterobacter cloacae complex sp. GYL001 (assembly GCF_049237125.1). NCBI lineage: Bacteria > Pseudomonadati > Pseudomonadota > Gammaproteobacteria > Enterobacterales > Enterobacteriaceae > Enterobacter > Enterobacter cloacae complex sp. GYL001. Next base: position 26,862 of record NZ_JBMKGW010000020.1, on the reverse strand, counting down.
CGCGTTAGTCAGGTTACAGCAGGATACGATTGTATGTCTGTGTCGGTTAACGGTTCGGGCTTATGACATCGCTCAGACCGATGAATTTCCTTTGTTCCTTCGCTATTTCAGGTTGCACTGCCTGGAAAACAGCGAACATGTCAGTTACGAAAGACTGATCTGCTGGCAGGAAATGATTTCAAAAACCCAGGAAGGCCAGTCCTTGACACAAAACGAACTTGAATATCTTCATGAGATTGTCCGCATCGCCTTATACAATCACCGGCTTAACAATGTCAGTATTTCAGATGTTAAAAACCATGACACAGGAAAGGAGAGCGGCAGGGTAGAGCCACAAAACTATTCACTCTTATAAATAAATTGGGCTTTGCGCATTAAACCCTTGCCGCAGGAGGTGTACCGCATATCCGGCACAGACAGTCAGTTTTTCTGGCAGCTTAAATTTGACACAGCTTAATATAGTGATTCATTAAACAGGTTCAGTATGCTGCCAGAACGTTTTAGTCGTTATGGGCGTCCGTTAGTTTTCTACTAACTGAACGACGACCAGCCTGCCGCCTTCCTCCTTTGACAGAACAAACTGAGCGTTATTCGTCAGTTCAATTTTTTCCCCAATGGCAATCTGTCGTTTATCCGGTAATGACATAAGCCCATTTATGCCTTCATTTACTAACCACCACTGATCGTTATGGAAAACAAAATACCCAACTCGTTTCCTTTGCAAATCGGTTGTACGCTCATTTGGCGCAATGAGGCGATTCACATGCCACGCATAGATTGACTGCCCGCTCCACACCATCAACCGGTGGTCGTCAGGACGATAACTGCCTTCCTTTCGGGAAGAATATAAATTTAGAACCGGTAATTTACCCTTGTATGGCGTACCGCAGTAGGGACAAACCGGCTTTGTCTTACCCGAGAAAACGTACCATTTCTGTTCACACGCCTTGTTCTGGCAGGGCTGTATCAGATCGACTGTTTTAACCAGGGCGCTTTCCCACTCATCGGCGGTCGGGCGTTTAGTGGCATCGTGTAAGCCATCTATAAAGGCGCGCTCAAACAAAGGTGTCAGATAAGGGCCCATGATGGTGTAAGGAATTTTCTCCGGGTCAGCCCAGGGCAGTGAAAAGGACGATAGCTGACTGACTTTGACTGCATTGCTTTTGTCTGTCGGATGTTCAATGAAGAGTGCCTTCTCACCCATAGATAAGGTCTCATCACGTACTTCATCCGACATGTCATGTATTTTTCCGCCACGTAGCGGATGACGGAAGAACAGATACATGTAGATAAGCACCGACAGCGCATGACGGTCAGTAGTAATGCTTGGCAATACGCGGTTCGGATCCTCTTTGGAAAGATGACTGGTTTTCACCACTTCCGGAGCGATAAAATCCGGGGTGCCCACCACGTCGGGAGGATACTTTCCAGGGACAACCAGGCCGTCTACGTCAATGATGCAGGCATGTCCCATTTCTGGATCGATAAGCACGTTTTTATAGCTTAGATCGCTGTGACAGAGACCTGCCGCATGCATCCTTCTGACGGCTCTTGTCAGCAGCAGACAGACCTTGAGATAGGTAAGCGTATTGCCTCGTTCACGTGGGTCGAGAAATTTGTTCTGGTTGCTGGCGCTGGCAAACCATTTGCCTTCCTTTTCACGACCTTTTATGCCAAGAAAATCATCGTTTTTAGAGCCGTATTTAAAGAAAAAGTAGCTTTTGTAGGTTGGAACCACGATGCCGATTTTATGCCCATGCTCAACAACATGGGTCGGCCAGCAAAACAGGTCCTTCCAGTATTCACCTCCGGACTGGCCAAAAATGTTTTGCCTGTAGCGTCCGGTGATCATATCAATCCGATCCCGGGCCTGCTCGTTCTGCGGTTTATGATAAAAAGCGACGACGTATGATTTATCAGGCGAAAAGTAAACATCCTTCATCGAGCCCGAACCAATTACCTCGTCAACATACTGGACTGTTTCGCCGTCCTTTGTTTTGCACGTAACGATATTTGCCATATTGATCACCGAAAAAGCGTATCCCTTACCACAACACCGCAATAGTGCGGTCATCATGGTTCCCTGTGGAGAAAAAGTTAAGCCAGTCGCCTAACCTCTCAGGCGCAATACTGGCGTCTGTAAGGACAGGGTTGAGCTCATCAACGAGACGGGTCCATTTTTCGTCACTGCGAAGCCCATTATCCGTCTCAAACAGAGGGTCTGAGACGCCGTCTGTCATGAGGATCAAGTGAGATACATCATTCCATTTACCCACGCTGATGCGGCCGCTAAACGAGGGGTCTGCGATAATGCTCTGGTCAAGGAAACGGGTTTGTCCTGCGTATTCTCCGCTATCGGGATTTCCCAGTATCCTGACTTTACCGGAAGGGCTGTATGCACCTATCGCACCATCACCAAGCCAGAATGCAGTCGCAAACAGCTCGTTATCAGTTCGTAGCGCTACAGTTGCCAGAAGGGTTGTTGAATAGGATTTCACAGGTTGTTCTGCACAAATGGCTTCGTTCTGGATACTGTTGACCGCGAGCGTAGCTGCCTGTTTAAAATGATGAAGCATGGCGTTTATTGTTGCCTGCTGATCGCTCCCTTCCCACGCCGTGATGTGCTGCTTTAAATGGACGCCTTTCACACCACTGAGCTGATTTAAAAGGTAATCGCCAGCCGTTTTGACTGCAATCCGGGAGCCTTCCCGGGAATTTACCGCACTACCGGCTCCGTCTGCGACCAGCATGACAGACCATCCTGTTTCCTGGCAGTGGTTGATGTAGAAGTCGTCATCTCTGAAGCTTCCGGCATGCTCATGAGAGCGTCCCCGGCGACTGGCGGCAGCAATACGTATATCACCCCTGACCAGGCCAGCAGCGTCCAGATGGGACTTAGGGTAGGGAGCGTCTGCTGGTGGCTCTACCACCTTCCACAGGCTTCTCGGATCGGGATTGATTATAAATAGCTGTTTTGTTTCACATTCGTCGTGCGACGTGCATGACCAGATTACTGAAAGCTCTATATCGCCGCTTTCGGTGGGAGTACCTGTCAGCAACTCCTGTTCTTTGTCAAAAGACAGGCCAATGTTCCGGGGAAAGACAACGTCCCTGACAGTAGCCTGCTGGCCCTCACCCAGAACGATAGCAACCGGCGAAGAGAAACGTTCGCCTGCGCGGGCGTTGGGGATCGTTATTTTAGCTCTCGGGGGAACGGCAGGTGGCACAGCTAAGCTGGCCCGCTGCTGGCCTGTCGGTATCTGCCCGGGTTTTAATACCAGGGAAGACAGGTTTTCGTCTTCCCTCTGTGCTGGTTTATCAAATTCGTAATAAGGCATCAGCTTCCAGAACGGAGGATGAGGCTCATTTTCTGGCAGGGGTTGCAGTGCTGATGTATCGGTAGCGTCAATGCCCGGGTTATCAGCAACACTTACGACCGTTTGTTGCTGATCGGAAAGACTGGATGCTGACGAGGCGGCAATCTCTGCGTCGTTATCACCTTCGCTAACCCGCGCAGATAAACCCTGTGCAAGGCTCTCAATCCGCTCTTTAAGCCGCATAATTTCTTCGGTAAGGGATGGGTCCTGCGATAGAAGTAAAAGCCGCTCACCTTCAACAGGGTGGCCCAGCTCAGACAGAACTAAGCGGATAATCTTCTCTTCAAGTAAAGCATTTTGCGACATCAACCTCTCCCTCTGTTTACGTCGAAGTTAGTGTTTCCGCCATCATTGCTGAATGACAGGCCTGTTTCACACCACGGGCAGATCACGTCATCCGGGCCGTCAATACACAGCAACTTTCCGCATGAGCACAGGGCAAACGCACTGGCATTACCGCAGTGGGGGCAACCCGGTACGCCATGCAGTTCGCTGGTATTTACCTGCAAACCGGTAGCGGTGGCATCTGACCACGCAAAATAGTCCTCATCGATGGGATAGCATCCGGCAATATTAAAGCTGTTCAGGTTCAGACTGAAATCGAGCCCGGAAACCCTTGCTGGTGGCCGTTCATACTTCATCAGGTACGGACGACGGGTCTTGCTGCAACGGCCGGTAAGCGTAACGCAGTTTTCGTCGTACGCTTTTACTGGCTCGTCCTTGGCCAGCCGGACTATGTATTCAGTCTGGCTGAGCTCAGGTTGTTTGTCGTCCCCGACGCTGCGGCTGTGCGCCGTAACCGAGGCCGTGATCCATTTGATGAAGCGGGTAAAGTCCCCTTCCTGAGATTCGGTGAACAGCATGACATTCTCTGTCAGTTGCCGCAGGATATTCAGGTCCGCTGACGGCCCCAGGCCAACGGCAATGAGATTCACTTTACTCGCGTAGTGATCCTTCCAGCGCTTCACTTCTGCGGTTGTGTCGTCAGTCGGACGTCCGTCGGTAAGGAGATACACGACGGGTTTCCAGTCGCCTTTAGCCTCATGAGTGGTTTTTCTGACCTGGGTATCAATTTGCACGGTCAGCTCACGCAATGCAGCTCCAAGGCTCGTACCGCCGCCAACGGGAAGGCGGGGAGGGTAGAACGAGGCAATTTCGTGAAGAGGTACAATCGTACGGGCTACACCGGCAAATGCGATTACCGAGACCCAGGCTGTTTCAAGTGCGTGTGGATCCTTTCTTAAATCTCCGACGATCATTTGCAGACCATCAGTCATTTTTTTCAGGTTTTCACCAATCATGGACTCTGAACAGTCCAGGACAAAAAACACGGGAAGGCGTCTCATAATTTTCCTCGTACGGCTGGTACGGCCAGCAGAAAACGTTGCTGTACAGAAAGGTGCTGCCCGGAAACAGCACCTTTCTGTCTGTCAGAGCACCAGCTGGATTTCTGGTGGAGGAGGGGGAAGGGTATCAGTTCCGTTATTAATCCCCGCGCTTGTGCTGCCGGAAGACACGCTGGCCGATACCCATTTAAAGAAACCTGCAAACGCGGTTGAATCTAGCGTCTCCAGAGACACAACCTTATCGGTGAGCTGTTTTAAGTGCTCATGGCCTGCTTTAGGACCAACGGCGCAGGCAATGATGGATCCGAATCCCCGGCCGCGAATCGCTTTTACCGCTTCACCGTACGCCAGGGCATCAGAAGGGGTTCCATCAGTCATCAGGAATACCAGAGGACGCCAGTCTCCTTTGGTATCACCATCTGAGCGACGTACATCCCGTTCAACACACTGCATCAGACATTCAAGGGCAGCACCGGTGAACGTCCCGCCTGCGCTTGGCACAACGATGTCAGAAAACTGGAAGTCTTCCAGCGGCGTGAGAGGAATGAACTCACGCGCCTCATTGTCATAGGTGATAATGGAGATATGAACGCTTTCGAGGGCGTAGGGATCCTGGCGAAGAGCGCTAAGCATCGCCTGAATTCCAACGTTAACGGAATGGATTGACTCACCGCGCATCGAGCCGGATGTGTCGATAACAAGGTAAACAGGCAGGCGGCGCATCACATGTAATTCCTCAGGTGCGAGACAAACGAATCTGATTCTGAAGGCTCACCAATTGCCCTGAGTTTCCAGCCTGTAGCCTCGCGTATCAGCTCGGCAAAGACCATGGAGCGCTGGCTGGCGAAGGCGGGTCCGCCAGAAAGATCGAATCGTGCCATTTCAATATTACGGGCATCTACTGCCCGGATGAAGGCATTCTGAACTTTACCAAAGTGCTGCTGGAGCTTTTCACCATTGTAGATCTGAACGATGAACACAATTTTCTCGTACTGAGCGTCAAGGGAATTCAGGCGCACAATAATTTGCTCATCGTCACCGTCACCGGCTCCGGTTCGGTTATCGCCCGTCAGCCAGATATTGCCTGACTTATGGCGAAGGCTGTTGAAAAAGATGATATCGCCATTCACAAGCGTTGGTTTACCATTTTCCACATTGCCGAGATCGGTCACCTTTCCGGCTGAATTACACAGGAAAGCGATCACATCAAGGTCGTATTCTTCTTCTTTTTTACCAAAGATCCCGCCGAGAAAACCTTTCTTTTCCTCATTAATATCCCAACCGAGGCCGATAGTAACGGACGAGAGATCGTATTCATTTTTTTTCAGGCTTACGCCCTGGCCTTTGCTCAGACTGACAGACATGATATCCCCTTAATCAATAAAATTATAAGACCACATTTACTTCTGGCGGCGGCGGTGGCAGGTCTTCAAGACCGATCACTTCTTTTTTGCTGGACTCCACTTTCTGACTGCCTACCGAAATGCTCGCACTGACCCATTTAAAGAAAGCTTTAATCGTCGAACTGTCAGCTGTATCGAGCTGAACCACGATTTCAGTGATTTCTTTGAGGACGCTGGTATCGGCATCATGCCCGGCTGCACATGCCACAACAACGCCGGTTCTGGCCGCTTTAAAGTCATTCAGGCCTTTACGCCAGTCATCATTCGGACTTCCATCCGTCATCAGGAATACAAGGGGACGCCAGTCACCTTTAGTGTCAGCCGTCGTTTTCTGTACTTCTTTGGCAATGGAGCTGGCCGTGAGGGAAAGCGCTTCGCCAAGAGACGTGGTGCCGCTGGCTGTTAGTGCTGGCATCTGGAAACTCAGGAGGTCTGTCAGGGGGACTGCCTGTCGGGCTGAAGAATCAAAGGTGATCACTGACACGTGAGCCGTTTCGAGTGCATACGGATCCTGTTTCAGCGTGGTAAGCAGCGTCTGAACGCCATTTTTAACCGCTTCGATAGGCTCTCCGTGCATAGAGCCGGACGTGTCGAGTAGCAGATATACGGGTAAGCGTCTCAAATGTAATTCCTTCTTAAGAGATCGGAAGAGGAGAGTAGTTTCAGGAAGAGGCCAGGGTTTGTTGATTTGATAAAACGGCACGACATCTGTCGGGTGGAGATTAAATACTCAGAAGCGGCATTAAAGAAATAAGTTAACCACCATAGAATTACCGACATGTGAATGGCCTCTTATCAACAGAAAAATAATTCAGACCGGACTGGAATATAAGATTTCTGAAAAAACTCGGACAAATAAACTGTCTTATGTATGAAATTCATCATACATCACAGATCTGCATGAATGGAGTGTAAAACGCCCAAAGATTGATGTGTAGCACAAGAGGATGTCAAGACACCAGGTTTTGTAGTCAGTAAGGCGCTGCTGGCATTGCGGGAGGAGAATAGATCAAAACTACGTCACGCCAATACAGAGGTAAAATATGACAAAACCGGGGTTTTCACCCCGGTCTGAGATTTAGCGTCAGGACTTTTTAGCGCTGTATTCTTTTATCAGTTCGTCAACGGAGTGCAGAGCCAGCTTCTCTACCGCTTCACTTCGGGTCGAGCCACTCAGCGCAGCCAGACGGTCAATTTTTCTTAAGATCCGCATGCGTAGCGATAAGGACACGGCTGTTTTTTTATCCTTATCGAGTACGACCTTCCCTGTAGACTCACCGGTTTTCAGTTCAGCATTCTGTGCGAGCGCTTCATTCATCCGGCGAAGGGTCTTTTTATCCAGCTGGCCCGGATTAACGAGATGGTAGGAATGACCTGCCTTGCTGTATTTGATCTCCGCAGAATATGACTCGCGTAGCTCTTTGAGGGCCCGGGTTAATGTCGGCTCTGAGCATTCCAGACTGGTTATAATGTCGGCAGCGGAAACGGGCTTGCCGGTGCCCAGTAAGTTGGCAAGCTTAAAAATCCGGGCCTGTCTGGTATTTAATTGCATCGTAAGATTTAGCCTGCTTAAAGGGTTAGTGGTTCAATAGGCTGAAAAATGAAGGTACTGCTCATCTTTCGAATAACCGGGTGATCGCCTAACGCTTCAACCGGATCAATGTGTTCTATGCCTGCAAAATTTACTGACGACATCTGGCTGCGAGTGCATTTGCAGGACAGGATATACTCATCCTCCAGATAGCCGGTCCGCTTACTGACCCGTTGCGTAAAGCCTGACACAATCACGTTGTCGAAAGGTAGCGTATGTAAAACGATACCGACCAGGCGGAACAAGCAGCCATGGACGTGGCGGGCATAGTTTTCGCGTACGGCTTTTTGCGTCATGGCTTTTTCCGTCAGCTCCGTGCCCCGGGCATTAACGCCGTAAATCTTATCAGGGAAATCTTCAATCTCAGCTAAATCAACGTCCAGCAGGACTGCTGATAGCTCCGGCTTTACTTCAAATGCAACAATCGTTTCACGCGGCCATTCAGTTTCTGCCAGCACACCCGCCAGGTATGATTCGAAAAACGCGGCGTCTGTCCGGAACTGCTGCCGGGCATCTGCCTGAGCCGTGGCGAGCCGTTTTTCATGTTCTTCTGCTTCAAACTTCCAGTTTGCATACTGTTCGGCCCAGGCCGTCCGTTGTTGCTGGTACCGGTGCTGTCGAAGGGTATTCTCACGCTCCACATCAATCAGCTCCTGCTGCCACCGGCGAAGATTTTCGGCGTGGCGCTCAGCTTTAGCTGATTCCGATTCAAACCATTTACCCAGAAAACTAATGCCTTCGCTCTCGGCAGGCTTTTCCGGCAATGCAAGGTAGTCTGGCTTTTCTGGACGCACCGGTGCCGGAACCTGAAAAGGCGACGTTCTGTTATGCAGGTATACTGCTTCCAGCTCTGCCCAGCTGATGCCTGTTTTTGGATCCGGCGTCAGCTCGTGAATATTACGGATTGCGGTTACCGCTGACATGAGTTCAGCGGCTTCCTGCTCAAGCGCCTGTCTGAGCCCCGGGTCGGTTGCCGTCCGGTTTCCACCTCCGGAACGCGCGGCCCGGTCAAGCCGGGTACGGTAACTCAGCCCGGTACCGGGCAAGCCCAGATTGGCATAGGTCCCCCGGCTACCAAAAGAAACGGAAGCACCTCTCGGCCCGACACTCAGGCTCGGTGCACCGTTACTCAGGTTGAGGCGAACGCCAGGAATAATGTTGATCGACTTTCTGAACCTGAACCCCATTATGATTTCCTTAATGATGCTGGGTCACGGTAAGTAATCTGATTCCATCAGCGCTTTGCTCGTTCTGTAACCCATAAAAACGAGCTCTGTCCAGAATGCCAGCCGCCCAGCGGCGATGTGTGGCGGGTTCACACATTGCTCCCTGCGACTTAAACACGGCCTGGGTAGAGTTCAGGATCCGCAGAGCGTCAGAATACTCACCCTGAGTGACCATCAGCGCGTTTTGAATGACCTCTATCTGACCCGGGTGAATGGCCGTTTTCCCAACAAGCCCATGTGCCATATCAAGAGCCAGCTCTCTGGCCATAACGGCATGATCGTCAATATGCTCACATACGGGCGCGGTCAGGGCAAAATCACGCGGGCCGAAGACTGAAACGAGCATTTTGATGACGTAGCCCATCGGGCTGTCATACAGCGTCAGGTCCCGGGGGCGGCGAAGCGACACAACGTTCATAAGATCGTTGCCGCCGATTCGAAGCGCAATAATGCGGTCGTGGCAGGGATGTTCCACCAGGCGAGTGGCCAGCTCGCGCATCTGAACCACGTCAAAGACGTCTTCTGTTTCCAGCGTTGGCATCATGCACAGGTGAGTCCCGCCCATGATATCCCACCATTCAGCTAACGAACTGAGGGTAAATTTCGGCAACACAAACCCATCGACAGCGGAAAGATCATAATGCGCTTTTAACCATCTGCCCATGTCGGCATGCCGGGGGCGAATGAACACCAGAGGCCAGTCATTTTTACCCAGGCTACGCATGCTGTTACTGAGCTCGTGCAGCAGGTGCTCCAGATTTTTGAGGGCGATGGGGATGTCTGCTTCACTGACAGCATCCTCCAGGCAAATCACCAGAGAGCGCAAACCCGGGATTTTCCCGTGCAGGACGGCATCAGCAATATCTTCCCGTGTTGCAGGCATGTATAGCGTGGCTCCCAGATTCCAGGGAGAAAGACGATTTTTCATCAGAGTACCTTCTTGATAATGGTTACAGCCCGATACTGGCCGAGGGTTCCCCCCATTTCTGTAACAACTATTCCCTTTTCACGAGCAAGCCCTACAAGCAAGGCAACGTCCGGGTCGTCAATAGAACGCACAAATACATGGTCCGGTACCCGACGTAATACAGCCCGGGTTGCTTCAGCAATACCGGGTTTAATACGATTGACGCTGTCCACTTTAAATTCATCGGCCAGGAACGCGATAACGTCGCGACTTGTCTGCCATAAGACCCGGGCTGACTCCATATTCCAGCTCAGGGTAGCGAGGGATGACGGGGTTAACTTCTTACGGAAATGGGCGACGGTATCGACAAGCATCCGGCTGCATTCGAATTCACTGAGATGCTCGCAAACCATGCACCCATGTAATCCTTCAGAGGACCATACTGACCGGGAGATCAGGCCTGATACCGGCGCACCCATGATGCCAAAAGGAATGAGCCAGTCATCATCACTGGCTGCAAGCCAGGAGCAGCCACAGGGATCGGCCAGGACAACCAGTCGCGGCTGCTCAGGATAGCCCGGGCGATCTTTCAGTGCGCGTACAAGCTCTCCGGTAATTGCGCCTTTACCTGTCCATCCGTCAACAAAGACAATACCGCTGGTACCATGGCGCTCTTCAATGACGTCGAGGGCTGCACCGTCAATTCCACGATCCCGGATAATGCTGATACCGTAATGCCATGAGGTTTTCCCCATGTCACGCAGGGCCTGGTGCAGCATAACGCCGAGCGGCACGCCAGCTCTGACGAGACTGGCCAGTACAATGGGCTCATCACCGAAGCGTTCGGCCAGAGCAATAGCGAGCTGTGTGACTTCTTTTGCAAGTCTCTCTGCGCCCCGATCCAGCGCCCGGTGAAACAAATCAAGATGCCATTGTGTTGGCGCTGGCTCCTGACTGAGCATGTCCGAATAATGTTTCTTCCCTGACTGAATCAGCTCTTCTTTTTGCTCAACCGGCGTCATCTCAATGACTACCGGCTTTAGCAGAAATTCCACGTCACCGGGCTGGTATGAGCCGGTAAATGTGTCATGTGGCTGCATTTTAATTTTCTCCAAAAATTCGCTGTGAAATGGCATCTGCAAACTGACTCTGACGCGGGATGCCAAACCAGCTGCACAGTTTCATAAAACGATGATCGCTCAGGCTGTCGCCCAGACCAATTACGGGGAAGACTCCGCGTTCAGCCCGAAGTTTTTCAAGAAGCCATCTGACTGCCAGCCCTTTCTCAACCGCGGTGGGAAGCCAGGCCACGTTATTACTGTTGCGGTGGATGTAGAAGCCCTCGGTCGGAAACACCGTTTCTATCTCATCTGCAATGGCATTGAGCTCGTCAAGGCGGGTGCTGTCGCGGTGCTTCATCACCATATAAACCGCCGTTTCACCGTATTCGAAGTTCAGCCTTGCCCAGGCATTGATCCCTTTTGCGTCCATCATTTCAGTGATCAGACGCTGCATCGATGTCAGCTTTTCCTGATAGGGAGCCAGCTGGCCGAGCATATGGGCCTTCCACTCCTCGTCGGGTTTGCCTTCTGGCGTGAGAATGACGGCCCCGTGAGTGGTGATTGCCCAGGAGTGGAAAGGGATCCGTACGCGGCTGATTTCTTCAGTTCCCCGTGCGGTAACGGGTATGAGTTCAGCCTGCTCCAGGAGCCAGTCCACCAACATGGACTGTTCTTCCGTCATAAAGCTTCGTGGATTCAGGGTGCGATCAACGGCACCGGTACGGAATGGCTCCAGGGCCAGCTCGTCCACCATTTTACGACGGGTCTGAAAGAGCGTGTCGTCAAGGTCGCTCAGAACAACGGGTTTATTCATAGGTAACAATCTCCACGACGGCCGCAACCTCAGCCAGCGCTTTAAGAAGCTGCGTGTCAATACTTTCTGCGGGTGTCTCAGTACACACAAGAATGCGGTCAAACTGCTGGTGGGCGACGTTATAGACAAAATTGGGGATGCCCAGCCCGTAGTTATCCGTAAAGGAAATGGCGGACTCAATGGCATAACCAACGGCGATAGGGGAGCGGGTGGTCGATCCATAAAATGCCTGTGCTCCGGCAGCTTCGAGCCGTTCAGCAAGCAGGAACGGCTCCCAGACGAATTCCCCGGTCCCGAGAACCAGAATACGTTCCCCCTTGTGGACGGAGACCTCATGGCCGAGATCGGCCGCAGGTGCGAGCATCCCCAGTCGGCCCCAGGACTGTTTTCCCTGGATGTCCCATTCTCCTCGTGAAGTTACGTTGACTTTCGGCATGTCCGGGACAGGTGCATCAGGTAATGGGGTCCATCCCCACTTACCGCTTACAAGAGAAACCGAAGTGACTGGTAAGGTGCTGCGCTCGGACAAGGCTTTGCCACTCCAGTCGGTAAGCGTAACGGCTATAACCTGTTCAATATGTTGAAGCTTGCCGGTATTACGCAGGGCTGAAAGCAGGTTAATAAAGGTATTACCGGTGGTTGCCTCGTCATCAATCAAAACCAGCGTTCGTGCGTTGGTAACACGACGTCTTTTCTCTTCATCATCTGGCAGATAGATCAGATGATCGGTGGCGTGGCTGTGTTCTTCCTTGAACTCGCAAAGCAACGTGCCATCAACCGGGTGACGGGTAGAGGTCAGATAGACAGATTCAGGATGCTGGTGGCGCACTTCATCAAATACACCGGCCCCAAGCCCAACGGCGGTTTCAGCCATACCGATAAACAGTACGGGTCCTGTCAGTGTCGAGGGGAACTGGCTGGCAAGCTGTCTGTAGGCCTGCCGCATGACTGAGGGTGGCACGGGAATGTGCCTGCCGAGTACTTTGCTGACAAACAGAAAGGCGCGTTTCGGGTTACGTCTTTCAGCGATGTCAAACAGGTCATCGAGCGAAACTTCACCCTGGTCGCGGGTTACCTGAATCGTACCGCATGAGAGGGTACGGCGATAAATCATATCTTCGAGGATATCAGACATAAATACGCCTTAATTCAGAAGGTTAGAGAGTGATTCCGGGTATGCAATTACATCCGTAATGGATCTCACCGCAACCGGAGAAAAGGTGTTTTTAGCGCTCTGGCGCACCATATCTTCAGACATCAGACCGAGCTTAAAGGCAGCAAATAACCCAGGAAGGTTCACCCCGCTGTGAAGGGTATAACCCACCCCCCCTGACGGACGCATGTTGGTTTCAAGCAGCACCGGGTTGCCATTCACATCGTTTCGCGTCTGAACATTCACCAGCCCGTCGGCCTTCATAACCCTGGCGCAGTCACACGCCAGTTCCCAGGCGCTTCCTTCGTTTACCAGATACTGGATAACCCCTTCCTTACGGCGTCCCACGGCTGCGAGTATTTCGCCCTTATCCGCGAGGATATCGACGGAAAATTCCGGGCCTGGCAGGTACGGCATCAAAACAAGGGGTTTAAACGACTCAGCAGCTGATGCTGCTGCAATATACTGTTGCGGACTGACCAGACGATGTTCGGGATGATTAAAGACGGCCATAGGCGAAGCACTGTCATCAAAGCGCCAGAATCCCATGCCATAGATACCCGTCACCGGCTTCACGCATACCGGGCTGTCAGTGAACGGCGGGGCCGCGAGGTGTGTTTTTAATTCTGCCAGCGTATTCACCCGCCAGGATGGTACGACCGGGAGACCCTTTTGCTCCATAAACTGAGCAAAAGTAACTTTTTCGTCAGCCAGAGTTAACCAGTCGACGCCCGTTGCACCGGTAGTAAGGGTGGCACCGGTCGATTCAATGGCTGAACGGTGTTCTTCAAACCACTGGCTGTTACGGCCAGTATGAATATGGTGGATGCCGTAGGACTGAATGGTTTCCTGGATAAACTGAAGACGTTTTTGAGGATCTTCAGGTTCAGTCAAAGAATAGTCGGCAACGGAAAGGATTTCATTTCTTTCGTTACGGTGGGAGGCAAAAACGGTAATGGCAAAATTATTTTTTTTTGCAAATGATTTTACCCCCTGAATAATATCTCGCTGGGAGGATAAACCTTCCATAAACCAAATTTTCTTGTTCATTTTTTTTAATTATCCGGAACGCCATGCAAATTTATGATTGAGAAGTGAGTCTATGAGTGTCTAAGCTACATGTCAATCATAATATGATTTATAACTCCTGTGGTTATGGAGTGCGTCAGGTTTTTTGGATTCCTGATAACACATTGATATTTAAATTAAACTTAGAAAATTAACACCCTGAAAAGGATTTCTTTTTGTGTTTTTACAGAAAACTACCAAAATTTCCCTTGTCAGAGAACTTCATCATGATATGATTTTCTTCGTCAGTTACTAAATATACCTTTGATTGTCTCGGTCATTACCATTTTAAGGAATAAAGCATGGTTTCATTAGTTAAGAACCAGACGGTATCACTCAGCAAAGAATCATCTGCATTAAGCCAGCTTCATTTCGGTCTCGGTTGGGATCCGGTTAAGAAAAAAGGTCTTCTTGGAGGATTGTTTGGAGGCAACGACTCAATCGATCTCGATGCTGGCTGCGTATTAATGGACAGCACCGGTAAAACAATTGACACCATCTGGTTCCGCAAACTGGAATCCACCTGCGGCGCTGTTGTGCACAGTGGCGATAACCTGACCGGTGAAGGTGACGGTGACGATGAGGTGATTAATGTCAACCTCTCCCGACTGCCTGCAAACGTTGAATACCTGGCGTTTACGGTAAACAGCTTCCGTGGTCAGTCGTTCAATGACGTCGAAAACGCGTTCTGCCGCGTTGTCGATCAAACCGGCAAAGAGCTGGCTCGCTACAAGCTGACTGAGCAGGGCTCACATACCGGGATCGTTATTTCTTCGCTGCGCCGTAATAACGGCAACTGGGACTTTACCGCCCTTGGCCATGCCTGTCGCGGCCGCACAATTGACGATATGCACTCCGATATCGTTTCAGCGGTTATTCGCTAATGAACCTGACGCCGGGGGGCAATGCCCCCGTTCCAGCCCAGGAGTTGCGGGTCCGGATCACCTCGGGCGGCCAGGTGGATGCTTCGGCGTTTCGCCTGTATGCCGACGGGAAGGTGCAGGGTGATGCGGACATGGTGTTTTATGGTCAGCCACGTAACGATGATGGTACCGTCAGCCTGGTCAGTGAAGGCCAGTACTCAACCTTTACTGTCGCGCTCAACCGGCTGAAACCTGATGTCCAGAAAATTGCGTTCACCGTGACCTGTGACGGTGGGCAGACGGTGTCCGGTCTTCGTAATCTTTCCATCGACGTGGAGCAAGGGGCTACCGGCCTGGTTAGCGGCAGTGTCGAACTGAGCGGCCGTCAGGAAGCAGCCTTAATTCTGGGTGAATTTTACCGTCGTAATAATGACTGGAAATTCCGCTTCGTTGCGCAGGGGTTCAACGGTGGACTTAAACCGCTGGCAGAGCATTTCGGCGTAAATATTGCCGACGAACCGGCTCCCGCAGCCCCGACTCCTCCGGTTGTAACCCCTCCGCCAGTTGAGACAAAAATCAGCCTGAGCAAGGTATCGCTGACAAAAGAGAAGCCTGCAATCAGCCTGACCAAACGGGATAACTTCGGTGAAATCCGGATCAACCTGAACTGGCACCGGGGCAGCGGCAAATCAGGCTTTGCAGGCATGTTCGGCTCCAAAGGAATCGACCTGGATCTGGGGGCCTTTGTTGAGCTTCAGGACGGGTATAAATCGGTCATTCAGGCGCTCGGTAATGCATTCGGTGATTATCGCGATGAACCGTATGTTCAGCTCAAGGGCGATGACCGGACGGGTGATGTATCAGACGGCGAGTGGCTGCATATCAATGGACGTGAATGGAAGCATATCCGCGAAGTGCTGATTTACGCCTTTATTTATGAAGGTGTTCCCAGCTGGGACAAGACTGATGGTGTGGTCACCATTCATGTGCCGGATCAACCGCCCATTGAGACCCGCCTGACCGAAGGTGAAAACCGTCGCACATTGTGCGCCATTGCCAGACTCGTAAACGAAAACGGCGCAATTAAAGTCGAGCGAATTAACCAGTACTTCAAAGGCCAGGACGAAATGGACCGGGCATTTGGCTGGGGATTTCGCTGGAGCGCCGGTTCTAAATAACACAGCAACAAAGGAAACAGGTATGAGCTTTTTCGACAAAGTTAAAGGTGCCATTAACTCAGGCCGTGACGAACTGACCCGCCAGGTTGGCCGTTTCAAAAACAAAAAATTCATGCAGGGCACCGTTGCTGTATGTGCCCGTATTGCCGTATCGAGTGACGGCGTAAGTTCGGAAGAAAAGCAGAAAATGATGGGCTTTCTGCGCTCTTCAGAAGAGCTGAAGGTCTTCGATACCAATGAGGTGATTGAGTTCTTCAATAAACTGGTTTCAAGCTTCGATTTCGATGTTGAAATCGGCAAGGGCGAAACCATGAAATACATCCTGGCGCTGAAAGATCAGCCTGAGGCCGCTCAGCTGGCCTTACGTGTTGGTATTGCCGTTGCGAAAAGTGACGGTAACTTCGATCAGGACGAGAAACTGGCCTCCCGCGAGATCGCTATCGCGTTGGGCTTCGACCCGGCTGAATTTGGCCTCTGATCCACATCCCTAAGGGTAAAATATGGTTTCCACACACATCGGCTTCCCGACTGAAACGGTCATTGTTTTTATTGCGCTTTCAGTCGGTGCCATCTTTATTGACCTGTTTATGCACCGTGATGACAAGCCTATTTCGCTGAAGAGTGCGGCGCTCTGGTCCGTATTCTGGGTTGTGGTTGCGATGGCATTTGCCGGTTTCCTCTATATCCACCACGGTGCTGAGGTTGCCAGTCTGTTTGTCACGGGTTATGCGCTGGAGAAAGTGCTGTCGGTCGATAACCTGTTCGTCATGATGGCCATCTTCTCCTGGTTCGCCGTTCCGGATCGTTATCGCCACCGTGTTCTCTACTGGGGGATCATTGGTGCCATTGTCTTCAGGGGCATCTTTGTCGCCATCGGTACGAGCCTGCTGAGTCTGGGGCCGTATGTTGAAGTTGTCTTCGCTATTATCGTTGCCTGGACAGCGGTCATGATGCTTAAAAGCGGTGATGACGATGATGAAATTGAGGATTACTCCCAGCATCTGGCTTACCGCATGGTTAAACGCTTCTTCCCTATCTGGCCGAAGCTCAGAGGGCATGCCTTCCTGCTTAACCAGAAGGAAGTGGATGCTGAACTGGCGAAACCAGAAAACAGCGATGTCACCATTGGCCGTGGTAAAAAAGCGGCGCTGTATGCGACCCCGCTGTTCCTGTGTGTGGCTGTGGTTGAACTCTCGGACGTAATGTTCGCGTTTGACTCGGTACCGGCAATCATTGCCGTCAGTCGTGAACCGCTTATCGTCTATAGTGCCATGATGTTTGCTATCCTGGGCCTGCGTACTCTGTACTTTGTCCTTGAGGCACTGAAACAGTACCTGGTTCATCTGGAGAAGGCCGTTATCGTGCTGCTGTTCTTCATCGCGGCAAAACTCGGCCTGAATGCGACCGATCACATCTGGCATCATGGTTACAGCATCGCGGCAACAACCAGCCTGTATGTTGTACTGGGTGTACTGGCGCTGGGCATTCTCGCAAGCGTCATGTTCCCGGGCAAACCTGAATCTGAGGAAAAGGGGAGTTAATCCCCTTAAGTGTTAACCTGAACAATTACTAATCGAAGAGGTTATTTTATGAGTGTTTCTCTTTCCAAAGGCGGGAACGTCTCCCTAAGTAAAGCAGCTCCGTCAATGAAAAACGTCCTGGTGGGCCTTGGCTGGGATGCGCGTTCAACAGACGGTCAGGACTTTGACCTGGATGCTTCAGCATTCCTGCTGGCCTCAAACGGCAAAGTGCGCGGCGATTCAGATTTCATCTTCTATAACAACCTGACGTCATCCGACGGTTCCGTAACGCACACCGGCGATAACCGCACCGGTGAGGGCGATGGTGATGATGAATCGCTGAAAATTAAACTGGACGCCGTCCCGTCTGAAGTTGACAAGATCATCTTCGTTGTGACCATCCACGATGCTCAGGCTCGTCGCCAGAGCTTTGGTCAGGTATCCGGTGCGTTTATTCGTCTGGTTAATGACGATAACCAGACTGAAGTTGCTCGCTACGATCTGACCGAAGATGCGTCCACTGAGACTGCCATGCTGTTCGGCGAGCTGTATCGCCACAATGGTGAGTGGAAATTCCGCGCAGTAGGTCAGGGTTATGCTGGTGGTCTGGCATCTGTATGTGCTCAGTACGGCATTAACGCGTCCTGATCAAAAAGTAACTTTTCTACCCGGGGCTGTTAATGCAGCCCTCATTCAACTGTTTGCAGGAGCTAAAAATGGCAGTTTCTCTCGTAAAAGGCGGCAATGTATCTCTGACCAAAGAAGCACCAACCATGAATGTTGCTATGGTTGGCCTAGGCTGGGATGCCCGTGTAACCGATGGTCAGGGTTTTGACCTGGACGCTTCCGTGTTCGCAGTAGGCGAAGACGGTAAAGTGTTGTCAGATGCGCATTTCATTTTCTTCAATAACAAAACCAGCCCTGATGGCGCGGTAGAGCACCAGGGCGACAACCGTACCGGTGAAGGCGACGGCGACGATGAGCAGGTCAAAATCGATCTGACCAAAGTCTCAGCAGATATCAAAAAACTGGTGTTTGCCGTTACCATCTATGATGCAGAAGCGCGTAAACAAAACTTCGGCATGGTGAGCAACAGCTTCATGCGCGTTTACAACAACGACAACGGCACGGAAATTGCCCGTTTCGATCTGTCTGAAGATGCCTCAACCGAAACCGCTATGGTCTTCGGTGAACTGTATCGTCATGGCGCTGAGTGGAAGTTTAAAGCTGTCGGTCAGGGCTTTGCCGGTGGCCTGGCGGCTCTTGCCTCCCAGCACGGCGTTAACATCTAAAATAACGCTGAATCATACCCCGGCAATGCCGGGGTTTTTTTTGGTTGCGATCCGCTATCAGGAGGGGGGGGGCAGAAAGGGTTCGGGAATCTCAGAAAGCAGAGAGATGTTAATTCTGACGTGAGCCTTTTAAAGGCAGGAAACGGATTTTTCTCTGGTTGCTGGTTAAAGCCTGTATTCCGTGCCTTATATCAACAGCATGCCCCTCTGATATATGTTACGTTTGCGACTTATGAAGGCACGGGTTCTGGAAGATAAAATACCCGACCAATGGAAATTCCAATTCAACAGGTATAGAAACTTCAACGTGATGAAATATGGTGTCACACCATATATACGCCTCACCAGAAATCCAGCGTCCTGAACTAAGCCAGGGGAACCTATATAAACGCTGCGCTTTAAAATAATCAAAAATCAGGAGAGTTAATGTGAATCTACAATCCGGACAAAACATACCACTTCAGCAATCTGCGATCAGGCTGAATCTTCAGTACCCTACCAAATCCGGCTTTAAAGGCGAACCCGATACCTGCCTGTTCCTGCTTAATGCTCAGGGAAAGGTCAGCGGCGATTCTGACTTTATCTTTTACAATAATCTGTCTTCTCCTGAAGGGGCAGTAAAGCTCGTTACCGGTTCTCAGCAGTCCAGCATTGAGATAGCACTGGATCGTGTTCCTGCGAACATCAGTAAAATTGCAATCACAGTTGTCATTGATGGTGAAGATACCATCAGTGGGCTCAGTTCGTTGAGCATGCAGGCTCAAGGAATCGCTGAGTTCCAGGCTGAGACTCAGGGCCGCAGTGAGAAAGCAATTATCCTGGGTGAAGTATATCGGCACAATGGCGCCTGGAAGC
This sequence comes from Enterobacter cloacae complex sp. GYL001, assembly GCF_049237125.1. Lineage (NCBI taxonomy): Bacteria > Pseudomonadati > Pseudomonadota > Gammaproteobacteria > Enterobacterales > Enterobacteriaceae > Enterobacter > Enterobacter cloacae complex sp. GYL001. The sequence goes on along the minus strand of NZ_JBMKGW010000020.1, from coordinate 7,208 downwards.
TTCGTGCGCTCGGGCAGGGTTTCAACGGTGGTCTTGAGCCTCTGGCCATTAGCTATGGCGTTGATGTCGCACAGCCAGCTCCGCAGCCAGCAAAGCCTGCTCGTATCAGTCTGGAAAAGAAACTGGAAACCAGATCTCCGCGCCTTGTAAGCCTCGCTAAAAAAGCCTCGGTCAGTCTTACTAAAAATAAACTGGACACCCTTGAGGCAGCGGTTGCATTTGTACTTGACGCATCCGGCTCAATGAGTGGCCAGTTCAGTAAGGGTAACGTTCAGTCTGTGCTGGACCGCATCGCCGTTCTTGCCGCCCAGTTCGACGACGACGGTGAAATGGATGTCTGGGGATTTGGAGAGAAGCATAAGAAGTATCCAAACGTCACACTGGACAACCTGGACACATATATTCAGTCCATTCGCGGGGCTGGAAAGCGTTCAGCCTGGGAGAACCTGCCGGGCCTCGGAGGGACAAACAACGAGCCTCCTGTGATGGAAGAAATAGTCGACTACTTTAAGGACTCGAAAATCCCGGTGTATGTTGTATTTATTACCGATGGCGGGATCAGCAAGACCCGGGCGATTAAAGATGCAATCCGGCGTTCTGCCAACTACCCCATCTTCTGGAAGTTTGTCGGCCTGGGTGGTTCAAGCTACGGTATCCTCAAAAATCTGGATGACTTTACTGACCGCCGGGTTGATAACACCCACTTCTTTGCCATGGATGATTTCGGTTCGATTAGCGATGAAAAGTTATATGATAATCTACTGGAAGAATTCAGACCGTGGATCGATGAAACAAAAAGGTTAGGCATCCTTTAATACGCACAGTTTGAGCTTGGTTGAATGAGCTCTACAGCAGCTTAATACTGTAGAGCCTTTGTTCATTGGAAATCGTACAGGGAGGCGCATATGGACCGCATCAAGTACCTGAAATGGATAGCTGAAGAATCACCAAGTACGGCTCAGCAGCTGGTGGCCTGGTTAAACAGAGCAAGGCACTATACGCCCGACATGAAAGAGCATCAGGCAGGTGTACAGATTCAAGAAAAGGGGATTGTTGTAGGGCTTAGACAAAGTACTAATCGTTATCATGGAGATTGTCTGACCATACATGTGGTACGGCTTCCGGAAGAAATACAAAACAAGGGATGGTTTAAGTCTTTTCTGAAGCTTTGCTGTGAATCGAATCCCTGGTGCGATGTTGTAATAGAAGACGTGAAAAACCCATATTTATTAAGCTTTTGTAAGAAACTAAACTTTACTGTATTAGATGAATTTTACCCGAATACTTACATAGTAAACACAGATGCCATTATGAGTTTACCTATCCCACCCTTAGGGAGATACGAAACCTATCTTTATTAAACCTGCGAACCTTTACCGGTTGCGTGGGGAGCGGATGGACTTCGGCTAAAGAAAAATCACATCGTCTATTTTGACCAGAAAAAGCTAATCTGCTTGATGTAATGCAGAAACGCATTACATTAATATCTTCTCCCAACAATCACCTGAACAATTCCCTGATTGCTTTTCACCTCATACCAGTGCTGGCTCATAGTTAGTCCTTAAGCAAATTTGTTATCGGAATAAAGAACGAAGCCAGCCTCATCGAGGCGCATAACCTTCTTCCCTTAACGCCTGTTGTAATTTTTCAATTGCGCTTTTCATTACCCAGGCTTCTTCGTCACTCACAGCACAGCCACGAAGATCGCTCCAGCTCAGACGTTTAACTAATTGAGCAAGGGCCATAGTTTCATTCTCATCAAGCTGCAAACTCAGTGTCTCAATACCTTCCACTATCTAACCTCCCTTATACTGAAAAATGGCGCTTTATTTCTGACCAGATGCCGAAGCCTTGAATGCGGCCGGAACTGCCGTTGTTTCTACTTTACAGAAATGGAATTAAAAAGTGGTGGTGCTGGGCACGTTTCTTTTCCAGTCGGGGTTTAAGCCAGAGCCGAAACTCATTCAACTTCTCAGCAGCCAAAACCGCTTCAACGGGGAAAACTTTATATTTACCCTGCTGCTGAGGTTCACCCAACCATCGCCTGATGGCTCCGTCAGTCCATAAACGAGTCTCTTTGAGCCTGGTTACAGTGACCCATTTCCTGGACCATTCATCAAATTGTCGCTGGCGATCCCGATAACGTTGTTCTTCCTGCTGACGAAGCCAGTCGCGATCAACAGCGAATTTTCGGTATCCAACAAAGAGCCCTTGTACTTTGGCCATGACAACATTCCGGTTTGCTTAGAACTGTTCAGACAGACATGTCAGGGATAAAGCTGAAGAAAAAGGTACAACGAAGAATAACCAAGACATAGGCCTGCCGGGTAAGTGGTGCGGTGCACAGGACTGTCGGAAAGTACGCTCAGAGAGGGTCGTTTAAGCATGATGCACCACCGCCAGCCAGCCTTAATAATGGTAATGTACCACTGGGTTACCAGACAGACCAGTAACGCATCAAACATAAAACTGTTTTTTAAAAAACGTCAGGAACGTAGCCTGACCTTTTAACCAGTGGTGTAAAAAACATACAGATTGCTCTGAGGTATGAGGTTCAGCAACTAGCCTTGTCGACGCAGAAACATTAAGTAATCAATAGCAGCTATCGCAAACAATGGTGAAAACCACCACGTGCTTTTCAACAAGCCAAGCGGCAGAAAGAGTACAGTTGCCATCGAATAAACAAAAACACGAACCATACCATCTGTAATAAACATAGGCTATTTGCAATCTGAGGTTGGATTGTAGATTTTAGTTAGAAATGGATCAAAGTCCGTTTTGTGCAAAACTTGGTTGACAACCCTCTTTTGGAAGATGTGCCGTTTCGTGCAAAAGTTGGTTGGAGGCCAAGATGGCAGAGTTCGTAGGTTCGGCTGCTTCGCAAGCTGATTTCATTTGGAAGAACGCGGAAGACCTGTGGGGGGGGATTTCAAGCATACCGACTTCGGCAAGATCATTTTGCCGTTTACTCTGCTGCGTCGATTGGAGTGCGCACTGGAGTCTACACGGGAAGCATCGCTCGATAGCCAACCAGCCACGATTGAGTTCTTAGAAGCAGAGTTCAGTGTTGATTTCGATGCGCTGCTATCTTGACCGCCAATCAGACCCGCATGGTTCAGGTTTGTGTATGAGAGTCCCCAAATGGCTGTAGTTCTAACCAAAGCCTTGATTGAAGCCGGCCGCGCCGGAAATAGTGGGTACAGAAAAGGCAGTTGCTTGCGCTGGGCGTAAGTTACCCGCCGAAAAGCGGCTGGATCGAACGACTGATCGGCACTGAGGTATCTGACGAGCAGTACGAACGCTTTCTGGGGCACAGCACGAGCAAGCAGGCTGAACAGATCCTACGCGGAGAGCAGCCAGCCAAGGGGCTTCAGTATGCAAAGCGAGCGAAGAAGCTCGCTTCTGAAAGAAAAGCCACAATTGATCTGGATAACGAGCACCTGTCTGAAATCGAAAAGTATCGGTAGCCCTAGACTTTTAGCCGCTGAAGATCTCTTAGATACCATTGGTGAAACTTGCTGAAGTCAGCCTTCTGTTTCTCTACCGTGCTGTTATAGATCGCATCACTGGTAACCGCACAAGCAGTCCAGCCAGCCTCATAGACGAAGCGAGTAGCTATCGGTGACTTCTTCGGGGTGCTATCCCAGCGGTTTTTGAGCCACCGCGCAAGCCCTTCATCAAGAGGGACCACCAGATTTAGCTGCTGTTTTGTGCGAGTGATACCGACATAAAACAGCCGACGTTCCTCCTCGATTTCCTCTTCGGCCGGAGGGGTGTTCATCGATGTGCGAACGCTGTAAACATCATCGGGTTTGCCGCCAGGAAATTCCTGCTCATTCAGCCCGATCA
>NZ_JBMKGW010000020.1:0-3349 GCF_049237125.1 Enterobacter cloacae complex sp. GYL001 | reverse complement strand
GTTGGTCGGAAAAACGCTTCTTCATGGGGGTGTCCTCATGTGGCTTATGAAGACATTACTAACATCGCGGTGTGTTAATCAACGGGGAGCAGGTCAATGTCTGTCTGGAGTTTAAGTGGTTCCGGCCGACTCAACGAACAAACGATGCCGCTCGCTGAAGTGGATTTAACAATCAATTCTGACGTGAACACATGGCCTAGATCGTTAGGGGCCGCTGAGCTGGCTGATAACTTACGAGCTTTTATCCGTCACGCCGATCCTCATTCACTATTTCCCAACTGCATTATGTGCGAGCAAGCAGGCCGATGGGAGGATGGCTATCTGCAATGTCACAGTAAGGCAAAGATCGTTCCCTACACCGAGGCCCGTCAGTGCGCCAATTACAAGGTTAAGGCATGACCAAAAGACTGACTTGGGAGCAGAAAAGTATTGTCAGCCATGACACCGGACATGCGTTGGTAAAAGCCGTACCTGGTAGCGGGAAAACAACCACACTTGTAAAGCGCGTTGAGCGGCTGGTCAAGACGGGAACTGATCCTCGCTCCATTCTGATCCTGATGTACAACAAGTCGGCGCAGGTGAGCTTCACGGAGAACTTGAAGACGGCACTGATGTCGAGCGTGATTCCAGAAATCCGCACGTTCCACAGCTTGGCCTTAAAGATTGTTGGTTACGGAGAACGCCAACAGATAATCAAGAAGAAAGACCTCATTACTCCAAGCGACTACCGCTATGAGCAACTGGTAAAGCAAGCCTACCGCTATGGCTTTGACCATGAGGCGAATTATATTGACCCCAATGAAATTGAAAACTTCGAGCTGTTTATTGCTCGCTGCCGGGCGGCGGCCGTAACTCCTGTTGATGCTGCCAATGATCCAACGTTCAGCAACATCAAACGGGAGTTTATTCACGCCTATGGCCGCTATTGTGAGCTGCTGGAGGAAAACAGTCTGCGAACCTTTGATGACTGTTTGATTGAGGCTGTCGCACTGTTGCGTAATGACAGCAGCCTTGGTGCCCACTTCAAGCACATCATTGTTGATGAATATCAGGACGTTAACCTGATACAGCATGACATGACCCGCTTGCTATCTAAGTCGGATACGTCGGTTATGGCTGTTGGTGATGTTAACCAGTGTATTTATGAGTGGCGTGGTGCTCGACCAGACTTTATCGGCGGACTGTTTGAAAGGCACTACCCGAATACGAAGGTGTTTCAACTGTCATGCACGTTCAGATTTGGCCATGAGCTTTCCTTGATGGCTAACTCGGTAATTCGGCGCAACTCTACAAAGCTGACCAAGCTTTGTGTCAGTCATCCTAGCACCCCCAAAACAGAGGTCAGATTGCACTTTGATAACTGCCTATCCAAGGTGCTATCAAACCTCTCGGTGAGCAGTGGAACACAAGCCATATTGTCCCGCACTAAGGCGAACCTTGCTGAGGCGGAAATTGCTTTACGCCTGTGTGGGCTACCTTATCGCTACCTCAATGGTTCAAGCGCATTACACACCCGCACCGAAATCGGGATACTGGTAGTTGGCGTCTTGCTGTCTGTGTACGGCGATCTGCGGCTACTGGAAAACCATCCCAACAAACAAGCGATTGTTTACGGCTTTCTGAAGGAGGCTGGTTTTAGATGGCAGAAAGGGCAATTCAAAGCGGCGCTCAGTGGATTGATGGCTCCGCACGCCGACCTATGGTCTGCTCTAGGTCAGTTATTCGAGGGCGCACAATACCAAAAAGATCGGCTGGGCAGGCTCGCCACTATCTGCCAGAAAGACGGAGAGGAAACGCCTGCTATCGATGTGTTACGACGCCTGAGTATGGAGGGTTTCATTGATAGTGTTGGCTCTGAGGGTGTAACTCGCACTGGATCGAACGACCAGCAACGAGGGGTCGTGAGGATCGGGGAGCTACTTGACTCCAGTAAGATCGATTCCCGCACGTTTTTAAACCTTATCTTGAATCCAGGCGAGGCTGCTACTGACTGCGATCCCTTCATCCTTTCCACACTGCATGGTTCCAAGGGGCTGGAGTGGGATAACGTAATACTGATCGGGGTCGTCTCAGAAAACGGAATCTATGGTCACTCCCGTTTTTGCAACACCGATTTTGACGACAAGTTGGCTTGCTTGAATCTATCCGGCGTCTGAATGGGATTTTATTCCCGCGCCTTGATGAGTTCCGCGCCTGATGAACCTCCAGAAAATATACGGCTTCAATGAGCCTTTCCGTTTTACAGGTTCCTCAACAGGCCGGTGGGCCGTTAGTATCATCAATATCAGTATTCGCAAAACCAGATCAGTAATTCTTTAAACCGGTGTATTTCTGCCGTTATGCTACATAAGTTTGCTGTCGTGCCGTTAGGGCCCAGGCTATTCTGGCCAGCTTGTTTGCCAGAGCACAAGTGACGACAAAGTTGCTTTTCCGGCACAGTAAATCCCTGACCCAATCGGCCAATTTGCCAGACTGGTGTTCCAGTTTTTGTATGAATACCCTGGCACACTGAACCAACAAAGTTCGGATCTTTTTATTACCTCGCTTACTAATTCCCAGCAATGTCGTCCTACCTCCCGTGCTGTACTGCCGAGGTACAAGCCCTGTTGCCGCCGCAAAGTCACGGCTGCTGGCGTACTGCTTCCCGTCGCCAATCTCAGTTGAAATAGTACTCGCTGTCAGTGTTCCGACGCAGGGAATGCTCAGCAAGCGCTGTCCAACCTCATCTTCGTCCAACTTTCGTTTCAACTGGGATTCCAAATCTTTAATCTGCTCAACAAGATAGTGATAATGCTGTTGTAATTTCAGCAATAACTGGCTGAGGTAAAGAGGCAAACTATTATCCTCAAGAATGGTACTCAGTCGGCTAATAACGGCAGCTCCTCGGGGAACGCTAATGCCAAATTCCAGCAGAAAAGCATGCATTTGATTGGTTGTTTTTACCTTATCCTGAACCAGGGATTCACGGACACGATGCAGAGCCCGCATTGCCTGCTGAGATTCCGTTCTGGGCTGCACAAAACGCATAGACGGACGCGATGCAGCTTCACAAATAGCTTCGGCGTCGACAAAGTCGTTTTTATTGCTTTTAACGAACGGGCGGACAAATTGTGGTGATATCAGCTTTGGGGAATGCCCCAACTCTTCCAACTTGCGTGCCATAAAGTGAGAACCGCCACAGGCTTCCATTGCGATGGTTGTAGCGGGGCATGTCGCCAAAAATTCGATCAACTTTGGCCGGGTAAATTTTTTACGGTAAACAGCCTTCCCGCGACGATCCTGGCAATGAATATGGAAAGAGTTTTTACCCAGATCGATACCAATGAGCGCAATGTTTTCCATGATAGTT
>NZ_JBMKGW010000019.1:0-72029 GCF_049237125.1 Enterobacter cloacae complex sp. GYL001 | reverse complement strand
AAATTAAAAGGTCTGAGTCCAATTGAATATCGAACCCAGACCTATGTGCCTCGTGTTTAACTGTCCAACTTTTTGGGGTCAGTACAACCCGAGGCTACCCCTCAACAACCAACAGGTTGAGAGTAGCCTCTTATTCTTTTTTTCACAAGGAGTAAAAGGCATGACGCCATTAAAAACTACGTTAGGCATCGTCTTTATTATTTGCCTGACGATAGTGATCTTTACCTTTATTACTCGCGATAAGCTCTGCGAGTTTTCAATAAAGAGTGAACATCAGGAGGTGGCGGCGAAATTAGCCTGTAACGCAGGCTAACCTCTTCGGGCGGAACGCGTGTTCCGCCCGGCTTGTGGGATGCTGAGGTCTTAACGCACCCGTTTTTTTCTTCTGTCGCCGCGATTATACTGCGCGGCGTGTACCCAGATGATAAGAATCCATGAAAACCCTTTTTCTGATGTTGTTATTTTTAACCGCGTTTGCCCATGCCGATGAGATAGGCAGCCAGTATAAAAAGCAGGCTGAAGCGGGCGATGCGCGCGCGCAGTATTATCTTGCCGATACCTGGTTCAGTTCCGGCGACAGCGCGCAGGCGGCGCTGTGGGCGGAAAAAGCGGCAAAAGGCGGTGATGTCGACGCCATGGCGCTGCTGTCGCAAATCCACTTTTCGCAGGGTGACTATGCGCAGGCTAAAGCCCTGGCCCAGCAGGCAAACATTGCGGGCAGCAAACGCGGCGCGATCATGCTGGCGCGGGTGCTGGTGAACACGCAGGCGGGCAAAACCGACTACCCGCAGGCCATCGCACTGCTGCAATCGGCGACCGAAGACATCGATAGCGACTCGGCGGTAGACGCGCAACAGCTGCTGGGGCTGATCTATGCCAACGGCGTTGAAGTCCCTCAGGATGACGTGCAGGCCGCGTCGTGGTTCAAGCGGAGTTCGGCTCTGTCCCGGACGGGCTATGCGGAGTACTGGGCAGGAATGCTGTTCAGGCAGGGTGAGAAAGGCTTTATCACACCGAATAAACAGAAAGCGCTTTACTGGTTAAACCTGAGCTGTACCGAAGGGTTTGATACCGGGTGTGAAGAGTTTGATGCGTTGAGCGGGGAGTAACGTGCCGGGTGGCGGCTTCGCCTTACCCGGCCTACAAAACCCGTAGGCCCGGTAAGCGCAGCGCCACCGGGCTTAGAATGTTACTGGTCAGCCGTTTTATCAAAACGACCCAGCACCTCGCGTTCATACGCCAGCGCTTTTTTACGGTCGAACTTGTGTTCCCACTTGGAGATTACCAGCACCGCCAGCGCATTACCCACCACGTTCAGCGCAGTACGCGCCATGTCTAGGATACGGTCCACACCGGCAATAAACGCCAGGCCTTCCAGCGGAATACCGACGCTGCCCAGCGTCGCCAGCAGCACCACGAAGGAGACGCCCGGCACGCCTGCGATGCCTTTTGAAGTCACCATCAGCGTCAGAACCAGCACGATCTCCTGCCACAGCGACAGGTCAATGCCGTACAGCTGCGCGATAAAGATTGCCGCAATACTCTGATACAGCGTCGAACCATCCAGGTTAAAGGAGTAACCCGTTGGCACCACGAAGCTGGTAATGGACGCCGGCGCACCGTAGGCCTCCATCTTCTCAATGATACGCGGCAGTACGCTCTCGGAGCTTGCCGTGGAGTAGGCCAGAATCAGCTCATCCTTCAGGATGCGGATCAGGATCCAGATGCTGAGCCCGCACAGGCGCGCCACAATGCCCAGCACCACCAGCGCGAAGAACAGAATCGCGAAGTGCACCAGAATCACCAGCTTCGCCAGCGGCCACAGGGAGGCAAAGCCGAAGTTCGCTACGGTCACCGCAATCAGCGCGAATACCCCGACCGGCGCATAGCGCATCACCATGTGGGTGACTTTGAACATGGTTTCGGAGACAGATCGGAACACGGTGACCAGCGGTTCACGGTGCGTCGCGGGCAGGGAAGAAAGCCCCAGACCAAAGAGTACCGAGAAGAAGATGATCGGCAGCATCTCGCCCTTCGCCATGGACGCGATAATGTTGGTCGGCACCAGCGAGAGAATAGTCCCCATCAGTCCATGCGAATGGCTCTGCACATCGGCGGTTGTGCTTTGGTATTTCGAAATATCCACCGTCGCCAGCTGCGACATATCGATCCCGGCACCAGGCTGGAACACATTCGCCAGGGTGATGCCAAGAACGATGGCAACCGTGGTGATCACTTCGAAATAGAGAATAGTTTTAACGCCGATGCGGCCTAACTGTTTCGCATCACCGACACCCGCGATACCGACCACCAGCGTCGAGATCACAATCGGCACAACAATCATCTTGATCAGATGAATAAAGATATCGCCCGCAGGGGAGAGAAGGTTCGCAATCAGCCACTCGCGGCTGTCGCTATGATAATGGAGGTAACTGCCCAGCAAGATGCCCAGCACAAGGGCCAGCAGGATCTGCCAGGCCAGGCTGACTTTCAAATTTTTCATAGAAACTGACTTCCTCAATGAAATCTCCGTACCATCAAAACTGCATGAATATGGAGACATACTGAAAGGGTATGAATTGTGTTGCGTTGGTTTATGGGATTTTTTAACGCGCCGTATGAGTATCATTTGCACGGCATGCTGCGCAAGCCTTAAAGAACGAGGCATTTCACTGCAAAAAGTGTCATTGACGGCAATTTATAGCAATTCGCATAAATAACCATTTGTTATACAAAATATTTTCACTTCAAAAAAGTGAATAATTCTTCAGGTGAATTATTTCCCTTCAAAGTTTCATTCGCTCAATTTTCATACTCTTCAGACATTGCGTGATCTGTCGCCCAAATACTAAACAAAGCTTGTAAAGCCCCTACTATTAACGTTTTTGCGACATATTATTAACATCTTACAAGGAGAAAAAAAGCCATGAGCCAAATACACAAACACGACATTCCCGCAAACATTGCGGACCGTTGCCTGATAAGCCCGGAGCAATACCAGGAGAAATACCAGCAGTCCGTTTCCAGCCCTGACGCGTTCTGGGGTGAGCAGGGCCACATCCTCGACTGGATCAAACCTTATCAGAAGGTAAAGAACACCTCTTTCGCGCCGGGCAACGTCTCCATTAAATGGTATGAAGACGGCACGCTGAACCTGGCGGCGAACTGCCTGGACCGCCATCTTGCTGAACGCGGCAACGAAACGGCCATCATCTGGGAAGGCGACGATGCCTCTCAGAGTAAACACATCTCGTATAAAGAACTTCATCGCGACGTGTGCCGCTTTGCCAACGTGCTGCTGGCCCAGGGCATTAAAAAAGGCGATGTGGTGGCGATCTATATGCCAATGGTGCCGGAAGCCGCCGTGGCTATGCTGGCCTGCGCGCGCATCGGCGCGATCCACTCCGTGATCTTCGGCGGTTTCTCGCCGGAGGCGGTTGCCGGGCGTATTGTCGACTCAAATTCGAAGCTGGTGATCACCGCTGACGAGGGCGTGCGCGCCGGGCGCGGTATTCCGCTGAAGAAAAACGTTGATGAAGCGCTGAAAAACCCGAACGTAAAATCCATCAACAACGTCATTGTCCTCAAGCGCACGGGCGGCAAAATCGACTGGCACGAGGGGCGCGACCTGTGGTGGAGCGATCTGATTGAAAACGCGAGCGACCAGCATCAGCCGGAAGAGATGAACGCGGAAGATCCGCTGTTTATCCTGTATACCTCCGGCTCCACCGGTAAGCCGAAAGGCGTGCTGCATACCACCGGCGGTTATCTGGTCTATGCGGCCACCACCTTTAAATACGTTTTCGACTATCATCCGGGCGACATCTACTGGTGTACCGCCGACGTGGGCTGGGTCACCGGTCACAGCTACCTGCTGTACGGCCCGCTGGCCTGCGGCGCAACGACGCTGATGTTTGAAGGCGTACCGAACTGGCCGACCCCGGCGCGTATGTGCCAGGTGGTTGATAAGCATCAGGTCAACATTCTCTATACCGCGCCAACGGCGATCCGTGCGCTAATGGCGGAAGGCGATAAAGCCATCGAAGGGACCGACCGCTCTTCCCTGCGTATCCTCGGCTCCGTGGGCGAGCCGATCAACCCCGAAGCCTGGGAGTGGTACTGGAAGAAGATCGGCAACGAGAAGTGCCCGGTGATGGATACCTGGTGGCAGACCGAAACCGGCGGCTTCATGATCACCCCGATGCCGGGCGCCACGCAGCTGAAAGCCGGTTCGGCCACCCGTCCGTTCTTCGGCGTGCAGCCTGCGCTGGTGGATAACGAAGGCAATCCGCAGGAAGGCGCTACCGAGGGCAACCTGGTGATCGTCGATTCCTGGCCTGGCCAGGCGCGTACCCTGTTCGGCGACCATGAGCGCTTCGAGCAGACCTACTTCTCGACCTTCAAAAACATGTACTTCAGCGGCGACGGCGCGCGCCGGGATGAAGACGGTTATTACTGGATCACCGGACGCGTGGACGACGTGTTGAACGTTTCCGGCCACCGTCTGGGTACGGCGGAAATTGAATCTGCGCTGGTGTCGCATCCGAAAATTGCCGAAGCGGCGGTTGTCGGCATTCCTCACAACATCAAAGGCCAGGCGATCTACGCCTACGTCACCCTGAACCACGGCGAAGAGCCGTCGCCAGAGCTGTATACCGAGGTGCGCAACTGGGTGCGTAAAGAGATCGGCCCGCTTGCCACGCCGGACGTGCTGCACTGGACCGACTCGCTGCCGAAAACCCGTTCCGGCAAGATTATGCGCCGTATCCTGCGCAAAATCGCGGCGGGCGACACCAGTAACCTCGGTGATACCTCAACGCTGGCCGATCCTGGCGTGGTGGACAAACTGCTCGAAGAGAAGCAGGCCATCGCAATGCCTTCCTAGTGTTTTCTCCCTCTCCCCGTGGGAGAGGGCCGGGGTGAGGGCATCAGACCGCACCTTCCTCCCCTCACCCTCTCCCCACAGGGGAGAGGGGATAAAAACAAACCAACCTTACTTCTGGAGACTCTGTGATGAATAAAGATATTTGTCAGCAGATAGAGAATAGTGCGCACTACAGGGAGCTCGTCGAAAAACGGCAACGGTTTGCCTTCATCCTTTCCATCATCATGCTGATTATCTACGTCGGCTTTATTCTGCTGATCGCCTTTGCGCCGCACTGGCTGGGCACCCCGCTGCATGAGGGTACCAGCGTCACGCGCGGTATTCCGATTGGGATTGGCGTGATCATCATTTCGTTTGTGCTCACGGGTGTGTACGTCTGGCGTGCGAACGGTGAATTCGATCGTCTTAACAGAGAAGTTCTGCGCGAGGTAAAAGCATCATGAAGCGAGTCCTGACGGCGCTAGCCGCCACACTTCCCTTTGCTGCCCATGCGGCAGATGCCCTTACCGGCGAGGTTCAGCGCCAGCCAACCAACTGGCAGGCGATTATCATGTTCCTGATTTTCGTGGTGCTGACGCTGTACATCACCTACTGGGCGTCGAAACGCGTACGCTCCCGTAACGATTACTACACCGCGGGCGGCAATATTACCGGCTTCCAGAACGGGCTGGCGATCGCGGGGGACTTTATGTCCGCCGCCTCGTTCCTTGGGATCTCCGCGCTGGTGTATACCTCAGGGTATGACGGCCTGATCTACTCCCTCGGGTTCCTGGTGGGCTGGCCAATCATTCTGTTCCTGATTGCCGAGCGCCTGCGTAACCTGGGGCGCTATACCTTTGCTGACGTCGCCTCCTATCGCCTGAAGCAGGGGCCGATTCGTACCCTCTCCGCCTGCGGTTCGCTGGTGGTGGTGGCACTCTATCTGATCGCCCAGATGGTCGGCGCGGGCAAACTGATCGAGCTGCTGTTCGGCCTGAACTACCACGTCGCGGTGGTGCTGGTCGGCGTGCTGATGGTGATGTACGTCCTGTTCGGCGGCATGCTGGCCACCACCTGGGTACAGATCATCAAAGCGGTACTACTGCTGTTCGGCGCCAGCTTTATGGCCTTTATGGTGATGAAGCACGTCGGGTTCAGCTTCAATAATCTGTTTACCGAAGCGATGTCAGTGCACCCGAAAGGGGAAGCGATCATGAGCCCGGGCGGGCTGGTTAAAGATCCGATATCCGCGCTCTCGCTCGGTCTCGGCCTGATGTTCGGTACCGCTGGCCTGCCGCATATCCTGATGCGTTTCTTCACGGTGTCAGATGCACGTGAAGCGCGTAAAAGCGTGTTCTACGCCACCGGGTTTATGGGCTACTTCTACATTCTGACCTTTATCATCGGCTTCGGCGCAATCATGCTGGTGGGGGCAAACCCGGCGTTTAAAGACGCGGCGGGCGCGCTGATCGGCGGTAACAACATGGCGGCGGTGCATCTGGCCGACGCGGTGGGCGGCAACCTGTTCCTCGGCTTTATCTCTGCCGTGGCCTTTGCCACCATCCTCGCGGTGGTTGCAGGGCTGACGCTGGCCGGTGCGTCTGCGGTATCGCATGACCTCTACGCCAACGTCTTCCGCAAAGGCGCGAGCGAGCGCGATGAGCTGAAAGTCTCCAAAATCACCGTGCTGGTGCTGGGCGTTGTCGCCATCCTGCTGGGGATTTTGTTCGAGAAACAGAACATCGCCTTTATGGTCGGGCTGGCCTTCTCGATTGCGGCAAGCTGTAACTTCCCGATCATTCTGCTCTCCATGTACTGGTCAAAACTGACCACCCGTGGGGCGATGATCGGCGGCTGGCTGGGCCTGCTGACGGCGGTGATTCTGATGATCCTCGGCCCGACCATCTGGGTGCAGATCCTCGGTCACGAAAGCGCTATCTTCCCGTATGAATACCCGGCGCTGTTCTCCATTGCCGTGGCGTTTATCGGGATCTGGATCTTCTCTGCCACCGATAATTCACCGGAGGGTAACCTGGAGCGTGAAAAATTCCGCGCCCAGTTTATCCGCTCGCAAACCGGCCTGGGCGTTGAGCAGGGCCGCGCGCACTAAGCCTTTTCTCCCCGGTCGCTCTGGCCGGGGAGCTTAAAACATCACCCACGCCACCAGCGGCGCAATCAGCACCATCGTGACGCCCGAAAGCATCATCACCAGGCTCGCGACAACGCCCTCCTGCTGTCCCAGCTCATACGAACGTGCCGTCCCCGCCCCGTGCGACGCCGCACCAAACCCCGCGCCTTTCGCCATCCCTTCGCGAATGGAAAGCCGCAGAAACAGCACATCCCCCACTGCCATGCCGAACACGCCCGTCACCACCACAAACAGCGCCACCAGATCCGGCTGGCCACCGAGCGGTTTGGCGGCTGCCAGCGCAAACGGCGTGGTCACCGAACGCACCGCCAGGCTGCGCTGGATTTCATCCGACAGGGTAAACAGCCGCGCCAGCCAGACCGAGCTGCACACCGCCACCACCGTCGCGGTGACGACGCCCGCGCTGAGTGACATCCAGTGGCGTCGGATAATAGCGAGGTTGTCATAAACGGGTACGGCGAAGGCGATGGTCGCCGGGCCGAGCAGCCACAGTAGCCAGTGGGATTCGCCAATGTAGTTCTGCCAGGAGATATGGCCGAAGACCAGCATCAGCACCAGCAGGATCGGCGTAAAGACCAGCGGCATCAGCGGCAGCGCGCGAAAGCGGCGATACAGGCGCTTGTTGGCAAAGTAGATGACGACTGTCGCAATCAGGCACAGCACGCTTATCTGAAAGTTAGTCATGCTTCTGCCTGCTGATTTCAAAGCGATACACTTTATCCACCACCCAAGCGGTGGCGCCCAGCACCATCATCGTGCTCAGGGCGATAACCGCAAAGATGCGCCAGCCGTCGACCATCAGCAGCTGGGCATAGTTCACCACCGCCACCACGGCCGGCACAAAGAACAGCAGCATCTCCGCCAGCAACCAGCGTGCGCCGGCCCGCACCCAGCTAAGGGGCAACGCGCGACAGAGGATCAGCGTCAGCAACAGCACCATCCCCACCAGGTTGGCGGGTAAAGGCAGATGCAGCCAGTCGACAAGATATTCCGCGAAAACAAACAGTCCCGCGTAAAGCAGTACCTGAACCGGTACCTGGAGTCGTTGAACAACGGCAGGCGTAACACGGCTTAACGCCACGGCCATGGGGGTTTTCCTCAGAAATGAGACGAGGCGCCAGTATAGTGAGCGTACGGTATCGACTGAAATGAATTAAAATCATCGAAGGTATAGTTTCGAGGAATAATCATGGACATAAGAACGCTGCGCTATTTTGTCGAGGTGGTTCGCCAGCAAAGTTTTACCCGCGCAGCGGAGAAGTTATTCGTAACCCAGCCAACCATCAGCAAGATGCTGAAAAACCTCGAAGATGAGCTGAACTGTACCCTGCTGATCCGCGACGGGCGCAAGCTGCTGCTGACCGATACCGGTCGCGTGGTGTTCGAGCGCGGGCTGGCAATTCTGGCGGAGTTCCGCCAGCTGGAGGCCGAGCTTGGGGACATCAACCATCTGACAAAAGGGCTGCTGCGGCTCGGTATTCCGCCGATGGTCGGCATGATGATGGCCGGTCCGATAAGCCTGTTTCGTCAGCGCTATCCCGGCGTTGAGCTAAAAATTTCTGAATTTGGCGGCCTGACCGTGCAGCAGGCGGTGATGAACGGTGAACTGGACGTGGCCATGACGGCCCTTCCCGTGGAGGAGGAAAGCGGCCTGGCGACGCTGCCTCTGTTCAGCCACCCGCTGTGCGTGCTGGTGCCGCGCTCCGGCGACTGGCTGAAGATTGAGTCAGTAAAACCCGAGCTGCTCGGCGAACACCCGCTGCTGATTTACAACGAAGATTTTGCCTTAAGCCGCCAGCTGATGGCGCTGTTTAACCAGCATAACGTGAAGCCGCGCATTGCGGTGCGCAGCGGCCAGTGGGATTTTCTGGCGGCGATGGTACAGGCGGGCGTGGGGATTGCCATTTTGCCGCAGCCGATCTGCGAGCGGCTGGATAAAAATACGCTGCGCTGGATCCCGCTGGAGAGCGACCTGCACTGGCAGCTGGGGATGATCTGGCGTGAAGGGGTCTATCTGTCGCACAGCGCCCAGGCGTGGTTGCAATGCTGTGAGGGGTTTTGGGTACCCTCTCCCACAGGGAGAGGGTACCGATCGAGCACGTAGGCCCGGTAAGCGCAGCGCCACCGGGCAATTACAGCGCTACTGATTCTCTATCAACAACGCTTCCAGCAGATCCAGATCGTGCAGCAGCTTTTGCAGCGTCTCGTTGCTGATCTGCCGCGTCGCGCGCAGGTGATACAGCTCGGCACGCTCGGAGCGCAGCGCCGCCAGGCGGAAACGGCGTTCGAGGTTCTCTTCCTGCAACGAACTTTCCACGTCGTTACGTCCGTCAGCACGGCGACGCAAATTACCGATCACGCGTGAACTGACTTCCTTCAGCAGCTGGTTATCAATGTTCTCTTCGGCATCGGCGGCCAGACGCTCCTCCATCTTCTCGATGGCGACAATCGCCACTTCCGCCGTCGCCGCACGGGCAATCCGCTCTTCTTTGTGCTGTTGCGAGGAGTCCCCCGCGTCAATATGTTGCAGCAGAATCGGCAGCATAATCACGCCGACAAACAGGGAGAAGAGGATCACCCCCGCCGCCAGGAACACCAGCTCGTAGCGCGCCGGGAAGACGTCACCCGTCGGCAGCAGCAGAGGAATGGAGAGGACACCAGCAAGGGTGATCGCCCCGCGCACGCCCGCGAAAGAGGCAATCAGCAGCTCGCGCGTGGTCCACGAGCCAAACTCCATCGGCTTTTTGGTCAGGAAGCGAACGCTGAATTTCTTCATCGTCCACAGCCAGCCGAAACGCACCAGCATCAGTGCAAGGTAGATGAGCACGATATCGGTAAACAGCATCCAGACTTCAACGTTTGGATCCGCTTCGGCCGCAATCAGCGAGGATTCCATAATGCCCGGCAGTTGCAGGCCCAACAGCAGGAACACCATGCCGTTAAACACAAACTCGAGCATAGCCCAGGTACTGTTCGCGCGCAGGCGCATCGCCAGCGGCGCGCGCCGCATAACGCCGGAGCGGGTGATGGTCATCCCCGCGGCTACCGCCGCCAGAATGCCCGACACGCCAATGTGTTCGGCAATCAGGTAAGAGGCAAACGGCAGCAGGAACAGCAGGACGATCTGCGTCGCCGGTTCATCACCACCCCAGCGGCTAAGGAAGCGCAGCGAGCGTCCGTACAGCCAGCTCACTACGAAGCCCGCGAGGATACCGCCAATCGCCACCTTGAAGAATTCCAGGGTCGCGCCGCCGACGGTAAAGACCATGGTGCCCATGGCAACCGCCACGGCAAACTTCAGGGCGACCAGGCCAGAGGCGTCGTTCATCAGCGCCTCGCCCTGCAAAATGCCCATGATTTTCTTTGGAATGCGCCCTTCGCCCACAATGCCGGACAGCGCCACGGCGTCGGTAGGCGACAGCACGGCGGCCAGCGCAAAGGCGGGTATGAGCGGGATCCCCGGTACGGCCCAGTAGATCAGAAAACCAATCCCGACCACGGTGACCACCACCAGCGCCAGCGCCAGGCCGAAGATCTCTCGCCCGTGCTCCAGAAATTCGCGCGTCGGCGTTTTCCAGCCATCGGCAAACAGCAGCGGCGGGATAAACAGCACGAGGAACAGTTCCGGATCGAACTCCACGTGCAGACCGAACGTCGGCCACGCCAGCAGCGCACCGATAGCTATTTGCATTAAAGGCAGGGGGACCTGGAAGGGCAGTACGCGTGTAACCACCCCGGATAATGAGACCACAAGGGTCATGATGAGTATTGTGAAGAAAATTTCCATGCGTTCCCTGTTTGCTGTGTTTCTTATATGCCAAACCTGAGGCGTCGTGCCTCTTATTCTATCCTCTCCAGAGTAACGTAAAAGGCAACAGGATGAGTCCTGAAAATAAAAACGGGCGGCCTGAGCCACCCGTTTTCGCATAAAAAGTCAATTCAGATGGCCCAGCCGCCCGCGTAGAACGCCACCAGCGCAACGGCGATGACCACGGTACCGATGTTCAGCTTACGCCACTCACCGGAGACCAGACGCCCAATCACCAGCGAGGCGAAACCGATCATAATGCCGGTCACGATGTTACAGGTCAGCACGATGAATACCGCAGTGATCAGGCCGGACATGGCATCAACAAAATCCGCGAAGTCGATTTTCGCCACGTTGCTCAGCATCAGCAGGCCGACGTACATCAGCGCAGGTGCGGTCGCGTAAGCCGGCACCAGATAAGAGAGCGGAGAGAGGAACAGGATCAGCAGGAATAGCACGCCAACGGTGATGGCCGTCAGGCCGGTTTTACCGCCTGCCGCCGTACCCGCTGCGGACTCAATGTACACCGCCGCAGGCGCCGCACCCACCAGGCCAGAGAAAACGCTGCTCAGGGAGTCGGTGGTCAGCGCTTTGCCGCCGTCAATAATCTGTCCGTCTTTATCCAGCAGGTTAGCCTGACCGGCCACCGCGCGGATGGTGCCCGTGGCATCAAACACCGCGGTCATTACCAGCGCCAGCACGCTTGGCAGGATCACCGGGTTCAACGCGCCCACAATATCCAGGCTGCCAATCAGGGAGTTACCTTTGTCATCGCTCAGCGACGGCATAGCGAAAATCCCGGAGAAATGAACGGTCGGGTCGAAGATCAGGCCGACGATGGACACGCCGATAATGGTCAGCAGAATGCCGCCCGGCACTTTCAATTTTTCCAGGCCAATGATCACCGCCAGACCCACCAGCGACATGATCACCGGGAAGCTCGCGAAGTTACCCAGCGCAACCGGCAGGCCGTCCAGCGGGTTCTTGATGACCAGACCCACGCCGTTGGCAGCGATCAGCAGCAGGAACAGGCCAATACCGATGCCGGTGCCGTGCGCCACGCCCTTCGGCAGGTTGCGCAAAATCCAGCTACGAATGCCGGTTGCTGAAATTACGGTGAACAGCACGCCCATCAGGAACACGGCGCCGAGCGCTACCGGGACGCTGATATGCTGGCCCAGCACCAGGCTGAAGGCGGTAAACGCGGTCAGGGAGATGGCGCACCCGATCGCCAGCGGCAGGTTCGCCCACAGGCCCATCACAATCGAACCCACACCCGCAACCAGGCAGGTGGCAACGAAGACCGCCGCTGGCGGGAAGCCCGCTTTGCCGAGCATGCCTGGCACCACGATGACGGAGTACACCATCGCCAGAAACGTGGTCAGACCGGCAACAACTTCCTGGCGCACGGTGCTGCCGCGAGCAGAAATTTTAAACATGGCGTCAAGTGAACCGCCGGTACGCGCAGATGGCGTAGACATAGAAAACATCCCCTGAAAATTTTTATTGAAAGTCCGTAAGCGTGGTGGAGACTCCACTGCCAGCGAAACGTCAAATCCTTGTGCTGCGTTTGCGACGAAAGGGGCGTCACAAAAAAAGCAAACGTTTAGCTCCGCGCTTACAAAACGGGTGGTCAAATGTAGGCAAACGATTATCTAGCCTAATACCCGCCCTTTTCAACTGAACTTTCTCGTTTTTCGCTAAAATTGCCTCATGACGATGAAGAATTAAGCAGAGGATGCGCAAACGTTATCGTCCATGCGCAATTTCGTTACATTTCATCCCTCGCCGGGGATTGTCAGCGGGCCGCCTTTCGCAAGCGTTGTCTGCCAGCCCGGACGTGCCTCCACTCTCTGTTTCCACGCCGCTATGTGGTCGAGATTGTCAATGCCGCCTCTCGCCAGCAGGGCGAAGAGGGGAAAACTCATCTGGATATCAGCCATGGTCAGCGTGTCGCCGGCAAACCAGCTGTTTTCGGCAAGATGATCGTTAATAAAGCGCGCATGCGTTTCCAGCTGGCGGTTGAGATACGCTTTTTGCACCCCCTGCCCCAGCGCCTTACCCAGCGTGCGCAGGCCAAACGGGACGGGTGGTTTGCCGAGGCTGTTAAACACCAGCTTCATTAACAGTAGCGGCATCAAAGACCCTTCGGCGTAATGCAGCCAGAAGCGATACTGCACTTTATGGGCGGGATCTAACGGTTTGAATCGTGACGCCGAATCGTACGTTTCCTGAAGATATTCCAGAATCGCGCCTGATTCGGCCAGCACCAGTCCGTTATCTTCCAGTACCGGGGATTTCCCCAGCGGATGCACTTTTTTGAGCGAATCCGGTGCAAGCATGGATTTCTCGCGCTGGTAGCGCACAATCTCATACGTCAGACCCAGCTCTTCCAGCGCCCAGAGGACGCGATGTGAACGAGACTGATTAAGGTGGTGGACCGTTAGCATGATGTTCTCCGGTGATTCATACTTTTTAACTATAGAAAACTGAACAACTTCACGAAAAAAATTCGGCTAAAATCTCACCGTCTCCGGTGGCAAAAACGGCGGCCGGGCATAGAATTAAAGTGTCAGTACAAACCGGAACCTCCTCTACAAGCTCGACACGAGGGGTACTGATGTCGGGGGAAACCCTCCCGTGATCCAGCGGGATAGAGAGAAAGACAAAGACCGGAAAAAACTAAAGCGCCCTTAGTGGCGCTTTAGTTCTTTATGCTTGTTGCCGGGTGGCGGCTGCGCCTTACCCGGCCTGCAAAACCGAGAGTGTAGGACGGGTAAGCGAAGCGCCACCCGGCAAACACCTCTCAATCCTCCTCCAGCAACCGCGCCCCCGTTCCCTGCTCGCCCAGCCTGTCACCCGGGTTACGTAGCGGACAATCGCTGCGTGATAAACACCCGCAACCAATGCAGCCGTCCAGCTCATCGCGCAGGGCCACCAGCGTGTGAATACGACGATCCAGCTCTTCTCGCCACTGGGACGACAGCTGCTTCCACTCCTTCGCGCTCAGCGAGTGCCCTTCCGGCAATACGCCGAACGCGTCACCGATGGTGGCCAGAGGAATGCCGATACGTTGCGCAATTTTGATGATCGCCACGTAGCGGAGCACATCGCGGGTGTAGCGCCGCTGGTTTCCGGCGTTACGGATACTTTTTATTAACCCTTTGCTTTCATAGAAGTGGAGTGCCGACACCGCCACACCGCTTCGCTTAGCCACTTCACCGGGGGTTAACAGCGCTTTGATGCGCGGTAATCTCTTTTCCATAAAACCTCTTTACCTCAAGTTAACTTGAGGAATTATACTCCCCCGCAGAGAAAACGACGAATCAACCAGGACAGATGTCTCCACAGAGGGGTAACCTTATGTCGCATCAGCAAATTATTCAGACACTTATTGAATGGATTGATGAACATATCGACCAGCCGTTGAACATTGATGTGGTCGCTAAGAAGTCGGGCTATTCGAAATGGTATTTACAGAGAATGTTCCGCACCGTAATGCATCAAACGCTGGGTGATTACATTCGCCAGCGCAGGCTCCTGCTGGCGGCGCAGGCGTTACGCTCCACGCAGCGGCCCATTTTTGATATCGCAATGGATCTGGGCTATGTGTCGCAGCAGACCTTTTCCCGCGTCTTCCGCCGCGAGTTTGACCGTACGCCGAGCGACTACCGCCATCAGCTCAATTAATGCGTGTTAACGCAAGGGTTGCTGCTGCCAGGCCATAAATGCCTGGGGCGGCATCGCTTTCGCGAAGTGCCATCCCTGACAATACTGCACGCCACGCTTCAGTAACCAGCTCACCTGCTCCCCCGTCTCGACCCCTTCCGCAATGGTTTTCAGCCGCAGGCTTTGCGCCATCTCAATGATGTGCTCGGCAATCAGGTGGCTGGTGCTGTTGGTGGTTAAGGTATCGATAAAGGATTTGTCGATTTTCAGGATATCGACGTTCAGCGAATAGAGGTTATGCAGGTTAGAGTAGCCGGTTCCGAAATCATCAATCGCCACTTCATACCCCGCCTGGCGAAACGCCTGAATGACCGGCGTAGTTTTTGGCACGTCAATAAACCCCCGCTCCGTCACCTCAATTTTGATTTGCTGCGCGCGAACCGAGTAAAAGCGGACTTTGTCGGAGATCAGGGCGATAAGACGCGAAGAGTGAAAATCCGACGCCGACAGGTTAATCGAGACATACAGATCGGGATGAGCGGCAAGAAAATGGCCCAGATCGCTGAACACCTCCTCCACGACGTAATCCGTAATGCGCTCAATCATCCCCTCTTTTTCTGCCAGGGGAATAAATTCCGCCGGGCTCATAACCTGACCGTTGAATCCAGGCCAGCGCAACAACGCCTCTGCCCCCACGCACTGGTTATTTTTAATATCAATAATGGGCTGATAATGGACGCACAGCTGGCGTTTATTGAGCGCCCGGTGCAGAAGTCGGCCAGGCGAATTGAATTCACGGTGTGTACGCGACCACACCAGCAGAATAATAATGCTGCAAATTATCCCCAGCGGTAGCGTCAGGGTAGCCTGATGAAAAAGCATTTTATAAAAACGGGCGCTGGAGGTTGAAACGATGGCCGCAATCGGCCGCTGCCCGGATTTCACGATCGTATAAAAACGGTCATCTTTCTGAAAAGTCGTTTCCTGATGTCGAAGCATCGAATGCAATAAAGAAATATTAGCTTTCTGGCTTACAGAAAAGAATGCATTGCTGATGGTGTCATACACCCCCCACGACAGGGAACGATCGTCTGACATCACCTCACTGTACGAAAGCGGGTTGACCACTGCGACATAATTTCCGCGCTGCATATATATCATTTTATAACCATCAAAAAATGGCGTATCGCGAAAATAATAGATAGCAACGTCGGGTTTACGTGTGTAATTGGCAGCGGGAATGGTGTAAGGATGATCCGGCGTAAAAAGGGTCGAGCAGAGAAACGACTGGCCTTCAGCATAAATTAAATCGGCAACAAAAAGACGACCGCGGGAAACGTTCAACATATATTGACGATGCTCCGGCGTACACACTTTTCCCTGATATTTTTCCGCGTCTTCCCGGGCCAGATCAACCTGTTGAATAACCCGTTCAGTTTTGTTTAAAGCAAGTTCAGCAAACGTGCGCAGCTGGGCGCTGATTTCCGACACGGCTCTAAGCTGGGCAAACCATAGCGCAAGCATCACCGGCAGCATAACTACCATGATAATCCCGACCACTTTGAGCATGTTGCGCAGCGCGCTACGATTCATTTCCCGCTCTGTATCCCTGCATGTTGTACGCCTGTAGCAATGAAGCCGGCTGCTTTGATAAACAGGTGATTACGTTGCATGAATCATGGGAAGTTAGCAACTGACTTTTGGTATTAAAAATCCTAAAATTCGTGATGCCGATAATATTTTCCCGTAAGCCAAACTAAAAGTATTCATTTCGTTTCTGATAAGGAAAATAATTACCCGCGACAGGTGTGGAAAATTCGCTGGCTGAAATAGCCTGCTCTTTGTTCTTATGCTGATTTATAAATAATCAGACGCCAGGACCGTTTTTCCTCTTCCCGTACGCTTGGCGTCATATAATGCCTTATCGGCACGCATCAGTATGGCAGAAGTATCCCGTTGCCCCTGACAGACTTCAACCACCCCGGCGCTGAAAGAGAGTACCAGCGTTTTATCGCCCACACGCAGCGGTTTTGAGATCAGCGCGGCACGCAGCCGGGAAGAGAGCAACGTAGCGGCCATACCATCCGTGTGCGCCAGCAGAAGAACAAACTCTTCGCCCCCCACCCGTCCCAGCGCCGACCCTGCCGGGCTCACCTCGCGAATACGGTCGCAAAAGTGGATCAATGCCGCATCGCCAACCTGATGTCCCCACCGATCGTTGATCTGCTTGAAATAATCGAGATCGAACATCAGGAGACAGAAGTGGCTACTGACATCCTGCGGCGAACTGGCTGCCAGCGCTATTTTGAGACGCTGTAAGATTGTCGAGCGATTCAGACAGCCCGTCAGATCGTCCGTGGTGGCTTTGACGGTCAGCTGCTGTTCTGCTTTTTTACGTTCGGTGATATCCAGGCCAATGTTGAGAATGGAGTTATCCGGCAAAAGGATGTTTGACCAGAGAATGGTTAACTGCGTCCCGTCTTTACGCACCGGGTGCCATTCGTACATATCCTTAAGTGGTGCGAAACGAACCGACTCCTGCACGCGCTGTCGCTCCTCAGGATCCGGGTAAAACAGGGCCAGCGGATCGGGATGCTCGCCGATTTCAGTCATACTCCAGCCAAAGACTTTTTCGCATTCGGCATTCCACAATACACACCGGTTATGCCTGTCAAAGGCATTCATTAATACCGGAGCACGCTCAAATAAGGTTTTATATTGCGTGACGACGCGCTGCATTTCCTGCGCCGTTTTTTCCCGCACGATGATGTCATCAAAATAATCTTTTAGCTTCTCAACCAATACCACCACGATATTTTTCAATATCGGCAACGAGGTCAGTTTTTCATTAAAAGCCAAAAAGAAATAACCACTGCACTGTCTGCCATGCGCTGAGAATTTACACAGCACGCCGCTTTGCAGCCGCGCATAGCCTGGGTGCTGAGGGGAAAATACCGCCCGGCCAATATGCTCTTTCCAGTAGATCACCCGCCAGGCGCGCTGATGCCGCTGCAACAGGGTGCTGGCAAGAAAATCCGCCACGTTAAAGGCGTGACACGTCACGTCGCCGGCACAAACCACGCGCGGCCCGTCTGCGGATTCGACACTGACCCATGAGAGATTTGCCCCCAGTGCGCTGTTGATAATTTCCAGCATTTCAACCGGCGAACACTGCGCGTTGAGTTGCGGCATCAGCTTCGCCAGGGCATGCAGCGCCTGCATGCTGTCGTTAATAATCTCGCGTCTTTTTTCTTTCATTATCTTTTCGCAGGTCATTAATCGAGAGAGCAACCGCAATAATTCATATCTGAATAAAAGAATAAGACCACGAAATCAAAGAGCATGCCGAGTGTAAAACAAAGAATACAAAATCCAAAAAAGTCAATTAATTCAATGCGATGAATTATTTTTGCGGGTACATTTATTGTTCCAGACAAGCATAATCCATAGATATACTGCTGTAAACGCTATACAGCCGATGGCGTTTTGCAAAGGTTTTACTATCTGGATGAAATAAAAATAAAAATTCCGACCAGACGTCGTTCTGAGCGACGACGATATATTTTCCCCGGCAATAATCCCACTTTTACCTCACGCGGATACTGGCGAATAAAACAGCAAATGTGATATAGTTCACACATCTTATGTAACGAGAAACATTGTTTCATTCCAGTTCGTCTGTTTTGTCGAGGATGGGTTTTATGGCAACCATTACCACCAGCATGGTGCTCCTGCGCTGGCCGTTGTTGAGCGCGGTTTTGATGTTCCTGGCCAGCACGTTAAACATTCAGTTTCGAAAGTCCGACTACGCAGGTCTTGCTGTGATTAGCACCCTGTTAGGGTTGGGCGCCGCATGCTGGTTCGCGACAGGTTTGCTTGGCATTACGCTGGTAGACATTGCCGCCGTCTGGGAAAACATTAAAGTGGTGATGGTTGAAGCCATGAGCCACACTCCGCCAGACTGGCCGATGGTGATTACCTGATAGCCTGTTATAAAAAAACCCAGACATTGTCTGGGTTTTTTGTTTTTCACGCGTCTGGATATCAGAACGGGATATCGTCGTCGAAATCCATTGGCGGTTCGTTAGACGGTGCCGGAGCAGACTGCTGCTGCGGACGGGACTGCGCGCCGCCGCTGAACTGGTTGCCGCCCTGAGGCTGCTGAGGCTGACCCCAACCACCCTGCTGCTGATTCTGACCGCCACCTGCCGGTGCGCCACCGCCCTGACGACCACCCAGCATTTGCATGGTGCCGCCCACATTCACCACCACTTCCGTGGTGTACTTCTCAGCGCCGGATTGGTCGGTCCATTTGCGGGTACGCAGCTGGCCTTCGATATAGACCTGAGAACCTTTACGCAGATACTCACCGGCCACTTCGGCCAGTTTGCCAAACAGCACAACGCGGTGCCATTCGGTCTGCTCTTTCATTTCTCCGGTCGCTTTATCACGCCAGGATTCGGAAGTAGCCAGCGTAATGTTGGCAACTGCGCCACCACTCGGCATGTAGCGTACTTCCGGGTCCTGGCCCAGATTACCGACGAGAATCACCTTGTTTACGCCTCTGCTGGCCATGTTCGTGTCTCCTGAATACGTTTCTTAATAGTGTAAACGCGCGAGTGTACCATTTCCATGCTGCACTTTGATAGTTGCGTAGCACGTTCAAGAGTTCTCCCGCGAACTCGACATTGTTACACAGTGAATCAGAAAATGCATTCCAATACTGTATATTCAAACAGGTCATTTTGTGTCATAATTAGCCGTTTCTGACAGCCGTTTGTCCTTCAAACAAATCAGGCAATCCGTGTTCCAACCGGGAAAGGTGAATGGATAAGATCGAAGTTCGGGGCGCCCGCACCCATAATCTCAAGAATATCAACCTCATAATCCCTCGCGACAAACTCATCGTCGTGACCGGGCTTTCGGGGTCTGGCAAATCCTCACTGGCTTTCGACACTTTGTATGCCGAAGGACAGCGTCGTTACGTTGAATCGCTCTCGGCGTACGCGCGTCAGTTCCTGTCGCTGATGGAAAAACCGGATGTCGACCACATTGAAGGGTTGTCCCCTGCTATCTCCATTGAGCAGAAATCCACATCGCATAACCCGCGCTCCACGGTCGGTACCATTACCGAAATCCATGACTACCTGCGTCTGCTGTATGCGCGCGTGGGCGAGCCGCGCTGCCCGGACCACGATGTCCCGCTGGCGGCACAAACCGTGAGCCAGATGGTGGATAACGTGCTGTCGCAGCCGGAAGGCAAACGCCTGATGCTGCTGGCGCCAATCATTAAAGAGCGTAAGGGCGAACACACTAAAACGCTGGAAAACCTGGCAAGCCAGGGCTATATCCGCGCCCGTATCGACGGCGAAGTGTGTGACCTGTCCGATCCGCCAAAGCTGGAGCTGCAAAAGAAACACACCATCGAAGTGGTGATTGACCGCTTTAAGGTACGTGAAGATCTGGCGACGCGTCTGGCGGAATCCTTTGAAACGGCGCTGGAACTGTCGGGTGGCACGGCGGTGGTGTCAGACATGGACGATGCAAAAGCGGAAGAGCTGCTCTTCTCCGCCAACTTCGCCTGTCCGATTTGCGGCTACAGCATGCGCGAGCTGGAACCGCGCCTGTTCTCGTTCAACAACCCGGCGGGCGCGTGCCCGACCTGTGACGGCCTGGGCGTTCAGCAGTATTTCGACCCGGACCGTGTGATCCAAAACCCGGAACTGTCGCTGGCGGGTGGCGCTATTCGCGGCTGGGATAAGCGTAATTTTTACTACTTCCAGATGCTGAAATCGCTGGCTGAGCACTATAAGTTCGACGTTGAAGCCCCGTGGGCCAGCCTGAGCGCGAACGTACATAAAGTGATCCTGTTCGGTTCCGGCAAAGAGAATATTGAGTTCAAGTACATGAACGATCGCGGTGACACTTCCGTGCGTCGCCACCCGTTCGAAGGGGTGTTGCACAACATGGAGCGCCGCTACAAAGAGACCGAATCCAGCGCGGTGCGTGAGGAGCTGGCGAAGTTCATCAGCAACCGCTCCTGCGCCACCTGCGAGGGTACACGTCTGCGTCGCGAAGCGCGTCACGTGTTTGTCGAAAACACGGCGCTGCCGACCATCTCAGACATGAGCATCGGCCACGCGATGGACTTCTTCAACAACCTGAAGCTCTCCGGTCAGCGCGCGAAAATCGCTGAAAAAGTGCTGAAAGAGATCGGCGATCGCCTCAAGTTCCTCGTGAACGTCGGTCTGAACTACCTGACGCTTTCCCGCTCGGCTGAAACGCTGTCCGGCGGTGAAGCCCAGCGTATCCGTCTGGCGAGCCAGATTGGCGCGGGCTTAGTCGGCGTGATGTACGTGCTGGATGAGCCGTCTATCGGCCTGCACCAGCGCGACAACGAACGCCTGCTCGGCACGCTGGTTCACCTGCGTAACCTCGGCAACACGGTAATCGTGGTCGAGCACGACGAAGATGCGATCCGCGCCGCGGACCACGTGATCGACATCGGCCCGGGCGCAGGCGTACACGGCGGCCAGGTGGTCGCGGAAGGGACGCTGAAAGACATCATGGCGGTGCCTGAATCGCTGACCGGCCAGTACATGAGCGGCAAGCGCAAAATTGAAGTGCCGAAACAGCGCGTGGCGGCGAACCCGGAAAAAGTGCTGAAGCTGACCGGCGCGCGCGGCAACAACCTGAAGGACGTGACCCTGACGCTGCCTGTCGGGCTGTTTACCTGCATCACCGGCGTGTCCGGTTCCGGTAAATCGACGCTGATCAACGATACGCTGTTCCCGATTGCGCAGACGGCGCTGAACGGCGCGACGCTGGCCGAGCCTGCGCCGTACCGCGACATTCAGGGGCTGGAGCATTTCGACAAGGTTATCGACATCGATCAGAGCCCGATTGGCCGTACGCCGCGTTCCAACCCGGCGACCTATACCGGCGTCTTTACGCCCGTACGTGAACTCTTTGCCGGCGTGCCGGAAGCGCGTTCACGCGGCTATACGCCAGGCCGTTTCAGCTTTAACGTGCGCGGCGGCCGCTGTGAAGCGTGCCAGGGCGACGGCGTAATCAAGGTTGAGATGCACTTCCTGCCGGATATCTACGTGCCGTGCGACCAGTGCAAAGGTAAGCGTTATAACCGCGAAACGCTGGAGATTAAGTACAAAGGCAAGACCATCCACGAAGTGCTGGATATGACCATCGAAGAGGCGCGCGAGTTCTTTGACGCCGTCCCTGCGCTGGCGCGTAAGCTGCAAACCCTGATGGATGTGGGTCTGACCTATATTCGTCTGGGGCAGTCAGCGACAACGCTGTCCGGCGGTGAAGCGCAGCGCGTGAAGCTGGCGCGTGAGCTGTCCAAACGCGGTACCGGTCAGACGCTGTATATTCTGGATGAGCCGACCACCGGCCTGCACTTTGCGGATATCCAGCAGCTGCTGGACGTGCTGCACCAGCTGCGCGATCAGGGCAACACCATCGTGGTGATTGAGCACAACCTGGACGTGATTAAAACCGCTGACTGGATTGTCGATCTCGGCCCGGAAGGCGGCAGCGGCGGCGGTGAAATCCTCGTCTCCGGTACGCCAGAGACCGTTGCAGAGTGCGAAGCCTCGCACACCGCGCGCTTCCTCAAACCGTTGCTGTAATCGTCACACAGAGAGCTGCTGTCGGATCGTTTCCGGCAGCAGTTCAACCGCCTGTAGATACGACGCATCCACCAGGTAGTAAATTTGCGAATCTGGCAGCGAGCCGTCGAGAAACACCGTACTCCAGTGCGCTTTATTCAGATGCTTACTTGGCCTGACATCATCGTGCTGCTGGCGCAGTAAGTCGGCCAGTTCCGGACTGGTTTTCAGTGATGCCGCAGGCCGCGCATCCACCTCTTTCACCATCGCGAACAGCACATCACCCACTTTGATCTGCGTGGCTTTCCAGTCGCTGTGAACGCTTTGTTCCGCACCCGGCTTACTCATGCAGTACTGAAGTATCTCCGAAATTGTCATCTTTATTCCCCTTGTAGCGTTGCGATAATTTTACGCGAACCACCGTGAATGCGATGTTCTCCCAGCCAGATCCCCTGCCACGTTCCCAGCAGTAGCCGTCCGTTGTGGACCGGCAGCATCAACGATACGCCCAGCAGGGAGGATTTAATATGCGAAGGCATATCGTCCGCCCCCTCATAGTCATGCTCATAAGGCGCGTTGTCCGGGACGCTCTTCAGAAAATGGTGCTCCATGTCGGACCGGACGGTGGGATCGCAATTTTCATTGAGCGTGAGAGAAGCAGACGTGTGCTGAAGCAGCAGATGCAGCAAACCCGTTTTGACGCGCGACAGGTCGCGGATTTGCCCGATGACTTCGTCCGTCACAAGGTGAAATCCGCGTGGTTTTGCGCTTAAGGTCAGGGTCTGTTGATACCACATGTGCTGCTCCATTATGAAAGGTGAATCTTTCTAAGTGTGCAGCAAGAAAGCGAAAGGTAAAACCCGCGCGGCGAGATTTGCTTAAAAAAGCATTCACCCCGCCGTTAATGCGTCAGTATTCAGAGTTAACGATCACCTCTTCACCAAATTTTCCGGCCATCGGCAGCGGTCGGTAGGTGGAGTTCGAGGCGCGTAACACCCTGATGCCTCTGGCTCCCACGTCTTGCGCCGCGGTGATGTCGTTATCTGAATCCCCGTAGAACACTTTGATATTTTTCTTTTCCAGCCACTGGGTTTTGGTGTTTTGCCCTTCCTGGTCCCCGGCAAAAATGACCGGGTTCATGCTGGCCGCCGGGATCAGGAAATCATCCTGTAGCGTTTTCGAGACGGTTTCGGTTTTGGTCTGGCTACGTCCGGTCACGAAGTAAATGCTGTCGCCGCGCTTTACGTGCATGGCGATCAGCGCGCGGGCAACCTCTTTCGGGATACTGAACTCATCCCAGCCGTTGTTCATCTTTTCCCAGAATTCCGGGTTTTTCAGATAGGCTTCGCTGTCCGGGGAGTACGTTTTTTTACCGCGCCAGAAACCGGGGCTGGAGAAGAGAACGGTATCGTCAATATCGAAGCCCACGGCTATCGGCGGGCGACCCGTCAGGCTATTTTCGATTTGTGCCACTGAAACCCAGTGAATGGGAGCCTGTTCGGCAAGAATGGCGGCGGTAGTGCCGGTGTAAAGCGGCGTGGGTGCAGAAGCCCGTGCAACAACGGCGCTATTAAGCGAGAACAATAAGCAGGCGGCGCTGAGCGCCAGTGTGATCTTGCGCATATTTTCCCCTGAATATTCAGTTTGTTATCTTTTTATTTTGAGCGGATGGTCAAAAAACTATCCGACCATAACCCCAGCGGTAGGGGAAGGAAAGGAGTTTTTACTTATGGAGCTGAATAAAAAGAAGACGATCACAAAGCGCAGAAGAAACGTGTAGGTCCGGGAAGCGAAGCGCCACCGGGCAATGACTGGCACCGGCGCGAACAAAAAAGCCGGGTGGCGGCTACGCCTTACCCGGCCTACATACAGTATGCAAGTAAGTGAATGCTTACATTACGGATGCAAACGCCTGCGCCACGCGCTGGACGTTGCTGGCATTCAGACCCGCCACGCACATACGGCCGCTGGCGATCAGGTAGACACCGAACTCTTCGCGCAGGCGATCGACCTGCGCTGCGCTCAGTCCGGTGTAGCTGAACATCCCGCGTTGCTTGAGAAGATAATCAAAGTTATGCCCAGGCACGGCCTCTTTCAGGACGTTAACCAGCTCCTGACGCATCGACAGGATGCGCTTACGCATCGCTTCCACTTCCGCAAGCCAGGACGCTTTCAGCGTTTCGTCACCGAGAACTGTCGCCACCACCTGCGCACCAAAGTTCGGCGGGCTGGAGTAGATACGGCGGACCGTCGCTTTCAGCTGACCGAGTACGCGTCCCGCGGCTTCGGCGTCTTCACACACCACGGACAGGCCGCCAACGCGCTCGCCGTACAGGGAGAAGATTTTTGAGAACGAGTTGCTGACCAGAGCGGGAAGCCCCGCGCTGGCAATCGCGCGAATGGCGTAGGCGTCTTCCTCCATGCCCGCGCCAAAGCCCTGATAGGCGATGTCGAGGAACGGGATCAGGTTACGCGCCTTCAGTATCTCGATCACCGCATCCCACTGGGCATCGGTGAGGTCCGCACCGGTCGGGTTATGGCAGCACGGATGCAGCAATACGATACTGCGCTCCGGCAGGGTGTTCAGTTTTTCCAGCAGCGCATCAACGCGCACGCCGTTGGTTTCGCTGTCGAACCACGGATAGGTCGCCACCTTAAAGCCCGCGCCCTCGAAGATCGCAACGTGGTTTTCCCACGTCGGGTCGCTGACCCACACGCCGGAATCCGGGAAGTACTTTTTCAGGAAATCTGCGCCTACCTTTAGCGCACCCGAGCCACCCAGCGTCTGGATAGTCGCCACGCGCTTTTGCGCGAGCACCGCGTGGTCCGCACCAAACAGCAGCGGCGCGATAGTGTTGCGGTAGGTGTTTAATCCTTCCATCGGCAGATAAAGCGAAGCACCGTGCGGGGTTGCGTTCAGACGCGCTTCAGCTTCGGCAACGGCTTTCAACTGAGGAATGATGCCGTCTTCGTTGTAGTAAAGACCAATGCTGAGGTTCACTTTGTCGCTGCGAGGATCTTCTTTGAAACGCTCCATCAAGGAGAGGATAGGGTCGCCGGCGTAGGCGTCTACTTTCTGAAACACGCGATGTTCTCCGGATTATTATGAGGCAGGGCATTCAACAATAAACCGGAAGCGGAAGAAGATCGAGGGGATGTTAACAGAAGCGGGATGCATCGCATCCCGCTCATGCTTAGTCGACGTATTTCATCGCGACCCTTGAGGTAAGGCGCGTGATAAGTTCGTAAGCACTCACTTTTGTTATTTCAGCAATACGCTCTACCGGCAGGCCTTCCCCCCACATCACCGCATCGTCCCCCGCTTTATCCTGCGCGTCGGGCCCAAGATCAACACAAATCATGTCCATCGCCACGCGACCGACAATCTTGACTTCGCGTCCATTGACCAGCACCGGCGTCCCTGTTGGCGCGGCGCGGGGATAGCCGTCGCCGTAGCCCATCGCCACCACGCCAAGACGCGTGTCGTGCTCGCTGGTCCAGGTGCCGCCGTAACCCACCGGCTCTCCCGCTTTGTGCTCACGCACGGCAATCAGCTTTGAAACCAGCGACATAACCGGCTTAAAGCCAAAGTCCGGCCCCCAGGGTTTGTTCTCCAGCGGCGAAACGCCATAAAGAATGATGCCCGGACGCGCCCAGTCGAAGTGCGACTGCGGCCATAGCAGGATCCCGCCGGACGCCGCAATGGAGCGCATCCCCGATTTGCCTTCGCAGAAGGTGTTGAAGATATCAAGCTGCTGTTCTGTTGCGCCGCATTCAGGCTCATCGGCGCGGGCAAAGTGGCTGACGATATTCACTGGCTGACGCACATTTTTGCACTGACTCAGACGCTGATAAAACGCCTCCGCGCTTTCCGGCCGCACGCCCAGACGGTGCATGCCCGTGTCGAGCTTCATCCAGACGGTGACCGGCTCGCTCAGTTCAGCCGTTTCCAGCGCGGCCAGCTGTTCTTCGTTATGCACCGCCGTGTGCAGGTGCTGATCGGCAATGGTCGGCAGGTCCGAGGCTTCAAAAAAGCCTTCCAGGAGCAGTATCGGTTGCGTAATTCCACCTGCGCGCAGGTGGAGAGCTTCTTCGAGACGGGCGACGCCAAAAGCGTCGGCATCGGGGAGCGTTCGCGCGGTCTCAAGAAGACCGTGTCCGTAAGCGTTCGCTTTCACGACTGCAACGAGCTGACTGGCGGGCGCCAGTTCTCGCAGACGTTGCAGGTTGTGTCGCAGAGCGCGGCGGTTAATAACAACAGTTGCCGCTTGCATTTGAATTCCTTAGAAATTACTCATCATCATATTGAGGACCGGCATAGTTGTCGAAACGCGACCACTGGCCGTTAAAGGTCAGACGTACCGTACCGATGGGGCCGTTACGTTGCTTACCAATAATAATTTCGGCGATCCCTTTCAGATCGCTGTTCTCGTGATAAACCTCATCACGGTAGATGAACATGATTAAGTCGGCATCCTGCTCGATGGAGCCGGATTCACGCAGGTCGGAGTTGACCGGGCGCTTGTCTGCACGTTGTTCCAGAGAGCGGTTAAGCTGCGATAGCGCCACCACCGGCACGTGCAGCTCTTTGGCTAACGCCTTGAGCGAGCGGGAAATCTCGGCAATCTCCAGCGTACGGTTGTCGGAAAGCGACGGAACGCGCATCAGCTGAAGGTAGTCGATCATGATGAGGCCGATGCCACCGTGTTCACGGGCGATACGGCGCGCGCGGGAGCGCACTTCCGTCGGCGTCAGGCCGGAGGAGTCATCGATATAGATGTTCCGTTTTTCCAGCAAAATCCCCATGGTGCCGGAGATCCGCGCCCAGTCCTCATCGTCCAGCTGACCGGTACGGATGCGGGTCTGATCCACGCGCGACAGGGACGCCAGAGAACGCATCATGATCTGTTCAGAGGGCATCTCAAGACTGAAGATAAGCACCGGCTTATCCTGCAACATCGCCGCGTTTTCGACGAGGTTCATCGCAAATGTCGTTTTACCCATCGACGGACGCGCCGCGACGATAATCAAATCCGATGGCTGAAGACCTGCCGTTTTCTTGTTGAGATCGTCATAACCGGTGTTCACCCCCGTCACGCCATCGTGCGGCTGCTGGAAAAGCTGCTCAATACGCGCAACCGTGGCGTCGAGCACATCGGCGATATTTTTCGGGCCTTCGTCTTTGTTCGCACGGCTTTCGGCGATTTTAAAGACGCGGGATTCCGCCAGGTCGAGCAGATCTTCGCTGGTGCGCCCCTGGGGATCGAAACCGGCCTCGGCGATCTCATTCGCCACCGAGATCATCTCGCGGACAACGGCACGTTCACGAACGATATCAGCGTAAGCGCTGATGTTCGCGGCACTTGGCGTGTTTTTTGACAGTTCTGCCAGATAGGCAAATCCGCCGACGCTGTCGAGCTGTCCCAGACGCTCCAGCGATTCTGCGAGCGTAATCAGGTCGATAGGGCTGCCCGACTCCTGCAAACGCGCCATTTCCGTAAAGATATGGCGGTGCGGGCGGGTATAGAAGTCTTCCGCGACAACACGCTCGGCGACGTCGTCCCAGCGTTCGTTATCCAGCATTAAACCGCCCAACACCGACTGTTCCGCTTCAATCGAGTGCGGCGGGACTTTTAACCCGGCGACCTGATAATCACGCTCACGAGGTTCAGTCTGTTTGTTGAAGGGTTTGTTTCCTGCCATAGTGAATGGAGTTACCGAGATAAAGAGTGGGTCGAAAGATTACCACATTCTGGAGGAAGCATGGCAACACGTATTGAATTTCACAAGCATGGTGGCCCTGACGTACTCAAAGCGGTGGAATTTACCCCCGCTGCGCCTGGCGAGAACGAAATCCAGGTGGAAAACAAAGCGATCGGCATTAACTACATCGATACCTATATTCGCGGCGGCCTCTATCCGCCTCCGTCGATGCCGAGCGGACTGGGCACCGAGGCGGCCGGTATCGTCAGCAAAGTGGGCAGCGCGGTTAAGCACATTAAGGAAGGCGATCGCGTGGTGTACGCGCAGTCGGCGCTGGGCGCTTACAGCTCCATCCATAACGTTCCGGCCGAGAAAGCGGCGCTTCTGCCAAATGCGATCGGCTTCGAGCAGGCTGCCGCCTCATTCCTGAAAGGGCTGACGGTCTATTATCTGCTGCGCAAAACCTACGAAATTAAGCCTGACGAGCAATTCCTGTTTCACGCAGCCGCAGGTGGCGTGGGGCTGATTGCCTGCCAGTGGGCGAAAGCCCTGGGCGCGAAGCTGATCGGCACCACTGGCAGCGCGCAAAAAGCGCAGCGCGCGCTGGACGCGGGCGCATGGCAGGTGATCAACTACCGGGAAGAGAGCATAGTTGAGCGGCTGAAAGAGATCACTGGCGGCAAAAAGGTCCGCGTGGTGTATGACTCGGTGGGGAAAGACACCTGGGAATCTTCGCTGGACTGCCTGCAACGTCGCGGGCTGATGGTGAGCTTCGGAAACGCCTCCGGGGCAGTCACCGGCGTCAACCTGGGCATTCTGAATCAGAAAGGGTCGCTATATGTCACTCGCCCTTCCCTGCAAGGTTACATCACCAACCGGGAAGAACTTGAGGAAGCCAGCAACGAGCTGTTCTCGCTGATCGCCAGTGGGGTAATTAAAGTGGATGTGGCAGAGGCGCAGAAATATCCGCTGACCGATGCGCAGCGCGCGCATGAGGTGCTGGAGAGCCGGGCAACGCAGGGATCAAGTCTGTTAATTCCCTGAGCCATAAAAAGAAATTGGGCTTCCCGTGGGAAGCCCTTTCTTTTTTTAGTTCGGCTGTATGTAGGGTACAGCTCGATGAATTCTTTAGCGGCAGCCATAGTGACAGATTCGATAAGTAAATCCTATTCTGTTCTAAGGATTGCTGCCGGAAAAGTTGCAGGTATGTGACGTACACCTCAATACCTTAGTAACGGAAGCGGTTATTACGCTGATAAGTGGGCAGTTTTGGTGATTTAATCGCCCGTATCGCCCATACCACCGCAATCGCCAGAAGTAACCACGGCAAGAGTTTAATCGTCAGGGCAAATAAACCGCCAACAAACATCACCACCGTGGCCACGACGAGCGCGGCCAGGATACCGAGCAGCGATACGCCCGTGACCATCAGCATGATAAAGAAGCCAATCACAAAAAGTAGTTCCAGCATGGTGCTCTCCCACGAGTTCCCGAATGATGCTGCGATCGTTACAAGAAACATGCCAAAAATAAGTCGTTGTTCTGAAAGCAAAACGCCCCGCAATGTCTTGCAGGGCGTGGCGTATTTGACCATCTTTTAGCGAAATTTAACGTTTATCCGCAACCAGACGCAGCGCGTGTTCCAGGACCTCAATATCCGCACCGGCCTTATGCGCGTTCTCGCTGAGATAACGACGCCACTGGCGCGCGCCAGGAATGCCCTGGAACAGGCCAAGCATATGGCGGGTAATATGGCCCAGATACGTACCATGACTCAGCTCGCGCTCAATGTACGGATACATGGCGCGCACTACTGCCACGGGATCGGTGTCAGCACCGTCAACGCCAAAGATTTCCCGGTCAACCGTCGCCAGAATGCCCGGATTCTGATACGCCTCGCGTCCGACCATCACGCCATCCATATGTTCGAGATGCGCTTTGGCCTCGTCCAGCGACGTAATACCGCCGTTGATCGACATGGTCAGGTGCGGGAAGTCGCGTTTTAGCTGGTACACACGCGGGTAGTCCAGCGGCGGGATCTCGCGGTTTTCTTTCGGGCTGAGGCCAGAGAGCCAGGCTTTACGGGCGTGGATGATAAACATCTCGCATTCACCCTTCCCTGATACGGTGTTGATGAAATCACACAGAAACTCGTAGCTGTCCTGGTCGTCTATGCCGATACGGGTTTTGACCGTAACCGGGATAGAGACGACGTCGCGCATCGCTTTGATACAGTCCGCCACCAGATGTGCATTACCCATCAGACACGCGCCGAACATACCGTTTTGCACTCGGTCAGACGGGCAACCGACGTTGAGGTTAATCTCGTCATAGCCGCGTTCTTCAGCCAGCTTCGCGCACTGCGCCAGCGCAGCCGGATCGCTGCCACCCAGTTGCAGCGCAACCGGATGCTCCTCTTCGCTGTACGCCAGATAATCGCCCTTGCCGTGAATAATTGCGCCGGTAGTGACCATTTCGCTGTACAGCAGCGTATGGCGGGAGAGCTGACGCAGGAAATAGCGGCAGTGTCTGTCCGTCCAGTCGAGCATTGGCGCAATGGAGAAACGGTGTGCAGGGAAAGCGGTCTGGAATTCTGACGACATGGCGAAGTTTTAAGCATCTGGTGGAAAAGGGGCGCTACTATAGCACAAAGAAAAGCCGGAGGCGCAGCGCCTCCGGTGTACTTTAGAACGTCATGCTCAACTGTGCCCCTGCGCCCCAGGTCTCGTCTTCGCCATAAAGCCCCATCAGGTCAACGTGGACGGAGTTGAACGGCGCGAAACCGACACCGCCGGTAAAGACGTTGCTGTCGTTCCCTTTCATATCCGCACGATAACCGGCGCGTACTGCCAGCCAGCTCAGTGGCGTGACTTCGGCACCAACGCCAACGTACTGGGAGGTGTCTTCGCTTTTAAAGCCCTTGGTTTCGGTCAGATCGCCGTCTGCGGTCAGCGTGACCAGATCGTTGTGCCAGGCGGCCCCGGCAGTGACCAGCGGACGGATCTGATAAGTGTCTTTATAACTCACCACCTCTCCCGTACGCCCGTTGCGGATGCGGATATCTTTGGTATCGATATCGCGCGACATCAGGTTTTGCCCGCTCACGCCGACCGTCCAGTTTTCACCGAAATCAGCAGCAATACCGGCATCGACGTTGAAGCCAGTGTCGTCGGTACGGTAGCGGCTGTCGTTCCACTTATTACTGTCGTAATCGTAGATTGAAGTGGTGTAGTTATAGAGCCAGGTTTTTTGCAGCTTCGGCGTGACGCCAACGGAAACCGGAACGCCGCCAAGATCGAACTGACGGGCCACCGCAATACCGTAGTCGGATACAATCGCCGCCCGACCAGACGCCGTAGAGTTAAGGTTTTTGGTGATCTGATCGGTGCCGTTTAGCGCGGCATCCAGCGCCACACCGGCAGCCACCGCATCGCTTCGTTGTATACCGCGCAGATAATCAATGTCCTGCTGATCGATTGAAGAGCTGACCCGGCCATGGGCATAGCCTTTTGCCATAAAGGCCACGGAAAGAACATCGTTAGGGATACTGACGGCAATCCCCGCCCCTGCGGTGGCGTGTGCGGTCTTGCCTTTCAGGTAGTCCAGTTCATCAGCGAGATCTTTCGCTGCGCCCTGGAACTGATTGATCGAACCTAATGGATTGGTGATAACTTCAATGGGGGTCAGACTATCAACCACATCCTTGTAATGATTGATTTTGTCATTAATGGTATCAATCTCGTCCTGAAGATTGTCTTCATCGGTCACCTGTACGCCAACGGACGGCAAAATAACCGTCACATCATCCTCGGGCTTAGATTTTGCCAGTAACGCGGGGTTGATTAACGCCCCGCTGCCATAGCTCCCTGCCGCGACACCCGTTCCGCCCATTGCGTCGCTACGCGCTTCCGTCCAGGTATTGGCTGCTCCCGCCTGATTTGCCATAAAAAAGGAGACAGCGATGCTAACCATCGAAAATTTAAAATGTTTTTTCACAGTGTGCTCGTAAATAGTTTGTTATTAGTTAACCCTGTCTGTTATCACCCAAACAGGAACGAACTATTGCTGTGAATAAGTGCAAAAAGACCCGCTATTTCCTTAAGTTAAATTCCATCCCGGCCTGTTGTAATATGTGACGACCATCAATATTTATAGAAGAGGAAATTATTTTCGCCCAGGTTTTCCATCGTGCGGCCCAAAAAACTGAGGCGGATGGTCGACCCAGCGGTCTTCGCGCGTCGCGGCATACACCGGATTGAGCGGATAGTAGATGCGGTTATGTTTTTTATTGGCCTCACCCACCACCAGTAAGCGCACCTCTTCATCGGTATTGTTGATAAAGGTGTGACACACGCCCGTCCCGGCTGGAAATCCCACGCTGTCTCCGGGTTCGAGCTTCCATAAATAGCCATTGATCCAGGCCTCAGGGTAACCCTCCAGAACGTAAACAAACTCCTCTTCGTCGCTTTCCGCATGCGGATAAGACGTACGGCGTCCGGGTGGCAGCCGTTCATGGTGAATACCAATGCGGCCGAGACCCAGCCTGCGGGCCAGCGGCGCGCCAACAGAAAAACGTTCGTTGCTGTCAGGATACGTTGCGTCATCAGCGCCTTCCACGTCCCGCCAGTGCCGAATACAGTCAGGTCTTTTCATTTTGCGATCTCCTGATTTGCGATGCGTCAGGTATAGCACAGCCTGGCGGATCTCGGTGTTTTTAGCAGAACATGATAAAGTGAATGTTTTCACCCCTTACCATATCCGAGGTGCCCGATGGACAAGTCCACAAAAGAGCTGTTAGCGCAAGCTGAAAAGCTGTGCGCGCAACGCAATGTGCGCCTGACCCCGCAGCGCCTTGAGGTACTGCGTCTGATGAGCCTGCAACAGGGTGCCATCAGCGCCTACGATCTGCTCGATCTGCTGCGTGAAAGCGAGCCGCAGGCAAAACCGCCGACCGTTTATCGGGCGCTGGATTTTCTGCTGGAGCAAGGGTTTGTGCATAAAGTGGAATCAACAAACAGCTATGTGCTGTGCCATCTTTTTGACCAGCCAACTCACACGTCCGCCATGTTTATCTGCGATCGCTGTGGTGTGGTGAAGGAAGAGTGTGCGGAAGGTGTGGAAGATATTATGCATACGCTGGCAGCCAGAATGGGCTTTGCGCTGCGCCATAACGTGATTGAAGCCCACGGCTTATGTTCTGCCTGCGTGGAAGTGGAGTCATGCCGCCATCAGGATGCCTGTCAGCACGATCACTCTATCCTGGTGAAGAAAAAGCCGCGTTAAAGCCAAAGAAAAAGGCGGCTCAGGGCCGCCCTTGGGGATAGTGCCGGTTACCAGCGGTAGTCGTTACGGGTTTCCCAGTCTTTGACTTCATTTTCCGCCTGATCTTTTTCGTAACCGTAGCGCTCCTGGATTTTGCCTACCAGCTGATCGCGCTTACCTTCAATGACGGTCATATCGTCATCTGTCAGCTTACCCCACTGTTCTTTCGCTTTACCTTTGAATTGCTTCCAGTTGCCGCCGATTTCGTCTTTATTCATAATCGTGTCCTCGTGTTAAGCGTCTATGAGTATCGTCCGCTTCGTTCTTTTCTGCTGGACGTGATTATTATTGTAGTTAAGGATTCGGCAGTTGTTTTTATATTCGGAATCTTTAACCGTTACGATATATCGTGCGGGGCTGGAAACCAGGTATTGTTTCGCCAGTGACGATGCCAGATAACGGCCAGCGAAAGGCCACGCAGTGAGAGAAACACCGCCAGCGCCAGCCACAGGCCATGATTGCCGAGATACGGCAGGGTTAGCAGCGTCAGGCCGAACCCCGCCGCCGCGACGGCCATGCTGTTGCGCATCTCCGCCCCTCGCGTCGCACCAATAAACATGCCGTCCAGCAAATAGCACCACACGCCCACCACCGGTAATACTACCTGCCAGAGGATGTAGCGATCGGCCAGCTCACGTAGCGCGGGCAACGAGGTGAGTAACGCGACAATATGCCCACCAAAACAGGCGTATACCAGAGCAAAGACCAGCGCCACCAGGCCCGCCTGACGACAGGCAGCACGCCAGACTTCACGTAACTGGCCGCTTTCACGCGCGCCATAGGCCTGCCCTGAATGCGCCTCCACGGCGTAAGCAAAACCATCCAGCGCGTAAGCGGTAAAGGTCAGTAATGTCATAAGCACTGCGTTGACGGCAACGATCTCAGGCCCAAGACGCGCACCAAAAACGGTTAATGCACCAAAGCAGAGTTGCAGCAGAAGCGAACGGAGCATGATGTCGCGATTAAGCGCCAGCAGCTTACGAATGTTGCCGCGCCAGGCCGATTTCAGCAGATCCAGGGTGATGCCGCGCATCGCCAGCACGCGCCAGACCATCCCCAAACCGATCAGCAGCGTACCGTACTCGGCAATCGCCGTGGCCAGCGCCGCGCCCCGGACGTTCATGTGCAGCCCCATCACCAGCCAGAGATCGAGCACAATGTTAAGCAGGTTGCCCACCACCAGCAGGATCACCGGCGCGCGGGCGTACTGCACGCCCAGCAGCCAGCCCAGCAGGACCAGGTTTGCCAGTGAAGCGGGCGCGCTGAGCCAGCGAATTTCGAGGAACCGCCGGGCCTGTTCCAGTACGGCATCGCTGCCACCTACAATATGGAGCGCAAGATCAATCAGCGGCGTACGCAACAGAACGATTAACGCGCCGGCACCGAATGCCAGAATGAGCGGCTGAACCAGCGCACGCGCCAGACGCAGGGGATCTTTTGCACCATACGCCTGGGCCGTCAGGCCTGTCGTACTCATGCGCAGAAAAAGCAGCAGCATAAAGAGGAAGCTGGTCGCCGTTGCGCCGATCGCGACGCCGCCGAGATAAATCGGCGAATCGAGATGCCCGATAACCGCCGTATCCACCAGCCCCAGCAGAGGAACGGTAATATTGGAAAAAATCATTGGTAGCGCAAGACGCCACAACGCCTTATCGGCAGAAGTTAGCAATGCCATGGAAATTACCGGAATCAGAAAACAGGCCAGGCTGTAGAGGAACTACAGCCTGTCAGGAAGAGATTACAGCCATTCACCGTTGCGGATAACGCCGACCGCCAGCCCTTCAATAGAGAAGCTCTGTTCGCGGAGATCCACCACAATCGGGGAGAATTCATTATTTTCAGGCAGAAGCTGCACGGTATTGCCTTGTTTTTTCAGGCGTTTAACCGTCACTTCATCATCAATGCGCGCCACCACGACTTGCCCGTTACGCACGTCCTGCGTTTTGTGTACCGCCAGCAGATCGCCATCCAGAATACCGATATCTTTCATGGACATTCCGCTAACGCGCAGCAGGAAATCGGCGCTTGGCTTGAACATGCCTGGGTCAACCTGATAGTGCCCTTCGATGTGCTGCTGCGCCAGCAGAGGTTCACCTGCCGCTACGCGACCCACCAGCGGAATACCGCTCTCTTCTTCCACCAGCAGACGAATGCCGCGTGAGGCGCCGGAAACAATCTCAATCACGCCCTTACGCGCCAGCGCTTTAAGGTGCTCTTCGGCAGCATTAGGAGAACGGAAGCCCAGACGCTGCGCAATTTCTGCACGCGTGGGTGGCATACCCGTCTGGCCGATATGATCCCGAATGAGATCAAACACCTCTTGCTGCCTGGTCGTTAACGCTTTCATACCGCCCCCTGGGTGTATATACAGTTATGCTGTGAGTATATACAGTCAAAGGCGATTTTGGAACCAAAAACTGCACAAAAAACCAGGGACTTAATTATTCCTCGAGGCTCATCGGAAATGCGACCAAAGCAGCGTGACCCAGGTGATCGCCGCAGTGATAATCGCCAGCAGTACGGCAGCGGAACCCATGTCTTTCGCCCGGCCAGACAGTTCATGGAATTCCGACCCGATTCGGTCAACAACGGCCTCAATAGCGCTATTAAGAATTTCCACTATCATCACCAGAAGGACAGATCCGATGAGCAGTACGCGGGTGATAGCATCAACATCAAGGAAGCAGGCGATGACAACGGCAACGATTGCAGCAACCGCCTCCTGGCGGAAAGCGGCTTCATTAACCCATGCCGCGCGGAAACCTTTCCATGAATAACCGGCAGCTTTAATGATTCGAGTTAACCCAGTGGTATTATTGGCCATTAAAAGAACCTTTTATGATAAATAGCGTCTGTAACTAAAGCCGCAGCGCGTTTTGCTGCAACCTGAAGTATGACGGGTAACAACA
Source organism: Enterobacter cloacae complex sp. GYL001 (assembly GCF_049237125.1). NCBI lineage: Bacteria > Pseudomonadati > Pseudomonadota > Gammaproteobacteria > Enterobacterales > Enterobacteriaceae > Enterobacter > Enterobacter cloacae complex sp. GYL001. The sequence continues at coordinate 35,977 of NZ_JBMKGW010000019.1, read as the reverse complement.
GAAATTTTGCGCGCTTTCTGTTATCCTTGCGCCGCAATTGCATTATTAACCAGAGGCTTTACATCGTTTATGTCCGGCTGGCCACGAATTTACTACAAATTACTTAATTTACCATTAAGCGTCCTGGTAAAAAGTAAGTCTATCCCAGCAGAACCTGCGCTGGAATTAGGGCTCGATACGTCGCGCCCTATTATGTACGTTTTGCCTTATAACTCGAAGGCAGACCTGCTGACGCTTCGCGCTCAATGTCTGGCGCACGATTTACCTGACCCGCTTGAACCGCTGGAAGTCGACGGTACGCTGCTGCCGCGCTACGTGTTCATCCATGGCGGACCGCGCGTGTTCACCTATTACACGCCGAAAGAAGAGTCCATTAAGCTGTTCCATGATTACCTCGATCTGCACCGCAGCAACCCCGATCTGGACGTGCAGATGGTGCCGGTGTCGGTGATGTTTGGCCGCCGTCCGGGGCGCGAAAAAGGGGAAGAGAACCCGCCGCTGCGTATGCTCAACGGCATTCAGAAGTTCTTCGCCGTCTCCTGGCTGGGACGCGACAGCTTTGTCCGCTTCTCGCCTTCCGTTTCACTGCGCCGCATGGCGGATGAACACGGCACTGACAAAATCATTGCGCAAAAGCTGGCGCGCGTTGCGCGTATGCACTTTGCACGTCAGCGTCTGGCGGCCGTTGGGCCACGTCTCCCGGCGCGTCAGGATCTGTTCAACAAGCTGCTGGCTTCCAAAGCGATTGCCCGTGCCGTAGAAGACGAAGCGCGCAGCAAGAAAATTTCGCACGAGAAAGCGCAGCAGAACGCAATCGCGCTGATGGAAGAGATCGCCGCAAACTTCTCCTACGAGATGATTCGCCTCTCTGACCGTATCCTCGGCTTCACGTGGAACCGCCTCTATCAGGGGATTAACGTCCACAACGCCGAGCGCGTGCGTCAGTTAGCGCACGACGGCCACGAAATTGTCTATGTGCCCTGCCACCGCAGCCACATGGACTACCTGTTGCTCTCTTACGTGCTCTATCACCAGGGGCTGGTGCCGCCGCATATTGCTGCCGGTATCAACCTGAACTTCTGGCCAGCAGGCCCGATATTCCGCCGTCTGGGTGCGTTCTTCATTCGTCGTACCTTCAAAGGTAACAAGCTCTACTCCACCGTCTTCAGGGAGTATCTGGGCGAGCTGTTCAGCCGCGGTTATTCCGTGGAGTACTTTGTTGAAGGTGGTCGCTCGCGTACCGGTCGTCTGCTCGATCCGAAGACCGGCACGCTGTCGATGACCATTCAGGCCATGCTGCGTGGCGGTACGCGTCCTATCACGCTGGTGCCTATTTACATCGGCTATGAACACGTGATGGAGGTGGGCACCTATGCGAAAGAGCTGCGCGGTGCGACCAAAGAGAAAGAGAGTCTGCCGCAGATGCTGCGTGGGCTGAGTAAACTGCGTAACCTCGGCCAGGGCTACGTGAACTTTGGCGAGCCCCTGCCGCTGATGACATATCTGAACCATCATGTTCCGGAGTGGCGCGAGTCTATCGATCCTATCGAAGCGGTACGTCCGGCCTGGCTGACGCCAACGGTCAACGGCATTGCATCCGAGCTGATGGTACGCATCAACAATGCTGGTGCGGCAAACGCCATGAACCTGTGTTGTACTGCGCTTCTGGCCTCCCGCCAGCGTTCACTGACCCGTGAGCAGCTGACCGAGCAGATTGATTGCTACCTGGATATCATGCGCAACGTGCCGTATTCCGTTGATTCGACCGTGCCGTCTGCCACCGCCAGCGAGCTGATCGATCACGCGTTGCAGATGAACAAGTTCGAAGTCGAGAAAGATACGATTGGTGACATCATCATTCTGCCGCGCGAGCAGGCCGTGCTGATGACCTACTACCGCAATAACATCACGCACATGCTGATGCTGCCGTCGCTGATGGCGGCCATTATTACCCAGCACCGCCGTATTTCGCGTCAGGAGCTGCTGCGCCATATTCAGGCCATCTACCCAATGCTGAAAGCGGAGCTGTTCCTGCGCTGGAGTAAGGATGAACTGGCGGCTGAGCTCGATAAAATGACGGCAGAGATGCATCGTCAGGGGCTGATTACCATCAGCGATGACGAACTGCATATCAATCCGTCACGTTCCCGTACCTTGCAGCTTCTGGCTTCCGGTGCGCGTGAGACGTTGCAGCGCTACGCCATTACCTTCTGGTTGTTGAGTGCAAACCCGTCAATCAACCGCGGTACGCTGGAAAAAGAGAGCAGGACGCTGGCCCAGCGCCTCTCCGTTCTGCATGGCATTAACGCCCCGGAATTCTTCGACAAAGCGGTATTCAGCTCCCTGGTGCTGACGCTGCGCGACGAAGGGTACATTAGCGATACGGGCGATGCCGAGCCGGAAGAGACGATGAAGGTTTACCAGATGCTGGCAGAGCTGATTACCGCGGATGTGCGTTTGACGATTGAGAGTTCGACGCAGGGCGAGTGATGCTAAAGCCGGGTGGCGCTAACGCTTACCCGGCCTATATGTTCCGCTAAATCGTAGGCCGGGTAAGGCGAAGCCGCCACCCGGCTTTTTTATCACCAGTAACTCATCGCCAGGCCCAGAAACAGCACCAGCCCGACGTAATTATTATTCAGAAACGCTTTAAAGCAGGCTTCACGCTCGCGCTTCGCGATCAGCTTCTGCTGATACGCAAACAGCAGCCCCGCCACCAGTACGGACCAGTAAAACTCCCAGTTCAGCCCGTTCAGGCGACCAATCGCCACCATCAGCGCCAGCACCGCCACCTGCAATATGCCGATGATAAGTTTGTCGTGACGACCAAACAGGATCGCCGTCGATTTGATGCCAATCTTGAGATCGTCATCGCGATCGACCATCGCGTATTGGGTATCGTACGCAACGGCCCAGAGAATATTCGCCAGGAACATCAGCCAGCAGCTGAGCGGAACGGACTCGCTGACCGCGGCAAACGCCATGGGAATCGACCAGCCAAATGCCGCACCCAATACCACCTGCGGCAGATGGGTGTATCGCTTCATGAACGGGTAAACCCAGGCCAGCGCCAGAGCAGCAACTGACAGCAGAATGGTCATGGTGTTAAGGGTTAATACCAGCATGAATGAGAGCAGCACCAGCACCACGAACAGAATGCGCGCCTCTTTCCCGGTCACCTGACCGCTCGGCAGAGGACGATTCGCGGTGCGCTTAACATGTCCATCAAATTTCCGGTCAGCATAGTCGTTAACCACACAGCCCGCAGCGCGCATCAGCCAGACGCCCGCCACAAACACCGCCAGGATCCACAGCGGCGGCACGCCCGGCGTGGCAACCCACAGCGCCCATAAGGTCGGCCACAGCAGCAGCAGCGCGCCAATGGGTTTATCAGTACGCATCAGGCGGTGATAGGCCAGCAGCTTATTCTGCGTCAGACTCCACTCCATTTTTTCTCCCTCTTAGTACAACGGCGATGCAGGCAAAAAGAGTTCCGTCAGTATTAACGGCTTGCCACTCAAACGAAGGCGGGAACGGCGCCCCCACAAATCGGCATCGCAACCAATTTCAATAAAATCACGGGTCAGTTCAGACGAGGTGAACAGATAGCGCCCCAGGGGCGTTTTGCCGAGGCGTTGCAATGCCAGCTCCGGCCCGGAAAGTGTAGACTCAGGAACCACCGTCCGCCCGGCAAGCCACGGCTCGCCATCTGCACACAGTAAAATTTCACGTAGCCAGTAGCGTTCTTCTTGCGGCAGCAGCGGCAGCTCGCTGGCAATCTCCGCAGGCGAGACAAACCCTTCCTGAATCATCGTCACCGTGACCGTTTTACCCTGTTGCTCAAAACGTTTTGTCATGGAATCTTCCAGCAGCAGCCAGTCCAGTTGCTCCGGGTCAAGCGCGGGTATTTGGTCGAAATAGCGTAGCGCACGCAGCTGCGTTAGCGCGGGGTGTGACATGCCAGACTCTCCGATACATAACGTAAAGGCATTGTATCGCAGATTGGCAAAATGAGGACGGACAAACCAAATTTAGCGATCACTATCGCAACAATGGTGCAACTTAGCCAAAAAAAGTGCGCCCACTCAGGCGCACTAAACGACTAACAAAATCAGCACTGTGGGGAGACGGTTACCCCTTGCCTTTTACACTGCTGATAAAGGTGGAACGGGCAGTGGTTGAACCTAAACGCTCGGCTTCATCAAGCAGTTTCAGCGCTTTATCGACATCGCCGTTTTTAACCGCCTGCTTGATGGCGTTGTTAAAGTAAGTTTCAGTATCGTTAAGCACGGGCTCGGCTTTTTTCGCCGGGGCCGGGGCTGCGGCCGGTGCTGCGGCTGGCGCGGCGTACACAGGCGCGGCAGTATTACCCACCGTTACCGGACCCGGGCCAGATGAGCCAAACAGCGGGCCTACGAGTACGCTGGAGGCACTGTTGGTGGAGACTTTCAGCTTGATCAGACCATCGGTGGTATGACGGGCAAGCGGGTCCGGAATATCCGGGACAGAGTTCCCCGTGCCTTTCGCATAGGCTTTTGCCGGGTCAACAAGCTTCGTTGTCTGTTGCAGATCTTTTTCAGTCGTGAACACCAGGACATAAATCTTCTGCTGACCCAGGGCTGGAGTCAGGCGCATAACGCCTTCCAGCCGATCGGCACTCATGACGCCAGGCTCCTGATAGCTGAAATAGTCACTTGGGAAGAACGCGGATGGCGTCATGTTCTGATCGAGGATCAGCACGTTAGGCGCGAAGACGCTGGTCTGTTTATTGACTTCACTGGTCAACGTCAGGGTCAGCTCGCCGATATTCGCCGGCACGCTGAAAGCCGCGACCGGACCGCTGATACCCGGCACGTTCAGTGACTGGCCCCCCGCTGAAAGCTGGGTAGTTTGTGTTTTCGATTGATCAACTGGCGTCCACACCAGTTGCTGTAGTGCCGCAGCCGGAATAGCTGGCGCAGCGCTGGTATTTTGAGGAACAAAATTCACATCTGCAAAGGTGACCGCAGGCGCACAGGCCAACAGCCCCGCAGAGAGGCACAGCGCGACGAGACTTTTCTTCATTTTCATTGTTATTACCTCTGATAGCGTGAGCACTGCGGTGGCCAGGCAATAGCGCGCAGCACCCTAAGGAGAGAGGGGCTTGCGCCCCTCTTTTCAGGTCATTACGTCAGGCTTGACGAATTACCACCAGATTTCCATCTGGGCGCCGAAGGTCCACTCATCGTTGTCGCCACGGCTGAAGGTTTTCGCGGAAGTGTCGCTATACGCTACGCCAGAGGTGTAGCCCGTATCGCCGTTGTTCGCGTAGCCCCATTTCTCATCCCACTTCGCGTAGGTTGCGAAGACGCGGATAGCCGGACGGGACCAGATGCTGTCGCCTGCCTGCCATTGCTGTGCCAGGGTGATTTTGTACTGGCTGTTTTTGTCGTCAGTTTTCTGAGATTTGACGCTGTCGTAGCCCACTTCCAGCAAGGTGCTCATGATCGGCGTCCATTTGAACATTGGACGAACACCCACGGTCCACCACTCGGTACCGTTGTTGTTGTCACGATCGATGTTCTGGTACATACCGACGTACATCAGGTCCCAACGGTCTGCCAGGGTGATTGCACCGTGGTCCAGCACGCGCCACATAGAGCCGTCGTTATCGATGCTGCCGCCCTGTGGAATACCTTTACCGTTAGAGGTCATGGAATCCGTACCGTATTGCAGTACGAACTTGTTGAAGCCTTTCATCATGCTCTGGGTGTGTTCAGCGGTGAACAGCCAGCCATCTTTAGAGGCGCCAGGTTGCAGGTAGTAGTCGTCAGGAATGTTGGTATGACCGTAGTCAACGCCCAGCTCCAGCGTACCGCCCGGGTTGGTTTCCAGACCGGCTAAACGGACGTCGAAGACATCGTTTGGTACCACGTTGTCATAAATACGGTCGCCGTTCGCATCACGATCGGCGAAGGTTGCAGAACCGCCGGACTCAGAAGAACGGGTCGCTGCCAGAGAGAGTTTACCAAAGCCCAGATCGATGTTTTCAATACCGGCACCAGGACCAGAGATATCCCAGTAGTAGAAGTCGATCATGTGTACGTCATGACGCTGATAGAAGCGTTTACCGGCCCAGATGGTAGAGCCTGGCAGCCATTCAATCAGGTTTTTACCCTGCACGTTAGCTTCACGGAAGGCCGGGCTGGTGGATTCCCAGTCATTCTGTTGAGAAACGGAGTACGCTACGTTGGTGTCGAAATAGAAGCTTTTGTCGCCTTCTTTCCATACTTCCTGGCCCAGTTTCAGTTCGGCGTAGGTTTCACATTCGTTACCGAGACGGTATTTACTTTGTGCGCCTGTTGCCTGGAAACATTGTTGTTCACCGCCACTTCCGGTCCAGCCAATGCCGGAACGAGCATAACCTTTAAAGTCTACGGCGCCCGCCTGGGCAGACAGGATGCCTGCCGCAATGGCGACAGCCAGAGGGACTTTGCGCAGAGTAATCATTATTCTATCTCCTGAGATCATTGCTTTTCTTTGTAATTGGAATGCTTAAACGCCTGGCTCTTTGTGCAACCGACGACATGCAGTGCCATCCTCACGGAACAGATGGCAGCGCTCTGGCGGCAAACCGATAGCGAATGTGGCACCCTCTTCTACCAACACCACGTCATTCTGGCGGTAGACCAGGTTCTGACGGATGGCGGGGATCTGGATATGAATCTGTGTTTCGTGACCAAGCTGTTCGACGACCTGAACTTCACCTTCCAGCGTCACATCAGCGATGTGGCTCGGCAGTAAATGCTCAGGGCGGATACCGAGGGACATATTGGCCCCCACCTGTACGTTGGCGCTGTCGACCGGCAGCCAGACTTGCTGACGGTTTGGCAGCTCCACCTGTACCTGTTCGATTGCCGTCGCGGTCACTTTTACGGGCAGGAAGTTCATCTTTGGCGAGCCAATGAAGCCCGCAACAAAGCGGTCTGCCGGGTAGTGATACAGCTCCAGCGGTTTGCCCACCTGCGCCACGCGACCGGCGTCCAGCACCACGATTTTGTCGGCCAGCGTCATCGCTTCGACCTGATCGTGGGTGACGTAAATCATCGTGCGTCCAAGGCGTTTGTGCAGACGGGAGATTTCGATACGCATCTGGACGCGCAGGGCGGCATCCAGGTTAGAAAGCGGTTCATCGAGCAGGAACACGCGCGGCTCGGCCACCAGCGTACGGCCGATCGCCACACGCTGACGCTGACCACCGGAGAGCGCCTTCGGTTTACGCTCCAGCAGATGTGCCAGCTGGAGCACTTCCGCCACCTGGGTGACGCGCTGGTTAATGGTCTCTTTTTTCGCGCCGGCCAGCTTCAGGCCAAAGGACATGTTCTCGGCAACGGAAAGATGCGGATAAAGGGCATAAGACTGGAACACCATGCCCACGCCGCGTTCGGCTGGCGGGATGTCGTTCATTCGGGTATCACCAATAAATAAATCGCCACTGGTGATGGTTTCAAGACCGGCAATCATACGCAGCAGAGTCGATTTACCACAGCCTGATGGACCCACGAACACCACAAACTCACCTTCGTGGATGTCCAGATTGATGTCTTTTGACACCACTACGTCGCCCCAGGCTTTCGTTACATTACGCAGCTGTACGCTCGCCATGCCCTTCTCCCTTCGTTACAACCTGTCACCGACAGAAACATTCAAGATAAGTTCACTATGCGTGTTCCATTACTTTCGTGAATCCTCCACCCCCCGGCTTTTTTATGGGGGAGGAGGCGGGAGGATGAGAGAGCAGGCTCTGCGACCGCAGCGGAGGGGCTGAGGCGAAAATCGTGAAGCGGCCTGCAAAATTCAGTGGGTTTTTATGTGCGCCAGCACTCATAACTTAAATTTATGTTACAGGGATCACACAAACAGGGGGTGGGGCGTAGGGACTGGGAGGATGGAAAGAGGATGTCAAATAAGGAGACTGAGTCACGTTGAACCACCTTATGTATCCACGAGCACATCACCAATAAAGGATGGCAGATATGAAGATCAAGACTGGCGCACGCGTTTTCGCATTGTCCGCCCTCGCAGCAATGATGATTTCCGCACCGGCTCTCGCCAAAATTGAAGAAGGTAAGCTGGTTATCTGGATTAACGGCGACAAGGGCTATAACGGTCTGGCCGAAGTGGGCAAAAAATTCGAGAAAGACACCGGTATCAAAGTCACCGTAGAACACCCGGACAAACTGGAAGAGAAGTTCCCGCAGGTTGCGGCAACTGGCGATGGTCCGGACATTATCTTCTGGGCGCATGACCGTTTCGGGGGCTACGCGCAGTCTGGCTTGCTGGCAGAAGTTACGCCAGACAAAGCCTTCCAGGACAAACTGTTCCCGTTCACCTGGGACGCCGTTCGCTATAACGGCAAGCTGATCGCTTACCCAATCGCGGTTGAAGCGCTGTCTCTGATTTACAACAAAGACCTGGCGCCAAACCCGCCGAAGACCTGGGAAGAGATCCCTGCTCTGGATAAAGAGCTGAAGGCGAAAGGTAAATCCGCCCTGATGTTCAACCTGCAAGAGCCGTACTTCACCTGGCCGCTGATTGCTGCCGACGGCGGTTACGCGTTCAAGTTTGAAAACGGCAAATATGACGTGAAAGACGTGGGCGTGGACAACGCAGGTGCGAAAGCGGGTCTGACCTTCCTGGTTGACCTCATCAAGAACAAACACATGAATGCGGATACCGACTACTCCATCGCGGAAGCGGCGTTCAACAAAGGCGAAACCGCGATGACCATCAATGGTCCGTGGGCCTGGACCAACATCGACAAGAGCAAAATCAACTACGGCGTGACCCTGCTGCCAACCTTCAACGGCAAGCCATCTAAACCGTTCGTGGGCGTGCTGAGCGCGGGCATCAACGCCGCCAGCCCGAACAAAGAGCTGGCGAAAGAGTTCCTCGAAAACTACCTGCTGACCGATCAGGGTCTGGATGAAGTGAACAAGGACAAGCCGCTGGGCGCCGTTGCGCTGAAATCCTTCCAGGATCAGCTGGCGAAAGATCCGCGTATTGCGGCCACCATGGATAACGCCCAGAAAGGCGAAATCATGCCGAACATCCCACAGATGGCTGCGTTCTGGTACGCCACCCGTACCGCGGTCATCAACGCTGCAAGCGGTCGCCAGACTGTCGATGCCGCACTGAAAGATGCTCAGGGCCGTATTACTAAGTAATTCTGAAAAACGGCGGGTGGCGCGTGCGCTTACCCGCCCTACGACTACGGCACGATCCGTAGGTCAGGTAAGCGCAGCGCCACCTGACGATAAGTTTCCACCGTTGTAGAGGAAGAACCCCATGGATGTCATTAAAAAGAAACACTGGTGGCAAAGCGACGCACTGAAGTGGTCAGTGATAGGTCTGCTGTGTCTGCTGGTGGGTTACCTTGTTGTTTTAATGTACGTGCAAGGGGAATACCTGTTTGCCATCATGACGCTGATTTTAAGCTCGGTTGGCCTGTATATTTTCGCCAACCGTAAAGCGTACGCCTGGCGCTATGTCTACCCGGGCGTTGCCGGGATGGGGCTGTTTGTCCTCTTTCCGCTGATCTGCACCATCGCGATTGCCTTTACCAACTACAGCAGCACCAACCAGCTCGCGCAGGAGCGTGCCACCCAGGTGCTTCTGGATCGTTCTTACCAGGCGGGTAAAACCTTTAACTTCGGCCTGTATCCCACGGGTGACGAGTGGAAGTTAGCGCTCACTGACGGTGAGAGCGGCAAAACCTATCTTTCCGACGCGTTCAAATTTGGCGGCGAGCAGAAGCTGGCCTTAAAAGAGGCTGCGGCCCTGCCGGAAGGTGAACGTGCGAACCTGCGTATCATTACCCAGAATCGTCAGGCGCTGACCCAGCTCACCGCCGTGCTGCCAGACGAAAGCAAAGTGACCATGAGCTCGCTGCGCCAGTTCTCCGGCACGCAGCCGCTTTATACTCTGGCGGATGACGGCACGCTGACCAATAACCAGAGCGGCGTGAAGTACCGTCCGAACAACGATATCGGTTTCTATCAGTCGGTGAATGCCGACGGCAGCTGGGGCGACGACAAACTCAGCCCGGGCTATACCGTCACCATCGGCTGGGACAACTTCACCCGCGTATTTACCGACGAAGGCATCCAGAAACCGTTCTTCGCCATCTTCGTCTGGACGGTGGTCTTCTCGGTGCTGACCGTGATCCTGACCGTGGCCGTGGGCATGGTGCTGGCCTGCCTCGTGCAGTGGGAGTCCCTGAAAGGCAAAGCGATTTACCGCGTGCTGCTGATTCTGCCCTACGCCGTGCCGTCGTTTATCTCGATTCTGATTTTCAAAGGGCTGTTTAACCAGAGCTTCGGTGAAATCAACATGATGCTGAGCGCGCTGTTCGGCATCAAACCGGCCTGGTTCAGCGACCCGACCACCGCTCGCTCGATGATTATCATCGTCAACACCTGGCTCGGTTATCCGTACATGATGATCCTGTGCATGGGGCTGCTGAAGGCTATCCCGGACGACCTGTACGAAGCCTCGGCGATGGACGGCGCGGGTCCGTTCCAGAACTTCTTCAAAATTACCCTGCCGCTGCTCATTAAGCCGCTGACGCCGCTGATGATCGCCAGCTTCGCCTTTAACTTTAACAACTTTGTGCTGATTCAGCTGTTGACCAACGGTGGCCCGGACCGTCTCGGCACCACCACGCCGGCAGGCTATACCGACCTGCTCGTGAGCTACACCTACCGCATCGCCTTCGAGGGCGGCGGCGGTCAGGACTTCGGCCTGGCGGCGGCGATTGCCACCCTGATCTTCCTGCTGGTGGGCGCCCTGGCGATTGTGAACCTGAAAGCCACACGTATGAAATTTGACTAAGGAGGGCACTGAACATGGCAATGGTACAACCCAAATCTCAGAAACTGCGCCTCCTCGCGACGCACTTAGGCCTGCTGATTTTCATCGCGGCGATCATGTTCCCGCTGCTGATGGTTATCGCCATCTCCCTGCGCTCGGGGAACTTCGCCACCGGGAGCCTGATCCCGGACGAAATCTCCTGGGAGCACTGGAAGCTCGCGCTGGGCTTCAGCGTGGAACATGCGGATGGCCGCGTCACGCCGCCGCCGTTCCCGGTGCTGCTGTGGCTATGGAACTCGGTAAAGGTGGCGACCATCACTGCGATCGGCATCGTGACGCTCTCCACCACCTGCGCTTACGCCTTCGCCCGTATGCGTTTCCCGGGCAAAGCGACGCTGCTGAAAGGGATGCTGATTTTCCAGATGTTCCCGGCCGTGCTGTCGCTGGTGGCGTTGTATGCCCTGTTTGACCGTCTTGGGCAGTATGTGCCGTTCATCGGCCTGAACACTCACGGCGGCGTGATCTTCGCCTATCTTGGCGGCATCGCCCTTCATGTGTGGACTATCAAGGGCTATTTCGAAACCATCGACGGCTCGCTGGAAGAAGCGGCGGCGCTGGATGGGGCGACACCGTGGCAGGCGTTCCGTCTGGTGCTGCTGCCGCTGTCGGTGCCGATTCTGGCGGTGGTGTTTATCCTGTCGTTTATCGCCGCCATCACCGAAGTCCCGGTCGCCTCACTGCTACTGCGCGATGTGAACAGCTACACCCTTGCCGTCGGTATGCAGCAGTACCTCAACCCGCAAAACTACCTGTGGGGCGACTTTGCCGCGGCGGCCGTCCTCTCTGCCATCCCGATTACCGTGGTGTTCCTGCTGGCCCAGCGCTGGCTGGTCAACGGCCTGACGGCGGGCGGTGTGAAAGGTTAAGTTTCATTTGTTATGCCACTGCAACCCTCAACTTTAGACGTATTGTATTGAACCAACTTGTGACTGTTATTCGGCGGCCTCCGGGCCGCCATTTTTTTTTATTCGCGTTTCAGCCGCTTCGAGTTGCACAGCCAGAGGGTGATCACCAGCAGCAGGATCGCCGCCGAGTAGATCAGCACGTCGAGCGGGGATTTATGATCGACGATGATCAGCCGCACAATGGCGGTGATGCCAATGTAGACAAAATAGCGCAGCGGGAAGTGAAAGCCGGACTGAAAGTACTTCACAATCAGGGCGATAAATTCAAAGTAGAGAAAGTAGACCACCAGGCCTTCCACCAGCGCGTATTTGCTGGTTTGCTCAGGGGCGAACAGCACATCCGCCAGATGCACCGTCTCTTTACCCAGAAAAACGACCAGGATCAGGCCAAGGCTCAGCAGACCGAGGTTCAGCACGGTCTGGAGTATCGTTGAGATAAACTCAACGCGCGGACGCGTCAGGGATGTCATACAGCACCTCATTCTCCAGGGCGAGGTTCCTGTATAACGCAAAAATGTGACGGGGATCTATATTTTTTGTTTATGTTTTGTCCAGATGAACATTCTTGCCGGGCGGCACTGCGTTTGCCCGGCCTACAAAAACACTCTCGTAGGCCCGGTAAGCGCAGCGCCACCGGGCAAATAAGCATCAGCGGAAGTTAATGTTCTTATCGCTGGTCATATCATACAGCTGGAATTTACGTCCAAGCTGCTGACCGCCGTCGCGCGTCAGCGGCGTCCAGCCCACTGCCGCACGGCTGCGGGTTGGGCCTGATGAGAACAGATCCAGCGGAATCGACACGTACACCCCTTTGGTGAAGTCCCCTTCCCCGTACTCGTCTGGCGAAACGTTGGTGATGGTGGCATAGCCGCCCACCACCACGCCGCTGTCGAAGTGTTTGGAGATATCCAGCGTACCGCCCTTATCACCCGCCAGATACTGGCCGACGCTGGCTTTCACCAGCACGTCCTGCGCGAACGACGGCGTCCAGTAGGCGGTCAGGTGGCCGGTTTTGACGCTGTAGTCGGTGAACTTCATCATGTCCTGCGCGCTGCGCCAGTCACGCTGTTTCACGTAGTTGGCATCAACCCCAAACGCCCAGTTGCTGTCGACAGGACGATAAAGCACTTCTGCCCCGGCGCCGCCGAACATGGTTTCCAGATAGCCACCGTAAACCTGGCCGTAGAAGCCGTTGCCGAAGTACTGGAAGTAGTTGGCCTGGAGGTTATTCACGTAGATATCGTTCTGCACATATTCGCGAACGCGGGTACGCACGCGCGGCAGTTTTGAATCGTTCGGCGGGTTGGTGTAGTTAAATTTGTCGTAGTTGTTAGCAATGTTGCCGAACAGACTACCGGTGGTCAACAGGTGGTCGGTCACCCACAGATCCGCCGTCGCCATCGCCCCCAGCTGATACATGTAGAAGTTTTCCGGCCCACCCACGGACTGGTTCAGCACCGGATCGATATGGAAATCGAAGCGGGATTTATCGATATACCAGCCCTGCTCGGTGCTCTCTGGCACCACCGGCTCAACGCGTTTTTGTACCAGCTCGGTTTCATGTCCCAGCGGTTCGCCTTCAAGATGACGCTTAAGGCTGGCAACATCGGTTTCGGTTGTGACCTGCGGCAGGTTGAGGCGGTTCTCCGTCACGCGGATCGTGCGGATCCCCTCCGGCAGATCGTTCATGACGATCCGGTTGGCGCGCTCGATCCCTTCGCGGGAGTCGCGGTATTTTACCTGCTCGCCGATGACGTACAGCGTATCGCCTTTGGTCTGGATCTTTGGATCCGCCAGGCCCGCGTTATATTTCAGCAGCGTCAGCTGGTTCGCTACCACGGAGTGCTGAATGATCGCATCCTGCGGCTCCGGCTGATATTTTGGCCGCGGGTTGTCATTGTAGTGCGGCCGCATGTCGTTAAAGTTAGTGCGCAGGGTAAAGCCAAACATCAGGGTATTACCGCGCTCATAGCTGAGGTTAACGTCGGCCCAGTCGGTGACGCGGTAAATGGCGCCGACGTTAAACTTGCTCTTTTGCTCAATTTTCCCGGCGAAGTCCTGCGAGTAGTCGTTTCCTTCGTACTCCAGCTTCAGACGTAACGGCTGCCACGGTGTTTGATACTCCACGCCACCAAACAGCGAGGCCGGGCCGTGGAACATCTGGTCCCCGTTGATGGAGCCCGCTTTCTGGTAGCTGTTATCGCGGTAGCAGTATTTATCGCTGTAGGTACAGAACGGATTTTTGACGTTGCCGCTGGTGCCGAGATAGCCCCATCCCAGACCGAGTGAGAAATCAAACGGTCCCCAGGCTTTGCTGGCCACGATGTATTCCGCGTCAAACAGGCCGGTCCCGCCGATATCCTTCGCACCAACGGAGACCTGCGGCATCCAGTAGCTCTCTTCCCACAGGCGCAGCTTCACGTCGAAAGCTTTGTCTTTATAAGTCTGGTCGCCGGAGAAGGCGTCCACGCTGCTGTACTGTTTTGTACGCACGTCGGTGTAGCGCAGCGTGGTCTCCAGCCAGGGGAACAGCTGCACGGACGCAGAGTAGTAACGGTACTGATCGTTATCGCGATAGTTAAGGCTGATTTCCCCCTCGCGGGCCATACGCGCGGTTGGGGTTTGCAGTAAGCCCACGCCGCCAAAATCGGACTGCGACGGGCCGATGGGTGCCGGATACGTTTCTGCATGACAGGCGGCACTCACGCACAGTGCAAGCATGCTGTAGAGATAGGTTTTTTTCATTATTCCGGTATCCGCTGTATCAGGGAGCGAAGGATATCGGCATTAAGCCCGTCATACGCTTTCGTCCAGAAATGGTCGGCAAAACCGACAAAAATGATGCTGCCTGGCATAGGTTCGATATGGCGTTTATTCCAGTAAGCCACCGGCGCTTTCTGCGTATGCCCGTCCGGATAGACCACCCAGGCATAGCTGTTATCCGCTCCGCTGAGCAGACTTTGCTCGTCGAGATAGCTCGCCACGTCCCGGCCCGGCGTAAATGGCTTTTTGCCAGGGCTGCTGAGAAGCCCCATCACGGTGACGGTGGAAGGCTGAGCCGGAAGCCACAGGGTATAGTCCCCTTCCAGCGACGGATTGCCGTTTTCCGCAACGCGCACCTCATCCGGATCCAGATTCACCTTCTGGCGCCCCGTCACCTTAACCGCCTGAAGCTGTTGACGCAGGCTAGTAATGGCCGCGGCATCGTCGGTATCTTCCTGTTGTGCCAGCCCGCTCAGTCGGGCGAGCAGCGCCTGATGTTTTTGTTCCGCTACGATCGTCGCCTGACGCTCGCTGATCACCGCCCCGGTCCACCAGCTTTTCGCCAGCCTCGGCTGCCCCACCAGATCGAGCAGATGCCCGGCATTGGTTAAGGTTTTAGGTTTTTCGCTGTCCGGGGTGTAGACCTGTACCGTTCCCGCAGACCACGCCAGCGGCGAGGTCAGGCTGGCGAGAAGCGCAATGTGGATGAACATTTTCATGATTTCGCCGCCTTGATCAGGGTGGCCTTCACCGGGAAGAAACCGGCACCGAGATACTGTAAGGACTGGCGGATTTGCCCCTCTTCGTCCACCCAGAAGCGGTTATGCCAGGTGGCCTGATCGGTTGTCACTTCTTCATCCAGCACGCGCACCTGCGTTTCGTCGCTGCCCACTTTGACACTGTCCGTACCGTCCCAGCGGAAGGTGGAGCGGGCCGTGGCGTAGCGCACCTGTTTATGCTCGGTCCAGCCCATCGTGCGCGTCCAGCTTGCGCCATCGACGATCTGATTCGGCTTGATGAGCGGATCTTCAGCCAGGTTGTTCACCTCAAGCAGGTTGTCGCCGCCGAGCAACGTTTTCACGATGCGGGAATGCTGTGTCACGATGGTGGCCTGATCCTGCGTCACCCATTTCTGCTGCCCGTTTTCATCGAAAGCGAGCACCACAAACAGTTGCGGACCATCGTTTAGCTGCATGTACTGGCTGGCATACGGCATGTTCTGAAGTTCGTCATCGGTCAGATGCACGCCCGGCGTGCCGAACATGCTGTCCCACAGTGAGTGGCCCAGCCCTTTGGTGGTAGCTGAGCACGCCTGCAACAGCAGGCAAATCAGGATGATTGCAGGTCGCTTCACGACTCTTCTCCGAAGGGGCGAAATAACCACACCGAAGTGTGGTTATGATTAAAACACCCGTTATTACTGGGTGCTGGTCGTCGTAGTGGTCGTGGTTCCGGTATTGGAGCCATCACCGCCACCGGTTGCCGCCAGCGCGACACCCACGGCTGAACTTACGGCGCTGGTGCTGGCTGCGGTAGAACTCCCCGCAGACGCAGACGTCGCTGCCGACCCTGCTGCTTCCCCGACCTGGACCGGAGCTGCATAGACAGACGTCGCCGCAAGCGTAGATATGGCAAAAATGCCATACAGTACTTTCTTCATAACAATTTCCCTTCAATGAATGAATGGAGATTTGCCCGAAAAGAAATTCAGGCGGATTCGAGTATACACAACTAAAGCAGTGGGTTTACCGTGGGGGTAAATAGGGATGAGGTTTTCAGACTAATGGTTAAAAATGGAAGGAAAATAGAATCAAGGAAATATATAATCACTATAAATCAAACATTTATAATATAAGAACATTAAAGCATCACTCCGTATTTTCTTAAAATAAACCTCAGCAATTAACGGGGTTACCGTCTTTTTCGGATTAAACTCAGATTCAGAATTTGAGATAACTAACAGACATCAGGAATTATCCGATAAAAAAATGCCGGCATATCGCCGGCATTGTTCATGACATATTTATTACGCACGCCAGGCTTTATAACGGTTAATCAGACCATTAGTGGAGCTGTCGTGGCTGTCGATCGCTTTATCGTCACCCAGCTCTGGCAGAATGCGGTTTGCCAGCTGTTTGCCCAGCTCAACGCCCCACTGGTCAAAGGTGAAGATGTTCAGAATAGCGCCCTGAGTGAAGATTTTGTGCTCGTAGAGGGCAATCAGCGCACCCAGGCTGAACGGCGTGATTTCGCGCAGCAGAATGGAGTTAGTTGGACGGTTGCCTTCGAATACTTTAAACGGCACAACGTGCTCCAGCGTAGCCGGATCTTTACCCTGGTCACGGTATTCCTGCTCAACCACCTCGCGGGATTTACCGAACGCCAGCGCTTCGGTCTGGGCGAAGAAGTTAGACAGCAGCTTCGGATGGTGGTCGGACAGTGGGTTGTGCGTAATCGCCGGGGCGATGAAATCGCACGGTACCATTTTGGTACCCTGGTGGATCAGCTGGTAGAACGCGTGCTGGCCGTTGGTGCCCGGCTCGCCCCAGATGATTGGGCCAGTCTGGTAATCCACCGCGTTGCCGTTACGGTCAACGTACTTGCCGTTGGATTCCATGTTGCCCTGCTGGAAGTAGGCCGCAAAGCGGTGCATGTACTGGTCGTACGGCAGAATCGCTTCGGTTTCAGCGCCGAAGAAGTTGTTGTACCAGATCCCGATCAGCGCCAGCAGCACCGGCAGGTTTTTCTCAGGCGCGGTGGTGGAGAAGTGTTTGTCCATCGCGTGCGCGCCGGAGAGCAGTTCAACGAAGTTGTCGAAGCCCACGGACAGGATGATGGACAGACCGATCGCAGACCACAGTGAGTAGCGGCCGCCCACCCAGTCCCAGAACTCAAACATGTTCGCGGTATCAATACCGAACTCACCCACCGCTTTACCGTTGGTGGACAGCGCCGCAAAGTGTTTCGCCACGTGCTTTTCGTCGCCCGCGGTTTTCAGGAACCAGTCGCGCGCGCTGTGGGCGTTGGTCATGGTTTCCTGAGTGGTGAAGGTTTTAGACGCCACCAGGAACAGCGTGGTTTCCGGGTTCACCTTTTTCAGCACTTCAGCGATGTGAGTCCCATCGACGTTGGACACGAAGTGCATGTTGAGGTGGTTTTTGTACGGGCGCAGCGCCTCGGTCACCATGAACGGGCCGAGGTCAGAGCCGCCGATACCGATGTTTACGACGTCGGTGATCGCTTTGCCGGTGTAGCCTTTCCAGCTACCTGAGATGATCGCTTCAGAGAAGGTTTTCATCTTTTCCAGCACCGCGTTCACTTCCGGCATCACATCTTTGCCGTCTACGATAATTGGCGTATTGCTACGGTTACGCAGGGCCACGTGCAGGACGGCACGGTCTTCGGTGCGGTTGATTTTCTCACCGGAGAACATGGATTTGATGGCATCTGCCAGCTCAGTCTCTTTCGCCAGATCTTGCAGCTTCGCCAGCGTCTCTTCGGTGATACGGTTCTTGGAGAAATCCACCAGCATCAGGTCATCGAAGGTGGCGGAAAACTTGCTGAAACGATCGGCATCTTTCGCGAACAGATCCGCGATAGTGACGTCTTTCATTTCATCAAAATGTTTCTGTAGTGCCTGCCATGCAGCGGTCTGCGTTGGGTTGATGTTTTTCATAGCAATACTCTTCTGATTTGAGAATTGTGACTGCGGTCGATTGTAGCGCCTGCAAATAAAAATTGTGATGGTTTTTATGCCATTGCCCTGGTCTGCATCAAACGCAGGTGAAAAGACCCGAAAAGTATAGCTGCTGTCGCGCCCTTCCGGCGTGGCGAAATGTTGGTCAAAAAGGGGGAAAAAGGAGCATAAAATATGGGCCTGTTATAAGTCCTGTTTCTGAGGGGTACCCCCCCATGAAAAATCCGCATAATCCCAGCATTGACAGGACCTCCCCCGCATTTTATTTATAGGGCCGTATTTTGCGCCTGCACCTGTTCTCGCTTCATTCTTGTGCCAAGGTCGCTCTATTCATTCCCTGACACGAGGTTGTTATGACGAGTTTTGTGGTCGCCAAGTTTGGCGGCACCAGTGTGGCAGACTACGATGCCATGAACCGCAGCGCCGATGTGGTGCTGGCCGATCCGAATACCCGCCTGGTGGTGCTTTCCGCCTCAGCCGGCGTGACGAACCTGCTGGTTTCCCTGTCTGAAGGACTGGAAGCGACCGAGCGTTTCGTGAAGCTGGATGCACTGCGCAAAATTCAGTTCGACATTCTCGAGCGTCTGCAAAACCCGAACGTCATTCGTGAGGAAGTGGAACGCCTGCTGGAAAATATCACCACCCTGGCAGAAGCCGCGTCGCTGGCCACCTCCAGCGCACTGACCGATGAACTGGTCAGCCACGGCGAACTGATGTCCACACTGCTGTTCGTTGAGATCATGCGCGAGCGCAATATTCAGGCGCAGTGGTTCGACGTGCGTAAAGTGATGCGCACCAGCGACCGCTTTGGCCGCGCCGAGCCGGACGTGGAAGCCCTGGCTGAGCTGACTAACCAGCAGCTTGCCCCGCGCCTGGATGAAGGCATAGTGATCACCCAGGGCTTTATCGGCAGCGAAGCCAAAGGGCGCACAACCACGCTGGGCCGTGGCGGTAGCGACTACACCGCCGCCCTGCTGGGTGAAGCCCTGCACGCCACCCGCGTGGATATCTGGACGGACGTGCCGGGTATCTACACCACCGACCCGCGCGTGGTCTCTGCGGCAAAACGTATTGACGTGATCGCCTTTGAAGAAGCGGCTGAAATGGCGACTTTCGGCGCGAAAGTGCTGCACCCGGCCACGCTGCTGCCCGCCGTGCGCAGCGACATTCCGGTCTTCGTTGGCTCCAGTAAAGATCCAAAGGCGGGCGGGACGCTGGTCTGCAAGAAAACCGAGAACCCGCCGCTGTTCCGCGCGCTGGCCCTGCGTCGTAAGCAGACGCTGGTTACCCTGCACAGCCATAATATGCTGCACTCCCGTGGATTTCTGGCGGAAGTGTTTGGCATCCTGGCGCGCCACAATATCTCCGTGGACCTGATCACCACGTCAGAAGTCAGCATCGCGCTGACGCTCGACACCACCGGCTCCACCTCTACCGGCGACACCCTGCTGACGCAGTCGCTGCTGATTGAGCTTTCCGAGTTGTGCCGCGTGGAGGTGGAAGAAGATCTGGCGCTGGTGGCCATCATCGGTAATAAGCTGTCGCGCGCCTGTGGCGTGGGCAAAGAGGTGTTCGGCGTGCTCGACCCGTTCAATATCCGCATGATTTGCTACGGCGCGTCCAGCTACAACCTCTGCTTCCTGGTCCCTGCCGATCAGGCCGAGCAGGTCGTGCAGAAACTTCATCAGAATTTGTTTGAATAAAATTCGTTAGCACGATAAACAATATCAATAAGCCGGGCACAGACCCGGCTGTTTTATAACAAAACAACACGACAATACTGCAAGGAATTCACTATGCTCTCCGCTATCACCCGGCTGTTCCCGTTATGGGCGCTGCTGCTCTCTGTACTCGCGTATTACACTCCTGCCACGTTCACGGGCATTGGTCCGTGGGTCACCACGCTGCTGATGCTGATTATGTTCGGCATGGGCGTGCATCTGAAAATTGACGATTTCAAACGCGTGCTGTCTCGCCCGGCGCCGGTTGCCGCAGGGATTTTCCTGCACTACCTGGTGATGCCGCTCGCGGCCTGGCTGCTGGCGATGGCCTTTAAGATGCCGCCCGACCTTTCCGCAGGGATGGTGCTGGTGGGGAGCGTCGCCAGCGGCACGGCATCTAACGTCATGATCTATCTGGCGAAAGGCGACGTGGCGCTCTCCGTCACCATCTCGTCGGTTTCCACGCTGGTGGGCGTGATTGCCACGCCGCTGTTAACCCGCCTGTATGTGGACGCGCATATCCAGGTGGACGTGATGGGCATGCTGCTCAGCATCCTGCAAATCGTGGTGATCCCGATTGCGCTGGGGCTGGTGATCCACCATCTCTTCCCGCGGGTAGTGAAAGCGGTTGAGCCGTATCTGCCCGCGTTTTCGATGGTCTGCATACTGGCCATTATCAGCGCCGTGGTAGCCGGTTCCGCATCGCACATTGCTTCGGTGGGCTTTGTGGTGATCGTCGCGGTTGTGCTGCATAACACTATTGGTCTGCTGGGCGGTTACTGGGGCGGAAAGCTGTTTGGCTTTGACGAATCCACCTGCCGCACGCTGGCGATCGAAGTGGGGATGCAGAACTCCGGCCTGGCGGCGGCGCTGGGTAAAATTTACTTCTCACCGCTGGCAGCGCTACCGGGGGCGCTGTTCTCCGTCTGGCACAACCTGTCCGGTTCGCTGTTAGCAGGATACTGGTCCGGTAAGCCGATTGATGACCAACCGAAAAAAGATGCGGTGAAACAGGGTTAATTGACCCGGCTTGCTTTACACTGAAGCCTCCCCATCAGGAGGCTTCAGCAATGGCTACACCACGTTTGACCCAGAAAGACATGACCGAAGCCGAGCAGCGCGAACTGAAAACGCTTCTCGACCGCGCCCGCATCGCGCATGGCCGCACGCTGACGAACGCCGAAACCAATCAGGTTAAAAAAGAGTACATCGATAAACTGATGGCGCAACGTGATGCCGCGGCGAAAAAAGCCCGCAAGCTGAAAAAAGAGCAGGCTTATAAACCCGATGCAGAGGCGACTTTTTCCTGGTCCGCCAGCACATCAACCCGTGGAAGGCGCTAATCAGCGCCCTTTCTTTTTGCGCCCCGGCTGGGTAAAGCGTTTTCCGTTGCCCGGCTTGCCCCGCCCTTTCTCTTCCGCCTGCGGTGCCTTCACCACCGGACGCTTAATCGCCTGCGTTTTCGGTTTGGCTTTAGCTTTCGGCTTCGCTTCGGACGAGGAGTTCTCGATAAGTTTGAACAGCTCGATCAGCTCGTCATCCGTTAAGTCACGCCACTCGCCCAGCGGGATCCCGGACAGGCTGACGTTCATGATGCGCGTGCGTTCCAGCTTCGTCACTTCATAACCGAAGTACTCGCACATGCGGCGGATCTGGCGGTTCAGGCCCTGCACCAGCGTGATACGAAACGCAAACGGCGCCTCTTTTCTGACTTTACACTTCTTCGTCACGGTGCCCAGAATCGGCACGCCTGCGCCCATTCCCCGGATGAACTCGTCCGTGACCGGCTTGTTCACCGTAACAATGTACTCTTTCTCGTGGTCGTTACCGGCACGCAGAATTTTGTTGACCAGGTCACCGTGGTTGGTAAGGAAAATCAGCCCCTGAGAGTCTTTATCCAGACGGCCAATCGGGAAAATACGGCTGCTGTGGTTCACGAAATCAACGATGTTGTCCCGCTCGCCATCTTCCGTAGTGCTGACAATCCCAACCGGCTTGTTCAACGCGATAAACACCAGGTCTTCGGCATCACGCGGTTCGATGACCTGACCATTCACTTTCACCACATCGCCAGGCACTACCTGATCGCCAATGGTGGCGCGTTTGCCGTTAAGAAACACGTTACCCTGTTCAATGTAACGGTCAGCCTCGCGACGTGAGCAGATCCCGCTCTCGCTAATGTATTTGTTTAATCGGGTTGATTGAGTTGGCAGCATAGTTTCTCCTGTGAAGGGCGAAATATACCTTACCTTGCGCCTGACAAAAAAGTCCTAGTAACCGCTGATCAGAAAATCGAGTGCATCCCGCAATGAAGCACTGCTGTTAGTAAGATCGGCAACGCGTTCACCTAACTCTTTTGAAGAGATGCCTGACAGCATATGCATCATGACAACGCAGGACTTACCCGCGATTTCAACGACAGGGCACACTTTCGCAGGCGGACGAATGCCGCCCAACTGGCTTAATTCAACGGCGGGAGCAACCAGTACATGTTTCATCACATTAGCAACAGGATGCTGCATGTTAATAAGCCATGGATATGCTTTTTTCCCATTACCTTCATTCGCATAAGCAAAATATTGCTCCATCAGAATGACCTCTGAAAGTCACTAAAGGAGCCGTTTTCATCAACCCACTGGTTAATGGCCTCTATAGACGCTTTATTTTCTGCTAACCACTCTGCGCGCTGATGCGCACGAAACTGCTCCTGTAGAGCGGCCGTGAGTACAGCAGAGAGATTGAGCTTAAGACGTCGCGCTTCTTCAAGAATTTCTGGTGCTAACGAAACATTGACTGATTTTTTAATGCCATTAGTAGTGCGCATGATAACCCCCATTGGAATGCGCATGAATTGGCGAAGTGTAGCGTAATAAACGAGCATTTTCTATTCCCTTAAAAATGTAAGGCCTTAAGAATGAATTGCTCTTTAGAAGGTGTCACGCCTCACAAAAGGGTTTTGCGAGGCGCTTTCAGAGATTAATACTCATCCCGCTCATCGTCTTCATCCGGCTGCTCCATCACGCTATAGGCCACCGCACAGAACAACGAGTTGAGACGCTTCATATCCCCCAGCAGCCCCAGGTGGAGTGAGCTGGTCTCGATACTCTGCACGTTCTGCTGGTGCAGACGCTCAACGTGGGCGTGTGAGTAGCGGCGATTAAGGATGCGGAAACGATGCTTATTGCGGCGCAGGCGGCGCGCGCTTGGCACGTCGCTGGAGAAGAAGACCGACATCGCCAGCTTCAGGTTGCTGACCAGCTGTTCGTGCAGCGCTTCCAGCTCTTTCAGCCCTTCAACAGAAAACGCCCGGCGTGCGGCCAGGGATTTGTCTGCGATTTCACTGCCCATACGCTCGACAATATCCGAAGCCTGCTCCAGGTTAAGCGACATCTCGATGATTTCCGCCCAGCGGCGCGACTCCTCTTCCGCCAGCTCGTCCTGGGGGATCCGCGCCAGATAGAGCTTGATGGCGGTATACAGCACGTTGATATCGTCCGCCAGCCTGCGCAGCTCTTTTTCTTCGCGCGGCTCGCCGTGCATCACCTTTTGCAGCCCTTCCAGCATGGTTTCCATCGCGTCGCCCATGCGCAGCGTTTCGCGGGCGGCATTGGCGATTGCCAGCGCAGGAGTATCCAGCACCGAGGTGTCCAGATGCTTCGGTTTAAGGCGCGCGTCCAGCTCCGGTTCATCACGAATAAGCCGCTCGCAGAAGCGGGCCATCGGCGCGGCAAACGGCACCATCGCCAGACAGCGCACCAGGTTGTAGAAGACGTGGAAGTAGATCACCAGCTCCGCTTTCGGCAGAGAGAGATTATCCATCAGGTTCGCCAGCGGGTGCACAAACGGCAGAATGATCAGGCTACCCACCAGCTTAAACAGTAAACTCCCCAGCGCCACCCGGCGGGCGGCAGCGTTGGCGGCGCTGTTGTTGAGCATCGCCAGCAGGCCAGAGCCGAGGTTGGCACCGATCACCAGGCACAGCGCCACCGGGAAGGAAATTACCCCTGCGGCGGTTAAGGTCGCCGTCAGCAGGACCGCTGCCAGGCTGGAGTAGCTGACGATGGCGAATACCGCGCCGATCAGCGCATCCAGCATAATATCGCCGGTTAACGAGGCGAAGATGACCTGCACACCGTTGGCCTGGGTGATCGGCGTGACAGCCTGCACAATCAGCTCCAGTGCCAGCAGGATCAGCCCGAGGCCAATACCGACGCGGCCAAGCTGCCCGGCACGGCTTTGCTTACGGCCGAGGAAAAAAATGACGCCGATAAAAATCAGCAGTGGCGACAGCCAGGAGAGATCGAACGTCAGGATACGCGCCATCAGCGCGGTACCGACGTCGGCGCCAAGGACAATCACCAGCGCCGGGGCGAGCGCCACCAGATCCTGCGCCACGAACGAGGTGACGAGCATGGTGGTGGCGTTGCTGCTTTGCACCAGCGCCGTGACGCCAATACCCGCGCAGAAGGCGAGCGGCTTCTTCTCAACGCTGCCGCTGAGAACGGTACGTAAACGTGCGCCAAACACGCGCATCACGCCGGTACGAACGATATGGGTGCCCCATACCAGCAGTGCGACTGCGGAGAGCAGGTGTAACAACGTCAACACGGTAGGTATTCCTCCTTATCGTTATTCGTTTTCCTGAGGTTCAGTATAAGGGTTTAAACGTAAGAAAGAGACAAGGCACCATAGCGGTGCCCTGTTTGTTGTAAGGAAAAGTGACGTTAGTCTGCGTCGTAGCCCAAATTCGGCGCCAGCCAGCGTTCCACCTCTGACACGCTCATGCCTTTACGCAGGGCGTAATCCTCAATCTGATCGCGCTGAAGCTGTGCCACGGCGAAGTACTTGCTGTCCGGATGGCTGAAGTACCAGCCGGAAACGGACGCGCCCGGCCACATGGCGAACGACTCGGTGAGCTTCATGCCGGTATGCGCTTCGACGTCCAGCAACTTCCAGATAGTGCCCTTCTCGGTGTGTTCCGGGCAGGCCGGATACCCCGGCGCCGGACGAATGCCCTGGTAATTTTCGCGGATCAGCTCCTCGTTGCTGAGATTCTCATTCGCCGCGTAGCCCCAGTGCACCTTACGTACGCGTTCATGCAGATATTCAGCGAAGGCTTCCGCCAGACGGTCGGCGATCGCTTTCACCATGATTTTGTTGTAATCATCGTGCTGCGCGTCGTACGCATCCGCCAGCGCGTCTTCTTCCAGACCACCGGTTACGGCAAAGGCGCCGATATAGTCGGCTTTACCGGAGAGTTTCGGTGCGACGAAATCCGCCAGGCAGTAGTTGGCAAAGCCTACTTTCTCGGTTTGCTGGCGCAGGTGGTGGCTCACGGCCAGCACGTGGGTGCGGGTTTCATCGCGGTAGATTTCCACATCGTCGCCCACGCGGTTCGCCGGGAACAGCCCCACCACGCCGCGCGGGTTGAGGGCTTTCTCTGCGCTCAGCCTGTCGAGCATGTCGTTAGCATCTTTAAACAGGCGCTTCGCCTCTTCGCCCACCACCTCATCTTCAAGAATGCGCGGATATTTGCCCGCCAGCGACCAGGTCATGAAGAACGGCGTCCAGTCGATGTAGTTACGCAGCGTTTCGATGCTGGCCGTCACGTCCTGCACGCCCAGACGGTGTGCGACCGGCGGCGTATAGCTGGACCAGTCGAACGCCAGATCGTTATCGCGCGCCGCCTGAAGCGAAACCGGCGGCGTGCGCGGTTTCTTACGTCCATGCTGAATGCGGACGGTTTCATACTCTTTGCGGGTGCGGGCGACAAAGTCATCGCGCTGGGTGTCGGACAGCAGCGCGGAGACCACGCCCACGGTGCGCGAGGCGTTTTGAACATACACCGTCGGCCCACTGTAGTTCTGCTCGATTTTCACCGCCGTGTGGGCTTTCGAGGTGGTTGCCCCGCCAATCAGCAGCGGAATGGTAAAGCCCTGGCGCTCCATCTCTTTTGCCACGTTGACCATTTCGTCAAGCGAAGGCGTAATCAGCCCGGAAAGACCAATCAGATCCGCATTCACTTCGCGCGCGGTCCTGAGGATTTTATCCGCCGGGACCATCACGCCAAGATCGATAATTTCGTAGTTATTACACTGCAACACCACGCCAACGATGTTTTTGCCGATGTCGTGTACGTCGCCCTTCACGGTGGCGATGACCATTTTACCGTTACTGGAGCCCTTCTCTTTGCTGGCTTCGATAAAGGGTTCCAGATACGCCACCGCCTGCTTCATGACGCGGGCGGATTTCACCACCTGCGGCAGGAACATTTTGCCCTCGCCGAACAGATCGCCGACCACGTTCATACCGTCCATCAGCGGCCCTTCGATCACTTCAATCGGACGGGCGGCCTGCTGACGCGCTTCCTCGGTATCCTGCTCGATAAACTCGGTAATGCCTTTTACCAGCGAGTATTCCAGACGCTTATTCACATCCCAGGAGCGCCATTCGGCCTGTTGAACGTTGGCTGATTCGTCAGATTTACTGCCGCGGTATTTTTCCGCCAGATCCAGCATGCGTTCGGTGGCGTCGTCACGACGATTGAGGATCACGTCTTCTACGGCGTCGCGCAGCTCGGCTGGCAGATCGTCGTAAATTGCCAGCTGGCCAGCGTTGACGATCCCCATGTCCATCCCGTTGCGGATGGCGTAGTAAAGGAACACGGCGTGGATCGCCTCACGCACCGGGTCGTTGCCGCGGAACGAGAACGACACGTTTGACACGCCACCGGAGATCAGCGCATGCGGTAGCTCGCGTTTAATGTCTTCACACGCGCCGATAAAGTCCTGGGCGTAGTTGTTGTGCTCTTCGATGCCGGTCGCGACGGCGAAGATGTTCGGGTCGAAGATGATGTCTTCAGGCGGGAAGCCCACCTCTTCGGTCAAAATTTTGTACGCGCGGCGGCAAATCTCAATCTTGCGCTCGCGGGTATCGGCCTGGCCCACTTCATCGAAGGCCATCACCACCACGGCGGCTCCGTAGCGACGGACCAGCTTCGCGTGGTGGATAAAGGTATCGACGCCCTCTTTCATCGAGATGGAGTTAACGATGCCTTTGCCCTGAATGCACTTCAGCCCTTTTTCGATGACTTCCCATTTGGAAGAGTCAATCATGATCGGCACGCGGGCGATATCCGGCTCACCGGCAATCAGGTTGAGGAAACGCACCATTGCCGCTTCGGCATCAAGCATCCCCTCGTCCATGTTGATATCGATGATCTGCGCGCCGCTTTCTACCTGCTGGCGGGCAACGTCCAGCGCTTCGCTGTACTTCTCTTCTTTGATCAGGCGCTTGAACTTCGCAGAACCGGTAACGTTAGTACGTTCACCCACGTTCACAAACAGGCTGTCGTCGCCGATGGTCAACGGCTCCAGGCCGGACAGACGACAGGCTACCGGAAGCTCGGGTAGCTTGCGCGGTGGAAGCCCGGCGACGGCGCGGCTCATGGCGGCGATATGCTCAGGCGTGGTGCCGCAGCAGCCGCCGACGATGTTGAGGAAACCAGATTCGGCCCATTCGCGGATTTGCGCCGCCATGGTGTCGGCATCAAGATCGTACTCACCAAACGCGTTCGGCAGACCGGCGTTCGGGTGGGCGGTGACGTAGCACTCTGCGATGCGCGAAAGCTCCTGCACGTACTGGCGCAGCTCGTCCGGCCCCAGCGCGCAGTTCAGGCCGAAGGAGAGCGCTTCGGCGTGGCGCAGGGAGTTATAAAACGCTTCGGTTGTCTGGCCGGAAAGCGTGCGCCCCGAGGCGTCGGTGATGGTGCCGGAAATCATGATCGGCAGGTCGACGCCCAGCGCCTCGAACTCCTCTTTCACCGCGTAAATCGCGGCTTTAGCGTTGAGGGTGTCGAATACGGTTTCAATCAGGATCAGATCGGAACCGCCTTCCACCAGCGCTTTGGTCGACTCGCGGTAGGCGGTAACCAGCTGGTCAAAGGTGATGTTCCGAAACGCCGGGTCGTTGACGTCCGGAGAAATCGACGCGGTGCGGTTGGTTGGGCCCAGCACCCCGGCTACGTAGCGCGGCTTGTCCGGCGTACGGGCCGTCCATTCGTCGGCGCAGGCGCGCGCCAGCTTCGCCGCTTCAAAGTTGATCTCCGCCGACAGGGATTCCATCTGGTAATCCGCCATGGCGATGGTTGTCGAGTTGAAGGTGTTGGTTTCAACAATATCCGCACCCGCTTCGAAGTAAGCGTTGTGGATATCCCTGATGACAGACGGTTTGCTTAACACCAGCAGGTCATTGTTCCCTTTCAGGTCACAAGGCCAGTCGGCAAAGCGCTCGCCGCGGAAATCGTCTTCACTCAGACGATAGCCCTGGATCATGGTGCCCATGCCGCCGTCCAGCACCAGAATTCGTTCATTTAACTGCGCACGCAGTTGCTCTACTTTGCTGCTCACACTTGCTCCCGACAACGCTCAACATGGCCAAAAGGCTGCGTTCCATACTGGCATAATCTCGCAGGGTCGAAAAGTCACACAGCGGTAACATGAGACATGTTCACTATCACTCCTCCGATCAGTCAGGAAAGCGGTTGCAAAACCACCAAATAAAACGAAAATGATTTCCACGATACAGAAAAAGGAGTTCGTCATGGTTACGACCGTTCCCGCTAAACGCGGCAGAAAACCTGCTGCAACCACCGCTGCACAACCTGGCGGACAGGTTCAATCCCTGACGCGCGGCCTGAAGCTGCTGGAATGGATAGCCGAATCGCATGGTAGCGTGGCCCTGACAGAGCTGGCGCAGCAGGCTGGCCTGCCGAACTCCACCACGCACCGTCTGCTGACCACCATGCAGCAGCTGGGCTTCGTGCGTCAGGTGGGCGAGCTGGGACACTGGGCGGTGGGGGCGCATGCATTTATTGTCGGCAGCAGCTTCCTGCAAAGCCGCAACCTGCTGGCGATTGTCCACCCGATTCTGCGCAAGCTGATGGAGGAGTCCGGCGAGACGGTAAACCTGGCCGTGCTGGATCAGAGCGATCACCAGGCGATTATCATCGACCAGGTGCAGTGTACACAGCTGATGCGCATGTCCGCGCCGATTGGCGGCAAGCTGCCGATGCACGCCTCTGGCGCAGGGAAAGCGTTTCTCTCGCAGCTGAGCGAAGAGCAGGTAACGGGGCTGCTGCACCGTAAAGGACTGCACGCCTATACCCACGCCACGCTGGTGTCGCCGGTGCATCTGAAAGAAGATCTGGCTCTGACCCGCAAGCGCGGCTATTCGTTTGATGACGAAGAACATGCCCTCGGGCTGCGCTGCCTCGCGTCCTGCATTTTTGACGAGCACCGCGAGCCGTTTGCCGCTATCTCCATCTCCGGGCCGATTTCACGTATGACCGACGACCGCGTCACCGAGCTGGGCGCGATGGTGATTAAGGCCGCGAAAGAGGTGACGCTGGCGTATGGTGGGATTCGTTAAACGTGCATTGCCGCCTGATGCCCTCACCCCGGCCCTCTCCCACAGGGAGAGGGAGAAAAGCGGATGCAAAACCGCTGCTTGCGGCGGTAAGCGTAGACATCTTCCACGTGCCCATTTTTTATCCGCGTTTGCAGCCCGCGCCAGTAGCTGGCGCGGAACAGATCGGCATGCATCTCTTCGAATAGCGGCCCGATGCGCGGGTCGGCACAAAGCCAGTGGCGAAACTCCTCCGGAAACACATCGCCCGGCGATACGCTGTACCACGGCTCGCTGGACAGTTCATCTTCCGGGTAGCGCGGCGGCGGGATATCGCGGAAGTTCACCTCGGTCATGTAGCAAATTTCATCGTAATCGTAGAACACCACCCGCCCGTGACGGGTGACGCCGAAGTTTTTAAACAGCATGTCGCCGGGAAAAATATTGGCGGCGGCGAGCTGGCGAATCGCATTGCCGTACTCTTCAATGGCGTCTCGTAAAGCCTGGCCTTCGGATTGCTCCAGCCAGATATTTAGCGGCACCATCCGGCGCTCGATATAGAGATGGCTAATCGCAATCTTATCGCCAAGATCGGTAATTTTCGTCGGCGCTTCCTGCATTAGCAGCGACATCAGCGCCGGATCGATCTGCTGCTTATCCAGCACAAAGTTTTCAAACTCCTGGGTATCCGCCATGCGCCCGACGCGGTCGTGTTCTTTAACCAGTTGATAGCAGGCACGAACGTGCGCGGCGCTCATCTCCTTCTGCGGGGCGAATTTATCCTTAATCACCTTAAACACCCGGTCGAAGCCCGGCAGTGTGAAAACCAGCATCACCATGCCGCGAATGCCTGGCGCTTCGATAAACTGCTCATCAGCCGTGGTGACATAACGCAGATATTCCCGATAGCTTTCCGTTTTGGCATGCTTCTGACAGCCAATCGCCATATACAGCTCGGCGGTGGTTTTGCCCGGCAGGATCTCGCGCAGCCACTCCACCAGGGCGGCAGGCAGTGGGGCATAGACCATGAAATAGGAGCGGGCGAAGCCAAATACGATACTGGCCTCAGCGCTGGTAGTCAGGCAGGTATCGACAAACAGTTCGCCGTCGTCGGTACGGTGAATGGGTAGCAGAAACGGCACGATAGCTGTCGGCGTAACCAGTTTGCCCACCAGCCAGGCGGCCTTATTCCGGTAGAAAAGCTCGTTGGCAACCTGCAAATGGCTGCGGCTGAGCACCGCCTCACCGAAGGTTTCACTGAGATATGCGTGGATATAGCCGATATCCCGGGGTTTATTCTCCCAAGGCAGGCGCAGCGGCAAATCCGTTAAGACGCGGTGCAGGAGCTTTTCCCAACCGCGATCGGGAAAGAAATCTTTCGCCAGCGGACGCGGAATGGTACGAAAGCGGCGCTCCGGCTGGGAGCTGAAGATAAATAACCGCTCAGGAGATAATGAGCGGTGGTCAAATAACCGGCAATAGACGGAGTTGAAAAAGCTCTCCGCAATCTCGAAGCGCGGGTAGTCGGGTAACAGATGGGTGTAGTGCTCTTTCACGCGCAGTAAAAATTCCGCATCCGGGCTTTTACCGTCGGTGATACAGCGCAGTTGCTCCACCACCAGACCTACGTGGTGATCATAAAGATGGATACGCTGCTTCATGGCCTGCTGAACCGCATGCCAGTCGGCGTGCTCAAAACGCTGTTGCGCGCCAGAGGTGACTTCCAGAAAGCGGCCATACTGGGCATCAAAGCCCTGCAAAATAGTTTGGGCAATCAGTAATTCCAGACCACGCGACATATATTCCCCCTCACCCCAACCCTCTCCCCGAGGGGGGAGAGGGGGAAAAGATTAGAACTGTGCTTCTTCCGTCGAGCCCGTTAATGCCGTGACGGAGGAGGCCCCGCCCTGAATAATCGTGGTCACATTATCGAAGTAGCCGGTTCCCACTTCCTGCTGGTGCGAAACGAAGGTATATCCTTCTTTGCCCGCCGCAAATTCTGGCTGCTGCACCTTCTCAACATAGTGTTTCATGCCTTCGCCCTGCGCGTAGGCGTGCGCCAGGTCGAACATGTTGAACCACATGCTGTGGATACCCGCCAGGGTGATGAACTGGTACTTGTAGCCCATATCTGACAATTGCTGCTGGAAGCTGGCGATGGTCGTATCGTCCAGATTCTTTTGCCAGTTGAAGGACGGCGAACAGTTATAGGCCAGCAGCTTGCCCGGATACTTCGCATGAATCGCATCGGCAAAGCGCTTCGCCAGCGCCAGATCCGGCGTGGAGGTTTCACACCAGACCAGGTCGGCGTAAGGGGCATACGCCAGGCCGCGGCTGATCGCCTGTTCAATACCGGCATGTGTGCGATAGAACCCTTCGCTGGTACGTTCGCCGGTAATGAATTCGCTGTCATACGGGTCGCAGTCAGAGGTGATCAGGTCCGCCGCGTCAGCATCGGTACGGGCAATCACCAGCATCGGCACGCCGAGCACGTCAGCAGCCAGACGCGCGGCAACCAGCTTCTGGATCGCTTCCTGGGTTGGCACCAGCACTTTCCCGCCCATATGCCCGCACTTCTTCACCGACGCCAGCTGATCTTCAAAGTGAACGGCCGCTGCACCGGCCTCAATCATGGATTTCATCAGCTCAAAGGCGTTCAGCACGCCGCCGAAACCGGCTTCCGCATCAGCGACGATCGGCAGGAAATAGTCGATAAAACGCGGATCGTGGGGTTCGATACCCGCGGCCCACTGGATCTGATCCGCACGGCGGAAGGTATTGTTGATCCGATCCACCACTGACGGCACCGAGTTCGCCGGATAAAGAGATTGATCCGGATACATGCTGGCGGCCAGGTTAGCATCCGCCGCGACCTGCCAGCCGGAAAGATAGATAGCTTCAATGCCGGCCTTCGCCTGCTGCAATGCCTGACCGCCGGTCAGCGCGCCGAGGCTGTTGATATAGCCTTTTTTAGACCCCCCATGCAGCAGATCCCACATTTTCGCCGCGCCGTTCTGCGCCAGCGTACATTCCGGGTTAACCGAGCCGCGTAACTTCACCACTTCCTCTGCGCTGTACGGACGGCGGATGCCTTCCCAGCGCGGTTGGGTCCACTCTTTTTGTAACTCTTCGATCTGTTGGGTACGAGTTTTCATGTGCAGATGCTCCATATTGTTATGTGGTGAATTACGCCAGGAAGCGGTAGCCCGGCAGGGTCAGGAAGTCGATTAAGTCATCAGAGGTGGTGATTTGCTCCATCAGACGTGCGGCATCGTCAAAACGCCCACTGCTGAAGCGGTGCTCGCCCAGTTCGTCCTGGATGACCCGCATCTCTTCGGCCAGCATCTGACGGAACAGGGCTTTGGTTACCGGTTTGCCGTTGCTGAGCGTTTTTTGATGATGGATCCACTGCCAGATGGAGGTACGTGAAATTTCCGCCGTGGCGGCATCTTCCATCAGGCCGTAGATCGGCACGCAGCCGTTGCCTGAGATCCATGCCTCGATGTACTGCACGGCGACGCGAATGTTGGCGCGCATTCCCTCTTCCGTGCGTTCGCCCGCACACGGCGCCAGCAACTGTTCTTCTGCGATTGGCGCATCGTCTTCACGGGTGACAAACAGCTGGTTTTTGTTGTCGCCGAGTACGCGGTTAAAGACTTCCATCGCCGTATCGGCCAGACCAGGATGGGCAATCCACGTCCCGTCGTGGCCATTACGGGCTTCCAGCTCTTTATCGGCTTTCACCTTGTTGAGCACCTGATTGTTACGCTCTGCGTCTTTACTCGGGATAAACGCCGCCATGCCGCCCATCGCAAAGGCGCCGCGTTTGTGGCAGGTCTTAATCAGCAGGCGCGAGTAGGCGCTGAGGAACGGTTTATCCATGGTGACAACCTGACGATCCGGCAATACCCGGTCGGTATGGTTTTTCAGGGTTTTGATGTAGCTGAAGATGTAATCCCAACGGCCGCAGTTCAGGCCCACAATATGGTCACGCAGCGCATGGAGGATCTCATGCATCTGGAATACGGCAGGCAGGGTTTCAATCAGCAGCGTGGCCTTAATGGTGCCGCGCGGCAGGCCAAAGCGGTCTTCTGCGTAGCTGAAGACTTCACTCCACCACGCCGCTTCCTGCCAGGACTGGGTTTTCGGCAGATAGAAATAGGGGCCGCTGCCTTTCGCCAGCAGGTTTTTATAGTTGTGAAAGAAGTACAGCGCAAAGTCGAACAGGCTGCCCGGAATCGCTTCTCCGCGCCAGGTGACGTGTTTTTCTGGCAAATGCAGACCGCGTACGCGGCAGATCAGCACCGCCGGATTCGGTTTGAGCTGGTAAATTTTACCGGCTTCGTTGGTATAGCTGATGGTGCCGTTGACGGCGTCGCGCAGGTTGATCTGCCCGTCGATAACTTTCTGCCAGTCCGGCGCGAGGGAATCTTCGAAGTCCGCCATAAATACTTTGACGTTGGCATTCATGGCGTTGATCACCATTTTGCGCTCTACCGGACCGGTGATCTCTACGCGACGATCCTGTAAATCTTCAGGGATTCCGCGAATTTTCCATTCACCATGACGAATGGAAGCGGTTTCCGAAATAAACCCTGGCAACTTGCCGTTATCGATCTCCTGCTGTTGATGAATGCGCGCCGCCAGCAGTTTATTACGCTGTGGCGTAAAGCGAGTCACCAGTTCAGTCAGAAACTCTACCGCTTCTGCCGTCAAAACTTGCTGTTCTTGTTCACCATTCGGCTGGGTAAAGGTCAGTTCATCGACCGTTGTTGCCTGTTGAGTCATCGTTCTGCTCCTCATCAAAGATCCAAAATCACGCCCCCGACGCGAGCGAAAGATCGTTGTGTAGTTTTCGCTCAGCAGAATTAAGACTATCTATAATTTTTCCAAAATCAAAAACAATTTCCATTTTAATTTATATATAATCACAACTGCATGATTAATATGGAATTAAAGTTTTCTTCGATGTTGAGTTGGATTTCGGAAATAAAAAAGGCACCCGAAGGTGCCTGATCTGAATAGCTGAAACGCTTTAGGATCGTTTAATGCAGACGATTACTCCAGCGTCGGATTCATGTGGCGCAGATCGTACGGCGTAATCTGGTAGACGTAATAGTTGAGCCAGTTGGTAAACAGCAAATTTCCGTGGCTACGCCAGGTTGCCCGAGGCGTGTTTTGCGGATCATTTTTCGGGAAATAGTTGTACGGGACATCCGGATTCAGACCCGCTTCAACGTCACGAAAATACTCTGAGGCGAGGGTATGCGGATCGTACTCAGGATGGCCGGTAACGAACGCGATGCGTTTGTCTTTACTGGCGAACAGGTAGGCATCGCCGTCTTCCGTTTCGGCCAGGATTTCCAGGTCGGTGTAATCGCGGATCAGCTGTGCCGGAAAATCGGCGTAGCGAGAATGCGGGGCCAGGAAAGTGTCATCGAAACCACGCGTCAGCAGCGCATGCGGGTGAAGAATGTGGTGTTCGTATACGCCAGAAAGTTTGTCGCTGCGGGTTTGCTTGGGAATGCCATAGAGGATATTCAGTGCGGCCTGTACCGCCCAACAGACAAACAAGGTGGACGTGACGTGATCTTTTGCCCACTCCAGCACCTGCCTGATCTGTGGCCAGTAGGCAACGTCATTAAATTCCACCAGACCCAGCGGTGCGCCGGTGACGATCAGTCCATCGAAATTCTCATCGCGAATATCTTCAAAATTACAGTAGAAGTTATTCAGATGCTCAGCAGGCGTGTTGCGTGACTCACGCGCGTCAATGCGCAGCAGCTGGATATCAACCTGAAGCGGAGAGTTGGAGAGCAAACGCAGGAACTGGTTCTCCGTTTCGATCTTCTTTGGCATCAGATTAAGGATCAGCACCTTCAGCGGGCGAATTTCCTGACCAGAAGCACGCGAAGTTGTCATTACGAAGACATTCTCTTCACGCAAGAAATTGACGGCTGGTAGCTCGTCCTGCACCCGAATCGGCATAACCTTAAATCCTCACAGCATACGTATAAACGTTTAGACATCCAGACAGCTAACGATACCCAGAAACGGGGTTAATGTCGAGTCTGCAAGCGAAAGGTGAGAAAGTTTCAAGGAGGGAGAGCATGTAGGGCGGGTAAAGCTGGGCCACCACCCGACTTTTCAGAACGTACAAAGCAAAAAACCCCGCACCTTACGGTACGGGGTTCTTCTTAATTGATGCCTGGCAGTTCCCTACTCTCACATGGGGAGACCCCACACTACCATCGGCGCTACGGCGTTTCACTTCTGAGTTCGGCATGGGGTCAGGTGGGACCACCGCGCTAAAGCCGCCAGGCAAATTCTTGTGCTCTGTCCAGTGTCTTTCGCACTGATACTGCGTTGGCTGCTCTCGTAAAGTCAGTCACATACCTCAGTATGCTCCTTCCTTTCCTTCGTTTGCCGCCTTGTCTCAGCGCAAAATCCTTCGGACTCTGAATCTAAGCTGAAAATTTCGTCTCTTCGCCAAAACACCTTCGGCGTTGTAAGGTTAAGCCTCACGGTTCATTAGTATCGGTTAGCTCAACGCATCGCTGCGCTTACACACCCGA